>CAZNGO010000037.1:0-13569 GCA_964572805.1 uncultured Rhizobium sp. | reverse complement strand
CACCGCGCCCCGCCCCGCGCCCGGCGGTGGCGACGGCGAACTGCGCCGCGCTGCCGGGCGGCGGGCCGGGCTGGGCAGCGCCATTGGCGCCCAGCCAGACATTGCCGTCGCGATCGACGGAGATGCCGTGGTTGGAACTGGGCCAGTCATGACCTTCGACCTTGCCCCAGTGCCGGATCAGGTTGCCGGCGCGATCGAACTCCAGCACGTCGGGCGCGGCGGTGCAGCAGTCGGCCTCGCCCCGGGTGGAATAGGATTCCTTCTGCTCCAGGGTCTGCGGCCGGTGGATGATCCAGACATTGTCGCGCGCGTCGACATCGACGCCGATCACCGCGGCCAGGATCCAGTTGTTGGGCAGGGGCTTGGGCCAGAGCGGATCGGCCTCGAACCAGGGCACCATCACATCGCCCGGCGTCTGGGCCGGGGCCGCGCCGGCCACCGCCATCAGGCCCGCCAGCGCGACACCGGCCAGCAATTTGCGGGAACGCATCAGGTTTTTCATTGCGAGTTCTCCCCCTGTATTTCCTGGTTTGCTTCTAGCCCGAACAGTCAATCCCGTATTCGTTGAACGCCTCGATCGCCGCGCGCATCTGGGCGGCGACGGCCTCCCTGCTTTTCTGTCCGGCAAGCAGACGGTGATTTTCGATGATCGCCTGCGCCGGGGTCAGGTGGTGGATGCCTGCCGCATGCGCGGCGACAAAAGCGCCGACGCACTGGCCAAAAGCGTCGGCGGCGGCTTCATAGCGTTTGGCTTCGGCCATCGCCGCCACGATTTTCTCGCGCGGCGCCGAGGCGCCATCTATCGCCGCGGGCACCGGCGCCAGGCGGCAGCCGTCATCGCCGAAGCTTGTGGCAACCCAGGCGGGATCGGGGCGGCTGACCGGCAATGCGCCGTCGCGGCAGATGGTGGTGAAAGAGGATTCGGAAACGGGTCTGGCCGGCGCCGGCGTGCCGACAGCGACCGGCCGCGGCACAAAGGCCAGCGCAAACACGCCAAGAGGGAGGACTGCCTTGATCCACATCGGGGTTACGCCCCTTTTGCGCCAGCAAACCACACGCCCCTGCCCCTGCCAACAACCGCTTTCACGGGCTTGCCGGCGGTTCGCGGCTGCAGCAATGCGCTTGCGGGACTCAGGGCACGGCCCTGAGCGCCTGGCGCATCCGGCGATGCAGTTCGCGGACGCGGCGGCGAAGGGCGTTGAAAGGCTTCAGCGCATTCCGGTTGCCATGGGGCGCGCCAATCTTGGGGTGCCAGACCTGGTCGGGCCGCAACAGCTTGATCGTTGATTGAGGGGTTTTGCCCCCTCCCCCCTCCCCCTGCGGGTTCGAGGGCACTTCAACGGCGGGCGGCGGCAGGACGGAGCTGGAGGGCGGCTTCTTCTTCATTTCGCCAGTATCGCAGGTCCCGGCGATGGGGGGATAAGGATTGGGGCGCGGCGGACGGTGGACGGGGCGTTAGCGCCTGATGCGGCAGGAAGAATGGCGGCGAAAAATTATTTTTGCATGGTTTGATAGGCGGTCTCGGGATGATCTTCCGGATGAACGGCCGCTTTGCGCCAAAGCGGACATTCGCCTCAAGGGAATCGGATCGGTTTCATGCGAAACTCTTCCGACCGCAGGAAAATCAATTTTTCCTCCCGACGCCAGGGTGCGCCGCCGCATATTCCTTTGCTGTCCGCTGAAGGGTTTTCATCATGTCCAGGACGCGATCCTTCTTCACGTAGGGCGTCCGGAAGAAGCGTTCGACCGTGGCATTGAAGCGGGCCGGATCATCCAGCGCGATAACATGTGTCGCGTCGGGAAAGATGGCCAGCTGGCTATTGGCGATGTGGTGATAGATTTCCAGCGTGTGCTCGTCAGCGACGGCATCATGATCCGAGGCCATCACCAGGGTCGGCGCCTTGATCGCCTTCAAGGCATCGGGATTGATGTGCGGTTCATCTCGATCCAGCGCCTCGACCCGTTCGGCCCGCGTCGGCACATGGTTCGGCGCGGGCTTCGGCGGCGATGCTTGCATCTTGACAAATTCGCTGGCGAGGCCGCTGGGGTCCAGATTTGCGGCCATGGCGGCAATCTTGCCGACCTTGTCCGGGTGGCGCATGCCCAGGAGAAGCGCCTCAATCCCGCCATCGCTTACGCCCAGCACCAGCGCGGGTGTCGCATGCAAGTGATCAAGCAAGGCCGCGAGATCATCCGCCATCGCTTCGAAAGTCAGGGGACCCTTGGCGTCACCAGAACGGCCATGGTCGCGGCTATCCATTGCGATGACTTTGTAATGCTCGCTGAAGTAGGCGATCTGGTTTCTCATTTTCCAGATCTCGCTGCCATTGCCGTGGATCAGCAGAAGGGGTTGGCCCTTGCCGTAGACTTCGTAGTAGAGCTTCACCCCATCATGTTCGAAATAATGGCCCACGGCAGGATTGGAGCCATACACGGGATGGCCAGGCGCGGGCGCCGATAAAGCCGGGACGCAAGCCATGCCCAGAAACAGACCCAGTGATGCTATTGGCAACGCTCGCATTCAAGCCTCCATTTTTGCTCACGGCAGGATCAGGCGCCAAGTCCGATGCATTCGTCACTGTCCGCTTTGCGCCAGAAGCGGACATTCGGGGCGCCCTGGAAAAAGTCATTTCCCCAGGGTCGGCAGACCAACCAGGCCTCTCATGCTGGGAAAACGGTTCGGGGCATCGGGCAGAGGGTCGAGTGAAGGCACAAGAACGCATTCGCCAAAGCGCTTGCGCAATATCTGCAGAACGCTGTTTTGCAGATCGTCGCCCAGGGCGATGCCATTGCCCTTCATGGCGTTCAGAACCGCGTAGGAGCGGGCCGCCATGCCGCGATTGTCGAGCTTGAGCCGGACAACGGCCGCCAGCAGCGCGCCACGCTCGTCGGCGGAAAGCTTTTCATCCGGACTCTGACTCGGATACAACGCGACGCGATCGTCCCGCTCCTGGTCATTGCGGGTGCCGAGGCTGGCGACAAAAACATAGGGCTTGGACCAGCTCATCATCTGGGCCGGGGAAATGTGGGAGCCGACATCGGAGGACAGCACCGCGTTCCAGGCATTGGAATCCCAAGTCGGCGTTGGCGGCAGATAGAGGCCGGCAAGCGCGATTATTTCCGCGCGCGGCCGCCCCATGTTTATCGCCCCCTCGATGGCATCGAGCTGGCGATCGAAGCAGGTCTGCATCGCCATGCGCGTATAGGCCTGGGGACCATCGTCATCGCGCAATTCCAGCCGCATGGCCTCGGCCGCGTCGCGAACCCGGCCTTTCCAGTGCAGCCATTCCACCGCCTGCTCCGCCGCCAGCGCGGTGGCGACGCCCAGCACGATGATGGCATATTCCTTCAGAAATTCGCGCCAGTTGTGAAACGGCTTGGGCTTATGAATGTCCATCAGACGGTCCTCATGCAATCAGCCTCAATCTTCAATGTCCGCTTTGCGCCAGAAGCGGTCATTCGCCAGCACCCTTGATCGTCAGGGTTCATCAAGGGCTCCCGTCGCTCGCCCGGCCGCCACCGTCTTTTCAGCCTCGGCACGTGGCGTGTGAATTGGAATGCAGACAGACTGGTTGGTAACGCTTCGGTTCCTGGTTAGCGGCGTGACCGTGATCCCTAGCGTCCGCGCAATATTTTCCGGCCCGCGAGAGGTTGCTTCCTCCGTCCATCGCGCCAGGCGGGCTTTCTGCAGGGCGCTGCGCAACTGCCATTCCAGCACCGGGCTTGGCGCCGGGTGCTTCTCCAGGACGCGCAGATCGCCCCATGCCGCCTGTTCGTCCTGCTCTGCCTGCGAATATTGAGAAAAGGCGTTGTAGATCCTGGAATAAGTGGCCTGCTCCTGGTTCGGCAGCAGGTCGGCGGCGCCGGACTGGGTCGCCGTCTTGTACTGATAGTCTTCTATTACATAGAGGAAGGGCCGTCCGATCCAGATCGGGTCGGACGGCAGCTTGCCGGCGGCGGCGTCAGCGATCAGCCCTTCCGCCTCGTCCAGGCGGCGCGAGACGCAGCTCTCGAATTTGTCGCGCGCGGCCATGCGACCGACGCCGGCGGCGATTTCAGTGCGGATGCCATCCCGTGCCTGTTCGGCGCGTTGATTGTTGTGGAGCCATTCCACGCCCTGTTCTGCAGCCAACGCGACGGAAACGCCCAACACGATCGTCACGAACTCCTTCAGGAACTCACGCCAACCATGCCAGGGTTTTGGTTTGTGGATGTCCATCAGGCCGTCCTCATGCATTCAGTCTCAATCTTCAATGTCCGCTTTGCGCCAAAAGCGATCATTCGTCTGTCACGCTCACGGCGGCGGCAACGTCCAAAGGGGACCCGTCATCAGTTTCACCGCCTCCAGTCGTGTCGTGTGCAACGGCACGCAGCTGTCCGGCATCTTGAGCTTCTCCCTTTTTAGGGGCGTGACGCCGATGCGGGCCCCTATGTTTATCGCCACCAGGTAGTTCGCCTGGAGCGCCCAGCGATTGATGCGCGCCGCCTGCACGGCGCCACGCAGCATCGCATCCAGCGCAGCCGAGGGCGGCGGATGCTTCTCCAGGCTGCGCAGGTCTGCCCAGGCAAGATGCTCACGGACATTGGACTCGGACCAAATTCTGAAATCCGCATAGAGGCCGGCATAGGCGGCCTGCTCTTCGCTGCCGAACAGGCTGGTGGCGCCCGATTGCACCGCCGTCTCGTACCGGCCGGTGTTCACGCCGATGCCGATCGGCCCGCCGATCCACAGCGCCTCCTGCGGCAGCTTGCCCGCCGCCAGGGCCGCGATCAGGCCATCAACCTCGTCCAGCCTTCTGGCCATGCAGGCTTCGGTGTCGTTGCGCCAGTCCATGTTGCCCAGGTTGCCGGCGATCTCGGCGCGGATGCCAGCACGGGCCTCGGCCGCGCGGCTGTTGTCGTGAATCTTCTCCACCGCCTGCTGGGCGGCCATCGCAACGCCGACGCCCAGCACGACGATGGCGAAATCCGTCAGAACAACACGCCATGCAGGCCAGGATTTGCGCTTGAGCCCCGCCATGGCGGAGCCCCCCTCTTGCTGTTCTTCCGCCACCCCAGCCCCCGCCGGAAAGTTCCCAAAGTTCCATTCAGTCAGAAGGGGTGGCTGCTGGCAACTTTCGGGGAATTCTGGGCTTTTTTGGGCTTGGATTGAGGCTTGCTGGGCCGAGATTCAGGGCCTTCGGAAAGCGCAGGGGTAGCAGGCAGACCACCCGCCCGTATGTCCGCTTTGGGTCAGAACCGGTCATTCGCCAGTTGGGAATTTATCGGGGGGCCGCAGCCGCCTCAGGCCCTGGTAAACCGCTTGTACTTGATGCGGTGGGGCTGGTCGGCGTCGACGCCCAGGCGGCGCTTCTTGTCGGCCTCATAGTCCTGGAAATTGCCTTCGAACCATTCGACATGGCTGTCGCCCTCGAAGGCCAGGATATGGGTGGCGATGCGGTCCAGGAACCAGCGGTCATGGCTGATGATCAGGGCGCAGCCGGCGAAATCCTCCAGCGCCGTCTCCAGCGCGCGCAACGTATCGACATCCAGGTCGTTGGTGGGTTCGTCGAGCAGCAGCAGGTTGGCGCCCGACTTCAGCATCTTGGCGAGATGGACGCGGTTGCGCTCGCCGCCGGAAAGCTGGCCGACCTTCTTCTGCTGGTCGCCGCCCTTGAAGGCGAAGGCGCCGACATAGGCGCGGGAATTGATCTTGGTCTTGCCGAACTCGATGAAATCGGTGCCGCCGGAGATTTCCTCCCAGACATTCTTGTTGGGATCGAGCGCGTCGCGGCTCTGGTCGACATAGCCGATCTGCACCGTGTCGCCGACCTTGAGCGTGCCGGCATCGGGCTTTTCCTGGCCGGTGAGCATCCTGAACAGCGTGGTCTTGCCGGCGCCGTTGGGACCGATGACGCCGACGATGCCGCCGGGCGGCAGCTTGAAATTGACATTCTCGTAGAGCAGCCGGTCGCCGAAACCCTTGGCCAGGTTCTCCGCATCGATGACCACGCCGCCCAGCCGCTCGGCCACCGGGATCATGATGGTGGCGGTGGTGCCGCGCTGTTCCTGGCTCCTGGCGACCAGCTCCTCATAGCGGTTGATGCGCGCCTGGCTCTTGGCATGGCGGGCCTTGGCGCTCTGCTGGATCCATTCGCGTTCGCGCGCGATGGTGCGCTGCTGCGCCGCCTCCTCGCTGGATTCCTGCTTCAGGCGCTTTTCCTGCACCGCGAGGAAGGAGGAATAGTTGCCCTCGTGCGGGATGCCCTTGCCGCGGTCCAGTTCCAGGATCCAGCCGGTGACGTTATCCAGGAAATAGCGGTCATGGGTGACCAGGATGATGCAGCCCTTGTAGTCGCGCAGGGTCGATTCCAGCCACTGCACCGATTCCGCGTCGAGATGGTTGGTCGGCTCGTCCAGCAGCAGGATGTCGGGCGCGTCGAGCAGCAGGCGGCAGAGCGCGACGCGGCGGCGCTCGCCGCCCGACAGCGTCTCCACCGCGGCGTCGCCATCGGGGCAGCGCAGCGCATCCATCGCCTGGTCCACCTGCGAGTCCAGGTCCCACAGGCCCTGCGCCTCGATCTCGTCCTGGAGCCTGGCCATCTCATCGGCGGTCTCGTCGGAATAGTTGGCGGCGATCTCGTTGTAGCGGTTGACCAGCGCCTGCTTGGCGGCGACGCCTTCCATCACGTTTTCGCGGACGGTCTTGCCCGGATCGAGCTGCGGCTCCTGCGACAGGTAGCCGGTGCGGATGCCGTCGGCGGCCCAGGCTTCACCGGTGAATTCCTTGTCCATTCCCGCCATGATCTTCATCAGGGTGGACTTGCCGGCGCCGTTGACGCCGACAATGCCGATCTTGGCGCCGGGATAGAAGGACAGATAGATGTTCTTCAGGACCTGCTTGCCGCCCGGATAGGTCTTGGACAGGTCTTTCATGTAATAGACGAATTGCGGGCCGGCCATGGTCTGTCCTTCGTGAAGCGGGAGCGTTTTAGCGGGGCCTGATGACCGCCGCTACCGTATTCTCAGCAGCGAAATCTCCGGCGGCACCCCCAGGCGCAGCGGCAGGAAAGTGGTGCCGATGCCGGAACTGACAAACAGGACGCGGCTTGCCTCATGGACGATGCCCTGGGCATAGCGCTGGCCGTAATAGGAGGCGATATTTACCCCCGGACGGCCGATCAGGGGCAGCGCCACCTGACCGCCATGGGTGTGACCGGCGATGGTGAGAAGACAGGCGCGCGGCAGGCCCGGAAAGGCGTCCGGACGATGCACCAGGCAGAGCGCCTGCTGCTGTTCCAGCCCGGCCATGGCGCGTTCGCCGTCCGGTTCCTCGCCGAATCCGGCCAGTACCAGCGGTCCGGCGGCGCGGCCGATCACGACATGGGAATTGTCCAGCAGCAGGATGCCGGCCTGGCTCAGCGCCGCCGCCACCGCGCGCGATCCCACCCGCACATCGTGATTGCCGAGCACGGCATAGACGCCCAGCGGCGCCTCCAGACCCTTGAGATGTTCGGCGATGGCCGGCAGGTTCAGGCGCAGGCTGCCATCCTCGCGGTCGCTGACATAGTCGCCCGCCAGCAGGATCAGGTCGGGCCGGGCGGCGTTGGTTTTTGCCACCACCGCGTCAATCTTGGCTTCGTCGATATAGGGCGCGCCGGCATGCAGGTCGGCAATGACGGCGATGGAAAGGCCTTTGAGGGACGGCGCATCCAGCGCCAGCTCATAGTCGCGGACGGTCAGGCCCGACGGCTCCCACCAGAAGGCATAGAGCAGCAGCAGGGCGACGAATGCTGCCAGGACGGCAAGGAGGTGGTTGCGAATGGGATCAGAACTTGATCTTGGCGCGCGACAGCAGTGTGACCGCGCTGGCGCCGCTCTGGCCCTGCGGATTGACCTGGTAGGCGGCGTTGGTCTGCAGCGCCAGCTTGCCGCCCAGGAAGCTGGTGACATAGCCAAGCTGGAAGTCGGTTTCCGGCGCCCGGCCCGCCACGCCGATCACCGGCGGCAGATCGCCGGTCGAGCCCGTCAGGCTGCCAAAGCCGCCGACGCTGCCGGGCGCGGGGCGGCTGAGCGAGAAGCCCACCGCGTCATCGCCGAAGACGCCGCGCTTGGCGACGGTGATGGCGAAGGTCTGCGCATCCAGGCTGGTGACGCTGCCGTCCTGCTGGCGCAGCTGGGTCAGGCCTTCGCCGAAGGCGGCGCTGGTCATCCAGTTTTCGCCCAGCTTGAAGTTCGCGCTGAACTGCACCGCCTGGGTGACGCTGCTGGGCGCCAGATTGGCATAGGCGAAAGGCAGGCCGCCGCGGGAGGAGGAAATGGCATTGACGCCGCCGCTCACCCATTCGTTGAAATTCCAGCTCACGCCGGCCAGCACCGAATTGACATGGGCGCTGTCGTAAAGCATGGGCAGGCCGATCGCGGCGCCATCCATGGCGATGTCGTCCAGCCGTCCGGTCCAGTTGCTGAGCCCCAGGCGCACGCCGAGATTGGAACTGGGCATCACGGTCAGGCCGACATAGCGGCCGCCATTGGCCAGGCTCAGCAGGGAACCGGTGTCGCGCAGCGGGCTGAGCAGCTGATCGAAGCTGGTGAAGCGCGCCGCGGTGTCGAAACGGTAGCCGCTGTCCAGCGACAGCGACGGCGCCAGCAGCTGGCTGCTGCTGAAGCTGGAGGATTGCAGCGGCATCCCCTGCCCCGCGCCCGGCGCGTGCATGGCCAGGGCGGCGAGATCATTGGCGGTCAGGGTGGTGGCGCCGAAGCTGGTCAGGCCCTTGGGTGCGGCAGGCGCGGCCAGCGACGGCCCTGCCGCGAAAGCGGCAAGGATCGCGCAGGCGGCAGCAAGGCGCGCACGCATCGTCATAGGGCTCTCAAGTCCCACTCCAAACAGGGTGAAAATACCAGAATGGCGGGTTACGCCTCAAGGAAAGCAGGGCCTTTTCCTGCGTCTTTCCGGTCACAGCCGGCAGCGACCGTCGGCGATGGTGACCGCCGGGCGGACAAAGTTATAGGATATAATTCCTATTTTTCACACCCTCCGGCAACCTCCCGAGCCGGCAGGCCCTGCCGCACCGGCCGGCGGAACTTTCGCGCTTTGCTGTGCTTATATGAGTGGCGGGTGCCCCAGCGCAGGCGCCGTTTCGAAGGAGCATTCATGTCGCCCGCCGGACAAGCCAGACCCCGGCCGCTTGCCGCCTACCAGGAGGTTCGCGCCGCCACCCTTTCCCTGGCGGCGCCGCTCTCGGCGGAGGATTGCGCCGTGCAATCCATGCCCGACGCCAGTCCGGTGAAGTGGCATCTGGCGCATGCCAGCTGGTTTTTCGAGACCGTGCTGCTGGCGCGCCGCCCCGGCTACAAGCCCTTCGATCCCGCCTTCGCCTATCTTTTCAACTCCTATTACGAAAGCGCCGGACCGCGCCACCCGCGGCCCCGGCGGGGCCTTCTGAGCCGGCCATCGCTGGACCGCGTGCTGGGCTGGCGCGACCATGTCGATGCGGCGATGGAAAAGCTGCTGGCCGACGCGGATGACGAGGAACTGGCGCTGGCCGAACTGGGCCTCAACCATGAGCAGCAGCACCAGGAACTGATCCTCACCGACATCAAGCACGCTTTCTTCTGCAATCCCCTGCTGCCTGCCTATGGCAATGCCCCGTCCGTGCCGCATCCGGCCTCGGCGCTGGAATGGCGGGCGCATCCGGCGGGCATCGCCGCCATCGGCCATGATGGCAGGGGATTTGGCTTCGACAATGAAATGCCCCGCCATCAGGTGCTGCTGCGGCCGTTCCGCATTGCCTCGCGGCCGGTCAGCAATGGCGAATACGCCGCCTTCATCGCCGATGGCGGCTATCGCCGGCCGGAGTTCTGGCTTTCCGACGGCTGGGCGCTGGCCCAGACCGAAGGCTGGCAGGCGCCGCTCTACTGGCTGAGCGATGACGATGGCAGCCGGCGCATCTTCACCCTGAACGGCCTTCAGGCGCCCGATCCCCATGCGCCGGTGACACATGTCAGCTTCTTCGAGGCTGCCGCCTATGCCGCCTGGGCCGGCAAGCGGCTGGCGACCGAATTCGAGTGGGAGGCGGCATCGGGCAGCTTTGCGCATGGCGCGGTGTGGGAATGGACCCGCTCGTCCTATGATCCCTATCCCGGCTTTCGCCCCTTTGCCGGCATGACCTCGGAATACAACGGCAAGTTCATGGTCGGGCAGATGGTGCTGCGCGGCGGCTCGGTGGCGACGCCGCAAGGTCATTGCCGCCCCAGCTATCGCAACTTCTTCCCGCCCGCCGCGCGCTGGCAAT
The DNA here is from genome assembly GCA_964572805.1 of uncultured Rhizobium sp. Taxonomy (GTDB): domain Bacteria; phylum Pseudomonadota; class Alphaproteobacteria; order Micropepsales; family Micropepsaceae; genus Rhizomicrobium. Next base: position 3,295 of record CAZNGO010000037.1, on the reverse strand, counting down.
TCTCGGGAATTCGTCTGGCGGAGGACGCATGAGCGCGCGGCGATTTTTCAATTGCCCGAAAGCCTTGCTTTCGGGCGGGGCGCGCCGGCAATTCCCGGGAATTCGTCTGGCGGAGGACGCCCGATGGACGCGCTGAGGACCGTCGCGCCGCTGGCCGAAACAGGCGGCAGCGATTTCGCCCAATGCCTGCTGGAGGGGCTCGCCCGCTCGCCGAAGGAAATCCCCTGCAAATATTTCTATGACGAGGAAGGCTCGCGCCTGTTCGAGCGGCTCTGCGCGCTGCCCGAATACTACCAGACCCGCACCGAGACGGCGCTGCTGGCGGCGCATGCCGGCGAGATCGCGGCGCTGATCGGACCGCAGGCGGAGATCGTGGAGTTCGGCGCCGGCTCGCTGAAGAAAGTACGCCTGCTGCTGGAGGCGGCAAGCCCGCGCGGCTACACGCCGATCGATATTTCCGGCGACTATCTGCTGGCGGTGACGGAGGAACTGGCGGCGGACTATCCCAACCTGGTGCTGCGGCCGCTGGTGGCGGACTTCACCGCCGCCCTGTCGCTGCCGCTGCTGCCGGGCGCGCGCGCCCGCGCCGGCTTCTTTCCCGGCAGCACCATCGGCAATTTCAGGCCGGATGCCGCCGCCGGGCTGCTGCGGCGGATGCGCGCCGCCTTGCCGGATGGCGGGCTGCTGATCGGACTTGATCTGGTGAAGGACCCGGCGCGCCTGCACGCCGCCTACAATGACGCGGCCGGCATCACCGCCCGCTTCAACAAGAATCTTCTGGCGCGGGCCAATCGCGAACTGGGCGCCGATTTCGTTGCCGACGCCTTCGATCACTATGCACCCTACAACCCGACGGCGCGGCGGATCGAGATGTACCTGGTCAGCCGGGCGCGCCAGCGCGTCACCATCGGCGGACGCCCGTTCGACTTCGCCGAGGGCGAGCCGGTGCACACCGAGGATAGCCACAAATACACGCCCGAAGGCTTTGCAACCCTGGCGGCGCGGGCGGGCTGGCGCCTGGCGCGGCAATGGCGCGACGCCGAAGGCCTGTTCATGCTGGCCTGGCTGGAAAGCTGCTGATTGCGGCGGCGGGACATGGCTGCTAGCGTGCCTGGCACAGGGGCGCAACGGGGCTGCGGGGCATGAATGCGTATCTTACCCGATAGCCCGAGCGTCGCGGCGCTGCCCGCTGCCGATTTGCGCCGTGTCGGCGCCCATCCCGATTTCTGGTATCCGCTGGCCTGGTCGGATGATCTTCGCCCCGGCCGCGTCATCGGCCGGGATTTCGGCGGCGAGCCCATCGCGCTCTACCGGGGCGCCGGCGGCCAGGTCTTCGCGCTGGAGGACCGCTGCGCCCATCGCCAGGTGCCGCTGCACCTGGGCAAGGTCGAGGGCGATCGCCTGAAATGCGGCTATCACGGCTGGAGCTATGACTGCGCCGGCAAATGCGTCGATGTTCCCTATCTGGGACGCGAGAAACTGCCCAATGGCGTGCGGTCCTATCCGGCGCGGGAGCAGGATGGCCTGATCTTCGTCTTTCCGGGCAATCCGCTGCTGGCCGATGCCGAAGCGCCGCTGGCGCTGGGTTCGGTCGCGGACGCCCGCTACAAGACCCGCCGCCTGAAGCGCGACGTCGCCTGCCACTACAGCTTCATGCACGAAAACCTGTTCGACATGAACCACCAGTTCCTGCACCGCAGGCAGATGGGAATGATCAAGGCGACCTGCCTGGGGCGCCGCGAGGGCGATGACTGGTGCGAGGTGGATTATACCTTCAGCCGCACGGCGGGGCGCCAGTCGGTGGGCGAGGCGGCGATCCTGGGCACGCTGATGGGAGGCAAGGATGAAGGCTATGCGGACCTGATGACCATCCGTACCGGCTATCCCTACCAGACGCTGCGGGTCTGGGTCGGCGGCGGCGAGCCGATGCTTTCGGTGTGGCTCGGCTATACCCCGATCGGCCGGACGCAGCGGCGCAACCACACGTTCGGCTTTCTCTCGGTGAAGAAGTCCAGGCTCGGCCTGACGCATCTTGCCTGGCCGTTCATCAGCTGGTTCACCGAAAACATCTTCCGCGAAGACAAGGATATCGTGGAAAGCGAGCAGGCCGCCTGGGACGCCCAGGGCCATGACCGCAACAACGAAGTGTTCCCGGCCATCAACGATCTGCGCGCGCTGCTGCGGCGCTGCGGCGCGCCGCAGGCCTGCCCGGCGGAATAGCCGGCCAGCGCCCTTCTAGCGTCCGGAAGGCTTGTAGCCCTGCCAGACATATTCCAGCGCCGCCGCCATGGTCTGCTCGCGCACCCGGTTGTCGGTATGACCGGCGTCCTTGGCGAAGACGAAGCGGTAATGGTAGCCCTTCTGCTTCAGCACCGCGGCCGTGCGGTTCGCCGCCGTCACCCAATTGTGGAAGGCCTCGTTGGGGGCGTTGTAGCCATTGTCGCGCTCACCCACCTGCATCCAGATGCGAATGGGCTTTTTCGGCGCGTCGGCAATCAGGTGATCGTGATACTCCCAGGCGCCGTGCGGGTTGGCGGGATCGACCGGCGACTGCTGGTTCACGAAGGTCGGCGAGAAGATGACGGTGCGGTGATAGCGCTCGGGATGGAACCAGGCCATGGTGAAGGCCGCCGCCGCGCCCGAGCTGCCGCCCAGAGTGGCGCGGCCGTCCGGGTCCTTGGTGAAGCGGATGCCGAGCTTCTTCGAAACGGTCGGCAGCACTTCCTTCTCGATGAAGTCGCTGTAGCGGCCATTGACGGTGTCATATTCATAGCCGCGTTCGCTGCCGATGGAGTCCTCGGCGCGCGCGGCGCCCACCGGCGTCGAGCCGGGATCCAGCGCCACCATGGCGATGGGCGGCAGCTTCTTCTGGCTGATCAGCGCATCAAGGGCGCGGCGCACCTGGCTCTGATAGCCGCCGCCGTCCTGCACGATGATCACCGGCAGCGGCGTGGTCTTCTTCACCCCGGCGGGGATGTAGACCCAGACATGGCGCGGCTCATAGGGGCTGTCTTCCCATTGCACATCGCCCGGCACGGCATTGCCGCGCCCGCCCGGCGCCTTGGTGGCATCGGCCTGGTAGCCGACCTTGCGCTTGCGGCCGGGATAGATCTTGGAGTCCTTGGCCAGCATGGTGAACTCGTGCAGTTCGCCGGTCGCCCAGGCGGCGTGCGGACGCAGTTCGTCCGAAATCACATAGTCAGGACCGATGGTGTAGTCGCCGTCGGAAATATTGTCGGTGCCGCCGGCCGGGAAGGGATTGGGCGGCGCCAGCGGGGCCGGACCACCGCGGCCG
>CAZNGO010000036.1:0-21554 GCA_964572805.1 uncultured Rhizobium sp. | reverse complement strand
GCAAGAAGCATGCTACATACTGAAGCGTTCACCCAAATAGACGCGCCTCACGTCTTCGTGTGCAACCACGTCCCGCGGCGCCCCCTCCATCAGCACCTGGCCGTCATGCATGATGTAGGCGCGATCGATGATCCCCAGCGTCTCCCGCACATTGTGGTCGGTGATCAGCACGCCGATGCCGCGATGCTTCAGATGGCCGACGAGGTCGCGAATCTCTCCCACCGCGATCGGATCGATGCCGGCCAGCGGCTCGTCGAGCAGCACGAAATGCGGTCGGCTGGCGAGCGCGCGCGCAATCTCGACGCGGCGGCGCTCGCCGCCCGACAGGGCGATGGCCGGCGTGTTGCGGACATGGCTGACGCCGAATTCGGCCATCAGTTCCTCGACCATGGCCTCAAGCCTTGCGGCGTCGGGCTCCATCAGTTCGGCGCAGGCGCGGATATTCTGCTCGGCGGTAAGTCCGCGGAAGATCGAGGCCTCCTGCGGCAGGTAGCCGATGCCCATGCGGGCCCGGCGGTACATCGGCAGGCGGGTGATGTCGTGGCCATCCACCTCGATCGATCCGGTGTCGGCGGCGATCTGGCCGGTGATCATGTAAAAGCATGTGGTCTTGCCGGCGCCGTTGGGGCCCAGCAGCCCCACCGCCTCGCCACGCTTCAGGGTGAGGCTGACCGACCGCACCACCGGGCGCTTGTTGAAGCTCTTGCCGATGCGGTTGACCACCAGACCCTTGCCGCCCTCGACGGCGCGCAGATGGCCGTCGCCGCCGTTTTCGGCGGGATTCTGGCTGGCATTTCCGGCATCTTCGAATGTCATGGCAAAAATCATGCCCGTTCGTGCTTAAGGAACTGTGAAACCGTCATCGGCCGCCGGTTTGCGCGGCTTTTGGGATGATCACGCCCGTGACCCGGTCGCCTGGCGCGCCCGGGGCGGCGGCGGTGTTGGCGGTGGCGGCCACCGGAGCGGCCCCCAGCGTCGCCTTGCCGGTGACCATGTCCACCGTGAGCAGGCTGCCGGACATGGTGGCCTGCCCCTGCTTGTGCAGCACGACATGGCCGGACAGCGTCACGAACTTCTTCGTCGTGTCATAGATGGCGTTGTCGCCGGTGACCGTGCCGGTGGCGGGCGAATCCACCACCACCTTGCCGTTGATGTAGATCTTCCCGTTGGGGGCGTCGTCCTTCATCGCGTCGGCGCGCATGCGGATATCGCCCTGCGTGGCGCGGACATCGCCGCTATAGGTGACGACCTTGCCCTTGATGTCAGCGTCCATCTTGAGGGCGGAGATGCCGATCGGCAGGTCCGCATCATGCTTGCCCAGAAGCGAGGCCTGGCCGGCGGCAGGGCCGCAAAGCCCCAGCAGGACGGCAGGCAGAAGCGTTCGTCTCATGAGCCCTTCCTGTTGATGACGGTTTTCACATGGCCTTCCAGCGTCAGATGGCTGGCGGCATGGTCATAGCGGAAACGGTCGGCACGCAGGCTGCCCCTCGGCCCCTGGCCGCTGATTTCCTGGCTGCCGCTGATGATGTTGCGCTTGAGATCGACGTCGGCGCGTTCGGTATGCAGCGTGTAGCCGCTGTCGGTGAAGACATCGATGCCGCCGTCCAGGGTCAGCGCGTTTGCCTCCATGTCGACATGGCCATGGCCGGCGCGGGCATTGAGCCAGCCCTGGGGCGTGGTGAGATCGGCCTCGATGCCCTGCAGCGTGGCGCGCTTGCCGTTTTTGGGATCCTGCACCGCCAGCTTCGCGGTGATGACAAAGGGATTGCCATTGTCATCGACGCCGGAAAGGCGCGGGCTGACCATGGCGAGATCGTTCTTCAGCGCCCCCAGGGTCTCGAAGGAGAGCGGCAGGTGGCGCGGCGCGCGCGCGAGGAAGAAGAAGGCCAGCACCGCGAAGACCACGGCAAAAGCCGACAGCGCCGTGACCCGCTTCATGCGGGTGACGAACCTGGTGTAGCGCATGGCGTCGGAGGCGGTGGAGCGGGCGCGGGCGCTCCAGTCGTAGCGCGGCCTGTCGCTGGCGGGCTCTCCGGCCATGCTCATGCCAGCCCCGCCCGCAGGCAGTCATGCACGGTCAGGATGCCGACCGGGCGGCCGGCCTCGACCACGAACAGGCTGGTGATCCTGGCCCGGCCGGTGTTCATCAGCGCCAGCGCCTCGGCCGCCAGCATGTCGGGCGGCACGGTGACGGGGTTCGCCGTCATCACCTCCGCGGCCTTGCGGTCGAGCAGGTCGCGCTCGACATGGCGGCGGACATCGCCGTCGGTGATGATGCCCGTGAGGGCGCCGCCCCCGTCCACCACGCCGACCACCCCGGCAAAGCCCTTGCCGCCGGACGTCATTTTCACGATCACCTCGCGCATCGCCGCTTCGGGCGGCACCAGCGGCAGTTCGCGCGCGCCATGCATCAGGTCGCGCACCCGCACCAGGGCGCGGCCCAGGCTGCCGCCGGGATGGAAGTCGCGATAGCGGACGGCGTCGAAGCCGCGCCGTTCCATCAGCGCCACCGCCAAGGCATCGCCCAGCGCCAGCATCATGGTGGTGGAGGTGGTCGGCGCCATGCCGATGGCGCAGCCTTCCGGCGCGTCGGGCAGCAGCAGCGCCACTTCGGCGGCGCGCGCCAGGGTGGAATCGCCCCGCGCCGCGATGGCGATCATCGGAATGTGAAAACGCTTGGCATAGGTGAGGAGGTTGGCCAGCTCCTCGGTCTCGCCGCCCTTGGAGAGCAGCAGCAGGATATCGCCATTGGCGATGGCGCCCATGTCGCCATGGCTGGCTTCGGCGGGATGGACGAAATAGGCCGGCGTGCCGGTGGAGGAAAGCGTGGCGGCGATCTTGCGGCCGACATGGCCGGACTTGCCCATGCCGGAGACGATCACCCGTCCCCTGGCGGCAAGAATGGCGTCCACGGCCCGGCTGAAGTCGCCATCCAGATCGGCGGAGAGGGCGGCAAGGGCCTCGCTGGCGAGATCGAGGACGCGCCGCGCCGCCGCCAGATCACCCTGGGCGGGAGCGGAAACGGCTTTCAGCGCTGGCTTGCCGGGCTTCATCTATCCCTTTGCGATGGTTAACTTATTTTAAATCCTGGCGCCGTGCTGCGCCGCCAACGCGAATTTCATGCCAAGTCTGGCGCATTCGTCGAAGCGGCGCAAGGCAAGCTAGGAAGGGGAACAGGCCGAATTGTGGCGGAGGACGCCAGCCGAGGCACCAGGAATCTTGCGGCGCGGGCAGGAGCGTCGCGCGGAGCGTGCTTTCAGCACGTGAGCACGCGCGACGAACCCACGACACAAATGGACGGCGCCTCATGGGCGAAGATGTCGAGTTCTTCCCAGCCGTCCAGATCGAGCTCCGCGCGCGTCGGCAGGAAGTCGAAACAGGCCTGGGCCAGGTGCGTGCGGCCCTCGCGCGCCAGCATCGCGTCCAGAACTTTCTTCAGTTCATGCAGATGGGCGACATCGTTGGCGGCATAGGCCAGCTGGCGTTCGCTGAGTTCGGCGGCGCCCCAGTCGGAGCTTTGCTGTTCCTTCGACAGATCCACGCCCAGCAATTCCTTCACCAGGTCCTTCAGGCCGTGCTTGTCGGTATAGGTGCGCACCAGTTTGGACGCGATCTTGGTGCAATAGAGCGGCCTGGTATCGACGCCCAGCCAGCGGCGGAACATCGCCACGTCGAAGCGGGCGAAATGGAACAGCTTGGTGACCTTGGGGTCCGCCAGCAGGCGCTTGAGATTGGGGGCGTGATATTGCCCGCCGCTGAACTGCACGGCATGGCAGATGCCGTCGCCGGCGGACAGTTGCGCCAGGCAGAGCCTGTCGCGATGGGGATTGAGGCCCAGTGTCTCGGTGTCGATGGCGACCAGCGAACCGAGGTCGAGCCCGTCCGGCAGGTCGTTCTGGTAGAGCTTTATTTTCACAGGAGCGGTCCCAGGAAAAGTGTGTAGCGGTTTTCCGTCAGGGACCGCGACCACCGAAAAAAGCTGCATACCTCAGGGAAGGTTAAGGGGCAAATAGCGCCGTGTCGGGCTAGGCTGCACCCATGACTTTCGCCCCTGCCCTGCAGCAATTCCGCGACCGGCCCGGCTGGGCCCTGTCGCTGACGCTGCATCTGGGGATGTTGCTGCTGGCGCTGTGGTACCTGGCCGGGCAGCCGGCGCTGTCGCCGCCCACCGTCACCCTGCCGGTGGAGCTGGTGGCGCTGGCGCCGGCGCCCGGACCCTCCGGGGCGCAGCCCGCGCCGGCGCGCGGGGCGCCGCGTCCGGCCCGCGCTGCGGCGCCGCAGGCCGAAGGGGTGAAACCCGACGCCGTGCAGCAGCCGCTGGACGAACTCAGCGCCAGATTGCGGGCGCTGGCGCAGCTCAGCGCCCCCGACACACAGCTCGCGCTGGGCGGCGGCAATGGCGATGGCGGCGCGGGCAATGGCAACGGCGCCTATGGCCTGCGCGACTTCATCCGGGCGCAGATCCTGCGGCGCTGGCTGCCGTCGCTGAGCGAAGCGGCGTCACGCGCCGCGGTGGTGCGCCTGAGGCTGAATGTCAGCAGCAGGGGGGTGATCAGCGACATCGTCATCGCCGACCAGGCGCGCTTCGCCACCGACACCGTGTTTCACGACATGGCGCTCAGCGCCCGCAATGCCGCGCTGCTGGCCTCGCCGATCCCGATGCCGCCGGGCAGCTGGCCGAAGGTGATCCCGCTGGAGATCGATCTCGATCCGAAGGCTGCTCTTCGCTAATTGCCCCCCATCCGTCGCAACTCGGGTCCGCCAAAAGGCAGACACCTGGTTGCGACACCTTCCCCCTTCCCGGCGCTTCGCACCGAAGGGGAGGGAATTTCGCTGATGCTGCGGGTCGCGCCACGGCGGTCTACGCTGCCTGGCTCGCGTCTAAGGAAGGTCCCGGGCGAGCCGAAATCCCGCCAGGCTGGAGTAATCCGACACTTTTTTGGGGTCGTCGGCGTCGTCGGCGGCGGCGCTGCGCGCGGCGGAGCGGATGAAAAGCGGGACATTGTCCCAGGAGCCGCCACGCAGCACATGGCGGGTGCAGTCGCCGCCCTGCCAGACGCCGCCATCGGCGGGCGCGCCCTGGTAGCTGTCATGCCAGCAATCCTCCACCCACTGCCAGGCATTGCCCAGCATGCCGTAAAGGCCGAAGGGATTGGCGGCGAAGGCATCCACCGGCGCCAGCAGCTTGCGGTCATATTGACTGCCGCAGCCATTGCAGTTGGCATTGTTGCTGCCGATCTCGCTGCCCCACCAGCGCGCAGTGCTGCTGCCGGCGCGGGCGGCATATTCCCATTCGGCTTCCGAGGGCAGGCGATAGGGATTGCGGCTGCCGATTTCGGGATGGGCGGCGCGGGCGCGGGCGTTGATCCAGTCGAGATAGGCATGCGCGTCGGCATGGTCGAGGCAGACGGCGGGCCAGTTGGGTGGTTCCTGATCCTGCGGCGCATAGGCGAGGCCCCGCCCCGGCACGCGCCAGCCCAGATCGAGGATGGCGTTGCAGGGCTTTGGCCGGTATCCGGTGGCGCGCAGGAAGGCGAGAAATTCGGCGCTGCTGACCGCGGTCCTGGCCAGGGCGAAGGCCTTCACCGTGACGATGCGTTGCGGCCCTTCGGAATCGAAGCGGCCGGGCTCGGCGACAGGACTGCCCATGACGAATTTGCCCGTCGGAATGCCGACCATCGTCGGGCATTCCGGACATTCGCGGAATTGGCTTGCCGGGCGGTCCTGGGCCAGCGCGCCGCCCGCCAAGCACATGAAAAGAATGAGAAAAACCCGCCACATGGAATCAGCCTAGCGCATATCGGCGCCCCGCCGTCATGAAATATCCGGCAGGCCTAGCGGATCACCCGGGCGCCCTTGCCCTTCATCACCGCCTCGACCTCGGCGACATTGACCATCGAGGTGTCGCCCGGCGTGGTCATGGCCAGCGCGCCATGCGCGGCGCCATATTCCACCGCCGCCTGCGGTCCCTTGCCTTCGAGGAAGCCGTAGGCGAGGCCGCTGGCGAAACCGTCGCCGCCGCCGACGCGGTCATAGATTTCCAGATTCTCGCGCATCATCGACTGGTAGAACTCGCCGCCGGCATAAAGGATGGCGGACCAGTCGTTGAAGCTGGCGGTCCTGGCGTTGCGCAGCGTCGTCGCCGCCACCTTGAAGTTGGGAAACTGCTTCACCGCCGTCTGGATCATCTTCTTGAAGTTGGCGGGATCGATGGCGGAGATGTGCTCGTCCAGCCCCTCGACCTCGAAGCCGAGGCAGGCGGTGAAGTCCTCCTCGTTGCCGATCATCACATCGACATATTGCGCGATGTGGCGGTTGATCTTCTGCGCCCCCGCCTTGCCGCCCTGTGACTTCCACAGCGAGGCGCGGTAGTTCAGGTCATAGGAAACGATGGTGCCGTATTTGCGCGCCGTCTCCACTGCCTCGATCACCGCCTCGGACGTGTTGGGCGCCAGCGCCGCGAAGATGCCGCCGGTATGGAACCAGCGCACGCCTTCCTCGCCGAATATCTTCTCCCAGTTCACTTCGCCCGGCCTGATCTGGCTGGCGGCGCTGTGCCCGCGATCGGAACAGCCCAGGGCGGCGCGGATGCCGAAGCCTTTTTCGGTGAAGTTGAGACCGACGCGGGTGTTGCGGCCCAACCCGTCGAACTCGCGCCAGACGATGTGCGAGGTATCGACGCCGCCCTGGCAGATGAAATCCTCCACCAGCCAGCCCAGATCGTTTTTCGGCAGCGCCGTCACCACGGATGCGCGCTTGCCCCAGCATTTGCGCATGGCGCGGGCGACATTGTATTCGCCGCCGCCTTCCCAGACAGTGAACTGGCGGGCGTTGCGGACGCGGCCGAAGCCGGGATCGAAGCGCAGCATCACCTCGCCGAAGGAAAGGCAGTCCCATTTTACGTCGGCAGCGGGACGGATCTTGAGAGTGTCGGACATTATTTGCCCCGGATCTGCTTGATGAGCGCCACGGTGTCGCGCACCTTCGCTTCAATGCCGGCATAATCCTTGGCCGCCAGAAGCTCCTTGGTGATCAGGTTGGAGCCGATGCCGCAGGCGACGATGCCGGCGCCGAACCATTTCTTCAGGGATTCCTCGGAAGCATCAACACCGCCGGTGGGCATGATTTTCGTCCAGGGCATCGGGCCCAGGACATTCTTGACGAATTCCGGGCCGCCGACGCTGCTGCCCGGAAAGACCTTGACGATCTCGCAGCCCAGTTCCTCGGCATAGGAAATCTCCGAGGCCGAGCCGCAGCCCGGATGATAGGGAATCTTGCGCCGGTTGCAGACCTTGGCGACGTCGGCGTTCACGATCGGACCGACCACGAACTTGGCGCCATTGGCGATATAGATGCCGGCGGTGGGGGCATCGACAATCGAGCCCACGCCCAGGATCAAGCTGGGATCGGCCTTGGCGAAATGGCGCGCCACTTCCAGGAAAATCTGCGGCGCGAAATCGCCGCGATTGGTGAACTCGACGCATTTGGCGCCGCCATTGGCGCAGGCCTGGATCACCCTGGTGCAGACTTCGATATCGGCATGGAAGAAGACCGGGACCACGCCCTGCTCCACCATCGCGCCCAGCACCGCCATGCGGTCGTGTTTCATGCCTGCTCTCCCTTTTGCGGCGCATTGCTAGCCGAAAAGTCTGGCAAGGGCAATTTCTATACCGGATCAACGGCTTGGGCCGACAACCGCGATAGTATGCACCCATGGCGCTAATGGTCGAGCCGGGCGAAAAAGGCCAGCAGAAGTTTCTCGATCGCGGCCTGGGCGCGTGCGCCTTCGGCCATCACCTCGTCATGGGTCAGTCTTGCGCCGCTCAGCCCCGACGCCAGGTTGGTGATCAGCGACAGGCCGGCGACCTTCATGCCGCAATGATTGGCGGCGATGCATTCGGGCACGGTGGACATGCCCACCGCGTCGGCGCCCCAGCTGGCGAACAGGCGTATTTCCGCGGGGGTTTCGAAGCTGGGGCCTAGGCCGAAAATATAGACGCCGCTTTTCACTTTCACCCCGGCCACATCGGCCGCCCGCCTCAGCGCCGAACGCAGTTCCGGGTCATAGGCGAAACTCATGTCGGGGAAACGCGGACCGAACCGATCATCATTGGGACCGACCAGCGGGTTCTGGCCGGAGAAATTGATGTGGTCGTCGATGATCATCAGCGTGCCCGGGATCATGTCGGGCTTCAGGCCGCCGGCCGCATTGGTGAGAATCAGGCGCTGCACCCCCACCGTCCTGAGGATGCGGATCATGGTGGCAATGGCCTGGGGCGGATGGCCTTCATAGAGATGAATACGGCCCGCCATGATCGCCAACGGTTTGCCCGCCAGACTGCCCGCCAGCAGCTTGCCGGCATGGCCGCTGACGGTGGAGGGCGCAAAGCCCGGAATCGCCTCATAGGAAAGGCTTTTGGCGCCTTCGAGCTTTTCCGCGAAACGGCCGATGCCGCTGCCCAGCACCAGCACTGTTTTGGGAAAGTCGGGACCAAAATGGCCGCGGATCGCGGCGGCGCCGTTTTCGACAATATTCCCCGTGTCTTGGCCCATGGTGCTCCTGGAAAGCGCGCGTGGACAGAATGCCGCTTTCTTGGAACAATGCCAGCGGCGCCCTGTTTGTAAAAGACGCCTTGAACCAGCCGGGATTTTGACGTGCGGGCCCTGATCGCAGTTCTGGATTCCTTCGGCATCGGCGCGGCGCCCGATGCGGCGCGGTTCGGCGATGCCGGGGCCAATACCTTCGGTCATATCGCGGCGGCCTGCGCGGAGGGACGCGGTGACAGCGGTCGCCGTCGCGGGCCGCTTATGGTGCCCAATCTGCTGTCGCTGGGCCTGGGCCTGGCGGCCAGCGAGGTGGATGCGCGGCTGCCCGCCATGCGCAATGGCCCCGCCACCGGCCGCTATGGCGCGGCCGCGGAACTGTCAAAGGGCAAGGACACGCCGTCCGGCCATTGGGAGATGATGGGCCTGCCGGTGGATTACGACTGGGGCTATTTTCCCGCCACCATCCCGACTTTTCCGAAGGCGCTGACCGAAGCCCTCATCCGTGAAACCGACGTGCCCGGCATCCTGGGCGACTGCCATGCCTCCGGCACCGTCATCATCGAACAATATGGCGAGGAGCATATTCGGACCGGCAAGCCGATCTGCTACACCAGCGCCGATTCCGTCTTCCAGATCGCGGCCCATGAGACCCATTTCGGGCTCGAGCGGCTCTACGAGGCCTGCCGCATCGCGCGGCGGCTGGTGGACGGCTATAATGTCGGCCGCGTCATCGCCCGGCCTTTCGTCGGCGAGAAGCGCGGGCAATTCCAGCGCACCTACAACCGCCATGACTATGCCATGCCGCCGCGCGCGCCCACCCTGCTCGACATCGCCAAGGCGGCGGGGCGCGAGGTGATCGGCATCGGCAAGATTTCCGATATTTTCGCCGGCCAGGGCCTGACCCAGAGCCTGCATACCGAAGGCAATGCCGACACCTTCGCGCGGCTGATCGACTGCGCCGGCAACGCGCCCGATGGTTCCATCACCTTCGCCAATTTCGTGGACTTCGACCAAAGCTACGGCCATCGCCGCGATGTCGCCGGGTATGCCGCGGCGCTGGAGGAATTCGACGCCCGGATTCCGGCGCTTCAGGCGGCGCTGAAGCCGGGCGACCTGGTGATCTTTTCCGCCGATCATGGCTGCGATCCCACCATGCCCGGCAGCGACCATACCCGCGAATATATCCCGGTGATCGCCTTCGGGCCCGCCATCGCCCCCGGTCCGGTGGGCAGGCGCGGCAGCTTCGCCGATATCGGCCAGTCCATCGCCAGCCATCTGCGCCTGCCGAAGCTGGCGCACGGCACCTCGTTCCTGTGAGCGCCATGGACAGCAACCATAACGACCTCACCGCCATCGACATGGAGCTCTGCGCCACGCCCCAGATCGCCGTGGCGCGGCTGACGGAACTGTATGAAGAGGCCATCGCCGCCATCGAGGCGGCCTTCAATGCCTTCTCAAGAGGCGAGAAGCCGGCCTCGCAGGAGCATCCGGTCTATCCCTATCTCAGCGTCGAGGTGCCGCGCGGCGCCATCGCCTCCACCACCCTGGCCTTCGGCAAGGTGAGCAAGCCCGGCCGCTATGGCACCACCATCACCGCGCCGGCCCTGTTTCGCGACTATCTGATCGAACAGCTCGCGCTGCTGGCCGACAATTACGCGGCGCGCATCTATGTCGGCAAAAGCCGCGACGCCATTCCCCTCACCTTCGCGGTGGAGAAGGCCGCGGCGGCGATGGACGCGCAAAGCCGCCGCGCCCTGGCCGAGCGCTTTCCCCTGCCCCGCCTGGACACCGCCCATGACGCCATCGTGGACGGCGAACGCTGGACCGGCCCGGGCCCGGCGCCGCTGTCGCTGTTCTCGGCCGAGCGCATAGATTTTTCCCTGCACCGGCTGCGCCATTACACCGGCACCGAGGCGCAGCATTTCCAGGGCTTCGTGCTCTTCACCAACTACCAGCGCTATATCGACGAATTCCAGGTCTATGCCGCGCGCGAGGTCGAGGCCGGCCGCGCCCTGCGCCTTGTCGAACCGGGCAACCGCGTCACCGAACGCGGCCGGGAGCCGTCGCGCCCGTCACTGGCCAAGCTGCCGCAGATGCCGGCCTATCACCTGGTGCAGGAAAACGGCCAGGGCATCACCCTGATCAATATCGGCGTCGGGCCATCCAACGCCAAGACCGTCACCGACCATCTGGCGGTGCTGCGGCCGCATGTCTGGCTGATGATCGGCCATTGCGGCGGCCTGCGCGCCAGCCAGCGGCTGGGCGACTATGTGCTGGCGCACGGCTATCTGCGCGACGACCAGGTGCTGGATGAGATGCTGCCCACCGCCATCCCGATCCCGGCGCTGGCGGAAGTGCAGCTGGCGCTGGCCCAGGCGGTGGCGGAGATCACCGGCGTGCGCGGCCAGACGCTGAAGCAGCGGCTGCGCACCGGCACGGTGGTGACGACCGCGGACCGCAACTGGGAACTGCGCTTCGAGCAGCTCTCGATGCGCTTCAACCAGTCCAGAGCCATCGCCATCGACATGGAATCGGCCACCATCGCCGCCAATGGCTACCGCTTCCGCGTGCCATATGGGACGCTGCTATGCGTGTCGGATCGCCCGCTGCATGGCGAAATCAAGCTGCCCGGCATGGCCGACGCCTTTTACGAGGAGCGGGTCAGCCAGCATCTGGAGATCGGCATCCGCGCCCTGGAACTGCTGCGCAAGGAGGCCGAAGCCGGCACACTCCACTCGCGCAAGCTGCGCAGCTTTACAGAGCCGGCGTTTCGCTAAGCCTGTGCGACAAAAGCGTCAATCGCGGCGACGTGCCGGGCCTTTTCGCTTTCGGCGAGGAACGAGCCCAGAAAGCTGTTCTTCGCCAGCGTCGCTAGCTCTTCCCTGGTCAAATCCAGCGCCGCGGTGACAGCGCGGAAATTGTCGCCGACATAACCGCCGAAATAGGCCGGATCGTCGGAATTGACCGTGGCGGAGAGGCCCAATTGCAGCATCCTGCGCAGCGGATGATCCTTCAGATCCTTCACCACACAGAGCTTCAGGTTGGAAAGCGGGCAGACCGTCAGAGTCATCTGTTCCTGCACCAGCCGCGCCACCAGCCGTTCGTCCTGCAGGGCATTGTTGCCGTGATCGATGCGGTCCACTTTCAGCAGGTCCAGCGCTTCCCAGACATAGGCGGCCGGGCCTTCCTCGCCCGCATGGGCGACCAGCTTCAGTCCGGCCTCGCGGGCGGCGGCAAAGACGCGGGCGAATTTCGACGGCGGATGGCCCAGCTCCGAGGAATCCAGCCCGACGCCGGCGATGCGGTCCAGCCAGAGCGAGGCCTGGGAGAATGTCCGAAACGCCTCCTCCTCCGGCAAATGCCGCAGGAAACAGAGGATCAGCCTCGTGGTGATGCCGAAACGCGCCCTTCCCTCGTCCAGCGCCCGTATGATGCCCTTCATCACGACGTCGAACGCCACGCCGCGGTCGGTATGGGTCTGGGGGTCGAAAAAAACCTCGGCATGGCGCACCCCGTCGGCCGCGGCCCGCGCCAGATAAGCCGAAGTCAGGTCGTAAAAATCCTGCTCTTCCAGCAGCACCTGGGCGCTCTGGTAATAGATGTCGAGAAAATCCTGGAGGTTGGAAAAGCGATAGGCCGCCTTCACCGCTTCGGCGCTGGCAAAGGGAATGGCGCAGCGGTTGCGCCGGGCGATGGCGAACATCAGCTCCGGCTCCAGGCTTCCTTCCAGATGCAGATGCAGTTCGGCTTTCGGCAGCCCGGCGATGAAGCCGTCCAGCCCGGTCATGGCGCGGCATCCGTGATGCGGCCTTGGATCGCCTTGCCGGGGGGCGGCGGCGTCTCGCCGATCCGCACCGCCTCGCCAAGGGCAGCAATTGCGGCGTCGGCTTCCGCCACGCTGCGGGCATGGACCTGGCAGATGGCGTCACCTGCCGCCAGCCTGGAACCGGTGGCGCGGAAATCCGAGAAACCCACCGTCAGGTCGATGCCGTCACTGGCCTTGCGCCGCCCGCCCCCCAGCCCGATGGTGGCGATGCCGACGGCGCGGCAATCCATTCCTTCGATATATCCGGCGCGCGGCGCAGGACATGGCTTCACCACTGCAGCGCGCAGCCGGTAGCTTTCGTACTTCTCGACATAATCCGCTGGTCCGCCCAGCGCCGCCGCCATGCGTGCGAAATGCTCGGCCGCCCTGCCGCTGTCCAGCGCTGCCTGCGCCTTCGCCCGTCCTTCCGAGGCTGACGCGGCCAGCCTCCCCAGCCAGAGCATTTCACCCGCCAGGGCCAGCGTCACTTCATGCAGGCGGGGATCGCGCGAGCCGCCGGTGAGATAGGCCAGCACCTCATCCATCTCAAGGGCATGGCCGACGCCGGTGCCCAGAACCTCATCCATGTCGGTGAGCAGGGCGGTGACGGGAAGGCCGGCGCCATGGCCGATGCCGACCATTGTCCGCGCCAGCATGCGGCCCTTGGCCGGATCTTCAAAAAAGGCGCCGCTGCCGGTCTTGACGTCCATCGCCAGCCCATCCAGCCCTTCCGCCAGCTTCTTGGCCATGATCGAGGTGGCAACCAGGGGAATGGACTCCACCGTGGCGGTGACGTCGCGGATGGCATAGAGGCGCCGGTCGGCGGGGGCCAGCGCGGCGGTCTGGCCGATGATGGCGCAGCCGACCTGCTTCACCACCCGGCGGAAGGTCTCGATGTCGGGATCGGCGCGATAGCCGGGAATGACGCCCAGCTTGTCCAGCGTGCCGCCGGTATGGCCGAGGCCGCGTCCGGAAATCATCGGCACAAAACCGCCGCAGGCCGCCACCATCGGCGCCAGCATGATCGAGACCTTGTCGCCCACGCCGCCGGTGGAATGCTTGTCCAGCACCGGGCCGTCCAGCTCCAGATCGTCCCAGCGCAGCACCGTGCCGGAATCGCGCATGGCGCGGGTGAAGGCGACGCGTTCGTCGCCGGTCATGCCGCGGAAGAACACCGCCATGGCGAAAGCCGCCACCTGGCCCTCGGTAAGGCCGCCATGGGTGATGCCATGGGCGAGGAATTGCAATTCCGCTTCGCTGAGGGCGCCGCCGTCGCGCTTCTTGCGGATGACTTCCTGGGGAATGAAGGACGACATTATCTGCCCAGATGCTGCGGCCCGAAGGACAGCGGCAGCAACTCGCCCAGCGTTATCTTCCGCATTTCATTCTCGCCGCAAAGATGAATGGGCGTGCTGTCGCCGGCGAATTCGCGCAGCCGCTGGCGGCAGCCGCCGCAGGGCGTCACCAGGCCGGGCCCATCCGCCAGCACCAGCGCTTCGGTGACGCGGCGCTCTCCCGCCGCCACCAGCGCGGCGATGGCTGCGGCTTCGGCGCAAATCCCTTGCGGATAGGCGGCGTTCTCGACATTGCAGCCGCCATAGAGGCGGCCGCTTTCCCCGCGCATTACCGCGCCGACCGTAAAGTTCGAATAAAGCGCATAGGCGCGGGCGCGCATGGTCCGCGCCAGCTCCAGCATATCCGCGGGTGCGTCAGGCACCGTAGGGAATCCAGACATTCTTGACCTGGGTGGCGCGCGCCAGGAACTCGCGGCCTTCGGCGGAGGCATCGAACCAGTCGCGCGGGCCCCCGATCCAGGTTCGCTTCAGGTCGTCGGCCGAGGCGGCTTCGACTGCCTTGCCATTCGCCCCGAAATACCACATGGCGTCGACGCCGCGATGCTCGGCCAGCGTCTTGGCCAGTTCATCGCGGCCGCCGGTGACGATATTGACCACGCCGGCCGGCATGTCGCTGGTTTCCAGCACCTGGATGAAATCGGTCGCCGCCAGGGGATGCTTTTCCGACGGCACGATCACCACCCGGTTGCCCATCGCCACCGCCGGGGCCCAGAGCGACGTGAAGGCCAGCAGCGGCGCCTCGTCCGGGCAGGCGATGCCGATCACGCCCATCGGCTCGTTCATCGCCAGCACCACGCCGCGCAGCGGCGGGTTGTGCACCGCGCCGTCATACTTGTCGGCCCAGGCGGCATAGGTGAAGAGGCGGCGCACCGTGGCCTCGACGCCCTTGGCCACAATGCCCTTGGGGGTGCCGGTCATGGCGCGGATGCGTTCGACGAACTCGGAGGAGCGGGCCGACAAATTCTCCGCCACATAATAAAGTATCTGGGCGCGGCCATGGCCGGTGGCGGTTGACCAGCCTTCGGCCTTCTGCGCCGCCTCGACGGCATTGCGGATGTCCTTGCGGTTGCCTTCGCCCACCTGGCCCAGCAATTCGCCGGAGGGGGCGAAGACAGCGCGGCTGTAGCCGCCATCGGGCCGGGCCTGCCTGCCGCCAATGAAAAGCTTGGCGGTGCGGTCAATGGCGCTCTCTTCGCTCAGGACCGGTTCGGCCGAAGGCGCGGGCGCAGCGGGAGCGGCTTTCGGCGCTTTCGGCCTGAGATATTCGAACATACCTTCGCGCCCGCCTTCGCGGCCGAAGCCGGATTCCCGATAGCCGCCGAAGCCCGCGCTGGCGTCGAACTGATTGGTGCAGTTCACCCAGACCACGCCGGCCTTGATCCTGGGCGCCAGGTCGAGGGCGACATTGATGTCCTCGCTCCAGATGCTGGCGGCGAGGCCATAGCGCGTATTGTTGGCAAGCGCCGCTGCTTCGGCGGGCGTGCGGAAGCTCATCGCCACCAGCACGGGGCCGAAAATTTCTTCCTGCGCCAGCACCGAGGCGGGCTCGACATTGGTCAGCAGGGTGGGCGGATAGAAACAGCCTTCAGGGCAGGCCTGCTTGGGCTGGAACAGCACCGCACCTTCCTGGACGCCGCGCGCCACCTTCTCCGCGATCTGTTCGCGCTGCCGGGGCGAGACGATGGCGCCGATGTCGGTGACCTTGTCCAGCGGATCGCCGACCCGCAGCTTTTCCATCCGCGCCTTGAGCTTGTCGAGAAAGCGGCTTTCAACGCTTTCCTGCACCAGCAGGCGCGAACCGGCGCAGCAGACCTGGCCCTGGTTGAACCAGATCGCATCCACCGCGCCTTCCACGGCGGCGTCGAGATCGGCGTCCTCTAAGACCACGAAAGGCGACTTGCCGCCAAGCTCAAGCGTCAGCCTCTTGCCCGTGCCGGCGGTGGCGAGACGAATGGCGCGGCCCACTTCGGTCGAGCCGGTGAAGGCCACTTTATCTATGCCGGGATGCTCGACCACCGCCCTGCCGGTTTCGCCCGCGCCGGTGACGATATTGACCACGCCTTTTGGCAGTTTCGCCTCGTCGCAGATTTCCGCGAACAGCAGCGCCGTCAGGCTGGTGTCTTCCGCCGGCTTCAGCACCACCGTGTTGCCGGCGGCCAGGGCGGGCGCGATCTTCCAGGCCAGCATCAGCAGCGGGAAGTTCCAGGGGATCACCTGCCCCGCCACGCCGACCGGTTCATGGCCGGGGAACTCGCTTTCCAGCAGCTGCGCCCAGCCGGCATGATGATAGAAGTGCCGGACCACCAGCGGGACATCAATGTCGCGCGTCTCGCGGACCGGTTTGCCATTGTCCAGCGTCTCCAGCACGGCGAGGAGACGGGAATGTTTCTGCACCAGCCGCGCCAGGGCATAGAGATACCGCGCGCGCCATGCACCGCCTTTCCTGGCCCAGCCGGGCTGCGCGGCACGCGCCGCCTGCACCGCCGCATCGACATCGGTCGCGGTGGCTTCGGCCAGCGTCGCCAGTTTCCCGCCGGTTGCCGGATTGATGCTGTCAATGGGCTTGCCCTGGCCCGGCGCCCATTCGCCATTGATGAACAGGCCAAAGCTGCGATTGTGCTTCTCCAGCCAGGCCTGCGCCGGGGCGTCGCTTTCCGGCGCCGGGCCGTATTCCATGGTCTTCAGGATCTGCGCGACGCTGCTCATGGTCAGGCCATGGGATGACGATGGGCGGAGGAATAGCGCCCGCTGACGAAATGATCGAGCTGGCGCTCGATGTCGGTCAAAAGGCTGGAGGCGCCGATGCGGAACAGATGCGGCTGCAGCCAGTCATTGCCCAGCTCCTCCTTCATGATGAACTCGTAATTCATGGCATCCTTGGCGGTGGAAATGCCGCCGGCCGGCTTGAAGCCGACCTGATGACCGGTCATGGCATGCCATTCGCGGATCATCCGCGTCATCACCAGCGCATTGGTCGGCGTCGCATTGGTCGCCTCCTTGCCGGTGGAGGTCTTGATGAAATCCGCCCCCGCCATCATGCAGACCATCGAGGCCTTGCCGACATTGGCGAGGGTGCCGAGATCGCCGGCGCCGATGATAGCTTTCACATGCGCCGGGCCACATGCCTCGCGGAAAGCGCGCATCTCGTCATAGACCGCGCGCCAGTCGCCGGTGAGGACATGACCGCGATTGATGACGATATCGATTTCCCTGGCCCCCGCCGCGACCGAGGCCTCGATCTCCTTGATGCGCAGGTTCAGCGGCGAGAGGCCCGCGGGAAAGCCGGTGGAAACGGCGGCGACCGGAATGGCGGTGCCGCGCAGCGCCTCGACCGCGGTTTCGACCATGGCATGATAGACGCAGACCGCACCCGTGGTCAGGCCGATGTCGCCAATGCCCATCGCTTCGAGCGTTTCCTGCCGCACCGGCTGGCGCGCCTTGGCGCAGAGGCGGCGCACCCGGCCGGGCGTATCGTCGCCGGCCAGGGTCGTCAGGTCGATGCACTGGATGGCGCGCACCAGCCAGGCGGCCTGCCACTGTTTCTTGACGGTACGGCGGCCCGGCAGGGTGGCGGCGCGGCGCTCGGCGGCGCTACGGTTGACCCGCACGCCTTCGATCAGTTCGGCGTCGAAAGCGGCAACGGGATTGCGGCCCTCGCTGTGGGAAATGTCACGCGGGGAAAGATGCTGGACATTGGACATGACCAAGGCTTTCACCGCCACCCGGACGAGTCAAGAACAGGGATTTGTGGCAAATCTCGCAACCTCGCAAGCCCGCCTCCCCCCTCTGCGCGCAGCGCACCAGAGGGGGAGGTAGCCATAACACGCCTCAGCGTGCGAAGGCCGGAGGGGGTGAGAAGTGACTACTTCGTCCCGAACATGCGGTCGCCGGCGTCGCCCAGACCCGGTACGATATAGCCGTGATCGTTGAGCTTCTCGTCAATGGCGGCGGTCCAGACCGGCACATCGGGATGGACCGCCTGGAAATGGCGGATGCCTTCGGGCGCCGCCAGCAGACACATCAGCCGCAATCGCGTCACGCCCCGGCCTTTCAGCTTCTCCACTGCCGCGGCGGCGGAATTGCCGGTGGCCAGCATCGGGTCCATCACGATCACCAGCCGGTCGGCGGCATCCTCCGGCGCCTTGAAATAGTATTCCACGCTCTCCAGCGTCCTGGGGTCGCGGTAAAGGCCGACATGGGCGACGCGGGCCGACGGCACCAGGTTCAGCATGCCGTCCAGGAAGCCCATCCCGGCCCGCAGGATGGGCGCGAAGACCAGTTTCTTGCCCTCGATCCTGGGCGCCGTCATCCGGGTGATGGGCGTCTCGATTTCCACCTTTTCCAGCGGCAGGTCGCGGGTGATCTCATAGCAGATCAGCATCCCGATCTCGTTGAGCAGGGCACGGAAGTCCCGCGTGCTGGTGCGTCTGTCCCGCATCAGGGTCAATTTGTGCTGGATCAGCGGATGGTCGATGACCGTGACGCCCTGCATGGAAATCCCTCCGGATGGTGTCCCAGTTAAGGCAAGGCTTCCCGTCCGCGCAAGATTGCGCTTAACTCTGCCGGCCAAGGGCAGAAGCCATTTCAGGGACGCCCGACCATGTCTGCAAAACCCAACAATCTCGACGCCTACTGGATGCCGTTCACGGCCAATCGCGCCTTCAAGGCGGCGCCGCGCCTGATGGTGGCCGCCGAAGGCATGTATTACACCACCGATGACGGGCGCAGGGTGCTGGACGGCACCGCCGGCCTGTGGTGCTGCAATGCCGGCCATGCCCGGCCCCGCATCACAGAGGCCATCGCGCGGCAGGCGAAGGAACTGGATTATTCCCCCGCCTTCCAGATGGGCCATCCCAGGGCCTTCGAGCTGGCGGCGCGGCTGGCGCGGCTGATGCCTGGTTCCCTGGATCATGTCTTCTTCACCAATTCCGGTTCGGAATCAGTCGAGACGGCGCTGAAGATCGCGCTGGCCTGGCATCGCCTGAACGGCCAGGGCGAGCGCGTGCGCCTGATCGGGCGCGAACGCGGTTATCACGGCGTCAATTTCGGCGGCATGAGCGTGGGCGGCATGCCCGCCAACCGCAAGATGTTCGGCGCGCTGGTGGCGGGTGTCGATCATCTGCGTCATACCCATGGCGATCCGCGCAACTTCTTTGCGCGCGGCGAGCCGGAATTCGGCGCCGAGCTGGCCGATGATCTGGAGCGGCTCTGCGCCCTGCACGATCCCTCCACGATCGCCGCGGTGATCGTCGAGCCGGTGCAGGGTTCGGCCGGCGTCTTCATCCCGCCGCGCGGCTACCTGAAGCGGCTGCGCGAAATCTGCGACCGGCACGGCATCCTGCTGATCTTCGACGAGGTCATCACCGGCTATGGCAGGCTGGGAACCCGCTTCGCGGTCGATTATTTCGGCGTCGAGCCCGACATCGTCACCACCGCCAAGGGCCTGACCAACGGAGTCATCCCGATGGGCGCGGTGTTCGTGCAGAAGAAAATACACGACCTCTTCATGCAGCAGCCGCCTGGCATCGAATTCTTCCATGGCTACACCTATTCGGCCAATCCGATGGCCTGCGCCGCCGCCCTGGGCACGCTGGACACGTATGAGGAGGAAGGCCTGCTCACGCGCGGCGCATCGCTGGCGGATTACTGGGCCGACGCCGCCCACAGCCTGCGCGGCATTCCCGTCGTCGCCGATATCCGCACCCTGGGGCTGATCGCCGGAATCGAGCTGAAGCCCCTGGAAGGCAGGCCGACGGCGCGGGCCTTCGACGCCTATCTCAAATGCTTCGCCGCCGGCCTGCTGGTCCGCACCACCGGCGACATCATCGCGCTTTCTCCCCCCTTGATCGTGGAGAAAAGCGAGATAGACAGGCTGTTCGAAATCCTGGGAACCGCCCTCAAGCAGGTGGCATGAATATTCCCCATATCATCGGCGGCAAGCCGGTCAGCGGCGGCGGGGGCACGCCGGTCTTCAATCCCGCCACCGGCGAGCAGAGCGGCACGGTCCCGGCGGGCCGCGCGGCAGACGTGGCGGCAGCGGTCGCGGCGGCGGCAGAAGCCTTCCCCGGCTGGGCCGCAACCACGCCCGCCCGCCGCGCCCGGGTGATGTTCGAGGCCCGCCGGCTGATCGAGGCGCGCAAGGATGAACTGGCGCGCGTCATCGGCGCCGAACATGGCAAGACCCACGCCGACGCCCTGGGCGAAATCGCCCGCGGGCTGGAAGTGGTGGAGTTCGCCTGCGGCATCCCGCAATTGCTGAAAGGCAGCTTCAGCCCCCAGGTGGGAAGCGGCGTGGACAGCCATGATTTCCGCCAGCCACTGGGCGTGGTGGCGGGGATCACGCCGTTCAATTTTCCCGTCATGGTGCCACTCTGGATGATTCCGATGGCGCTGGCCTGCGGCAACACTTTCATCCTCAAGCCGTCGGAGCGCGATCCCTCCGCCGCCAACCTGCTGCACAGGATTTTCGCCGAAGCCGGCCTGCCGCCGGGTGCGCTCAACATCGTCCATGGCGGCAAGGAAGCGGTGGACGCCATCCTCGATCATCCCGGCATCGCCGCGGTGAGTTTTGTCGGCTCCACGCCGATCGCCGAATATGTCCATGCCCGCGGCTCCTCAGCCGGCAAGCGGGTTCAGGCCCTGGGCGGGGCCAAGAACCATATGGTCGTGCTGCCCGATGCCGATCTCGAACAGGCGGCCGAGGCGCTGATGGGCGCAGCCTATGGCTCGGCGGGCGAGCGTTGCATGGCGGTGTCGGTGGCGGTGCCGGTGGGCGAGAAGGCCGCCGACGCGCTGGTCGCGCTGCTGCGCCCGCGCGTGGCGGCGCTGAAGATCGGGCCCGCCACCGATCCCGCCGCCGAGATGGGGCCGCTGGTGACGGCGGCGCATCGCGACAAGGTCGCCGCCTATATCGCGGCCGGCGAGAAGGAAGGCGCGCAGGTCGTGGTGGATGGACGCGGCCTGAAACTGCAGGGTTATGAAAAGGGCTTCTGGTTGGGCGGCACGCTGCTCGATCATGTCACGCCGGACATGACCGTTTACAGGGAGGAAATCTTCGGACCGGTTCTCTCGGTGGTGCGGGCGCAGGGCTATGGCGCGGCGCTGGAACTGGTGAACCGCCATCCCTTCGGCAATGGCGCGGCCCTCTTCACCCGCGACGGCGAAGCTGCCCGCGATTTCGCCGACAAGGTCCAGGCCGGCATGGTCGGCGTCAATGTCCCGATTCCGGTACCGGTGGGCCATCACAGCTTCGGTGGCTGGAAACGCTCGCTGTTCGGCAGCCATGGCGTCTATGGCCCGGAAGCGGTGCACTTCCATACCAGACTCAAGACCGTGACCGCGCGCTGGTCCGGACGGAGCGGTGCCGGTTTCAGCTTTCCCGGCAGCTAGAAAAAGAAAGGGGCCGCCCGAAGGCGGCCCCTGCATTTTCATTTCTGTAGACTAGGCGCCGCGTCCACCACGTCCGCCGCGTCCGCCGCCCGGCGCCGCCGCCGGTGCAGCAGCCGCTCCGGGCGCCGCCAGGGCGCTCGCAGGCAATTTGAAGGCCAGCATTTCGCTGCCGCTGTAATCGTGGTTGCCAACGCACATCACGATGTACTGCCAGCCGCCCACCGCATAGGTCATGGGTGTGCCGGTCTGGCCTTCCGGAATCGCAACCGCGCCCAGTTCCTTGCCGCTCGCCTTGTCATAGGCGCGCAGATAGGCCTGGCGGACGCCGGCCGCGTTGGTGGTGGTCTGCGGATCGCCGCAGATCACCACCGTCTTGGTCACCAGCGGCCCGACATTGCCGGCCTGCCCGGTGCGCGGGAGATTGAGTCCCTGCAGCAGCGGATTGTTCCTGATGTTGT
>CAZNGO010000035.1:0-8008 GCA_964572805.1 uncultured Rhizobium sp. | reverse complement strand
GACGCCGACGTCGCGGGCCGCTTCCACGCGATGCTTTTCGGTATGGCCGGTGACCATGATGACGGGAAGGAAGGGATTGGCGCTCTTGGGCGATTGGCGGATTTCGCGCGTGAAATCGATGCCGTCCATCGGCTTCATGGCGAGATCGGACAGGACCAGGTCGCATTTCTTGTCATGGAGCACCGCCAGCGCGGCGGAACCATGCCCGGCTTCGTGAATTTCACGAATGCCGATCGAATTGAGCAACGAACGCAGAAGCGAGCGCATATGCTGATTGTCCTCGACAATCAGAACACTCAGCCTTTCCAAGGCGGATCCCGGCATTGGCGATACAGTCCCCGGCATGACGCCAAATCCGGCACATTTGCGTCCCGGAGCCGCCATCGGACGGTGAACCGGCAATGAGACGCGACGCGCCGAAATTGCTACTGCAGGTTATACAAATCTGGTTATCAATCTCTTTACGAATTTGCGGTGGAACGTGAGCGTGGATTTTTCGCGCATCTTCACCGGACTTCTGCTCAGCGCCAAATGGGCGCTCAACCCCGTCGCGTTCGGTGTCGCCGGCTTTGTGCGCGACGGGGACGGGCGGGTGCTCCTGGTGCGCCAGACCTACATGACCGGATGGCGCCTTCCGGGCGGGGGCATCGGCCGGGGCGAACCGGCGGAAATCTCGCTGCGGCGCGAGTTGCGTGAAGAGGTCGGCTTGACCGGCGGTCAGGCACGGCTGTTCGGCCTCTACAGCCGCAAGGTCTGGTGGGTGACCCATGTCACCGCCCTTTATCTGATCGAAGACGCGGCGGTGGATTTCCGCCCCAACATGGAAGTGCGGGCCGTCCTCTGGGTTCGGCCGGAGGCGCCGCCGCCCGACACCGCGCCCGCCACCTTGCGCCGGCTGGCGGAGCTTGCCACCGGCGCAGGGCCCAGCCCGCATTGGTGAGCCTTGCCTTTGCCGGGCGCTGCGCGTAGTCGAAGCCGCATGCCGCCATCTCCCGAATCCTATGACTGGGAAATCCGGCGGGAACGCTCCGAGGATGCGCCCGCCATCGCGGCGTTGAACGAAGCCGGCTTCGGTCCCGGCCGCTTCGCCAAATCGGCCTACCGGCTGCGCGAAGGCGTGGCGCCGGTCGCCGGGCTGGGCTTTGTCGCGGTCGAGGGCGCCACGCTGCTGGGTTCGGTGCGCTTCTGGCCTATCAGCGTCGGCGGGCATGAGGAATTGCTGCTGGGGCCGCTGGCGGTGCGCGGCGACCAGCGGGGTCGCGGCATCGGCATCGCCCTGATGCAGGCCGGCATCGAGGCCGCCAGGCTGGGGCCGTGGCGCGGCATCCTGCTGGTGGGCGATGAGCCCTATTACGCCAAGGTCGGCTTTTCGCGCCTGCCGCCCGGACGGGTGCGTTTTCCTGGCCCGGTGGACCAGGACCGGATTCTGGGCCTGTCGCTGAAAGGCGGCGAGATGCTGTCGCTCACCGGCCAGATCCGGCGCGCCGCGATTGACACGCCGGTCTGCGCCGATGGCGCGGCGTTAGGCTGAACCCCTCCGCCCTTCGCTGGCTTAATCGCCGCTTCGCGGCTGGCCAGCTACGGGCACCTCCCCTTCCTGGCGCTTCGCGCCGAAGGGGAGGCGGGGCTTTGCCCTAGCGGATGGTCGCGCCGCGGCTTCGCTGCGGCGCTCGTGCAAAGAGTCAACGTCCTTCCACTCTCCACGCCAGCAACAGCAGCCCGGCCAGGATCAGCAGCGTCGCCCATTGCGGCAGCAGCGGCTTCTGGGTGAGCGAAGTCACGCGATAGGCGTTGTTGCGCACCAGCCCGATCCAGTTCGAACCATAGGCCGCGGAATCGGCATTGACCTGCCGCACCTGCGGCATGCCGTCCGCCAGCCAGTGCACGCTGCCGCCGGTGGCGTCGGCCAGCGGTTTCAAAATCGCATCGGTGGCGCGCATGTCGGACACCTCGCGCGGATTGAGCGGCCCCGCCGCCGCCACCGCCGCCAGCACGCCGTCCGTCAGGCGATAAAGCCCCAGCTCTGTCGCCGGAATGCGGCCGCTCCACATCCCCGGCGCGCTTTTGGCCAGATCGGCGGTGATGGTCTTGCCGGACGGCGTCGTCACCGTCACCGCCCGCGCCGCCGGCGCCATGGTGCGCCGCGCGATCTGCACTTCGCCATTCACCACCGAGGCGGACAGGCTTTCGGCTTCCAGTTCCGGCTGCTTCATCAGCCAGTGCGCCAGCCGCCGCAGCAATTCGGCGTCCGGTCCGCCGCCTTCGAAACCACGCGCCCACAGCCAGGCCTGGTCGGAGAGCAGCGCCGCCACCCGGCCCTTGCCGACCTGGTCCAGCACCAGCAGCGGGCGATTGTTTGGCCCGTTCATCACCGTGGTGCCGGAAAGCCTGGCGGCGCCGATGGCGCGGAACCAGCGGCCCCAGCTGGGCGGCGCGGTGCCGTCGCCCGCGCCCGGCAAGCCGGCGGTGACGGGATGGGCCTGGCCTTCCGGTGTCAGCACCGGCTTGAACGGTCCGGAGATGACCTCGCCCGAAGGCTGCACCGGCAGCACCTGGGCCAGCGGCGTGCGCGCCACGCCGGTGGGGCCGGCGAATTCCGGGCCCGACGAGACCAGCAAGGCCCCGCCCGCCTCGACATAGCGGGCGATGTTCTGGAAATAGAGCGGCGGCAGGATGCCCTGCTCGGCATAGCGGTCCAGGATCACCAGGTCGAAACTGTCCAGCTTCTCCAGGAACAATTGGCGATAGGGAAAGGCGATCAGCGAGAGTTCGTCGATCGGCGTCATGTCCTGCTTGAAGGGCGGGCGCAGGATGGTGAAATGGATCAGGTCCACCGACGGATCGGCCTTGAGCAGGTTGCGCCATACCCGCTCGCCGGCATGCGGCTCGCCCGACACCAGCACCACCCGCAGGCGGTCGCGCACCCCCGTCACCGTCACCACGGCGCGGTTGTTCGCCAGGGTCAGTTCATGGTCGCCGGGCGCGGCGGCAAGCTCGATCACATTCTCGCCTTCATGGGCGATGGGCACGCTGATCTTGCTGGGCTTGCCGACGCTGACGCTGCGGTTGCCGATGGGCTTGCCATCCACCGACAGGGTCATTTCCGAGCTGCCGCCTTCGCCGCCGCCCAGATCGTCCACCCGAAGTTCGATTTCGGCATTCTTGCCGACAATGGCGAAGCGCGCCGCCGCGGTGACAGTGAGCTTGCGGTCCTTCTCGCCATGGGCGCCGGCCACCAGCACCTGCAGCGGCGCCTTCAGCGGCAGGTGTGCGGCGTCGGCGGGGGCATCATGCACTTCGCCATCGGTGATCATGATGGCGCCCGCCATCCGCCCCGGCGGGACATCGGCGATGGCGGCGTTCAACGCCGCGAAGGCCTGGGTGCCGTTATTGTCGCCGCCCGGCGTGGTGGTGACGGATGTCTCGCGCACGGTCAGGCCGGGCATGGCGGCCAGCGCCCGGCGCACCGCATCATGCGCCGCATCCGCCTGCCTGGTGCGTATCCCCGCGCCCATGCTCTGCGAGCGGTCGGTGACGATCACCGCCACGTCGTTCAGCGGCTCGTGCGTCTCGTGCACGGTGATCGGTCCCGCCAGCGCCGCCAGCAACGCGGCGAACACCAGCGTGCGCGCCCAGGCGCCTTTGGCGCGTGTCAGGAAGCTCCAGGCGGCCAGCGCCAGCATCGCCAGGCCCAGGGCGATCAGCCATTCCAGCGGGATCAGAGGTGCGAAGGCCAATCGGGTCATTGGAGCCGGGTCATTTGTCGCGCCCCAGCCGTTCCAGCAGCGCCGGCGCATGCACCTGGTCGGTCTTGTAATTGCCGGTGAAGGCATACATCACGACATTGACGCCGAAGCGGAAGGCGGTCTCGCGCTGGCTTTCCCCGCCCGGCACCGGCTCGGAAAGAAAGTGGCGGCCGGCATCGATCGCCCAGGCGGCGGCATAGTCATTGCCGCCGATGATCACCGGCGAAACCCCGTCGCCGCCGCGCGCCGGGGCATGCTCGCCGGCTTTCTGCGGCGGCAGGGCCTCGACCCAGACCGGGGCGCCCTGCCACCGGCCGGGAAAGTCCTTCAGCAGATAGAACGCCTTGGTCAGGACATGATCGGCGGGGACTTTTTCCAGCGGCGGGAAATCGAGACCTTTGGTCAGCCGGCGCAGCGTCTCCTGCCCGGCGCCGGGCGTGCCGATGGAAAGATCGCGGGTGTCGAACAGGATGGTGCCGCCCTGGCGCATGTAATCGGCGACGCGCGCCAGCGCCTTGGGCGACAGCGTTTTCTCGCGCGGGTCCATCGGCCAGTAGAGCAGGGGATAGAAGGAGAGGTCGTCGCGCTCCAGGTCGACGCCCATCGGCTCCAGCGGCTCATAGGCGGTGCGCAGCTTCAGCCACAGGCCAAGCCCGGTCAGGCCCGCCTGGCTCACATTGTCCACATCGGCAAGACCGGTCTTCACATAGGCCAGCCGCGTGTCCAGCGCCGCCTTCTGGTTCATGGCATCGTCGGCGCGCGCTTCATTGATCGCAAGGGGCGGAACGAAAAGCAGCAGCATCAGGCCGCTGCCCAATGCCCCTGCGAGAAGACGGCGCGGAAAATGTCCGCGCAGCAGCAGCGAGGCCAGCGCGTCCAGCAGCAGCAGCAGCGCCGCCGCCAGCAGCAGCCACGGTTCCAGCGCCTTGGCGTCGATGTTGCCATAGGCCCGGCGCTCCACGCCCAGCTCCGGCAGCGGCGTTAGCGTGTCATCGGGCTTCAGCGTGTTGAGGGCGCTTTCCACGCCTTGCGCGCCATAAAGCCCGGGCGGATGGATGCGGCTGACTTGCGTTGCGGTGAAATCCTTCGCCGCGATGGGCATGACCTCGCCGCCGGGCGCGCCCTGGTGGCCGAAACCGTCCAGCACCGACACGGGCGGCAAGGTGGTCAGGCCCGCCAGGCTTTCGGCGGCCGCGCCGCCGGCCAGCGCCAGCAGGCGGCGCAGCATGTCCACATAGAGACCGGACAGCGGCAGGGTGGACCAGCCGGGACTTGCGGCGGTGTGGAACAATACGATCCAGCCCTGGCCTTCATGGCGCGCCGTCACCAGCGGCGTGCCGTCTGCCAGCCGCGCCCAGACATGGCCGTTCAGCTCGGCGGAAGGCTCGGCCAGGATCTGCCGCGTCACCGTCACATCGTCGGCGATGGCAAGGCCGTTGAAGGGACTGTCGGGACCGAAGGCGGCCAGGTGCTGGGGCTGGCCCCAGGCCATGGCGCCGGAAAGATAGCGCTCGCCCACACGCAGCGGCACCGGCACCAGCGCATCGGCGCCCTGCGCCATATGTTCGCCGGCAAAGCGCACCAGCACGCCGCCATTCTTGACGAATTCGGTGATTTTCGGCGCGTCGTCGCCGGCGATGCGCCCGATATCGGCGAGAACCAGCACCGAGACATGGCTGCCCAGAAGCGTGGTGACGGTGCCCTGGCTGGTCTCGGCATAGGGACCAAGGGCACGATCAAGATAATAGGTGTCGGCCAGCAGCGACTGCTCGCCGCCGCTGGAGCCGACGATGCCGGCCCGCCGCCGGATATTGCCGGTATCCAGCAGCTGGATGGCGCCGGCGCTTTCCTGCCCTCGCAGGGAAAGACGCTGGGCGCGGTTGCGCACTTCCAGCGGCAGGGTGAGATGGCCTTCGGCGCGGCTTTCCAGCCCGCGGAAATGCAGCGTCGCCGCCGAAAGGGTTTCGCCGCCGCTTCCCAGCGCCGCCACTTCGACATCGGCGGCGCGGGCCGAAGCGGGACGGATGGCGGCGACGGTGAAGCCGCTGGCGTCGCGCTGCGGCGGCAGCAGGCCCAGCGCGCCGCGTGGCGGCGTGAACAGCGTCACCGGCCCACGGGCCTGCAACGCCGTCAGAAGTTTCCGGGCATTGCCGTCCTCGATGCCGTCGCTGAGCCAGACGATGGAAGGCGCGTTCAGTTTCCAGCGCCCCAGCGCCGCCGCCACGGCGGCACGGTCGCCGGCCCAGGGCATGGGCGAAAGGCCGCGCGCCAGCCGCTCGGCCTCGCCGGCATTCAGCAGGCCGGCGGGCGCCGCCGAAGCGGTGGGCAGCAGCAGCACCGGCCGGTCGCCGGCGCCATGCAGCAATTCGCCGATGGCGCGGGCGCGCTCGCTCCAGCCGTCCGCCGCCGTCCAGCCATTGTCCACCACCAGCACCAGCGGCCCGGGCGTGGGCGGCGTGGCGCCACGCCCCAGGATGGGATCGGCCAGGGCGATGATCAACAGCGCGGCGGCGGTGAGGCGCAGCAGCAGCAGCCACCAGGGCGTGCGGGCCGGCGTCTGCTCCTCGTTGACCAGGCCCGCCAGCAGCCGCAGCGGCGGAAAGATTTGCGGCCGCGGACTGGGCGGCGTCACCCGCAGCAGCAGCCAGATCAGCGGCAGCGCCAGCAGGCCCAGCAGCAGCCAGGGGGCGCCGAAACCCAGTTGCGGCAGCAGCCCCACCTCACACCCCGCCGATGGCGGCGTAGAGCGCGATCAGGGCGGATTGCGGCGCATGGTCGGTGCGGTGCACGGTCGAAGTCCAGCCCAGATGCGAAGCCGCCTGCGCGATCATCTCGCCATGGGCGGTGAAGCGGGCGCGATAGGCGGTCTGCAGCCGTTCGGCGCGGCCGAAGATTTCGCTTTCCTGACGCGTCATCTCAAACCTGGTGCGGCCATGATAGGGAAACTCTTCCTCCGCCGGATCGACGATGCGGACCAGATGGCCTTCGACCCCGGCCCGGGCGATGCGGCTCATCGCGGCTTCGGTGCCCGGATCGAGGAAATCGCCGAACCACACCAGCTGCGCCCCGCGCAGCACCGGCGCGGGCGGCGGCTCGCCGGCGCTGGTCCTGGCGTCCATCAGCCGGCGCGTGATGCGGCTGAGGGAGATTTTCGACGCCGCCGCCGGATCGCCGCTGCCCCAATAGCCGGTGCGCTCGCCGCCGCGCACCAGCAGCGACGCCAGCGCCAGCAGCAGCAGGTCGGCCCGCGCCTTCTTGGTGGCGAGGCTGCGGCGCGAGGAGAAATCCATGTTGGCGCCGCCGTCGCGCCACAGCCAGACGGTCTGCGCCGCTTCCCATTCGCGCTCGCGTACGAAAAGATGCTGCGACTTGGCCGATTGCCGCCAGTCGATGGCGGTGACGGCGTCTTCGGAACGGTAGCGGCGGAACTGCCAGAAGCTTTCGCCGGTGCCGGTGCGCCTTCGGCCATGCACGCCCAGGCTCACCGAAGCGGCGAGATGGTCGGCTTCCACCAGCAGCGGCGGCAGGATGGCGCTCAGGCCCTCGGCTTCATGCTGAAGCGCGTGGTTCAAGGAAGTCACTTATAAAAGTTTCCGGCAGAGATCGTCGATCACCCCCGCCGTGGAAAGCCCGTCCGCCCGCGCCGTGAAGGACAGCGCCATGCGGTGGCGCAGCACCGGCCCCGCCAGGGCCGTCACGTCGTCGCTGGAGGGCGCGAAGCGCCCGTCCAGCAGCGCCCGCGCCCTGACCGCCAGCATCAGCGCCTGGCTGGCGCGCGGACCCGGTCCCCAGGCGATGACGCCCGCTTCGACGCCGCCTTCTTCGCTTCCCGGCCGTGGCGCGCGCACCAGGCGCAGGATCGAGGTCATCACTTTCTCGCCGACCGGAATGCGACGGACCAGCGCCTGCGCCTCGACCAGTTGCTCCGGCCCGCAGACGCGGGCGGCGGCGGTTTCCTCGCCCATGGTGGTGGCCAGCAGCATCTGCCGCTCCGCCTCCAGGCCGGGATAGCCGACATCGATCTGCAGCAGGAATCGGTCAAGCTGCGCTTCCGGCAGCGGATAGGTGCCTTCCTGCTCCAGCGGATTCTGCGTCGCCAGGACGTGGAAGGGCCTGGGCAGGTCATGGCGGGCGCCGGCGACCGTGACATGCTTTTCCTGCATCGCCTGCAGCAGGGCGGACTGGGTGCGGGGGCTGGCGCGGTTGATCTCGTCGGCCATCAGCAGTTCGGTGAAGACCGGGCCGCGGATGAAGCGGAAGGC
>CAZNGO010000034.1:0-16086 GCA_964572805.1 uncultured Rhizobium sp. | reverse complement strand
GTCGACATAATCCTCGAAGGCGGGGCTGGTGCGGTCGCGCGGCTGCGGCAGGTCGATCCTGATTTCCGACGCCACCCGGCCCGGATTCGACGAGAACAGCAGGACGCGGTCGCACATCAACACCGCTTCCTCGATATTGTGCGTCACCAGGACGATGCCCTTGATCGGCAGCTTGCCGTTGCCCCAGAGCTCGACCAGGTCGGTGCGCAGATTCTCCGCCGTCAGCACGTCCAGGGCGCTGAAGGGCTCGTCCATCAGCAGGATGCTGGGATGCACCACCACGGCGCGGGCGAAGCCGACGCGCTGGCGCATGCCGCCGGAAAGCTCGCGCGGATAGGCGCTTTCATAGCCGTCCAGGCCGATCAGGTCGATCGCGGCCAGCGCCCGCTCGCGCATTTCGCGCGGCGGCAGGTTCAGCGCCTCCAGCCCCAGCTGCACGTTTTCCAGCACCGTCAGCCAGGGAAACAGCGCGAAGCTCTGGAACACCATGGCGACGCCCTGCACCGGGCCCTGGATCGGCGCGCCCATGTAGGAAAGCGAACCGCCCTGCGGCCGCGCCAGGCCGGCGATCAGGCGCAGCAGGGTGGATTTGCCCGAACCGGAACGGCCGAGCAGGCCGACGATCTCGCCTTGCTGGAGGGTGAGATTGACGTCGTCCAGCACCAGCAGGTCCTCGCCGCTGCCGCGGGGGAAGGTGCGCCGCACATGCTCGACATTCAGAAGATCAGCCATGATAAACCTCATGTGAGACGGTATTTGCGTTCGGCGTACCAGTACAGGGGGCGCCAGAGGATGCGGTTCACCACCACCACGAAGAAACTCATCATCGCGGTGCCGAGCACAACCCGGCGGAAATCGCCAGTCATCGCCGCATCGGCGACATAGGCGCCCAGCCCATGGGCATGCAGGGTGCGGCTACCCCAGCTCGCCACCTCCGCCACGATGGAGGCGTTCCAGGAACCGCCCGAAGCGGTGATGGCGCCGGTGACGTAATAGGGAAAAACGCCGGGCAGGGCGACCTTGCGCCACCACAGCCAACCCCTGACGCCGAGATTGTCGGCGGCGTCGCGCAGTTCCTGCGGCATGGTGCTGGCGCCGGCGATGACGTTGAACAGGATGTACCATTGCGTGCCCAGGATCATCAGGGGCGACAACCAGATGTCGGGATTGAGCTCGAAAACCACGATCAGCGACACCACCAGCGGAAACAGGATGTTGGCCGGGAAGGCGGCGAGGAACTGCGCCACCGGCTGCACGATCTGGGTCAGCCCGGGCCTGAGGCCGACAAAGATGCCGATGGGCGTCCAGACCAGCGAGGCCAGCGCGATCAGCGTCACCACCCGGATCATGGTCAGGAAGCCCAGGCCGAAAGTGGTGGCGACATCGCCCCAGCCCAGCTGCGCCTCGGCCGCGAAGGCATAGATGCGCCAGGCGCCGAAAAGCCCGAAAAGCGTGAGCAGGACATACCAGAGGATGTCGGCCAGGCGGCTGTCAAATTCCCGCGTCGCGGCGCGCAGGCCGAAGCTGGGCGGCTGCCAGTGATAGGACCAGCGCATCATCTGCTCGAAGGGCGCGGTCATCAGGTCGAGCAGTTTGGAGCGGCGATAGACGTCCAGCGCCCAGCTCTCCGGCGGCTCCTCATTGGTTTCGCCGATGCGGAAGCGGTCGGCCCAGGCCACCAGCGGCCGGAACATCAGTTGGTCGTAGATCAGGATCACGACCAGCATCGCCAGGATGGCATAGAAGATGGCGGAAATATTTTTCTGCGCGATCGCCACGGCGATCCATGAACCGATGCCGGGCAGGGCGATGTTGGTCCTGCCGACGCTGAAGGCTTCGGAAATGGTGACGAAGAACCAGCCGCCCGACATGCTCATCATCATGTTCCAGATCAGCGGCGGGGTGGCGAAGGGCGCCTCGATGCGCCAGAAGCGGGCCCAGGCCGAAAGCCCGAACATGCGCCCGGCTTCTTCCAGCTCCGGGGGCACGGTGCGCAGCGACTGGTAGAAGCTGAAGGCCATGTTCCAGGCCTGGCCGCAGAAGATCGAGAAGACGCAGGCCAGTTCCGCCCCGAAGACCCGTCCGGGCGACAGCGAGAGAAACCAGACCACCGTCACCGAGAGGAAGGAAAGGATCGGCACCGACTGCAGGATGTCCAGCAGCGGCACCAGCAGGCTGCCGGCGCGGGGATTCTTCGCCGCCCAGGTGGCGTAGGTGAAGGTGAAGAGGAGCGAGGCGCCCATCGCCAGCAGCATGCGGAAGGCGGTGCGCAGGGCATAGCCGGGCAGCAGGGCCGGATCGAGTTCGAGATGGCCCCCGGTGACGGTGGACAGCGGCTGCACCAGGCCGCGGCTGACATCGGCGAACAGGACGATGAAGCCAAGCACCAGCAACGCCGCCAGCAGGTCCCAGCGGCTGGGAAGCAGGCGGCGTCCTTCGATCGAGACGGGGGGCAGGATCTTCATATCCAGCCTCGAAGGTTGAAACGATGGGCATTGTCGGATGCGGCCCCTGGCGGGGACGCGGCGGCAGACAACCACTTTGCGGCGCGCCAAGGAAGCGAAGATTGCGAACCAATTCAGGCCGCTATGTCGCGGGGTGAGCCGGGATTGGCCGAAGGTCCGGTGGACCGTGAGCCGCCCTTTGGCTTTGGTCCGGGGGACCAAAGCCGCGGCGAACGCCCGGCTGAGCGGCGCAGCATCGCGCGGCCAAGTGCGGTCCGGGACCGTGAGCGCCGCGCGTCCGGGCGCCCAGGCACGACGCGAAGCGGCACCGCAGCTTTGATTTGTTTACAATATAAACTTATAACATATTGGAACGGAAAGTTTTTTGCGGCCAGCCCCCTGTCGCACTTGCGCCACACCCCAAAATCGGCGTAAAAAATCGCCAACGGCAAGGAAAATCGTCGGGATTTCCGCGACTTACCTTGTCGCTCGCATCGGCGGGCGGAACGGCAACAGGTCCATGAGCAGCGGCGTGTGCAATGCGAATACGAAAGGCGGCTTTGCCGCTTTCGTCCGCGCGCGCGTTTCGATCCTGGCCCGTCCTTCCTCTTCGCGCGCGCTTCTGCTGCTTAGCTGCCCCTAGGCGCCGTCTGATGCACATAGCTGTGCATCGGGTGTTTAGGGGACAGAGAAGAAACAGAAACCTAGCGCCCGCGCGGCGGACAGAAGGACAATTGTCATGACCACCGAAATGCAGAACATCACGATCTTCGACACCACCCTGCGCGACGGCGAGCAATCGCCCGGCGCGGCCATGACGCATGAGGAAAAACTGCGCATCGCCGAGCTGCTCGACGAGATGGGCGTCGATGTCATCGAGGCCGGCTTTCCGATTTCCTCTCCCGGCGATTTCAAGGCGGTGCAGGAGATTTCCCGCATCGTCAAGAAAGCCAGTGTTTGCGGGCTTTCCCGTGCCGGCTTCAAGGATATCGACCGGGCCGGCGAAGCGCTGAAAGGCGCGCGCCGTCCGCGCATCCACACCTTCATCTCCACCTCGCCCGTCCACATGAAGCACAAGCTCAACATGGGCGAGAACGCGGTGCTGGAGGCGATCGGCGCCTCGGTGACGCGGGCGCGCAACTACACCTCCGAAGTGGAATGGTCGGCGGAAGACGCCACCCGCACCGTGCCGGACTTTCTCTGCAAATGCGTCGATGTCGCCATCAATGCCGGGGCGACGGTGATCAACATCCCCGACACGGTGGGCTATTCGACGCCGCAGGAATATTTCGAGATCTTCCGCATGCTGCTCCTGCGCGTGCCCAACGCCGACAAGGTGGTGTTCTCCACCCATGTCCACAACGATCTCGGCCTGGCGGTGGCCAATTCGCTGGCCGGGGTGCTGGCGGGCGCGCGCCAGGTCGAATGCACCGTCAACGGCATCGGCGAGCGGGCCGGCAACGCCGCCCTGGAAGAGATCGTGATGGCGCTGAAGGTGAGGAAGGACATCATGCCCTTCACCACCAACATCAACAGCAAGCTGCTCACCAAAGCCTCCAAGCTGGTGTCGAACGTCACCGGCTTTCCGGTGCAGTACAACAAGGCGATCGTCGGCAAGAACGCCTTCGCCCATGAAAGCGGCATCCACCAGGACGGCATGCTCAAGCATGTCGAGACCTATGAGATCATGCGGCCCGAGGACGTCGGGGTGCAGTCCACCAGCCTGATGCTGGGCAAGCTCTCCGGCCGCCACGCCTTCCGCGACAAGCTGGAAGCGATGGGCTATGTGCTGGAGGAAGCGGCCTTCGAGGATGCCTTCCGGCGCTTCAAGGACCTGGCCGACAAGAAAAAGCATGTCTTCGACGAGGACATCGCCGCCCTGGTCGATGACGAGATCATGCGCGGCCATGACGCCATCATGGTCAAGCAGTTGCGGGTCGAGAGCGGCACCGGCATCGAGCCGGTGGCCGCCCTGACCCTGACGGTGGAAGGCGAGGAGCGCCGCATCACCGCCGAAGGCGATGGCCCGGTGGATGCCATCTTCAAGGCCATCCGCGCGCTTTATCCGCACACTGCCAGCCTGCAGCTGTTCCAGATCAGCGCCGTCACCGAGGGCACCGACGCCCAGGCGACGGTGACGGTGCGGCTGGAGGAGGACGGGCGCACCGTCACCGGCAAGGCGTCGGACACCGACACCATGGCGGCGGCGGCCTATGCCTATGTCAACGCCCTCAACAAGCTGGTGGTGAAGCGGCAGAAACAGGCGCCTGAAGCCCTGACTGTCGCACAATGAAACAGGGCGGCCCCGGCAAGAGCGTGCCGGGGCCGTTCCTTGACGGAACGACGCTTGCAGATTCTGGTTTAAGCCTCTCACTCAGGGACACACATTAAGCATGTTCGGCAGTCTTCTCGGCGCCCTTTCCAGCGACATGGCCATCGATCTGGGCACGGCGAACACGCTTGTCTATGTCAAGGGACGCGGCATCGTCCTCAACGAGCCCTCGGTCGTCGCCACCATCACCACGCGCGGCGGCAAGAAATCCGTCCGCGCCGTCGGCAACGACGCCAAGATGATGCTGGGCCGCACCCCCGGCAACATCGAGGCGATCCGCCCGATGCGCGACGGCGTCATCGCCGATTTCGAGGTCGCGGAGGAGATGATCAAGCACTTCATCCGCAAGGTGCATAACCGCCGCTCCTTCGCCAATCCCATGATCATCGTCTGCGTCCCCTCCGGCTCCACCGCCGTCGAGCGCCGCGCCATCCAGGAATCGGCGCTGTCCGCCGGCGCCCGCCGCGTCTATCTGATCGAGGAGCCGATGGCCGCCGCCATCGGCGCCGGCCTGCCGGTCTCCGAACCCACCGGCTCGATGGTGGTCGATATCGGCGGCGGCACCACCGAGGTCGCGGTGCTGTCGCTGGGCGGCATCGTCTATTCCCGCTCGGTGCGCGTCGGCGGCGACAAGATGGACGAGGCGATCATCGCCTATATCCGCCGCCACCAGAATCTGCTGATCGGCGAGGCCTCTTCCGAGCGCATCAAGAAGGAAATCGGCTCCGCCGCCCCGCCGGATGACGGCAACGGCATCACCATGGAGATCAAGGGCCGCGACCTGCTCAACGGCGTGCCGAAGGAAATCACCATCACCCAGCGCCATATCGCCGAAGCGCTGGCCGAACCGGTCGGCGCCATCGACGAGGCGGTGAAGGTCGCCCTGGAAGCGACGCCGCCGGAACTGGCGGCCGACATCGTGGACAAGGGCATCGTGCTCACCGGCGGCGGTTCGCTGCTGGCCAATCTGGATCAGGTGCTGCGGGAGGAGACCGGGCTGCCGGTTTCCATCGCCGACGATCCGCTTTCGTGCGTCGCGCTCGGCACCGGGCGCGTTCTGGAAAACACCAAGGGCATGCGCCACGTCCTGTCGACGGCGTTTTAAAGAAGACGCGGGCAGAGGCCGCGTGAATCATGGCCAACAGTGCCTGGAAGATCGCCCGCCGCGGCAATGCCCAGCTTCCCCTGGTCATCGTGCTGGCGCTTGCGGTGGTGCTGGTGCTGGTGGGCAAGGCCCAGAGCGGCCTGTTCGACAAGGCCCGGGTCCACATCACCGACGCCATGGCGCCCTTGCTGGAAGATGTCCGCGCCCCGCTGGACGGGCTTGAGCGCTGGGCCGGCTCGATCGGCGAGATCTTCAGCGTCTACAGCGAAAATCTCCGCCTCAAGGACGAGAATGCCCGCCTGCGCCAGTGGCGCAACAATTCGGTGGTGCTGGAGGGCCGCATCGCCCATTACGAGGCGCTGCTGCACGCCGTGCCCGACCAGAAATTCGCCGCCGTGCTGGCCCGCGTGGTCGGCCGCGCCAACCATCCCTTCCTGCGCACCATGATCCTGGATGCCGGCACCGGCGACGGCGCCCGGGCCGGCCAGGCGGTGATCGACGAGAAGGGCATGATCGGCCGGCTCTATCTCACCGGCAAGCACACCAGCTGGGTGATCCTGCTCACCGACATCAACAGTCGCGTGCCCGTAACGGTTGCGCCCGGTTCGGTGCAGGCAATCCTGGACGGCGACAATTCCGCCGCCCCCAAGCTCGACCTGGTGCTCTCCACCGCCACCGTCAAGCCGGGCGACCAGGTGGTGTCGTCGGGCGATGGCGGCCTGTTGCCGCCCGGCCTGCCCATCGGCACCGTGGTGCAGGACGGAAGCGGTTTTCGTGTCGCGCTGCTGGCCGACGCGACGCAGAGCGAAAGCGTCGAGATCCTGAACTTCGCCCGCGCCCCCGAAGCGCCGCCGGCCACGCCCCAGCTTCCCGCCGAGGCAGCCGGGCTCAAGCCGCTGGCGCCGCCGCCGGCCCCGGTGCAGATTCCGTCTTCCACTGCGGCCGCGGCCGCGCCCAAGCTGAAGATGCCGGCCATCGCCCCGACCATGTCGGCGGCGGGCGGCTCGGCGCAGGAGTAGGGCGATGGGAACCGCCGAACGGCTCTATGCTCCGGCCATCCTGCGCTTCCTGGCGGCGCTGGCGCCGCTGTTCTGCGGTCTTCTCGGCGTCGTCATCGCCAATATTCCGATCTCGCTGGTCGGCGGCATGGTGCCGCCGCCGCTGCTGGGGCTGATCCCGGTCTATTTCTGGTGTCTGGTCCGTCCCGACCTGATGACCCCGGCCGCCGCCTTCGCCATCGGCATGCTGCAGGACGTGATGAGCGGGGCGCCGCCCGGTGTCTGGACCCTGGGCTTTGTCGTCGCCTATGCCGTGGTGGCCCGGCAGCGCGACAGTTTCGCCGGCCTTGCCGGCATCGCCGCCGTGCTGGGCTTCGCGGTGGCGGCCCTGGCGGCCTGCGGTGCCGCCACCCTGGCGGTGACGCTGCTTTATGACCATGCCCCGCCCGTGGGCGCGGTGGTGGCGGAACTGGCCATGACCGTCGCCGCTTACATTCCCGGCGCCCTGCTGGTGAGCGCCGTCCATCACCGGCTGGTTGGCCCGCTCAGGAGCGATTTCTGATGCCGGTCTTCGATAAAAAGGACAAAAGCCGCTACACCGCCTTCACGAGGCGCACGCTGGGCATCGGCGGCGGCATGACGGCGGTGTTCGCGGTGCTGGGGGGCCAGCTCTACAAGCTGCAGATTCTCGATGGCGAGGACTACAAGGTCCGCGCCGAGGACAACCGCGTCTCCGAGCGCCCGATCTCGCCGCCGCGCGGCCGCCTGATGGACCGTTTCGGCGCCGAACTGGCCAACAACAAGCGCAACTACCGCCTGCTGATCGTTTCCGAGCAGGCGACCCAGGGCGTTTCCGAGGCGCTGGACGCCATCGGCAAGGTGATCCAGCTTTCCGACCTGCAGAAGAAGCGGGTGCTGGCCGATATCGCCAACAACAAGAAATTCGTCCCCGTGCCGGTGGCGGAGAATCTCAGCTGGGAGGAGTTTTCCCGCCTCAACCTGCATCTGCCCTATCTGCCCGGGGTGCAGACCGATGTCGGCGAGACCCGCGACTATCCCTTCGGCAAGGAAATGGTGCACGTGCTGGGCTATGTCGGCTCGGTCTCGCCGGAAGACATGGAAGGCGATGACGGCCGCCTGCTCGACGTTCCGGGCTTCCGCATCGGCAAGCGCGGCATCGAAAAGGCCTTCGACAGGGAAGTGCGGGGCAAGGCCGGTTTCAGCAAGGTCGAGGTCGACGCCCATGGCCGCGTCATCCGCGAGCTGGGCAAGGATCCGGGCATGGCCGGCCAGGATGTCTGGCTGACCCTGGATTGCGAATTGCAGCGCTTCGCCGACCAGCGCCTGGGCGATGAAAGCGCCGCCTGCGTGGTCATGGATGTGGAGAACGGCGACGTGCTGGCGCTCTCCTCCACCCCGGGCTTCGATCCCAACTGGTTCAATGTCGGCGTCACCGGGCCGCAATGGCGCGACCTCACCACCTCCGACTACAAGCCCCTGCTGAACAAGGCGACCAGCGGCATCTATCCGCCCGGCTCCACCTTCAAGACCGCGGTGGCGCTGGCCGCCATCGAGGCCGGCCTCGCCACGCCCGATTATCACGTCACCTGCAATGGCCGCATCACCGTGGGCAACCACACCTTCAATTGCTGGGCCTGGACCACCTATCATCGCGGCCATGGCGCGCTGGACGTCGAAGGCGGCATCAAGAATTCCTGCGACGTCTTCTTTTACGAAACCGCGCGCAAGCTGGGCATCGACGCGATCGAGCAGTCGGCGCGCAAGCTGGGCCTGGGCTCCGTCACCGGCATTGAGCTGCCGGGCGAGCATTCCGGCCTGATCCCGTCGCGCGCCTGGAAGCAGAAGACCTACAAGCAGGCCTGGCAGCCGGGCGACACGCTCAGCGTGGGCATCGGCCAGGGCTATGTCACCGCCACGCCGCTGCAGCTCTGTCAGCAGGCGGCACGGCTGGCCAGCGGCAAGGCGGTTTCACCCCGCCTGGTGCATTCGGTGGGCGGCAAGGTCGTGCCGCGGCCCGAAATCGCCAAGCTGGATTTCACCGACGACGCGCTGGCGCGGGTGCGCAGCGGCATGAACAAGGTGATGAACGAAGGCGGCGGCACCGCCTATAGCTGGCGCATCGCCGAGCCCGGCCTGGAAATGGCGGGCAAGACCGGCACCGCCCAGGTGCGCGCCTACACCAACGAGGAACACGCGCGCGGCATCACCAAGAACAGCGCCCTGGCCTGGAAGCTGCGCGACCATGCCCTGTTCATCGGCTTCGCCCCGGTGCAGGCGCCCAAATACGCCATTGTCTGCATGATCGAGCATGGCGCGGTGACGGCCCATCCCCATGTCCAGATGGCGCGCGACATTCTTACCTTCGCCCAGAAGCGGGGCACGCTTGCCAAACCCACCGCCTATCCGGTGACCTCGGCGGCCGCGCCCGCTCCGGCGCCGGGCAAGCGCGCCGCCAACGGCACAGGACGGGAGCCGGGCTGATGGCGATGCGCGCCTATGCCGCCGCCAAGCGCACCCTCTCGGTGGCCGACAAGCTGACCGAGGTGAATTGGGGCCTGGTGCTGCTGATTACCCTGTGCGCCAGCGCCGGCATCGCCATGCTCTATTCGGTGGCGGGCGGCCATATGCAGCCCTGGGCGCTTTCGCAGCTGGTCAAGTTCGTCATCGGCTTCCTGGTGATGGTGGCGGTCGCCACCGTCGATATCCGCTACTGGATGAGCCTGGCCTATCCCGCCTACGCCCTGTCGCTGCTGCTGCTGGTGGCGGTGGTGGCGGTGGGCCATATGGGCCTGGGGGCGCAGCGCTGGGTCAATGTCGGTGGCGTCGACCTGCAGCCCTCCGAGCTGATGAAGATCAGCCTGGTGCTGGCGCTTGCCCGCTTCCTGCACGGCAAGAGCGTGGAGGAGATTTCCCGTCCGCTCAATCTCGGCATCGCCCTGGGCATGATCGCCATTCCCGCCATCTTCGTGGTGCTGCAGCCCAATCTCGGCACCACGCTCATTATCGTGATGGACGGCTGTGCGCTGCTGTTCCTGGCCGGCCTTTCCTGGTGGTGGATCGTCCCCAGCGTCAGCAGCGTGGCGCTCGCCGTGCCGCTGGTCTGGCGCTTCGCCCTGCATGACTACCAGAAGGCGCGGGTGGAGACCTTCCTCAATCCCGAGGCCGACGCCCTGGGCAAGGGCTGGAACATCACCCAGGCGCTGATCGCCATCGGTTCGGGCGGCTCCGCCGGCAAGGGGTTTCTGGGCGGCACCCAGAGCCGGCTCAACTTCCTGCCGGAAAAGCAGACCGATTTCATCTTCACCAATTTCGCCGAGGAGTTCGGCTTTGTCGGCTCGGTGGCGCTGCTGATCCTGTTCGCCGTCATCATCGGCTATGGCGTGCAGATCGCCATGAGCGCCCGCAGCCAGTTCGCCCGCCTGCTGGCGATGGGCGTCACCCTCAACTTCTTCTTCTACATCATGATCAACGGGCTGATGGTGATGGGGCTGATCCCGGTGGTGGGCATTCCCATGCCGCTGCTCTCCTATGGCGGCTCCGCCATGCTGACGGTGATGTTCGGTTTTGGCCTGCTCTTGAGCGTGCAGATCCACCGCCAGGTGGAAATACCGCGCCATTCGGGCGGAATTATATAATCCACAGAAGGCTCTAGGCTGTTCTGGACAGGGGGTACCCCCTTGGCTATAAGCCGCGCTCCCGGTCCTGACCCGAACCGGCGTGTGGGCGATTAGCTCAGTTGGTAGAGCAGCTGACTCTTAATCAGCGGGTCGTAGGTTCGATCCCTACATCGCCCACCACCCTTCGCGCGCGTAGCGCGAGAAGGGTGCCTTCCGGCCTTCAGTCGGCCGAAGCCGACTTTCGGTCGGCATAGGCCGAAGCTTTGGGCGAAGGAGGGCTGGTGCAGGCTGCCGCGCGCTTCGGGTGGCAGGCCATTCTCTCCACGCGAATGACGGCGCGCCGAGCATGGCGGGTTCGCGAAAGTTTCGAATCGCCGCTCTTCCTAATTCGCCCCGAACCGGCTTCTATGCCCGCCGCACCCGGAGACACAAATGGCCGAGATCAAGGACAATCCTTCCCACCAGTCCAAGGAGGAAGTCGCCTTCAAGCTGCTCTACCTGGTCGCCTGGGGAGAAAATCTCGACCTCGAGGCCTGGGGCAAGGCAGACCGGGACTGGATTCTCAATACCTATGCCGAGTGCCTGCGGACAGTGCAGAACCCCGACTCGCGTCCGGCCGTCTCCAAGCCTTCTGTTGCAGCGCAAAAATAAGGGATTTCAGGGCGTTTAGCCGCGCCCCATGACTCTTTTGTAATGCAGCAATTCCATGTCCTGAACTTAACCTCGCTCGCGTTGGAGCGCTTCCAAAGCAATGCATCAACCATGGGAGATATGCATGTCACGTGAGAAAACCCTTGAGAGCATCAGCAACGACCGTCGCGGCTTTTTCCGCACGCTGATGATCGGCGCCGGCGCCACCGCCGTTGCCCTGCCCCTGATGACCACCCAGTCGCTGGCCCAGAAGGCCGGCGAAGATCCGGGCGCCGGCGGCAAGTGCGATGACGGTCTCGTCGTCAGCAAGAAGACCGGCAAGTGCCAGGTTCCGAAGAAGAAGGCGCCGTAAGAAGTCCCGTCCAACAATCGTTGGACTGTTCTATAAGGGCGGCCGCGTCTCCTGGGGGGAGGCGCGGCCGTTCTTGCGAGGGCTTGTCTGATGTCAAATCCCAGGGTCAATCCGGTGGTGCTGCTGGCGCCGGTCGAGGATGGCTATGTCGCCTATGATCCGGTCGCCGACAGGCTGCACCAGCTCAATCCCGTCGCGGCCCTGCTGACGGAACTGTGCGACGGCAGCCGCAGCATCGCCGAGATCGGCGCCCTGGCCGAGCCTTTCCTCCCCCCGGGCGAGGGCGAGGCGGTGGCCAAATGGGTGGCGCAGGCCACCGAAGCGGGACTGCTCGGCGACAGCGCCGGGGATGGGGCCGCCGTGCGCGAGCTTTCGGCCGCCGAGCTTTCGGCGCTGACCAAGCGGCTGCGCGCCCAGGGCAAGGTCCAGACCGCCTATATCTGCGGCAAGCGCGCGATGGAGCTGGATCCCGGCATCTCCGAAGGCTGGTATGA
Source organism: uncultured Rhizobium sp. (assembly GCA_964572805.1). Classification (GTDB taxonomy): domain Bacteria; phylum Pseudomonadota; class Alphaproteobacteria; order Micropepsales; family Micropepsaceae; genus Rhizomicrobium. Next base: position 4,072 of record CAZNGO010000034.1, on the reverse strand, counting down.
CCTGGGCGAAATCTGCCAGTGCCTGGGCAAGCGCGACGAGGCCAAGATCGCCTACCGCAATTATCTCGACGCCGTTCCCGACGATGGCGAGATCGCCCATATCCTGATTGCCCTGAATGACGAGGCGCCGCCAGAGCGCGCTTCCGACCATGCCATCCGGCACATCTACAAGAATTTTGCCGCCAGCTATGAAAGCCGCATGCTGGAAGACCTCAAATATGCCGGCCCCCAGCGCATGATCGAGGCGGTGGACAGCGTCATTGGCGGCAAGGGCGGCCTGGCGGTGCTGGACCTGGGCTGCGGCTCCGGCCTGGCCGGTGTCACCTTCCGCCCCCGCGCCGCCAGCCTGGTCGGCGTCGACCTTTCGCCGGAGATGCTGGAACTGGCCCGCGCCCGCAACCTCTACGACCAGCTTGAAACCGGCGAGGTCATCGCCTGGCTGGGGCAGGGCGATGCCCTGTTCGACCTGATCGTCAGCACCGACGTCATCATCTATTTCGGCGACCTCAGCTTCATCGTCGCGGCGGCGGCGCGCCGCCTCAAGCCCGGCGGCATCTTCGCCTTTTCATCGGAGCTGGGCACGCGCCCGCCCTTCCACCTCACCGACACCGGCCGCTACAACCACCATCCCGACCATATCCGCGAGGTGGCGGACAAGAACGGCCTCGTCCTGGCCAGCTACAGGGAAGCCTTCCTGCGCATGGAATATGGCGAGGAGGTGATGGGCCTGTTCGCCGTGCTGCAGAAGCCGGACTCTGCATAAAAGGTCGCGGTTCCCAGGAACCGCTCCTAGGGTTTCTGTTTCGCCGGCAGGGCCGCGACTTCGGCGTCGCTGAGTCGCGTCATTTTCTTCGCGATGCAGGGCGCGGCGAAGCTGCCTGCTCCCTGGCTCACCTGCATGTCCCAGTCCAGCGGCGAGCAGATGCTCGAGGTGCGGAAATGGTTGATCATGGTGGCGCCGGGCCAGGCCAGTTCGCTGCAATGCTGAGCCAGGTCCAGGCGGTAGAAGCGGCGGCTGGAGACGCGGATATAGATGGTCTGGTCGTCGCCGCCGGCCTTCCAGCTTTCGAACTGGCTGGTCAGGAAGCATTCGTTCCTGGCTGCCGGCGTCTGGGCGAGGGCGAGGCCCGTCGTCAGCAGGACGGCGCAGGCGGCCAGACAGGCTTGCCGGATCATGATCACTCTCCCATCCCCCCTCTCAGCTTTGAATAACGCGCTGGCTCATGGCAAGGTGCCGGAAAACGGGGATTTCTTCCTGATGGGCAAGCTTAGCGGAAAAACCGCCTTCCTCACCGCGGCCGGCGCCGGCATCGGCCGCGCCACCGCCGGACTTTTCCTGGCCGAGGGCGCCCGCGTCATCGCCACCGATCGTGACAAGGCCGGTCTGGCGGGGCTTGGCGGTGAACATCACGCCCTCGACGTCACCGACGCCGCTGCTGTTGCCCGTCTGGCGGCCGCCACCGGCCGGATCGACATCCTGGTCAACTGCGCCGGCTTTGTCGAAACCGGCACCCTGCTGGACAATGACGAAGCCCAATGGGCGAAGTCCTTCGAGATCAACGTCTTCGCCATGGCACGGGTGACCAGGGCCTTCCTGCCCGCCATGCTGGAAGGCGGGGGCGGCAGCATCATCAACATCGCCTCGGTCGCCGGTTCGCTGGCCGGCGTGCCCAACCGCTGCATCTATGGCGCCAGCAAGGCGGCGGTGATCGGCCTGACCAAGTCGGTGGCGATCGATTTCATCACGCGCGGCATCCGCTGCAACGCCATCTGCCCCGGCACGGTGGATACGCCCTCGCTGCAGCAGCGCCTGGCCGACACCGGCGACTATGAGGCGGCGAGGCTGGCCTTCAATGCCCGCCAGCCGATGGGACGGTTGGGCATGGCGGAGGAGATTGCCGGCATGGCGCTGTATCTCGCCTCCGAAGCCGGCGCCTTCGCCACCGGCCAGGCCTTCACCGTCGATGGCGGATTTACGCTGTAAGTCGCGCGCCGGATTGACAGTGAAGAAAGTCCGGCGCTAGATTCCGCGAGCCTTACGAGAGGCACACAGTCCGCGTAAAGGGCAGAGCCCACTCGTCATCCTGCCGTCGGGACCAACCTGACTTCCGGCCCTTGTTGCGGACATGGGGCGCAAGGAAGAAGGTTGCCATGACCGATACCCCTGTTTTGCGTTCACTTCCCCCCAATCCCAGTCTCGAATGGCTCCGCAAGGAGGCAAAGTCGCAGCTGCGGCTGATGCAGCAATCCGGGTATGCGACGCTTTCGGACGCCCAGTTTCATGTCGCCCGCTCCTATGGCTTCAGCAGCTGGCGGATGATGACGGATGAAGTGAAGCGGACCGGCGCAGCCAGCCTGACCCGAACCTTGCGGGCGGTGCGCCGCCGCGTCCTGCCGCCGCCGGCCATGGCGGAAGACGCGGTGGAACTTGAGCAGGTCTTCTACAAATCCCTTTCAGTGGCGATGGTCGCCGTCCAGCTGATGGGCCTTTGGGGCTGCTATATCTACCTGGCCAACACCGACAGAAACGGCCATTCGGTGACGCAGCCGCCCCCCGTCTGGGTCGATATCCAGCGGGGCCAGTAAGCCTAGCCCTTCACCGGCACCAGCCGCACCACCATGCCGGCATCGCCCGCGGCGATGCCGCTGGAAGCCGGCGTGCCGGTGGGATTCTGCAGCAGGATGTAGAGATAGCCGTCCGGTCCCTGGATGACGTCGCGGACCCGGCCAACCTGGTCGAGCAAGGTCTCCTGTTGCAGGATGGCGTCGTTCTTCACCACCATGCGGATCAGCTTCTGGCCCACCATGCCGGTGATGAAGAGGTTGTTCTTCCATTTCGGATATTTGCTGCCGGAATAGAAGGTGATGCCGCCCGGCCCGATCGAGGGATTGAAATAGGCCTTGGGCAGTTCAAGCCCGTCGCGGGCGATCTCGTTGATGCCCGGCTCGATGCCGTTGCTGATGATGCCCCAGCCGTAATTGTGGCCCTTCTTGACGACATTGACCTCGTCGCCGCCGGTGGGACCGTGCTCGGTCTCCCAGAGATGGCCGTCCACCGGATTGAAGGCCAGGCCTTCGGGATTGCGGTGGCCATAGCTCCAGATCGTCTGGTCGGCGCCTTCCTTGCCGATGAAGGGATTGCCGGGCGCCGGCTTGCCGGTGTCGGTGACGCGGTGGACCTTTCCCATCGGCGTGGCGAGATTCTGCGCGTCATAGAAGAAATGCCGGTCGCCCAGCGTCCAGTAGAAATTGTTCTGCTTGTCGAACAGGAAGCGCAGGCCGTAATGGTCGGATGGCTGGGTGTATTGCTCCGGCGTGGCGCGGAAAAGCTCCTGGTTGTCCACCCACTGGCCATCCTTGATATGGCCGCGCACGATCACCGTGTTGGTGGGCGGGGCGGGAACCGGGGCGCGATTGGAGCCCGGCGCGGGCGTCACGCCCGGCAGCACATCGGTATAGGCGAAATAGACCCAGCCGTTCTTGGCGTAGTTGGGGTGGATGGCGATGTCGAGATAGCCGCCATCCTGGCGCACGAACGGCACCGGCGTGCCCTTGATCGGATCGGACAGGGTGTTGGTTGCGAGATCGAGGATGCGGATGCGCCCGGCGCGCTCGGTGACCAGGGCTTTCTTGCCGCCGGGCAGGAAGGCCATGCCCCAGGGCACGTCCAGCCCCGCCGTCAGCACTTCCAGCTTGAAGTTCTGCTCCGCGCTTTTCACCATCAGACCGTTGGGATCAACGACCGTGTTGCGCTGGGCGTTCAGCCTTCCTGCGGTGATGCGCAGGTAATAGGCCAGTTCATGCGCCAGGGCGTTGCTGATCTGGGTGAAGGCCGGCATGCCGGCCGAAGGCCAGCCCTTCTGGATGGCGGCGGCGATCTCGTCGTCGCTGCGATTGGCGAGGTAGGCGGCGTTGAACAGGCTGCGCGCCTTCGGTCCATTCGCCAGGGTGGCGCCATGGCAGGAGGCGCACTGATCGCCATAAAAGGTCTGCGCCGTCGAAGGGGCAAACGGGGGCAGGCGGATATTGGGGTTGGGGGTCTGGGGCCCGCGCCCGCCGCCGCCGGGCGCGC
>CAZNGO010000033.1:0-70505 GCA_964572805.1 uncultured Rhizobium sp. | reverse complement strand
CGGGCTTCCGCCAGTTCATTGATGGCGCCCAGAAGGGGCGCCACTTCGCCGGGATGGTCGGCCACCGCCAGACGCGCGGCCGGATCGGTGCGCAGCCGCTTCAGCGCCTCACCGACACGCGCCAGGGGCCGAAGCCCCAGTTGCACCTGCAATGCCGCCGCCAGGGTCAGCGCCAGCCAGAGCAGGGCGAGAAACAGCAGCAGGGTCTGGCCGAATTCCTGCCGTGCACTGGCGAGCGAAGCCGCATCCTCGGCCATCTGCACCGTGACGGCGCGATTGTCCGACAGCAACAGGCGGCGCTCCACCAGCATCACGCGCCGCTCGAACGGACCTGGCGCGCTGCGCGTGTGCCAGAGATGGTCATTGACGGGCAGGGGCGGCGGCAGATCTTGGTCCCAGAGCGAGCGCGAGCGCGCCGTGCCGCCCGGCACGCGCACTTCCCAGTAAAGTCCGCCGGATGGCCGCAGCAGCCGCGGATCGGACAGCGCGTCGCCCACCACCGGGGCGCCCTTCTCGTCCAGATGCAACCCGGCGATCAGCTGCAGCGCCTGGCGCTGCAGCGCCTCTTGCGCGCGGCGCTGCAGCTGCGCGTCGAACAGCAGCACCATCGCATACCAGGCCGCCGCCAGCGCCAGCAGAATGGCGATGGCCGCATAGGCCAGCAGCCGCAGCCGCAGCGAGCGCCGCATCAGCCGCCGCCCGCCAGCAGATAGCCGAAGCCGCGGCGGGTCTCGATCACCTCGGGCCCGACCTTGCGGCGCAGCCGGGTCACCAGCGCCTCCACTGCATTGACATCGGCCGTTTCGGCCAGGCCGTAGAGATGTTCGGCGATCTCGCCGGCCGGGACCGGGCGGCCGGCATGATGGGCGAGATAGTTGAGCAGCCGGTATTCCAGCGGCGACATTTTCACCGCCGTGCCGTTCACCGAGGCCGCCATCCGTGCCGTGTCCAGCGCCAGCGCGCCAAACCGCGCCAGGCTGGAACCGCGTCCCGCCGCCCGCCGCACCAGGCCCTTCAGCCGCGCCACCAGCTCGCCCATCTCGAACGGCTTGGCGAGATAATCGTCGGCGCCGGCCTCGATGCCTTCGACCTTCTCGATCCAGTCGCCGCGCGCCGAGATAATGAGCACCGGAAACAGCCTGCCGGCGCCGCGCCAGCGCTTCAGCACGGTGAGGCCGTCCAGCTTGGGCAGGCCGAGGTCCAGCACCGCCACCGCGTAATCCTCGGTGTCGCCCTTGAACCAGGCGTCCTCGCCGTCGCTGCTGTGATCGACGACAAAGCCGGCTTCGGTCAGAGCCGCGGCGACATGGGCGGCGACATCCGGCGAGTCCTCGACCAGCAGCGCGCGCATCAGCGGCCGTATGTCAGCACGGCGATGAGCGCGCCCGTGCGGGCGTTGGCCCGAACTTGCATCTTGGGCCCTGAATCGCTGAGCAGATCGATCTTGTAGGTGAGGACGCCATCTTCGGTTTCCAGTTCGACACCCAGTACCGTGCCGGACGTTTCAGGCGCGCGCTTATTGACAATCTCCAGGATGGCGGAGAGCGGCATCACCTTGCCCGCCTTGAGGGCATCGCGCGCGTCATCCTGGCTGAGGCTGTGGCTGGAATGGCTTTCGCTGTGGGTGGAAGAATTATTGTTGGAAGAAGAACTCGACGAGGAGGAGGAGCTTGAAGAACTGCTCGCCGCACTGGCGGGAAGCGCCAGGGCCATCAGCAATGCCGCGACGACAAATTTTTTCATCATGATGTCCATTCTGCCTGAGGTTGCGGCCCAGGGTCTAGCGAAGGGTGGCTGACCCGCCCCTGACGCAACCTGTCAGGACCGCCCTGACATCTGCCTGACGGGCGGCGGCAGGCCGGTGTAAGCGCCGGCCCGGCATAAGCGCGCCATGACCCGACTCCTCGGCCGGATGGCGCTTCTTCTCGCTCTTGTTCCCTCCCCCGCGCTCGCCCAGGCGGAAAGCCGCCCCGGCGTCACCACATGGCCCGCCACCTGGTTCGCCGCCAGCCAGCCGGGCACGGCGCTGGACATGCTCAGGCTGCTGCCCGGCTTCCGCCTGCAGGAAGGCGATGCTTCCTTGCGGGGCCTCAGCGGCACGCTGGCGAATGTGCTGATCGACGGCGCCCCGCCCGCCGGCAAGGAAGAAAACGCCGAAACCCTCCTGCAGCGCATTCCTGCCGCCGCGGTGGCGCGCATCGAGCTGATCCGTCCCGAGGCCGGCATGGACATGCATGGCTATCCCCTGCTCGCCAATGTGGTGCGGGCCGGCACGGCTTCGCTGCGCGGACGGGTCGAACTGGAAGACGCCTTCAATCACTATGGCTTCTCCGCGCCGCGCGGGACGCTGCAACTGACGCGGCAGGGCGAAGATAATGTGCTGGATCTTTCCGCCTCCTATGGCCGGGAATGGAACGGCAATCACGGCTTCGGCAGCCGCGACCGCTTCGCCGCCGACGGCACGGTGCTGAAGCTGGCCGATTATGCCCAGCCGGAATTGCAGATCACCGCCCAGGCCTCGGCGCGCTATCGCGGTGCGCTGCTGGGCGGCCGGATCGAGCTGGACGGCACCGTCCGCCAGCAGGTGCAATATTCCGACATCGCCGAGCATGTCACCTTTCCGGCCCCCGCCGATGCGAATGGCCGCGACCGCAGCCTGGCGCGCGGGCTGGAGGCGCAGCTGCATTACCAGCATCCGCTTCCCGGCGCGGGGACATGGGAAATCTTCCTGCAGCATCGCCTGGATGACAAGGACAGCTTCAGCCGCTCGACGGACAGTGGCGGCACCGATCTTTCCGACAGCCGCCGGATGATGCGCGAGACGGTGCTGCGCGCCGATGCCCGCCAGGGCTTCGGCGCCTGGTCGCTGGAAGCAGGCGGCGAAGGCGCGATCAATGTGCTGAGGGCGCACAGCGCGCTGCAGAGCAACGGCGCCAGCGTGATGCTGCCTTCCGACACCATCCGGGTGGCGGAACAGCGCGCCGAATTCTTCGCCGATGCGTCCTGGCATGTGGCACCGGTCCTGACCCTCGAGCTGGGGGCGCGGCAGGAAATCTCGCGCATCGGCGAAAGCGGCGATGCCAGCCTGACGCGCGATCTCTCCTTCTTCAAGCCGCGCCTGCTGGCGAGCTGGCGGCCGGCTTCCGGCACCGAGTTGCGCCTTTCGGTGGAACGCAAGGCGGGGCAACTGGATTTCGACGGCTTCGCCAGTTCCGCCAGCCTCAGCAGCAACACGGTCTCGGCCGGCAACCGCGATCTGATGCCGGAGCGGGCGCTGCGCCTGGAACTGGCCTGGGAGCAGCATTTCTGGGAGCGCGCCTCCTTCACCCTGATGTTGCGGCGCGAATTCGTCACCGGCGTGCTGGACCATCTGCCGGTCATCACCGCCATGGGCGCCTTTGACGCCACCGGCAATGCCGGCAATGGCCGGCGCGACGAACTGGAAGCGGTGCTGCAATTGCCGCTGGAGCGCATGGGACTGGCAGGCGTGACGCTGCAATTCGACGCCACGCTGCGCCACAGCCGCGTGAGCGATCCCGTCACCGGCGCGGTCCGGCGCATTTCCGGAGCAAGGCCGCTGGAAGGCCGCATCGATTTCAGCCATGACCTGCCGCAATGGCGGCTGCGCTGGGGCGTCGGCTTCAGCCTGCCGACGCAGGAGGCCGACTATCGCATCGACGAAATCGATGCCCGCCACCATGTCAGCCATCTCGACGCCTTCCTCGAATATCGCCCCCTGCCCGCCTGGACGCTGCGGCTGTTCGCCCAGGACCTGGCGCAATCGCCTTATGTCCGCCACCGGCTGCTCTATGACGGGCTGCGCAGCGCCGTGCCCCCGGGAACCGAGGAGCGGCGACGGCTGAACAATGGCGCGCTTCTGGGGCTGAATATCCGCTTCGATTTCCAGCGTTGAAGGGATTTTTGCGCTTAACGAAGCCTGAATCCAATCCCCCGCATGGTGCGGCATTGATTAAAAATGTTGCAATCGCGCGCTGCTATCCTTGCGTTCGAGAGACCGCGTGTTCGACTTTCGGGGACCGCGTCATGGACGACCCAATGGATGGCCTTCGGGATAAGGACATCCTGATCCTGGATTCCACCGGCCACAGCAGGAATCTGCTGCGGCAGATTTTGCTGCTGCTCGGCTTTACCCGCGTCTCCTGCGCGGCCAGGACAAGTGACGCCCTGGCAATGCTGCGCGACAGGCCCTTTCGTGTCGTGTTCTGCGACGAGGATGTCCGGCCGCACACGCCGGCGGAGTTCATGAAGTCGCTGCGCTGCGACCTCACCACCGCCAATGTCGTGATCCCGGCCGTGCTGGTCTCCACCGCGGCGCGCTATGACAAGGTCAGCGAATGGCGCGACGCGGGCGGCAACGACGTCATCGTCAAGCCGGTCAGCATGGAGGTCATCAAGCTGCGCATCGCCAGCCTGATCCTCAATCCCAAACCCTTTGTCACCACCAGGACCTTCATCGGGCCGGACCGGCGCCGCGAGGACCGCCGCCAGGAAGGCGCGCGCAATGCCGCGGCGGGGGACCGCCGCAGCGGCCATCGCGAGGCCAGGGTGTTCGGCCTGCAAGGCACCCGCGACGCGGGCGCCGAGGATCGCGGCTAGCCGGCCTGCCGCCCTGCGATCTGTGGCTCAATCCCGTGAGGAGCCGCGGGGGCGGGCGGGCCCCGCCGCAAGCACCAGGCTGCAAAGCAGGACGGCGCCCGGACGCCGAATCTACATCGCGTCCCGCATGCCGCGGATGCGGTGGGCCATCGCCTTCATGATGTAGAGCGCGAAATTCGGCACCTCGTCGATCATGAAAACGAACTTGCGCTCGTCGACGATGGAGATTTCCGCCGTCTCCTTCACCCGGGCGCTGGCGGTGTGGCGGCCGCCATCGATCACGGTCATGAAGCCCATCGCGTCATTGGGGCCGCAGGTGTCCGCCACCTTCTCGCCGGTGACGATCTCGACCAGGCCGGACTGGATGACATAGACGCAGTTGCCGTTGTCGCCTTCCTTGAAGACCAGGCTGCCCGGCTGGAAGGTCATGGTGGTGCCGGCACTGCGCGCGAACATCCGCATGTCGATCTGGCTGCTGTGATCCACGGTTTGCCCTTTTCCCTGCCGGTCTGAACGCCGGCTGAAATGGAGCGGGTGATGGGAATCGAACCCACGTATGCAGCTTGGGAAGCTGCCGTTCTACCATTGAACTACACCCGCACCGGTTGGTGCTTGTACCATGCCGCCGGCGGTTTCGCCCGCCCGTCGCTTTCGCTCCGGGCGTTCGCGGCTCTCGCAGGTCCACCGGACCTGCTTGTTCGCTTCGCGAACCGCCGCTCACCCATTGAACTACACCCGCACACCGGAACTGATAGCACGGCGCCGACGGCAGCAGAAAGAGGACGGAGCGTCTTAGCAAGACCGGGGCGCCAGGTCCAATTGATAAAGAACGTCACGCCACCCTGCGGAATCTTGAGAGAATGGGCGTCTGGCGCAGAAGGCAAAGATGAACCCGGCCAGCAGCAGCACCAGCTGGGCCTGCTTGCGCTGGAATCCAGCAGGCCGCAAAATCAGAACTTTGTGTTCAAAAAAGTCAATGGCAATAAATCAGTGAAGCTTCAAATCCTTCTAAAGGCCTCTTATTGAACATTCTGATAAAAATGATTTTATCAGTCTCCTTAAAGAGGGCATCCACTTCCTCTGTTGCCTCCCATTCAATTGGGAACACGATGCCTTCGGCCAGGCACAAATACATCTTTTTGCCTCGGCAATCATACCGAACATGAGGCTGCGGACCGGTGATTGCACTGAATGGTTGATCGTGTACGAGGCAAAGTTTCCCACGTGCATTCTGGACAAGGCCAATATTCATGCTCACGGGTGATCTCAACATTCGAGCAGCAGAGCACCCCGGTTCCCCGGAAGTTCCCGGCACATCTACCCAATCGTCAAAATCGCCTGCTCCGGCCAGATTTCGGACGAAGTCCTTTGCTTCCTGAGGAGTAATTCTGCGCCCAATTTCTGAGTGCAGTTCCAGCTCCAATAAAGTCTGAGACTCCAGCCCCCAATCCCCTCCCGCATCCTCGTCAATTTTCCCTATATGTTCGATCCCCGAACCAACTGCCGCCATGTATTCCTGACGCTTACGAGCAACCTTGAGCTGGTTCAAGGTCTGGACAAAAAGCAACATTCGATTTCCGAGGTCCAAAGAGTTCGTTATCGGTCCCGCAGCCCACACCTTTTTCATACAATCATTCAGGTTAACTTCCGCGCCATCAACAGTCTCCGCTCCGCTCAAAACACAGAGATATTGGGCGAACCACATCGGCTCAAAGAGGTGAGCCCGAGTTCTTGCTGCTTCCAGATGTTGGAAACACTCCGTATACTCCCCTCTACGAATGCGTTTTTGTGCCAGCCTAAGGTCCGTGAGAGCAAGCCTCACAGCGCTAGTTTCCGCGTTTCTTTCCAAATGGAATCGGTGGTTTTCTATTTCACTCAATTCCGGCGGGTTGTTTAAATTGAAGGAAAGACGCCAACGCAATTCCAATGTCTTTTCAGTGCTGTTCAGTTGCTCCGCCACCTCTAGCCCGCGCTCCAGAAGCGCTCGGCAATCTTTAGTTTGATATTCTGGCACTGTAACCAACCAATCAAGGAATGCTTCCTCGCCGATCTGAGCTTTGTGCTCACCTAGGCGATATAACAGCTGTATAACCTGGCTCGCGTCGGCCGCCTTGATCCGCGCTTGTTCGTACCAGTGACATGCCAGAGAATGAGCTTTGCTTGCCGTCCTTCTATCGAGGAACTGCCCAAGCCCCTGCCGCATCAGCGAATGCATACTGACGAAATTGTCTCCCATCTGCTGGAAGAAAGAATACTTAGTCACCGCCTCGAAACTTAACCCTTGAAATGCTGAGGGTATAGCATCGGCCAGGAAATCAAAGAGTTCTGGACCGATGCTCTCAAATATTGAAATAATTTGGAGAGCAAGAGCGTCACGTTGATCGAGATGATCAACAAACCGCGAGATAATTCCGCGGCTGTCATCGGCAAAAGTCTTTAATACAATCTTCGCACCGTTACGCGTTGCCGCTCTGAATGTCTCGATCTGGACTTGAAGAAATAGCGGGTGCCCCTGAGACAGGACGACAATACGCCGTCGTATCTCTTCGTCTCGTACGCCACCCTCTTCAAGTACTTTATCCGCGATCTCCGGCGGCAGATCCGGCAGACTCCGCTGAACCAATGCCCCCGAGCGCCATACCGCCGAATCATCCAACCAATGATCGAGACGCTCACGTGAAAATATTACGCACGACCCATTGGTCAAATATCTTGCGAATGTCCTGACCCAACGATCCGCTGCCCCACGTATCAGAGATTGGCTGTCAAGACCGCTCGGCCAAAGGTGCTCATAATGATCGAGCAAAACGACGGGTCGCTCGCTATCTCCCGAAGAAAGATCACGAGCAAGGAATTCAGGAAGCCGATCGCGAATAGTATCTATGCTCCATGTCTCAAGCCCCCTTAGCTCGTCCCTCAACCTTCTCGTTCGCTCCACGCCCATATGGTCGAGCAGCCTTCGAGAGTATTTTTCGATCAGGCTAACCAAAGGAATATGCAGGGCTACTGCAGAAACGATCTCGACAAGAATGTCGGCAAAATCATTGCCGGGATCTGCCGCATGCTCCAAAAAGAGCTCGGGATAGCGTTCTTTCAGATCAATGCCAGGGTTTATGCTCTTCTGATAATAGAGAAACACCACGTCAAATAGCGATTTCCGTAGACTTAGACTGGATTTATGGGCAACGCGCAGGTGATATAAAGCCGATGGACCGTCTTTTGGGTGCGCTTTGAAATCCAACCGATAGGCTTGCACTTTCTTCGCGGCACTCTCCGTTTTGAGTCTGCCGTAAAGAGCACAACAAATTTCGGACTTGCCCTGCCCACCTGGCCCATAAAAGACGAGAACGCGATGATTAGTATCGCCTTCTACCTTCTCAAAAAATTCGAACTCGCTTTCCCGCCCCCACGGTATTGGCCTTAGATCATTCATGGGCTGAGACACGAACATTTTTATTGCCTGTAGCTTGCCCGCTTCGTCGGTCACAATTCTGCACAGCTTTCATCAATTGTGCCTCTTGAGCAAGGCGGAACGCGCACTGCGAAGGGCCAAGCTTGCAATCGAAGACGTGCCAACTGATGAGGTCACGCATGCAGCCGGCACCAATACGGCGATCCCAAATTTGTGAAGAAGGGATTCAAGCGCCCTGACCGTTAGCGCAAGTGGAATCCCAAGTCGCATCATTACTAGGACCGCTTCGCTAAGTCGGGAAACGAATTGGTCAACTCAGAATCATCAACTGCCATCAGTGGAAGCTGATTGCCAGAGCGGCACGACTTCGCTGCCTGTATGACGAAGATTCCAGCGTGGAAACGACGCTGCATTGATCAGCTGATCACCTTTTATCCTCGAATAGTCTTAAGCAGCTATGTGAGACCATTCGTTGACACGGGGAGCCTCGGGAAGCTGCCGTTCTACCATTGAACTACACCCGCACCGGTTGGTGCTTGTACCAAGCCGCCGGCGGTTTCGCCCGCCCGTCGCTTTCGCTCCGGGCGTTCGCGGCTCTCGCAGGTCCACCGGACCTGCTTGTTCGCTTCGCGACCCGCCGCTCACCCATTGAACTACACCCGCACACCGGAACTGATAGCACGGCGCCGACGGCAGCAGAAAGAGGCCGGAGGGCTTGCAATCTCTCCCTGCCCCTCGCTCAGGCTCGGGGCGCTCGCCGCTCAAAACGATCCGCCGGATCGTTTTGCCGCCCTTTGGGCGTCGTGGCTCGCCCCCTTGTCGCCACGGCCCGGATGGCTACAATTGTCAGACAAGGCTGCACCGGTTCATCGCCCGGAGCGATATAAGCGGCGAAACCGCTGCAGCCGGCCTGCATCACCGGGGGGATGGTGCCATGCCGGACGTCATATTGAAGAACGTGCCCGGGATGGCGGCGGCGGTGCCGGTCCCGGTGCTGGATGCCGGGACGCTCACCGAGCGCGCCTTCAGGAATGAATATGTCGCCCATAGCCGCCCTTGCGTGATCAAGGGCGCCGTCAGCCATTGGCCGGCGACGCGCAAATGGCGCGACCGGGACTATCTTAAAAGCATCTGCGGGGGCCAGCCTGTGCCCTACTGGCCCCACGAAAATCATGTCACAAAGGAGCGGATCGCGCCCGGCGTCGTCAGCCTGCGTTATGGCGACGCCATCGACCGCCTGCATGATGCGGGGCACCAAGAGGTTGCCGCCATCGGCTGCAATCCCGGCACCCCACAGATGCTGGCCGACATCGCCGGCTTCCCCTTCCTCAGGGATGGCGAACGCGGCTTCAGCTATCCGCCCTTCCGGATTTTCATTTTCCGCAAGGCCGGCTCGAGCTGGCATTACCACTCCTTCGACGAGACCCTGATGTGCCAGGTCGCCGGCAGCAAGCGGGTGGGCCTTTTGCCGGTGGACAATCCGCATCACAAGGCGCTGAGCCGGATTTTCCTGGAGGAGGAGGATTACTACGACGATCCCTCGGCCTTCGACGAACTCGCGGGCGAAAGCCTGCCCTGGATGATCGCCGAGCTGGATGAGGGCGATGCGCTTTATATTCCGCCCCTGTGGTGGCATGGCGTGGTCGTGACCAGCGACTGTGTCGGCATCACCACGCCGGTTGTCTGGCGTTCGCCGCCGAACGTCATCGCCGACAGCCTGATGAAGATGGCCGCAGGCCACTTCGCCCTGAACGGTCTCTTCACCGTCGACCAGTTCCGCCAGTTGCTGGGCGCGGCGCGGAAACTGGGACGCGAACGCGAACTGGAAATCGCCTGGACGCGCGGAGTCGCGGATCATGAGATTTCGCTGACGGATTCATCCGGCGTCCGCGTGGCGCAGCACCCATCCTGGCCGCCCGTCTGAAGAAGCCCTTTTGCGGGGACTTTGCCGCGAGAGAGTGTTATCGGCGCTTCAGCTGCGCGTCCACATCCGCACCAGGTTGTTGCGCACAACGTCCAGCCGGACGCGATGGTCCCACTCCATCTTCGGGCCCGCCACTTCCGCGATCCGGCTCAGCTCATAAAGCTGGGTGCGCTGAAACTCGTCCGGGATGCGGCTTTCGATGAAGGTGATGGCGACCAGCCGCTGGCCGCGCGTCACCCTGGTGACCTCATGCAGCTGGGTCGCGGGATAGATCACCACGCTGCCGGGCGCGCCCTTGCTCGCCACCGGTCTGGTGCCGAAATGCACCACCAGTTCGCCGCCATCGTAACTATCCGGCGGATTGAGCCAGACCGTCGCCGCCAGGTCGGTGCGCAGGCGGTCCTTGCCGAGCTGGATGTGGGCGGTATCGGAGTGGGCGCCATAACCCATGCCGACGTCATAGCGGGCCAGCAGCGGCGGAATGATGCTGCGAGGAAAGGCGAAATCCTGGAAGGCTTCCGAGCGCAGAAAGGCGTCGGCGACGATGCGCGAGGATTCGGCATACAGCGGATCGGTTTCGCTGGCCTGGAGATTGTTCTTGGTCTGGTTGTGGGGATTGGAAACCTTGCCGTCCACGAAAGTGAGCCTGGCGGCAATGTCGCGCAGCCGCGCCACTTCCTCCGGCTTGAGAAAGTCCTGCAGTTCAAGAAACATCTTCCAGACCCGTTGAACGCAGCTGCAATCACGGCCTCATTAGCATGGGTGCCGCGGGCCGGAAAGCCGCTTCCCCCGGCCTTTCCCAGCGTGTAGAGGATGGGCCGGACCTTATCGCCGGAACGGAATAATGCTGGAAGACGCCCTCGCCCTGCATGCCCAGGGCCGCCTCGCCGAGGCGGAAGAGGCTTATCGCGCAATCCTGGCGCGCGAGCCGGAGAATGCCGGCGTCGGCCATCAGCTGGGCCTGCTGGCGCTGGACGCCGGCATGCCGCAAGCCGCGGTGCCGATCTTCGAACAGGTCTGCCTGCTGGCGCCGGACGACGCCATCTTCCATGGCAATCGCGGCCTCGGCTATCTGCGCTGCGGCCGTTACGCCGAGGCCGTCGCCGCCCTCGACCGCGCCATTGCGCTCAATCCCGACCTGTTCCAGGCCCATCTCAACCGCGGCATGGCGCTGATGGAGCTGAAGCAGCCGCTGGACGCGCTGGAGAGTTTCAGCCGCGCCGTCGAGTTGCGCGACAACGCCGCCGCCCACAATTTCCGCGGCCTGATGCTGGACGAGCTGGGCCGCTATCCGGAAGCGCTGGAAAGCTTCGCCCGCGCCGTGGCGCTGGACGACGGCAATGCCATGGCCCACAGCAATTATGGCCATGCCCTGAACAGGCTGTTCCGCTATGCCGAAGCGGTGCCCAGCTTCGAGACGGCCGTGGCGCTGGCGCCGGAAATGGCCAGTCTTCACTACAATCTCGCCGATCCCCTGAAAGCGCTGGGCCGGCTGGAGGAAGCGCTTGCCGCCTATGACCGCTCCCTCGCGCTGGAGCCGGGCCTGGCCAATACCCATATCAATCGCGGCCTGGTCCTCACCCATCTGGGCCGGTTCGACGACGCGGTGGCGGCCTTCGACCGCGCCATTGCGCTGGAGCCGGACTCCGTCGCCGCCCATATGGGCCGCAACGTCGCCATAGCCAGCGATGGCAGGGTGGATGAGGTGCTGGCGCGCAATCTGGAGCTGGCGCGCAACCCGGCCTTCGAGGGCGAAGCGCAGTTCCAGAGCGCCATGCTGCTGCTGGATCGCGGCGACTGGGAGGAAGGCTGGAAATTATACGAGGCGCGCTGGAAGCTGGGCCGCCACGGCGTGCTGCCGGTTTTCGCCCAGCCCGAATGGCGCGGCGAGGATCTGGCCGGCAAGACACTCTTCGTTCATGGCGAGCAGGGCCTGGGCGACGAGATCATGTTCGCGCGCTATTTGCCGCTGGTGCGGCGGCGCGGCGCGAAAGTGATCTTCTCGCCCAAGGGCAGGCTCACACGGCTGTTTTCCGGCCAGGATCTGGCGAACGAGATTCTGCCGCGCCAAACCGTGCCCGCCGCGTTCGACTTTCATATTCCGCAATCCAGCCTGCCGCTGGTCTTCGGTACCCTTCCCTCCACCATCCCGGCGGAGATTCCCTATCTGCATCCGCAAGCGGCGCTGGTCGGGAAATGGCGGGACCGCATCGGGTCGCAGGGCTTCAAGATCGGCATCTGCTGGGCCGGCAGCCCGGACACGCTCCAGGGGCTGGATCGCTCCATCCCGCTCGCCGCCTTCCTTCCTCTTGCCGCCATCCCGGGCGTGCGGCTGATCAGCCTGCAGAAACAGGACGGCCTGTCCCAGCTGGACAAGCTGCCGGCCGGCATGGAGGTTGAAACCCTGGGCGAGGATTTCGACGCCGGCCCCGACGCCTTTGTCGATACCGCCGCGGTGATGGCCTCGCTGGATCTCGTCATAAGCTGCGACACCTCGGTGGCGCATCTGGCGGGCGCGCTGGGCCGGCCGGTCTGGACCGCCCTGAAGCGCAATGCGGAGTGGCGCTGGCAGCTGCAGCAGAGCGGTTCGCCCTGGTATCCCACCATGACGCTGTTCCGGCAGGAGACGCCCGGCACATGGGAATCCGTCTTCGCCGCCATGCGGGACCGTCTCGCCACCATGCTGGACAAGGCGTGACCACGAGCTTCATCGGCGGCGATTGGGGCACCAGCCGGCTCAGGCTGTTTCTCTGCGACGGCCAGGGCGCGGTAGAGGCGCGGCGCGAGGGACCGGGCATCGCGCAAGCCGGCACGCGCGCGGCGGAAATTTTCGCCGACCTGACCAAGGACTGGGACGCACCGGCAGTCCTCAGCGGCATGGTCGGCTCGACCATCGGCTGGCGAGAGGCGCCCTATTGCCCCTGCCCCGCCGCCCCCGAAGCCATCGCAGGGGCGGCGCTTCGATTTAAACAGGATGGCCGGGCCATCGCCATCATTCCGGGCCTCTGCTGCAGCAACGCCAGCGGCCTGTTTGACGTGATGCGGGGTGAGGAAACCCAGTTGCTGGGAGCGCTGCGCCTGAAACCCGAGCTGCGGCGCGGCAGGCGCCTGTTCTGCCTGCCCGGCACCCACGCCAAATGGGTGCTGGTCGAGGACGGAACGGTCATGCGCTTTCAGTCGGCGCTGTCGGGGGAATTGTTCGCGCTGCTGTCGCAGCACAGTGTGCTGGCGCGCGGCGCGCAAGAGGCGAGTTCCGGTCATGCCGCGTTCGCCGCGGGGCTGGCGGCGGCGCGCGATCCCGCGGGGCTGCTGCATCTGCTGTTCAGCACCCGCAGCCTGCAGCTGAACGGCGAGATCGCGAAAGAAGAAGCCGCCTCCTATCTCTCCGGCCTGATCATCGGCGCGGAAGTCGATGCCGCCTTGCGGCTGTTTGCGCCGGAGGGCGAAATCGTGCTGGTCTGCACCCCGGCGCTGGCGGCGCTGTATGAAACGGCGCTGAAGGATCGCGGCATGGCCGCGATGGCGCTGGATGGCGAAGAAACGGTTCTGTCCGGCCTCGCCTTCCTGAATACCCATCTTTACGGATAGCACCCATGTCTGACGCCCTCACCCAGCTCCCCCTTGTCGCCATCCTGCGCGGTGTCACGCCGGCGCGGGTGGAAAAGGTGGCGGAGGCGATCTTCGCCGCCGGCATCCGCGCCATCGAGGTGCCACTCAATTCGCCGGAACCCTTCAAGAGCATCGAGTTGCTGGCCCGGCGCTTCGACGGAGAAGCCCTGACCGGCGCGGGTACAGTCACCACCCCGCAAGAGGTGGATCGTGTCGCTGCCGCGGGTGGCAGGCTGGCGGTGTCGCCCCACACCGACGCGGCGGTGATCGCGCGCGCGGTGGAAAGGGGCCTGCATCCCATGCCCGGCATCATGACCCCCAGCGAGGCCTATGGCGCTTTCAACGCCGGGGCGCGCGATCTCAAGCTCTTTCCCGCCACCAGCCTTGGCATCGGCCATCTCAAGGCCATGCTGGTGATCCTTCCGCCTGCGGCGAAGGTCTATGCCGTGGGGGGGGTCAATCCCTCAAACATGAAGGAATGGCGCGCCGCCGGCGCGTCCGGCTTCGGCCTGGGCAGCGACCTGTTCAAGCCCGACTACGACGATGCCGAGATCGCGCGCCGGGCGAAGGCGGCGGTGGAAGCCTTTCGCGCCGCCGGATAGCAAAAGAGCCCGGCGCTGTGCCGGGCTCTCTCATGAAGATCAACTGGACCCTAGAAGGTGACCCAGACGCCGCCTTTCCAGTAACCGCGGCCCCTGTTGTATTCGCGCCAGCGATGATTGGCGTCCCAGGTCTGGTGAAAATACCAATCGTCGGGGTGATAGGTGTAGCCCGTGCCGGGATAGCGATAGCGGGTGTCGGTGTGCCAGCAATCGCCTTCCCTGTTGCAGACCACGACGGCAGAAGCGCCGGCAGTGGAGAGCGCGACGGCGGTTGCGGCCAGCAGGGCCGGCAGGATGATGGATTTGAGACGCATGGACGGCTCCTTTCGGTACAGCCGAAAAACGCCGCACCGCCACCCTTTGTGCCGCCCGGGCGCACTTAAATATCCGTCAGAATCCGGAGAGGACCGGAACCCGCCGGTAGCAGGCCCGCTCAGGTTTCAAGCGGCCCATAAAGGCTGACCGGCCTTGCCTGCGGCAACGCCTCATACCAGTCGCGGAAGGCCTTGCTATAGTTCATGCGGCGCATCTGCCAGTAGGACTGCATGCCGGGCTGGCTGGCAAACAGGACGACCACGCTCTGGGCGATTTCCCAATGGCAATCATCCAGGTGCCCATCACGCCATTGCAGCCATGAACCCTGCACAAAGCGAAAAATGGCGGAGGCATTGGCGTAAAAGCGGACCCTTTGATTCGCGTCAAGGGCGTTGATGTCTTCCAGGCCCAGACGCCAGATTTGCGCAAAATCCGCGTGTTCGATGACGGCCGTCGACAATTCGTGCCAGGTATTGACATGCGCCTGCGATGCCGCCGCCCGCACCGCCTTGGTGTTCTGGCGCAATTGCAGGCCGACAAAGATCAGCGAAGCGATAACGCCAAGGCCGCTGGCCAGGCTTCCGATGTCCGACAGTTCCGAAAGCGTCATGGCCCTACCAGTTCGTGAAGGAACCATCCGGGCGATGGTTCATCTGGATCGGCATGAAACGCGTGCTCCATTCGCCCACCAGCTTCAGCGGCCTGGTGTCCAGCGTCACGCCCAGGCCCGGCCGGTCGTTGGGCCAGAGCTTGCCGTCATGAAAGTCATAGGCCTCAGGCAGATGCGGCCAGGCCCGCCGGCCAGCGCCCGTCATCTCCATCAGCGCCGGCACCGAAGTGGCGGTGAGGCAATGCACCAGCGAAGCCTCGCCGATCGGGCCGGTGAAATGCGGGATCATGCCGCAGAGATGGGTTTCGGCCAGGGCGCAGATCTTCATGTATTCGGTGATGCCGCCGACATTGGGCGAGGTGCAGCGGGCATAATCGATCAGCTGGTTCTCGATCAGGGTGGAGATATCCCATTTGGCGCCATATTCCTCGCCCACCGCGATGGGGACATGGGTGCGCGGCCGGATGGAGCGATAGACCTCGGTGTTCTCGGTCCGCACCAGGTCCTCGACGAAATAGGGCTTGAGCGGCTGGATCAGGTCGCACAGGGTGATGGCGTCTTCCGGGTCCAGCTCCTGGTGGAAATCAATCGCCCAGCCGCCTGAACCCGTGCCCTTGGCCAGGAGGGCGCAATCGGCGGCGATGCGGTCCACCTCCTTGAAGCGGTCCATCTCGCGCGGGCCGCCCAGGGAATGACGATAGGCGCGGAAGCCTTCGGCGATGCAGGCGCGCCCCGCATCCTCCAGGGTGCCGCCGCGCGGCGTCTGGTAGCCCGTGGCATAGCATTCGACATGGTCGCGCGCCTTGCCGCCCAGAAGCTGCCAGACCGGCACGCCCAGCGCCTTGCCCTTGATGTCCCACAGCGCCAGGTCGAGCGCACCCAGGGCGTGCTGCTTCTCATGGCCGGCGGGATAGAAATAGCCGCGGAACATCTGCTGCCAGAGCTGCTCGGTGCGGAAGGGATCGGCGCCGATCAGCATTTCGGCGCATTGCTGCATGGTGGAGGGCGCCCCGCCCTCGCCGATACCGGTCAGGCCTGAAGCGGTCTCGATGGTGACGATGTTGGTGGACTGGTTGAAGGTGGGCTGGTGCTCGATGCCCGAAGCGTCGCCGCGGCCGGCGGCATCGGCGCCGGTGGTGTAGTAGCGGATGCGCTTGATGGTGTCGCCCGCGGGAAGCCCCAGCGCCTCGGCCGAGGGCGGGGCCCAGAGCGGCGCGGTGGCGGCCGATGCCATCAGGCCACCCAGCAGCTTGCGGCGATTGAGCGTCATGGCGATCCCCCTGCCTTTGTTTGCAGTGAGATTAGGAGGGGGCTAGGAAGGGCGCAACCACTGCCTTGTCATGGCCCACCAGAGTGTGGGCCATCCAGTTGGGACAGCCCGATTGTCGGCAGAAGAGTCTGCGTCACCTGGGTGGCCCGCATTCGCGGGCCATGACAGTTGAAGAACAGTCAAACCGCGATCGGCGCCTTGATCGAGGGATGCGCCTGGTAGTTTTCCAGGGTGAAGTCCTCGAACTTGAAGTCAAAAATATCCTTCACTGCCGGGTTGAGCCGCATGGTGGGCAGCGGCAGGGGTGCGCGCGAAAGCTGTTCCTTCGCCTGGTCGATGTGGTTCAGATAGAGATGCGCATCGCCGAAGCTGTGCACAAACTCGCCCGGCTTGAGGCCGGTCACCTGCGCCACCATCAGGGTCAGAAGCGCATAAGAGGCGATGTTGAACGGCACCCCCAGGAAGATGTCGGCGCTGCGCTGGTAAAGCTGGCAGCTCAGCTTGCCGTTCGCGACATAGAACTGGAACAGGCAATGGCAGGGCGGCAGCGCCATCTTCGGCACGTCGGCCGGATTCCAGGCGGTGACGATCAGGCGGCGGGAATCGGGATTGCGCCGGATGTCGGCGATCAGATTGGCGATCTGGTCGATGGTGCCGTCACCCTTGGCAGGCCAGCTTCGCCACTGATAGCCATAGACCGGGCCGAGTTCGCCATTGGCGTCGGCCCATTCGTCCCAGATGGTGACGCCATGCTCCTGCAGCCAGTGGACATTGGTTTCGCCGCGCAGGAACCAGAGCAGTTCATAGATGATGGATTTCAGGTGCAGCTTCTTGGTGGTGACCATGGGAAAGCCCTGGCCCAGGTCGAAGCGCATCTGGTGGCCGAACAGCGACTTCGTTCCGGTGCCGGTGCGGTCATGCTTTTCCACGCCCGTTTCCAGGGCAAGGCGCAGCAGATCCAGATATTGACGCATTTCCTCAAGGGTTCCGGGGGCAGACTCGAGCAGTTTCAAAATTAACGCCCAGTGCCTATATTGGAAAGGCCGGCTTGCCGGCTATGGCGATAAACGGCTTCGTAATAAGCGGCCCGGACCCGGGGGCAGTACCCGGCGCCTCCACCATTCCCCTTCGCCCCTTTTGGGGCTTCGGGGAATAAATCCTCCAAACGCGGAGGGGAATGGTGGGGGCGAAACAGGATCGACGGACGTGTAAAGGCTGTCCTTTCGCCCGGTATGGTTCCGCCGTTATCGGGCTAATCGTACAAGTGCCAACGATAATGAAATGGTGCTCGCTGCCTAATTGATTAGGTAAGCGCGGTTTCGGGCGGTGTACCGGGCAACAGAAACACCGCCCACTTCTTTCCCCGATTCCCTCGAACATCCCTCAAATTGTGACGGCTTGTCCGCACTTCCCCCAATTGACTTGGGCACCGCCCGGCTTAGTCTTGCCGCCCATGGCGAAGGACTTTATCGGCTACCAGGCCCTGACCGACGCGGCCCTGCGCGGCGTCGTGCGCGAGGCCCTGCGCCGGATCGAGAAGTCTGGCCTGATCGGGGCGCATCATTTCTATCTCACCTTCAAGACCCATGCCGACGGCGTCGACATTCCCGACTTCCTGCGCGAGCAGTATCCCGACGAAATGACCATCATCATCCAGCACCAGTATTGGGCGCTGAAGGTGAAGGAGGATTATTTCGAGGTGACGCTGACCTTCAAGAAGCTGCCGGCGCCGCTGCATATTCCCTTCGCGGCGCTGACCGCCTTTTTCGACCCCGGCGTGCAGTTCGGGCTGCAGTTCCGCGGCGAGCTGGACGCCAAGATGGCCCCCGTCCCGGTGGCGGTCCCCGCCCCGGTCGGCGACGCGCCGTCAGAGGCGGCCGAAGGCACCCCCGATGCCGCCCTGGCGCCGGAAAAGCCGCACCCGGGCGAGGTCGTCAGCCTCGACTCTTTCCGCAAGAAATAGTACGCGGGACCCCTGTCTTGAGGGGCCCGCGCCGTGACCAAAACCCGCACCGAAACGGATACGTTCGGCCCCATCGAGGTTGATGTCACGCGCTATTGGGGGGCGCAGGCCGAGCGTTCCCTGGGCAATTTCAAGATCGGCTGGGAGAAGCAGCCCGCCTCGATCATCCGTGCCCTGGGGATCATCAAGCGCGCCGCCGCCGAAACCAACATGAAGCTGGCGGGGCTGGACCCCAAGCTGGGCCAGACCATCATCGCCGCCGCCCAGGAAGTGATCGACGGCAAGCTCAACGATCACTTTCCGCTTTCGGTGTGGCAGACCGGCTCGGGCACCCAGTCCAACATGAACGCCAACGAAGTGATCTCCAACCGCGCCATCGAGATGCTGGGCGGGGCGATGGGCAGCAAGAAGCCGGTCCATCCCAACGACCATGTCAACATGAGCCAGTCGTCCAACGACACCTATCCCACCGCCATGCATGTGGCGGCGGCGGAGGAAGTGGTGAAGACGCTGGTGCCGGCGCTGAGGCATCTGCTGGCGGCGCTGGATGCGAAGGCCGCGGCGTGGAAGGACATCATCAAGATCGGCCGCACCCACACCCAGGACGCCACGCCCATCACCCTGGGGCAGGAATTTTCCGGCTATGCGGCGCAGGTGAGGAACGGCATCGAGCGCATCGAGCAGAGCCTGCCGAAACTGATGCAGCTGGCCCAGGGCGGCACGGCGGTGGGCACCGGCCTGAATGCGCCTATCGGCTTTGACAGGATGGTGGCCGAGCGCATCGCCGCCATCACCGGCCTGGCCTTCACCACCGCCCCCAACAAGTTCGAGGCCCTGGCCGCCCATGACGCCATGGTCTTTGCCCATGGCGCCATCAACACGGTGGCGGCGTCACTGTTCAAGATCGCCAATGACATTCGCCTGCTCGGTTCGGGGCCGCGCTCGGGCCTGGGCGAACTGGCGCTGCCGGAGAATGAGCCGGGTTCCTCGATCATGCCGGGCAAGGTCAACCCCACCCAGTGCGAGGCCATGACCCAGGTCTGCGTTCAGATCTTCGGCAACAATGCGGCCCTGACCTTTGCCGACAGCCAGGGCCATTTCGAACTCAACGTCTACAACCCGGTGATGGCCTACAATTTCCTGCAGTCGGTGAAATTGATGGCCGACGCAGCGGTGAGCTTCACCGACAATTGCGTGGTGGGGATCGAGCCACGCCTAGACAACATCAAGGCCGGCCTTGAAAGATCGCTGATGCTGGTGACTGCGCTGGCGCCCAGGATCGGCTATGACAATGCCGCCAGGATCGCCAAGACCGCGCACAAGAACGGCACGACACTCAAGGAAGAAGCGGTGGGCGGCGGCTATGTCACGGCGGAAGAGTTCGACGCCGTGGTCAAGCCGGAAGACATGATCCATCCCAGATAGTGCCTACCCAACGCATCATCGCCGCGCCGGGGCACTACATCATCCGCGATGGGCGGAGCGGCAGGGTCAGCTACTGGCAGGGCGAATACCACCAGAGCGCCGCCGATGCGGCGGGCGTTTCCACCGCCGACTATATCCATGCCATGCATTATTTCCTGATGCAGGCGCAGGCGAAGGACGTGCTGATGATCGGCTGCGGCGGCGGCACCCTGGCGACCATGCTGGTGCGCGCCGGGGTCAGGGTGACGGTGGTGGACCTGCATCGCTTCAGCTTCGCCATCGCGCGAAAATATTTCCTTCTGCCCCAGGCGGTGACCTGCCATGTCGGCGACGGCATAAGGTGGCTGAAGCGCCATCGCCGCCGCTTCGACGCCATCGTGCTGGATGCCTTCGGCAGGGACGGCATGCCAGACGCCTTCATGCGCGCGCCTTTCTTCAGGCTGGCGAAGGCGCGGCTGAAGCCGCGCGGCGGCCTGTTCCTGATGAACGTGATCGTGGCCGATGACGATGACCGCATTCCCGACCGGCTGGTGCGGCGGATGCGGCGCATCTGGTCGCGCGCGCGGCTGCTGGACACCGACGGCTGGACCGACCGCAACGCGGTGATCGCGGCCGGCGCGGTGGCGAGGCTGAAAAAGCCCAAGGTGCTGATGCCGCCGCGCCCCGGTGGTGGCAAGCTGGCGCGGCAGCTCGATATCCTGGACTGGCGGGCGATACGATGAGCCCCTTCGGTTTCACCATGGGCGGGCTTGACCCGCCCACCCAGGGGCAGCAAGCAGCAGTGTTTGTGGCTCTGGATGGCCGGCTCAAGGCCGGCCATGGAGAGTTTCAGGGCAAAGGGAAAAGCCCCGGACTGAAGCCATGCTGAAGAAAAAATCCTTCTCCCTCTCCGGCCATCGCACCAGCGTGGCGCTGGAGGCGGAATTCTGGGCGGTGCTGGAAAAGGCCACGCGGGGCAGCAGCCTGGCATCACTGGTGGGCCAGATCGACGCCCAGCGCGGCGAGCGGCCCCTGGCCAGCGCGCTGCGCCTGCATGCCCTTGCCCTGGTGCGGGCGCAGTCGTAATCCTGCGCCATGGCGGACCTGATCAACCTGCGCCGTGCCCGCAAGGCGAAAGCCCGGTCCGAAAAGGACAAGACGGCGCAGGCCAGCCGCATCGCCCACGGAACCCCGAAGACGACGCGGAAACTGGAAGAAGCCCGCAAGGAACAGGCCTCGCAGCGACTTTCCGGCCATAAGCTGGAAAATGAGGATAATTAGATGGGATTTGCCCCCACCGCGTTCTAATATCGTTCTCATGCCTTTCGAATCTGCGTTTTTGCCATGAGCGGCTGGTCTGACCCGCTTGATGACGCCTTTGGCGGCGACACCAGCCCGCCGGTGCCGCGCGAGCCCGAGTATCTGAAGGGCCTCAATCCCGAACAGCGCCTGGCGGTGGAAACCGTCGACGGTCCGGTGCTGGTGCTGGCCGGCGCCGGCACCGGCAAGACCCGCGTCCTGACCACGCGGCTGGCCCATATCCTTGCCACCCGCCGCGCCTGGCCGGGGCAGATCCTGGCCGTCACCTTCACCAACAAGGCGGCGCGCGAGATGAAGGAGCGCATCGGCGCCCTGATCGGCGGCGTGGTCGAGGGCATGGCCTGGCTGGGTACCTTCCACAGCATCGGCGCGCGCATGTTGCGCCGCCATGCCGAACTGGCGGGATTGAAATCCAACTTCACCATCCTGGACGCCGACGACCAGCTGCGGCTGATGAAGCAGCTGATCGAGGCCGAAGGCATCGACGAGAAGCGCTGGCCGGCCCGCACCCTGGCGGCGATGATCGATGGCTGGAAGAACCGGGGCCTGCGCCCCGATGACGTCAACGAAGGCGAGGCCGGCGCCTACGCCTTCGGCAAGGGCAAGCTGCTTTACCGCCAGTACCAGGAGCGGCTGAAGGCGCTGAACGCCGCCGATTTCGGCGACCTGCTGCTGGAAGTGCTGCACATCCTGCGTCAGCATCCCGACATCCTGGCCGATTACCGCGACCGCTTTCGCTACATGCTGGTGGACGAATACCAGGACACCAATGTGGTGCAGTATCTCTGGCTGAAGCTGCTGGCCGGCGCATCCGGCAATGTCTGCGTCGTGGGCGATGACGACCAGTCCATCTATGCCTGGCGCGGGGCGGAGGTGGAAAACATATTGCGCTTCGAGCGCGACTTTCCCGGCGCCAAGGTCGTGCGGCTGGAGCGCAACTACCGCTCGACGCCGGTGATCCTGGGCGCGGCCTCCGGCCTGATCGCCGCCAACAAGGGCCGCCTGGGCAAGACGCTGTGGACGGAAGGGCAGCCCGGCGAGAAGATCAAGGTCGAGGGCGTGTGGGACGCCGAGGAGGAAGCCCGCAATGTCGCCGGCGAGGCCGAAGACCTGCACCGCCAGGGCCATCCCTACGGCCAGATGGCGATCCTGGTGCGCGCCTCCTTCCAGATGCGCGAATTCGAGGACCGGTTTATTTCCCTTGGGCTTCCTTACCGCGTCATCGGCGGCCCCCGCTTCTATGAGCGGCAGGAAATCCGCGACGCCATGGCCTATCTGCGCCTGATCGCGCAGGGCGATGACGACCTGGCCTTCGAGCGCATCGTCAACAAGCCCAAGCGCGGGATTGGCGACGCCTCGCTCGCCACCCTGCACGCCTTCGCCCGCGGCCACCAGATGCCGCTGCTGTCGTCGGCGCGCGCCATTTCCGATTCCGACGAGCTGCCGCCCAAGGCGCGCAAGGCGCTGGGCGAGTTGACCGCCAACATCGCCCGCTGGACCGAGACGGCGAAAGTGCTGCCGCATGCCGAACTGGCCGAAATGGTGCTGGAGGAAAGCGGCTATACCGACATGCTCAAGGCCGACAAGTCGGCAGAGGCGCCGGGCCGGCTGGACAACCTCAAGGAACTGGTACGCTCGATGGAGGCGTTCGAGAGCCTGGCCGGTTTCCTGGAGCATGTCTCGCTGGTGATGGAGATCGCCCAGGATGAATCGGGCGACCGCATCAACCTGATGACGCTTCATGCCGCCAAGGGGCTGGAGTTCGACACGGTGTTCCTGCCCGGCTGGGAGGAAGGCCTGTTTCCCTCGCAGCGGACCATGGACGAAAGCGGCCTGGCCGGGCTGGAGGAGGAACGCCGCCTGGCCTATGTCGGCCTGACGCGGGCGAGGAAGCGGGTGCGCGCCAGTTTCGCCGCCAACCGCCGGGTGCATGGTGCCTGGCAAAGCGCCCTGCCCTCGCGCTTCCTGAAGGAAATCCCCGAAGCCCATGTCGAGACCGTGATGGACGAAGGCTTTTACGGCGGCGCGGCCGGCTTCCGCGACAATGCCGGCGGGCAAAGTTTCGGCAGTACCTATGATTCACCGGGCTGGAAGCGGGCCCAGGTCAACCGCGCGGCGGCGAACTACCAGCGCCCGCGGCCGCCCATGATCGAGGCGCAAAGCTGGACGGTGCAGACCTCCGACCCCGGCGCTTCGGCCTATGCCCAGGGCGACCGCGTCTTCCACCAGAAGTTCGGCTATGGCCGGGTGCTGTTCGTCGAAGGCAACAAGCTCACGGTCAGCTTCGACAAGGCGGGCGAGAAGAAGGTGATTGATCAGTTTGTGAGCAGGGGATGAATAATCCCCGCCAAGTTCTACAAGGTGGCGATTTGGTCAAATTCGCTGAGGGCTTTGCGAGGTGGAACCTCGAGCGATTCGATAAAGATGTTAGCATTTGTCTCTCCCCTAACTCCGCAGGTAAACATGCGTACTTTCCGTGCCTGATGGCGTGTATAGGAGTTTTGGATATGTTCAGCGGTCTATACGCTGGCACGCTTGAACCTCGACTAAGTGACTTAAAGAATTATGCCAAAGAATTTATGCCCAATCAGTATGAGCCATTGCTTCTTGCTATATTGTATAATTGCTTTCGTCACAAAGTAGCTCATCTAGCCCATCCATATGATGTTCTAGATACCCATGCCCGCAGAACGGCTAAGGATTTCGACGGTGAGCCCCGTCGCTTGATTACATGGCGCGTGGACGAAACTGACGCATCCCCTAGCCTATCGTTGGAACCGCTTTCTCCCCCAATTCTAATTGGAAGAGCGCCCGATGGATGGGGCGTGAAAGCAGACCATCGTGTGCACGTTCATCTGAAAAGACTGAGTACCGATATAGTTTTTTCCATCACGAAAACTGACGGATACCTCGACGCGCTAAGAACGAGTGACGCCTACCATGCAAATTTTGCCAAATGCATGAGGGAATACTTCCCGACCTGATTTACGGTTTGTCGGCCGGGCATAGCCGTTTCACAAAGCTTTGCTTGCTGCCTCGGCCGCTCGCCCAAGCTCGCGGCGCAATTCGCTCTCGCGGGTCCACTGGACCCGCTCACGCGCTACGCGCGCCGCTCATTGCACATGCAGCGTCGCCAGCACGAAGACGCCGTCGCTGATGGCGGCGTGCGGCAGGCCCTTGGGCACGAAGATGAAATCCCCCGTCTTCATCAGGTGATCGGTGGCCCCTTCCATAGCGTCGCCGTCAATGTTGGCGCCGGTGTCCTTGGGGTTCACCACCGTGCCGCCGGTGGGGATGTGGCCTTCGCCGGTGATGACATACATGAACTCGCCATCATTCTTGTGCACCGAGGCAATGCCCTTGGGCGAGCGGTATTCCAGCCCGACCCGGATGGAGCCCAGCGACAGAAGCGTGTCGCCGCCGAAGAAGCGGGCGCTGGCGGGAACCGCCGCCCTGGCTTTCTCGATCATCGCCGGCAGGTCGCTGGCATGGGTGATCAGCTTGGGCGCACCGCGCCCGGCCGGCGCGCCCGCCGCATGCGGGATCAGCATGCTGGCCAACTGCAGCGGGGCGCCGCCATCGGGCAGGATCGCATGCGGCGTTCCTTCCGGCACCAGCACGAAGTCGCCCTTGGTGATGTGCTGGTCCACCCCGCCGCTCACGCCGGTGCCGTTGATGGTGTTGCCATTGAGGGCGCCGGCGCCCGCCATCGTGCCGCCGGTGGTCAATGTTCCCGATCCCTCCAGGATGATCAGCAGTTCGGCATGGGCGGGATGGAGCGCCGAGGGCGCATTGCCCACCCGCCGCTCCAGCACCAGCGAATAGGGCGGCGCGCTGATGATGGGCTCATGCTGGTTGGGCGAGGGCCTGGCGGCCTGGTCGGCCGCGGCCTTGGCCATGATCTGCGCCATCTGGCCGCCACTAATGACAGTCGCGGGCGCTTGCGCCGAAGCGGATACGGGCAGCGCCACCAGAGCGGCAAGAAGCAGCTTCTTCATGATATCCCCTATGGCGCCGTCATCGGCATGTGCAGCGTGATCGAGACAAAGCGGCCGCCCTGCACGTCGGTCACCCAGTGCGGCGTGCCCGCCGGCACCAGGATGTAATCGCCCTTCGCCAGCTTTTGCGGGCTGCCGCCGGTGACCGAAGTGCCGGAAACATTCGTGCCGTTGGGCCTGGGATTCACCAGCGTGCCGCCCATGATTATGGTGCAGCCGCCATCCACGACATAGATCAGCTCGGCCTGCACCGTATGCACCGACGGCGCGGTGTTGCCGGTGCGGTATTCCAGCTGCACCGGATAGGGCCCGACCGTGGCCAGCACTTCCACCGTGTTGGTGTCGTCGCCCTTGTGCGCGGCTTTCGCCTTGGCCATCGCCTGCTCGACCTCGGCGGCGGAGGCGAAGAGTTTCTGCGGCGCCGCAGTCTGGGCGCATGCGGGCATGACGGCGCAAAGCAGCGCGGCGGCGAACAGAAGGCGCTTCATGGTTTCCCCCGTCATTGACGCCCCCAACATTGACCGGTCAAGCCTAGCACGGCATATCGGCAGCCACCATGATGCCGCTCCCCCCTCCGTCGCACGCTGCGCGCCACCTCCCCCGTGAACGGGAGAGGAAATGGCCATGACACACCCCCCACTCTGGAAAGCCTCGGTGGCGCTGGCCAAGGCCGAGGCCCCCGACATCGCCGCCTCGCTGGAGCTGGAAGGCAGCGCCCAGGCGGTGCTGATCGCCGAGGAGCCGTTTGCCGACGGGGCGGTGGTGGAAGCGCTGTATGCGGAAGAACCCGACGCCGGCTTTCTGTCGCGCCTGGCCGGCCGCGCCGTGACGGTGGCGCCGCTGCCCGATCAGGACTGGATTCGCCTCTCCCAGGAAGGGCTGCCGCCGGTCAGGGCCGGGCGCTTTTTCGTCCATGGCGCGCATGACTCCGGCGCCGTGCCGCATGGCGTGATCGCGATGAAGATCGAGGCGGGGCTGGCCTTCGGTACCGGCCATCACGAAACTACCGCGCTTTGTCTTGGCGTGTTGAGCGACCTGGCGCGCGGGCGCGCCGCCTTCCGCCATGTGCTGGACCTCGGCACCGGCACGGGCCTGCTGGCCATTGGCGCGGCGAAATTGTGGAAGCGGCCCGTGCTGGCCTCGGACATCGATCCGGTGGCGGTGGCGGTGGCACGCGAGAATGCGCGCGCCAACGGCGTGGGGCCGCTGGTCCTGGCCGTCACCGCCGACGGGCTGGACAATCCGCTGCTGGCGCGCGGCGCACCTTATGACCTGCTCATCGTCAACATCCTGGCCGGGCCGCTCACGCGCCTGGCCCCTGCGATTACCCGCGCGCTGGCGCCCGGCGGCACGCTGCTGCTGTCGGGGCTGCTGCGGAACCAGGAAAAGCTGGTCACCAGCTTCTATCCGCGCCTGCGGCTGCTGGGCCGCCGCCGCATGGGACCCTGGAGTGCGCTTTTATTGGAAAAGCCATAGGTCTAGGCTTGGTCCATGAACAAGCATGTCCCGTTCCAGAGCTTCGACGAGGTTTCCGACAAGGCGCAGTGCGCCCCGCGCCTGAAGGCGCTGCGGGCCGAGCTGAAATCGCGCGGGCTGGACGGTTTCGTCGTGCCGCACAGCGACGCGCAGCAGGATGAATATCTCGCCCCGCATGACGAACGGCTGGCCTGGCTGACCGCCTTCACCGGCTCGGCCGGGGCCGCAGTGGTGCTGGCGGACAAGGCGGCGGTGTTTGTCGATGGCCGCTACACCTTGCAGGTAAGGAACCAGACCGATCTCAGCCTGTTCGAGCCGCGCGACCTGGTGGCGGAAGGGCCGCAGGGCTGGCTGCCGGGCGTTTTGGCCAAGGGCGCCAAGCTGGGCTTCGATCCCTGGCTGCACACGGCCAACGGCATGGCGCACCTCAAAGCCGCCTGCGAGCGGGCGGGCGCGATGCTGGTGGCAGTGGAAAGCAATCCCATCGACGCGGTGTGGAGCGATCAGCCGCCGCCGCCTTTGGCCAGGGCCGTGCCGCATGCCTTCAACCTGGCGGGCGAACAGGCGGAGGCCAAGCGGCTGCGGCTGGCGGAAGGCCTGAAGGCGCAGGGCGCCCAGGCGGCGGTGATCACGTTGGCGGATTCCGTCTGCTGGCTGCAAAATATTCGTGGGCACGACCTGCCGCACACGCCTTTCGCGCTGGGCTTCGCCATTCTGCATGACGATGCCAGCAGCGACCTGTTCCTGGCCGAGGCAAAGCGCAGCCCCGACCTTGTGGCGCATCTGGGCAATGAAGTGCGGCTGCGCGATCCGGCGGAGTTCGAGGCGGCGCTGGATGCGCTGAAAGGCAGGACCGTGCTGGCCGATCCCGCCACCGCCGCCAGCGCCATCTTCGACCGGCTTTCGCGCATGGGGGCGAAGATCCTGCGCGCGCCCGACCCCTGCCTGCTGCCCAAGGCCTGCAAGAACCCGCTGGAAATCGAAGGCATGAGGAAGGCGCATCTGCGCGATGGCGCGGCGCTGAGCAGGTTCCTTGCCTGGTTCGCGGTCGCTTCGGCCGACGGCAAGTTGAGCGAGATCGCGGCGGCCGAGGCGCTGGAGGGCTTTCGCGCCGCGACCGGCTGCCTGAAGGACCTTTCCTTCGACACCATCACCGGGGCGGGCGGCAACGGCGCCATCGTGCATTACCGCGTCACGCGCTCCAGCAACCGCGTCATCGGGCGCAACGAGATGTTCCTGCTGGATAGCGGCGCGCAATATCCCGACGGCACCACCGATGTCACCCGCACGGTCATGGTGGGCGAAGCGACGGCGGAAATGAAGGACCGCTTCACCCGCGTGCTCAAGGGCCATATCGCGCTGGCGACGGCGCATTTCCCCGAAGGCACCATCGGCATGCAGCTCGACAGTTTCGCGCGGCGGCCATTGTGGGAGGCGGGACTGGATTACGACCATGGCACCGGCCATGGCGTCGGCTCCTACCTCTCGGTGCATGAAGGGCCGCAGAACATCTCCAAGCGGCCGGTGGCGCAGCCGCTGCTGCCGGGCATGATCTGCTCCAACGAGCCCGGCTTCTACAAGACCGGGGAATACGGCATCCGGATCGAGAATCTGGTGGTTGTCACCGAACTGAAGGACCTGGGCGGCGAGCGGAAAATGATGGGTTTCGAGACCCTGACCCTGGCGCCGATTGATCTCAACCTGGTCGATCCCGACCTGCTGACGGCGGAAGAACGGGAATGGCTGAACCTCTATCACGCCAGGGTGCGGGATTCGCTTTCGCACCTGGTGGACGAGGACACCCGCGCCTGGCTGGATAGGGCGACGGTGGCGATCTAGTTCTTAAGAGAGCAGCGCGGCATGGGCAACCCGTTCAGCTTTAAAGGGCGCATTGGCTGCGGAACACTTTGGTTGACATTGCTCGCGCTATTGCCTGTTCAATTCTTGGCAGATTTGATTCCCGTTACCCATCACGAAATTGTATCGGGGGATGCGAGCGGCTTTAGCAGAAGCTCCGTAACGTATAGTACGCCGGCCGAACCAATGACGCTCGAGAGCTGGTGCCTGTTCGCGCTTTTCTGCCTGCTCTATTTTGGGATTTTATGGGTTTCCTTAGCGGCTTTCACGAAGCGGTTGCACGATTTAGGGCGCAGTGGAAGAGAATTGCTAATTTTCGCGGGTGGTGTCGCAGTCTTGACCGCAGCCCAGGCAACTCTCGCTTATCTTAGCGCGCCAAACTGGATCGCCGTCGTTATCATTTTTACTTTAGGAATTCCGTTTATTGCCGTCAGTATATTCAGGCTATTTCCGTTGCTGTTCTTTCCGGCAAAAGAGATTGCCAACTAGCCACTGATCAGATTCAACCACGCCTCTTCGTCCATCACCTGGACGTTATGCTTCTGCGCCCAATTTGTCATGGCCCGCCGGAGTGCGGGCCATCCAGTTTGGCGTGAAACGCGAAAGTCGTGGAACAGAGTATCGAACCCATTACCCCGGCCGACTCAGGCGTCACCTGGATGGCCCGCATTTGCGGGCCATGACAATGCGTGATGGAATCAGCCTGCAATCAACTTCAACCACGCCTCTTCATCCATCACCTGGACGCCGTGCTTTTGCGCGTCCTTGAGCTTTGACCCCGCGCCCGGCCCCGCCACCACGATGTCGGTCTTGGCGGACACTGAGCCTGACACCTTGGCGCCCAGCGCCTCGGCGCGGGCCTTGGCCTCGGCCCGCGTCATCTTCTCCACCGGGCCGGTGAAGACCCCGGTCTTGCCGGAAACCGGCGAGGTTTTCGCCGCCGCCGCCATCGGCGTCACCGTCAGCCAGGCCAGCAGCCGGTCCAGCGCCTTGACATTGTGCTTCTCGGCGAAGAAATCATGGATCGCCTCGGCCACCACGCCGCCGATCCCTTCCAGGCTTTCCAGTTCTTCCTTGGCGTTCTCGGCTTTCATGCCGTCGAGGAAGGCGTCAATGGTGCGGTAATGCCGCGCGATCAGCCGGGCCGTGGTCTCGCCGACATGGCGGATGCCCAGCGCGTTGATCAGCCGGTCCAGGCCGATGGTGCGGCGGGCCTCGATGGCGGCCATCAGGTTTTCCACCTGCTTGCCTTCGCCCTCCGCGTCCTTCTTTTTCGCCTTTGCCGTCTTCACCGGCTCCCTGCCCTGGGCTTCGCGGCGCTCCTCGCTCAGCGCGGCGCGATGTTCAGCCAGCACCTTCGCCACCTTCTGGGGCTTTTCGGTGAGAGCGAAAATGTCGGCCGGCTCCTTCAGCAATCCCTTTTCGTGGAACAGTTCGATCAGGGTGCCGCCCAGCCCCTCGATGTCGAAGCCGTCGCGGGCGACGAAGTATTTCAGCCGCTCCACCGTCTGGGCGTCGCAGATCAGCCCGCCGGTGCAGCGGCGGTCCACATCCATCTTGCCGGTCTTTTCGTCCACCTCGCGCACGGCATGGCTGC
Source organism: uncultured Rhizobium sp. (assembly GCA_964572805.1). GTDB lineage: Bacteria > Pseudomonadota > Alphaproteobacteria > Micropepsales > Micropepsaceae > Rhizomicrobium. The sequence goes on along the minus strand of CAZNGO010000033.1, from coordinate 40,531 downwards.
CGCAGATCGGGCAGCGGTCGGGAAATTTGTAGGGCTTGGCGTTTTTCGGCCGCTTGTCCTTGAGCACCGTCACCACCTGCGGGATGACGTCGCCGGCCCGCTGGATCACCACCGTGTCGCCGATGCGCGCGTCCAGCCGCGCGATCTGGTCCTCATTGTGCAGGGTGGCGTTCTGCACCACCACCCCGCCCACCGTCACGGGTTTCAGCCGCGCCACCGGCGCCAGCTTGCCGGTGCGGCCGACCTGGATCTCGATATCCTCCAGCACGGTCTCGGCCTGCTCGGCGGGGAATTTGTGGGCGATGGCCCAGCGCGGGCTGCGGGAGACAAATCCCAGCCGTTCCTGCAGGCGAAGGCTGTCCACCTTGTAGACCACGCCGTCTATGTCATAGCCCAGCCTGGCCCGCTTCGCCGCGATGCCTTCATAGAATTTCAGAACCTGCGCCAGCGTCTCGCAGCGTTTCACCAGCGGGTTGACGACAAAGCCATAGGCTTCGAACTTTTCCAGCATGCCCGACTGGGTGTCGGCAGGAAACTCGCTGATCTCACCCCAGGTATAGGCGAAGAAATTCAGCGTCCGTCCCGCCGTGATCGAGGGATCGAGCTGGCGCACCGAGCCGGCGGCGGAATTGCGCGGATTTGCGTAAGTTTGCTTGCCCTCCTTCTCCTGCCTTTTGTTCAGCGCCTCGAAGCCCTTGTGGGTCATGTAGACTTCGCCGCGCACTTCCAGAACCTTTGGCGGCCTGCCTTTCAGCCGCAGCGGGATATCGGCAATGGTGCGCAGATTGGCCGTGATGTCTTCGCCTTCGCTGCCGTCGCCGCGCGTCGCGCCCTGGACGAAGACGCCATTCTCGTAGCGCAGCGAAGCGGACAGGCCGTCAATCTTGGGTTCGGCGGTGACGGCGATCTCGGCATCTTCCTTCAATCCCAGGAAGCGGCGCACCCGCGCCAGCCATTCGCCGACATCCTCGTCGTCGAAGGCATTGTCCAGCGACAGCATCGGCACGCGATGCACCACCTTGCCGAATTTCTCGCTCGCCCTGGCGCCGACGCGATGGCTGGGGCTGTCGGGCCGCACCAGCAAAGGAAAGCGCGCCTCGATCTGCGCATTGCGCCGGCGCATGGCGTCATAGTCGGCGTCGGAAATGCTGGGCGCGTCCTCGCGGTAGTAGCGCCGGTCATGTTCGGCGATGTCCTTCGCCAGGCGGTCGAGTTCCTTTTCCGCCTCGGCGGAAGTCAGCTTGTCGACGGGCTTCATTTTCCTCCCCCGTTCACGGGGGAGGTGCCGAGCACCGCGAGGCGGAGGGGGGAGAAGCACCGGCGATGGCGAGACATCGCCCCCCTCCACCGCTTCGCGGTCGCGGGTACGCTGTCGCTACCCGCCCCCCGTAAACGGGGGAGGAAAAGGATAGAACTGGTCATGCTCTTTTGCGCTGTTTCTTCGCCGGCGCGCCCTCTTTCAAGACAACGGCCTCGGCCATCAGGCGGCGGGCGGCGGCGCGGGCTTCGTCGGTGACGGCGGCGCCGGAGAGCATGCGGGCGATTTCCTCCAGCCGCTCCGCATCGTCCAGCATCTCGATCTTCGTCTTGTCCTTGCTGCGCGAGATGCGGAAATGCCGCGCGGCACGGGCCGCCACCTGCGGCGAATGCGTCACCAGCAGCACCTGGGTGGTCTCGGCCAGGCGCTGCAGCCGCTCGCCCACGGCATCGGCCACCGCGCCGCCGACGCCGCGATCCACCTCGTCGAACACCATGGCGGCGGGCGCGGAAGCGCCCGCCAGCGCCACCTTCAGCGCCAGTGAAAAACGCGCCAGTTCGCCGCCCGAGGCGATCTTCGAGAGCGAGCCGAAAGGCGCCCCTTCCACTGTGGCGATCTCGAACAGCACGCGTTCCGCGCCGGCGGCCCCGCCATCAGCCAGGGATTCCAGCGTGACGCGAAAGCGGGCGTGGCCCAGCTTCAGCGGCGCCAGCTCGCCAGCGACGGCGGCTTCCAACTTTTTCGCAGCGGCAGCGCGGGCCTTCGACAACGTCGCGGCGGCCGCGTCATAGCCCGCCTGTGCGGCGGCAACCTGGGCTTCCGCTTTCCTGATCTGGTCGCCGCCGGAAACCAGTGCCTCTTCCTTCGCCCGGTACTCGCCGGCCAGCGCCGGCAAAGCATCGGGCAGGACGGCGTATTTGCGCGCCAGGGCGCGCAGGGCGAACAGCCGCTCCTCCGCCTTTTCCAGCGCGCCGGTGTCGGTGTCGAGGCGCGTCAGCAGAGAATCCAGCTCCCGCCGCGCTTCCTCGGCCAGGGCATAGGCCTGTTCGAGCGCGGCTTCGGCCCCATGCGTCAGCGGCCGCGCTTCAACCGTGAGACGCGACAGCCGCTTTAGGGCCTGCGCCAGGCCGCTTTGCGCCCCGCGCTCGCCCGACAGCGCTTCGCTGGCGGCGGAAATCTCCTCGGCCAGCTTGCTGGCGTTCATCATCAGGGCGCGGGTGGCCGCCAGCTTTTCCTCTTCGCCCGTTTCCGGCGCGAAGTCGGAAAGCTCGCGCGCCGCGGCCCTGATGAAATCGGCCTCGGCCGCGGCACGGGCCGCCAGCGCCTTCAACTCCGCCAGCCGCGCTTTCGCCATGGCCAGCGCGGCATGGGCTTCGGCCACCTTCGCCGTATCCAGGCCGCCGAAATCATCCAGCAGCAGCCGATGGGTGGCGCTGTCGAACAGGCCGCGATCATCCTGCTGGCCATGCACTTCCAGCAGCAGGCTGCCCAGATCCTTCAGCAACCCGACGCCCACCGCCTGGTCGTTGACGAAGGCCCTGGACTTGCCATCGGCGGCCAGACTGCGGCGCAGCACGATATCCCCTTCGCCGTCCATCTCCTGGGCGGCCAGCAGGGCGCGGGCCGGATGCTTGGCGGGCGGTTCGAACAATGCGGTGGCAGCGCCCTGGGCGGCGCCGGCGCGCAGCGTGGCGCGGCCGCGCCCGCCCACCGCCAGGCCCAGCGAATCCAGCAGGATGGATTTGCCCGCCCCGGTTTCGCCGGTCAGGACGTTCAGGCCGGGGGCGAATTCCAGCGCCGCCTGCTCGATCAGGACGATGTCGCGGATGGTCAGGGCGCTGAGCATGAACCCAGCCTAGCCGATTCAGAGGATGCGGTGGAACGCCTTGCTGATCCAGGAAGCGGTATCTTCCTTGGGCGCCAGGCGGCGACCTTTCAGGATGTTGTAGGCATCCTGGTACCAGCCCGAGCCGGGATAGTTGGCGCCCAGCACGGCGGCGGCGGTCTGGGCTTCATTGTCCAGCCCCAGGCTGTAATAGGCCTCGGTCAGGCGCTCCAGCGCCTCGGCGATCTGCGGCGTGGTCTGATATTGCTCCACCACCAGCCGGAAGCGGTTGATGGCCCCGATCTGGTCGCCCCGCGTCAGGTAATAGCGCCCGATGCTCATCTCCTTGCCGGCAAGATGGTCCAGGGTAAGGTCGATCTTCAACGTCGCGTCGCGGGCATATTCGGTATCGGGGAACCGCTGCACCACGTCTTGCAGCGCCACCAGCGCGTCGCGGGTGTTGGCCTGGTCGCGGCCGACATCGACGATCTGCTCATAGAGCGAAACCGCCTTGAGATAGAAGGCATAGGCGACTTCGGCGCTGCCCGGATGCAGCGAGATATACTGGTCGGCGGTGGCGATGGCGCTGGCGTAATCACTGGCCTGGTAGGAGCAGAAGGCGCTCATCAGCATGGCGCGCCGCGCCCAGGGCGAATAGGGATGCTGGCGTTCCATCTCGTCGAAGATGCCGGCGGCGATGTCCCAGTGGCCGGCGCGGATCTGCCGCCAGCCGGAATCGTAGATCGCCTCGATCGCCAGGTCGCGGTAATTGGCGGCGTCGGTGTTGACGTTGTTCTTGGCGGTGTCTTCGCCATTGAGCAGCGAGCAGCCGCCCAGCAGCGCCGCAGCGGAAAAGACCAGAAGGGCGGCGCGCAACGGGCGCAGGGGCTTTACAGGCATCAGCGATTCCATCTCGCGACGTTTAACCAACAGAATCAACGGCTTATATGCAGCCTGATTTCGTCGGGGCGCGGCTTCCCCACCTTATACATAAAGGGCGCCCCATTGGAAAAGTGTCGGAAGTTTATTGTGGAACCCGCCCTTCGCTGGCTTAACCGGCCTCGCCTCGCCAGCTACGGGCACCTCCCCTTCCTGGCGCTTCGCGCCGAAGGGGAGGCGGACCTGTTCAAATTTCAACCCAGGCATAGTTCGCCGGATCGGCGAAAAGCGCCCGCAGCAGGGCGTTGTTCAGCCCATGGCCGGAACGGACGCCTTCAAAACAGGCAAGCAGCGGCGCCCCGGCCAGGGCCATGTCGCCAATGGCGTCCAGGATCTTGTGGCGCACGAATTCGTCGGCAAAGCGCATCATCTCGCGGTTCAGCACCGTATCGCCGTCTATCGCCAGGCTGTTCTGGAAGGACGCGCCATGGCCGCGGTCGATGCTTTTCAGATAGTCCAGCTCCTGGACAAAACCGAAGGTGCGGGCGGGCGCGATCTGCTGCGCGAAGGTCTCACGCGAAAAGGCGAAGTCGAAGCGCTGGGTGCCGATGGCGGCGCTCGGGAAACCGATCTCGAAACGATAGGTGCGTGAATCGGCCGGACTTAAAGAGGCGCGCGCTTTTTCGTCCCCCACCGCAACGGTCTTCAGCACTTTCAGCGCCCGCCGTGCCATCGCCTGTTCCCGGCGGCCCGCCTGCCGCAGCAGGACCAGATAGGACAGGGCGTCGCCATCCAGGATGGGCGGTTCCGGTCCGTCCAGGCGGACGAAGAGATCGTCAATTTCGGCCCCCGCCACCGCCGCCAGCAGATGCTCGACCACGCCCACCGAAGCGCCATCCAGTCCGATCACCGTGCCCAGGCGGGTTTCCCCCACCAGGTCCCAGCGGGCCGGCACCGCCATGTTGAGGTCGCCGCGTTCGAAGATGATGCCGGCGCCGGGCGGCGCGGGCGAAAGAGTCATGGCGACATGGGTACCGGCATGCAGGGCGATGCCCGTGGCAGTAATTTCGCGGTCGATGGTGGCGCGGTTCATGACAACAGTTTCTGCACAAACACCAATGTGAGCCAACGGTCAAACTTGCGCCCGACCTCCGGCATGCGGGCGGTTTCGACAAAACCCTGCGCCTTGTGCAGCGCCAGGCTGATCGCATTGTTGCTTTCCAGCGCCCCGACCATGACATGAAAGCCCGCGCTGCGCGCCCGTTCGACCAGCCGCGCCAGCAGCGCCTTGCCGACGCCCTGCCCGCGCACATCGCCCCGGACATAGACCGAATGCTCGACCGTATGGCGATAGCCGGAATAGGCGCGGAAGGCGCCATAGCTGGCATAGCCGAGCACCATCCCGTCCTCGCCGCGCGCCACCAGCACGGCGAAATCGCGGCTGCGGCTTTCGAACCAGGCGGTCATCTCTTCTTCCGTCATCGGCGCCTCGCGCCAGGCGGCAACGGAATTGAGGATGGCGTCATTGAGAATGGCGGCAATGCCCGGAACATCGGCGGGTGCGGCGGCTTCGATGGTGACGTTCATCCGCTCACGATAGCAAAAAGGCGGCGCAAGCGCCGCCTTTCCACCATCATATTTGACCCGCGTTACTGGCCGGATTGACGGCGCAAAAAGGCGGGAATCTCGAATTGTTCGTCGCTGCCCTGTTCCGGAAAGAGGTCATCCGACGGTTCCGCTGCGGGCTTTTCCGCCGGCAGCGGCTGGACATTGGCGGTGCGCTGGGGCTGCGGCTTGGGATAGGTGGGCTGCGGTTCGGCCCGCAGGTCGGGAGCGGCGGTCTTCTTGCGCCCGAACAGGCCCCAGCCGCCCTTCTTCTGCTCAACGGGCTTGGCCAGCGGCATCTCGGCGGGCGAGCGCACCGTTTCGGTGGCATGATAGCGCGTCTCGGCAGCCGGCGCCTCTTCACTGAGGATGTATTCCTCGGCCTGGCTCGGCGCCGTGGCGGCAGCGCCCAGTTCGGTCGCCAGCGCCTCCATCTGGATGTGCACCGGGCTGGCGACCGGCTGTGGCGCGGGCGCGGCCACGGCGGCGGGCGCCTTGAACGGCTGCGGCTTCAGGCCTGGGCGGCCGAATGGCCTGACCTTGGGATCGGGCAGCGCCATCTGGTCGGCGTCGATGCCGGTGGCGACGACGGAAACCCGGATGCGGCCTTCCATCTCGTCCAGGATGGTGTTGCCGAAAATGATGTTGGCGTCGGGATCGACCTCGGCGCGGATGCGGTTGGCGGCCTGCTCGACCTCGAACAGCATGAGGTCGGGCCCGCCGGTGATGTTGATCAGCACGCCCTTGGCGCCCTTCATCGTCACATCGTCGAGAAGAGGATTGGAAATTGCCATGTCCGCGGCCTTCTGGGCGCGGTCCTCGCCCTCGGCCTCGCCCGTGCCCATCATCGCCTTGCCCATCTCGCTGATCACCGACTTGCTGTCGGCGAAATCGAGATTGATCAGGCCCGGCATCACGATCAGGTCGGTGACGCCGCGCACGCCGGCATGCAGCACCTCGTCCGCCATGGCGAAGGCCTGGGCGAAGGTGGTGCGGTCGTTGGCGACGCGGAACAGATTCTGGTTGGGGATGACGATCAGGGTATGGACGAAGGCCTGCAGCTCGGCGATGCCGCGCTCGGCGGTGCGCATGCGCTTGTCGCCCTCGAAGGAGAAAGGCTTGGTGACGACGCCGACGGTGAGGATGCCGGTCTCGCGCACGGCCCGCGCGATCACCGGCGCCGCGCCGGTGCCGGTGCCGCCGCCCATGCCGGCAGTGATGAAGACCATGTGGGCGCCCGACAGCGCCTCGAGGATTTCCGGCAGTGTCTCCTCCGCGCCGGCGCGGCCGACATCGGGCTGGGCGCCCGCGCCGAGCCCTTCGGTGGACTGCGCGCCGAGCTGGATGCGCTTGGGGCATTTGGACTGGGCCAGCGCCTGTGCGTCGGTGTTGCAGACCACGAACTCGACGCCCTCGAGATGGGCGTCGATCATGTTGTTGACGGCATTGCCGCCGGCTCCGCCCACGCCCAGCACGACGATGCGGGGACGCAATTCCTTGGGGGCCGGAACATTGATGTTGATCGCCATTTCACCTTCTCCTCAGTGACATTCTCCCGTCACCTTGACCACGCCCGAATCGCCCAACTGATTCGCCGTTATATTGTTGAATCACCTTAGCCACCGGCCGGTCAACCGTGAGAGCCAGGTCGGTCCCTGCTTCGCCCCCGCCGCATGCATCTTGTCGGCGAGGTCGGGATTGATCACTTCCGGGGGCATCGTCGCCCCCGCCATCAAGAGGCCGATCACGGTGGCGTAATCGGGCCCGGCCGAGGCGGCGGCGAGGCCGGGAAAGGCCTGCGGCCGGCCGAGCCGGACCTGCTTGGACAAGGCGCGGGCGGCGAGGTCGCGCACCCCGGCCAGCTGGCTGGCGCCACCCGTCAGCACGGCACGCTTGCCGGCGGCGACGTCATAGCCGGAGGCCTTCAGCCGTTCCTGCACAGCGGCGAAAGTCTCCTCCAGCCGGGCCTGGATGATGCGGGTGAGCATGGAACGCGGCACGCGCAGGGCGGTGTCTTCGCCCTGCTCGCCCATCTGGGGGACGGCGACGACGTCGGTGCCGGCATCCATCTCGCCCAGCGCCGCCCCGAACAGGGTCTTGACCCGCTCGGCGGCGGACAGCGGCGCCGACAGCAGCCGCGAAATGTCGGAGGTGACGGCGAAACCGCCCAGCGGCACGACATCGGCATGGACCAGATTGCCCTCGAGGAAGACGGCGATGGAGGTGACGCCGCCGCCCATGTCGATCAGGGTGCAGCCGATCTGCTTTTCGTCGTCCGTAAGAACCGAAAGTCCCGAGGCATAGGCGCCGAACAGGCTGCCGGCGACATTGAGATGGCAACGCTCCACCGCCAGCCTGAGATTCTGCAAGGGCGACGGCTTGACCGCCACGCCATGCATGGCGACACCGATCTTCTGGCAGAACATGCCGGACGGATTCTTCACCCCGCGCGCCTCGTCCACCACATAGGCGGTGGGCGCGGACTGGATGATCTCATGGCCTTCCAGCCGGGCGCGGGCCCGGCCTTCCTGCAAGAGCACGCGCAGATGCTCGTCACCGACGAGCGAGCCATCCAGCGCCATCACGGCGCGGCTGGTGACCGAAACCGGCTGGCCGCAATTGACCCCGATCAGCACATTCTGGATGCGGGCGTCGGCCAGGCCCTCGGCGGCGGCGACGCAGTCGCGGATGCTTTCCTCCGCCGCATCCAGGCTGGTGACGGTGCCGGCCTTGAGGCCGGAGGATTCGCGCAAGGCGCTGCCCAGCACCTTCAGCGTACCGCCCTCGGCCCGGCCGATGACGCAGACAATCTTGGAGGTGCCGACATCCAGCGCCGCCACCAGGCCCGGACGCCAGGCCGGAATCTCGTTGTTGACGCGCAGGCGAAGCGGCTCGCTCACGTTTCCTTCCCCCGGCTTTCGTCCTTGCGCTCGCCATTGTGCAGCAGGAAGAAGAAATGCGTCGGCGAGCGCAGGTCGATTTCGCTGACATCCTTTTCCAGGATGCCTCGGTCGATGATCAGCTTCTCCAGGGCGTCGACTTCCTTCTGCCAGTCCTGCTCCGGCAGCTTGATGATGACGCCATTGTTGAGGATCAGGTTCCAGCGCCGCTGCGAGACATACTCGTAAGCTGCGATGCGGGCCGCAATGGCCCGGTGCGACTGGACGGAATCGACCAGATCGGCGGCGGCGGCGGGCGCGCCCGCCCCGAACAGCTTGGGCAGGCGGCTGAAATTCTCGACACCCTGGGCGGTAATGACGCCGCCATTGCGCTCGACCACCGCGAGGCGGGCAATGCCGGCCGCATCGGGCGGCGCCTGCCACAGGGCGAAGGGCCGCTTTTCCACGATGGTGACGGTGATGGAATCGGGATAGCGCCGCATCACTTCGGCGGAGGCGACCCAGTCCAGTGCCAGCAGGCGGGCCCGCGCCGCGGCAAGGTCGGCGCTGAAGATCGACTGGTTCTCATGCAGGTCCAGCGCCGCGGCGATGGTGGCGGTCGGGGTGCGGCGCTCGCCGCTGATATGGATGCTGCGGATGATGAAACCGGCATCGGCGCTGACCGTGTTGCCGGCCAGCTTGACGCCATGGAAGGCGCGGCCGATCACGCCGGTGACGGCCAGGCCGAGCAGCAGCGCCAGCAGCGCGCCGCCGCCTGCGATCGCCACGGTCTTTTTCGCCGGGACCAGCCGGGCGAGAAGGCCGTCCTTCCTGTCCTTGCGGCGGGCGGTGCCCGGCTGCACCTTGGGCAGCTCGCGCACCGGCCGCGCACCCTGGCGGGCGACGGCGCGGCCTCTGGTCTTGCGCTCGCTCAGCGGTCGCATGAGGCGTCCTCCACCATCCAGCGGCACAATTTGGCGTAGGAAATCCCGTTATGCACGGCCTGCTCCGGCACCAGCGAGGTCGGGGTCATGCCTGGCTGGGTATTGGTTTCCAATAGAATCAGTCGCGGTTTCGCCCCGGTATCGTCATAGCGGAAATCAGTGCGGCTGACTCCCCGGCAGCCCAGCGCCTTGTGCGCCCGTACCGCCAGCTCCATCGTTTCCTCTGTCACTGCGCGCGGCAGGTCGGCGGGCAGGATGTGGGCGCTGCCGCCCGGGGCATATTTGGCTTCATAGTCATAGAAGTCGAATTCGGTGGTGATCTCGGTGACCCCCAGCGCCCGCTCCTTGCCGGAAGCATTGGCGCCTATCACCGCGACGGTGAGCTCGCGGCCGGGCACGAACTCCTCCACCATCATCTCGCTGGAGAGGTTCCAGGTGTCGCTGCCAAGTTCGGCGGGCGGGCGGTTGTCGCCCTTGCGGATGATGAAGATGCCGACGCTGGAACCTTCATTCACCGGCTTGACCACATAGGGCGGCTCCATCAAATGCTCACGGGCGGCAGCGTGGCGGTCGACCACGATGGATTTCACCACCGGCAATCCCGCCGCGCGATAGATATCCTTGGTGCGTTCCTTGTGCATCGCCAGGGCCGAGGCCAGCACGCCGGAATGGGTATATGGCAGGCGCATCAACTCCAGCAGACCCTGCACCGTGCCGTCCTCGCCGAAGCGGCCATGCAGGGCGTTGAAGACGGCATCCGGCTTTGCCTCCCAGAGCTGCTGGCCGGGATTGTCGCCCGGATCGACGCTGACCGGCTCGAAACCTTCCTCGGCCAGCGCCTTCATCACCCCGCGGCCCGACGACAGCGAGACTTCCCGCTCGGCGGAGATGCCGCCCATCAGCACGGCGATGCGCCTGAATCGGTTCACAGGCGTTCCCCTACGATGCCGACGCGCTTGATTTCCCATTCCAGTTCGACACCGGATTTGTCCTTCACCCGGTGGCGGACTTCCTCGCCCAGGGCTTCCAAATCGGCGGCGGAGGCTTCGCCGGTGTTGATCAGGAAATTGGTGTGCTTCTCGCTGACCTGGGCGTCGCCCTTGCGCAGGCCGCGGCAGCCGGCTTCGTCGATCAGAGCCCACGCCTTGTGGCCCGGCGGGTTCTTGAAAGTGGAGCCGCCGGTCTTGCTCTTGATCGGCTGGCTGGCTTCGCGACTGGCGGAAAGCTCCTCCATGCGGGCGCGGATGCGGGCCGGATCGTCAGCCTGGCCCTGGAACACCGCCTCGATGAAGATCAGTTCATCGCGCACCTGCGTCTTGCGATAGACGAAATTCATGTCGCCGGGCGTCAGCCTGATGACGTTGCCGCGCCCATCCAAAGCCGTCGCCTCGACGAAAATGTCCTTGATCTCGCGGCCATAGCAGCCGGCATTCATCTTCAGGGCGCCGCCGATGGTGCCGGGCACGCCGCGCAGGAACTCCAGGCCCGCGATGCCGGCATCGGCGGCCGCGCGCGCCACCGCGCCGTCCAGCGCCGCCGCACCGGCGCGTACGCGGTTGCCCGACACTTCAATCCTGCCGAAAGCCGAAGACAGCCGCACCACCACGCCGGGAATGCCGCCATCGCGCACCAGCAGGTTTGAGCCGACGCCGATCACCGCCAGACGCAAATCATCGGGCCTGGCCGCCAGGAAATTGGCGAGGTCTTCCATGTCGGCCGGGCGGAACAGCCATTCCGCCGGACCGCCGGCCCGAAACCAGACCAGGTCCTTGAGCGGCGCCATGTGGGTGAGCGAACCGCGCACGGGTGGAAGGGCTTCGCAGACCTTGCTCACAGCGCCTCCAGCTTTTTCTGGAGATTGGCCATCCAGCCGGTGATGGAACCCGCGCCGGTTCCGATCACCGCGGCGCCGGGCTTGAGATACGGCTTCACCGCGGCGGCAAGGTCCGCCTCGCCCTCGATGGTGACAACGTTGCGATGGCCATGGGCGCGCAGCGCATCGGCGTAAGTGTCTCGGTTGATGCCCTCGATGGGGGCTTCGCCCGCGGCATAGACCGGGGCGATCACCGCCACATCGGCGTCGTTGAGGCAGGTGGCGAACTGCTCGAAGGTGTCGCGCAGCCTGGTGTAGCGGTGCGGCTGCACCACCGCCACGATCGGTCCGGCATAGGCCTGGCGCGCGGCGCGCACGGCGGCGGCGATCTTGAAGGGATTGTGGGCGTAATCGTCGATGATGGCGGCGCCGTTATAGTCGCCGACCTTGGTGAAGCGGCGGCCCACGCCCTTGAAGTCGGCCAGGCCGCGCGCGATCACCGCATCGGCCACGCCGAGCTGGCGCGCCACCACGATGGCGGCGGTGGCGTTCTGGACATTGTGCTCCCCGGGCATGGGCAGGCTGAGGTTTTTCAGTTCCTGCTGCGTTCCGCTTCGGCGGTCGGTGAAGACGATGTCGAAATGCGAGGCGCCTTCGGAGAAGGAGACGTTGACGGCGCGTGCATCGGCCTGCGGGTTGAAGCCATAGGTGATCATGCGCCGGTCGGTGATGCGGCCCACCATCGCCTGCACTTCGGGATGATCGGTGCAAAGCACGGCGAAACCATAGAAAGGCACGTTCTCGACAAAGCGCTGGAAGGCGTCGCGCATGGCGTCGAAGCTGCCGTAATAGTCGAGATGGTCCGGGTCTTCGTTGGTGACGATGGCGACGGTGGCGGGCAGGCGCAGGAAGGTGCCGTCGCTTTCATCGGCCTCCACCACCACCCATTCGCCCGCGCCCAGCCGCGCATTGGTGCCATAGGCGTTGATGATGCCGCCATTGACCACGGTGGGATCGAGGCCGCCCGAATCCAGCAGCGCCGCCACCATTGTGGTGGTGGTGGTCTTGCCGTTGGTGCCGGCCACCGCGATGCAGGAGCGCAGGCGCATGATCTCGGCCAGCATCTCGGCGCGGCGCACCAGCGGCAGCGCCAGACGGCGGGCCTCGTCGAACTCGACATTGCCGGGCTTGACCGCCGAGGAATAGACCACGGCGTGGGCGTTCTTCAAATTCTCGGCCCTGTGGCCGACAGAGACTGCGATGCCCATGCCGCGCAGGCGCTTGACATTGGCGTTTTCCGCCGCATCCGAACCCTGCACCTTGTAGCCCAGATTGTGCATGATTTCGGCGATGCCGCTCATGCCGATGCCGCCAATGCCGATGAAATGGATGGCGCCGATATCGAGCGGAACGCGGGTGGTTACGGGCGACGCCATCAGGCAGATTTCCTGGCAATTGCTTCAACCATGTCGGCGAGATTTTCCGCCGCATGGGGAATGGCGAGCTTGTGGGCTGCTTCGGCACGCGCCGCAAGCTCGGAAGGGGTCCGCAAGAGCGTCTGCAGCATCAGGGCCAGGGTCTCGGCGTCCAGGCTGCGCTGCGGCATCGCCCAGGCGGCGTCCGCCCGCGACAGGAGCGCGGCATTGTCGCTCTGATGGTCGTCCATGGCGGCGGGATAGGGCACCAGGATCGCCGGCCGGCCGATGGCCATCAGCTCGGCCACCGTGCCGGCGCCGGAGCGGGCGATCACCAGATGGGCCTCGGCCAGGCGCTGCGGCATGTCGGCGAAGAAGGGCCGCAGTTCCGCCCTTATCTCGGCATTGGCATAGACGGTCCGGACCGCTTCCAGGTCTTCCGGGCGGCATTGCTGCACCACCGACAGGCGCAGCTTGAGGTCATGCGGCAATCGGGTGAGCGCGGCAGGCACGATCTCGCTGAAAGCGCGCGCGCCCTGGCTGCCGCCAAACACCAGCAGGCGCAACGGCCCGCCGGCATGGGGCACGTCATAGGGCGCGCCCCACAGCGCCTCGATCTCCGGCCGCAGCGGATTGCCGGTGAGCGTGATCTTGCTGCGGTCCTGGGGGCCAAAGCGGGCAATGGGAAAGGCGGCGGCGACTTTGGCGACGCGGTCCTGCACCAGCCGGTTGGCACGCCCCATCACCGTGTTCTGCTCGATCACGGCCGCGGGCAGCCTGGCCGCCACCGCCCCCAGCATCACCGGCACGGAGGGATAGCCGCCGAATCCCACCACCGCGGCGGGCCTCAGCCGCAGCAGCTTGAGGAAGGCGACGACGATCCCGGCGGCGATCCGGACCGGCGCCAGCAGGGAAGAGAAGGGCGCGGAGGGAACCGTCTCGACGCGGGCTCCCGGAAACTGGGTGGCGTAGTTGGCAAAACGGGCATCGGTCATCACCACCACCTGCCAGCCGCGTCCGGCCAGCGCACCTGCCAGCGCCTGGGCCGGGAAGAGATGGCCTCCGGTGCCGCCCGCCGCCAGCACGATGGTGCCCAGATTCATGCGCGCGCCCATTGCAGCACGCCGTCGGCGCGGATGGCGACCTTGGGCCGCTGGCGCGTCACCGCCAGCGCCAGGCCCATGGTAAAGGCCATGGCGAACAGCGAGGAGCCGCCATAGGAGATGAAAGGCAGCGTCATTCCCTTGGCCGGCAGCAGGCTCACCGCCACGCCCATGTTGATGAAGGCCTGCACGGCGGTCACCAGCGCCAGCCCGGCGCCCGCCAGCTGGCTGAAAGGCTGGGGCGCATTGGCGGCGCGCAGCAGCAGGCGCACGGTGAGACAGGCGAACAGAATGGCGATAAGCCCGCAAAGCATCAGGCCGAACTCCTCCCCCGCCACGGCGAAGATGAAGTCGGAATGGGCATCGGGAATGCGATACTTCACCGTTCCGGCGCCGGGACCGACGCCGGCAAAGCCGCCATGGGCAAATGCCTTCAGCGCCAGGCCGGTCTGGTAGCCGGCGCCTTCGCTGAGAAACTGCTCCACCCGGTGGTGCACATGGGGAAAGATTTCATAGGCTGCAACGCCCAGTGCCCCAACCGCGCCGAGACCCGCTCCGACCCAGACGAACGACATGCCCCAGAAGAACAGCATCGCGCCCCAGAGCGAGAGCAGCAGGCCGGTCTGCCCGACATCGGGCTGCTTGAGCAGGATCGCCAGCGCGGGCGCCAGGATCAGGAAAGTCAGGGCCGGCCGCGGCAGGGGCAGCCTGCCGCGGTCCGACAGCACCGCGGCGGCAAGGATGGCGAAACCCGGCTTGAGGAACTCCGACGGCTGCAGCGACACCGGCCCGAAATCCAGCTCGCGCCGCGCCCCCAGCACATCAACGCCGATGAACAGCACCAAGAAAGAGCCGACCAGGGCCCCGGCAAAGACGATGGCGGCAACCACTTTCACCTGCTTCACCGAGAGCAGCGAGGTGCCGACCAGGATGGCGGCGGCGATGGCGGTGAAGGTGAGCTGGCGCGCCGCATAGCGGAAATCGCCTGCGGTCAGCGGCCCGCCGGTGATGGCGGGACTGGCGGCGAAAGCCAGCATCAGGCCGATGGCGATCAGCGCCATCACCAGCAGGAAGGCGGTGCGGTCCACCGTGAACCACCAGCCCGCGAAGCCGCTGCGATCTGCCCGGTTCATGACGCCATCCTCAAGCTTTTTTGTTTCGCGACTTCGGCGCGGAAGACATCGCCGCGCTGCTCGAAATCCTTGAACTGGTCATAGGAAGCCGAGGCCGGCGACAGCAGCACCACCGGCGCGGGCGCGGACGACGCCTCGGCATCGGCGGCGGCCAGCTCCACGGCCCTGTCCAGCGTTTCGGCCATGACGTAGGGCGCCTTGCCGTCCAGGGTACGGGCGAACTCATGCGCCGCCTCGCCGATCAGATAGGCGCGGCGGATACGGCCGAACCAGGGTGTCAGGCTTTCAATGCCGCCGGCCTTGGGCTTGCCGCCGGCGATCCAGAAAATGTCGGGATAGACCGAAAGCGCCTTGGCGGCGGCGTCGGCATTGGTGGCCTTGGAGTCGTTGACGAAACTGGTCTTGCCGATCTGCCCCACCGCTTCCATGCGATGTGCCAGTCCGGGAAAGGAGGCGATGGCGGCGGCAATGGCCCGCGGCTCCTTCACGAAGACACGGGTCGCGGCATAGGCGAGCGCCGCATTCTGCCAGTTGTGGGCGCCGGGCAGCGCCCTGGCTTCGTCCAGCGCCATCACCCTGGCGGCGGTGCCGGACTGGGCGTCGTAGAGCGCGCCGTCCACCGCAAAGACGCCGCGCCCCAGCACCTTGCCGACCGAGACCGGCACGGCATTGCCGCCGGCAAGGGCGGTGAAGATGGCGGAACTGAATTCGTCGTCCACGCCGATGACGCTCTGGCCGTCCTTCGGCACGGCGCGCATCAGCCGCGCCTTGATGGCGGCGTAATTCTCCATGCCGCCATGGCGGTCGAGATGGTCGGGCGACAGGTTCGACAGCACGCCGACATCGGGATGCAGACCCGGCGCCAGGTCGATCTGGAAGCTGGACATCTCGACCACGTAAATCGTGCGAGCCGCGGGCGGGTTCAGGTCCAGCACCGCCTTGCCGATATTGCCGCCGACCTGGGCGTCGAATCCGCTGGCCTGCAGGATATGACCGATCAACGCGGTGGTGGTGGACTTGCCATTGGTGCCGGTGATGGCGATCACCGGAGCGCGGCCCTTTTTCGCCGCATCGGGACGGATCTCGCGGGCAAACAATTCGACATCGCCGATCACGGGCACGCCGGCGCGCTGGGCATGCTGCACCACTTCATGGGGCCTGGGGTGGGTCAGGGGCACGCCGGGCGACAGCACCAGGGCGGCGATGCCGGTCCAGCCCCATTCGCGCCAGGGCAGGATTTCCGCACCCGCCTGCCCGCCCATGTCGCGGGCGGCGGAATTGTCGTCCCAGGCGATCACCTCGGCCCCGCCTGCGGCCAGCGAAGCGATCGCCGACAGCCCGGTGCGGGCCAGCCCGAACACCGCGACTTTCTTTCCGGCGAAGGCGTGGGAGACGATCATTCCCTCACCGTATCTTCAGGGTGGCGAGGCCGAGCAGCGCCAGCACCACCGCCACGATCCAGAAACGGATCACGATGGTGGATTCGCTCCAGCCCAGCTGCTCGTAATGATGATGGATCGGCGCCATGCGGAACACCCGCTTGCCGGTGAGCTTGAAGGAGATCACCTGCACGATCACCGAGACGGTCTCGAACACGAACAGCCCGCCGACGATGAACAGCACGACCTCGTGCTTGGCAACCACCGCCACCGCGCCCAGAGCGCCGCCCAGCGAGAGCGAACCGGTGTCGCCCATGAAGATCATGGCGGGCGGGGCGTTGTACCAGAGAAAGCCCAGGCCCGCCCCGACCAGCGCCGCCAGGAACACCGCCAGTTCACCGGAGCCGATGACAAAGGGAAGCTGCAGATAGGCCGAGTATTTCTCGTTGCCGACCAGATAGACGATCAGGGTGAAGGCGGCGGCGGCGATCATCACCGGCACGATCGCCAGCCCGTCCAGCCCATCGGTGAAGTTCACCGCATTGGCGGCGCCGGCGATGGTGCAGGCGCCGACCAGGACAAAAAAGAAGCCGAAGGGCAGCAGCGCCGCCTTGAGGAACGGCACCGCCAGCATGCCGGAAAGGTCAGGCGCCTCCAGTTGCATCACCAGGAAGGTGGCCAGTCCGGCGACGGCGAACTCGATGGCCAGCCGCGCCTTGCCGGAAAGCCCGTCCGCCGTGCGCTTGGCGACCTTATAATAGTCGTCCATGAACCCCAGCAGGCCGAAGGCCAGGGTCACCATCAGCACGACCCAGACATAGCGGTTGGAGAGGCTGACCCAGAGCAGGGTCGAGCCGATCCAGGGAATCAGGATCAGCAGCCCGCCCATGGTGGGCGTGCCGGCCTTCTCGATGATGTGGCGCTGCGGCCCGTCGCTGCGGATCGGCTGGCCCTTGCCCTGCTTCACTTTCAGCCAGCGGATCAGCATCGGATTGATCCAGAAGGCGATCACCAGCGCCGTGACCACCGCGCCGATGGCGCGGAAAGTGAGGTAGCCGAACAGGCGGAAAAAGGCGATCTGGTCGATATGGGTCAGGAGCGCCAGGTAGGACAGCATCGGCTACACCTTCAGGGCTTCGATGATGAGGGACATGCGCGAGCCGTTGGAGCCCTTGACCAGCACCGTGTCGCCGGCGGCCAGCGCCGCCAGTACGCGCGGCTTGAGTTCGGCCGAGCTTTCCGCCCAGGCGCCGCGGCGCGACGAAGGCAGGGCTTCCCATAGCGCCTTCATCTGCGGACCGGCGGCAAAGACCAGGTCGACATCGGCCTCGGCGATAGGCACGGCCAGGCCGGCATGATGGACCAGTCCCCCCTCGCCCATCTCCCGCATGTCGCCCAATACGGCGATGCGCCGGCCCGGCACAGTCTTCAGCAGCGCCAGCGCCGCCGCCATCGAGGCGGGGTTGGCGTTGTAGCTTTCGTCGATGACATGCACGCCCCTGGCGGTGAAGCGCTCGCCCCGGCCTTTCAGGGCGGTGAAGCCTTTCAGCGCCGCCGCCGCGTTCAGCACATCGCCGCCCGCCAGCGCCACCGCGCCCAGCGCCGCCACCGCATTGGCGGCGATATGGCCGCCCGGGGCGCCCACCCTGGCATCCACGCGGGTGCCGAATATGTTGGCCTTGAGGCGCATGCCTTCGCCGTCCGGCTCATGCACCACCAGTTGCGCTTCGTTGCCCGCTTCCAGGCCGAAATGCGCCACGGTCGAGACTCGCGCCTGACGCGCCCGCGCGGCAAGACGCGCGGCGTGCGGACTGCCTGCGGGGATCAGCGCCGCCCCGCCCGGCTCAAGCCCCTCGAAGATTTCCGACTTGGCGTCGGCGATGGCTTCCTCACTGCCGAAGAATTCCAGATGCGCCGGGGCGATGGTGGTGATGAGGGCGATATGCGGCCGCACCATGTCCACCAGGGCGCGAATTTCGCCGAAATGGTTCATGCCGACTTCAAAGACGCCGTAATCGGCGCCGGGCGGCAGCGCCGCCAGCGACAGCGGCACGCCCCAGTGATTGTTGTAGGACGCGGCCGAAACATGGGTGGCGCCGATGGCGTCGAAGCAGAGACGCAGTATTTCCTTGGTGGTGGTCTTGCCGGCGCTGCCGGTGACGGCCACCACTTTCGCGCGGGCGCGGGCGCGGGCTGCGCGCGCCAGATCTTCCAGCCCGCGCTGGGTATGGGCCACCGTCAGGGTCGGTCCGCCTTCGACGGCGCGATGCACCAGCGCCGCGCCGGCGCCGGCCGCAAACGCCGCCTGGACAAAATCATGGCCGTCGCGGCTGTCGCCTTTCAGCGCCACGAACAGGTCGCCGGGCTTGAGGGTGCGGGTGTCGATGGAAAGGCCGCCCACGGCAAAAGGCGCGCTGGCCTTGCCCAGGGTGGCGGCTTCGGCATCGGCGTGGCTCCACAGGCTCATGCCGCGCAGCCGCCGATCATCAGGGCGGCATTCACCGCCTCGGCCTTGTCGGAAAAAGGCAGCACCTGGCCTTGCACATACTGGCCGGTCTCATGGCCCTTGCCCGCCAGCACCAGCACGTCGCCGGCCTCCAGCCCGGCCACCGCCGACTGGATGGCGACGCGGCGATCGGGAATTTCATGCGCAAGCGGGGCGGCCGCCAGGATTTCCCGGCGGATGGCGGCGGCATCCTCGGTGCGGGGATTGTCATCGGTAACAATGACATTGTCGGCCAGGCGGGCGGCGATGGCGCCCATCAGCGGTCTTTTGCCCTTGTCGCGGTCGCCGCCGCAGCCGAACACCACATGCAGCCGGTTCGGGGTGTGGGCGCGCAGCGCTTCCAGCACCTTTTCCAGCGAGTCCGGGGTGTGGGCGTAATCGACATAGATGGAAGCGCCATTGGCGGCGAAGGCGACGCGCTCGACGCGGCCCGGCGCGCCTTTCAGCTTCGCCAGCGCGGCGAAAGTCCCGCCGGCGTCGGCACCGAGGCCGATGGCCAGCCCCGCCGCCACCAGGGCGTTGGAAGCCTGGAAAGCGCCGGCCAGCGGCAGCACCACGTCATGAATCTCGCCGGCATGGGCAAGCTGGAGTTTCTGGTAGTCGCCCAGGCTTTCGCGCGACAGCAGCCTGATGCTCTCGCCCGTCTCGCCCACCGTCATCAGGGTGAGCCCCCGCGCCTGCGCCGCGGCAATGAACCTGCCGCCATGTTCGGCGTCGCTGTTGACCACGGCGAGGCCGCCATCCTGCACCACCTCAGTGAACAGCCGCAGCTTGGCGGCGAGGTAGTGATCGAAATCCGGATGATAATCCATGTGATCGCGGGTGATGTTGGTGAAGCCGCAGGCGCGCACCCGCACGCCATCCAGCCGGTGCTGGTCCAGGCCGTGACTGGAGGCTTCGATGGCGAGGTGATCGACGCCTTCCTTCGCCAGCCGCGACAGCAGGGCATGAATCTCAACCGGATCGGGCGTGGTGTGGGACAGCGGGAATTCGCCCGACGGGGAAACCACGCCCACCGTTCCCAGGCTGGCGGCGCGTCGGCCATTGGCGGTCCAGATCTCGCGCAGGAAGGCGACGATGGAGCTTTTGCCCTTGGTGCCGGTGACAGCCGCGATCACTTCGGGCTGGGCGGGATAGAAGGCGGCGGCGAAACGCGCGAACTCGGCGCGGGGATTTGCGGCGGGAAGAAATACCGCCCCGGTGGCGGCAACCTCGGCCTCGATCTCCTTCGGCCCCAGCACAGCGATGGCGCCGCGTCCCACCGCGTCCTTCACAAAGCGGGCGCCGTCGGTTTTCGTGCCGGACAGCGCCGCAAACAGGTAGCCCGGCGCAACCTTGCGGCTGTCGCTGGTCAGGCCGGAGAATTTCTGGACCATCGCCGCCAGTGTGCCGGACGATTGTGGCGTCATAGTGCGCGCCCGTAAGCCACCGGGGTGGGGGCGATGGGCGCTGGATCCTGCTTGGCGGCGGCATCCTGGACGGGCGCCGGCACATTGGGCACGCCCAGCAGGGGCGCGATACGGGCGATGACATGCGCCGCCGCCGGCACCGCCGTATAGGCGGCCAGGGCGAAACCGCCGGTTTCCTTGGTGCCGTGAGGCTGGTCCATCAGCACGAAAACGACATAGCGCGGATTGTGCACCGGGAAGGCGGCGAAAAAGGAGGTGCGCAGGGCATGGGGAACATAGCCATGGGGGCCCGGGACCTGGGCCGAGCCGGTTTTGCCGCCCACGTCATAGCCGGCAATGTCGGCCTTGCGGCCGGTGCCGTTGGTGACGACATAACGCAACAGGTCGCGCATCTGTGCGCTGGTTTCAGGCTTCAGCACCTGGCGGCCGCGATTGTCGGCGCCCGGCTGCTGACGGATGAATGTCGGGGTGATTTGGCGGCCGCCATTGACGACGCTGGCGGCGGCGGCGACGAAGGCCAGCGGCGAAACCGCCATGCCCTGGCCGAAGCTGACATTGGCGGTCTGGATGTCGCCCCAGCTGGCGGGATAAAGCGGCCGGGCGGTTTCCGGCAGCACCGTCTTCAAGGGCTGCATCAGGCCCAGATTGTCCAGGAACTGGTGCTCGCGTGACCCCCCTGAGCGCAACGCGATCTGCAGGGTGCCGATGTTGGAAGACTGGGCGAGGATGTCGCGCGCCGCCAGCGTCGCGGGCATGCGTTCGGCCTCGTGGATGGTGTGCTTGCCGATCTGGTAGCCCTGCCCGATCTTGAACACCTCGTCCAGGCTTTTGAGGGTGTGATCCTCGAACGCCATGGAGAAGGTCAGGATCTTGAACACCGAACCCAGCTCGTAAACGTCCTGGGCCATGATGTTGCGGGTGGAGTCGCCTTCTTCCATCCTGCGCTGGTTGGGATCAAAGTCCGGCTGCGAAGTCATGGCGAGAATTTCGCCGGTCTTCACGTCCATCACGATGCCGCCCGCGGCGCGGGCGGTGAAGGTCTTGCGCGCCTCGGCGACTTCATGCGCCAGGATGTATTGCACCCGCGAGTCGATGGAGGTGGCGATGGCGCCGTCCCCGCCAGCGGCCGCCTGGCGCAAATGGTCCTGCAGCCCCATCTCCAGCCCGGAAACACCATTATTGTCGGGGTCGGTGACGCCGAGCAGCTGGGCGGCGATGCGGCCGTCGGGATAATAGCGCTTGGAGGCGGGCTCGAACTCCAGACCCGGCAGGCCCAGATGCATGACCCGCGCCTCGGCGTCGGGCGTGATGCGGCGGGCGATCAGCACATAGGGATGTTTGGCATTGTTGAAGCCGTCGAGCAGGCGGTGTTCGTCGGCGCCGGTGGCGGCGGCGAGGTCCTTCGCAGCCTGCGGCTTGTCCCAGAACTCATGCGGCCGGGCATACAGATCCTTGACCGGCAGGTCGCGCGCCAGCAGCTCGCCATTGCGGTCGGTGAGGTCGGCGCGGGCGATCACTTCCGGTCCGGCTGCCGAGTCGCCGCCGCCGCGCCGCATCAGCGTCACATCGACCAGGCGGATTCCCACCAGCATGAAAGCGGCGACGCAGACTCCTGCGCCAATGACGATGCGCCGCTGGAAGACGGTGGGGGCTTCGCTCATCTATTGCCGGGTTCCAGCCTGGGGTTGTGTGGGGATCACGGCGTTGACGTTCTGCAGCGGACTGCCGTTCAGCGGCGCCTCTTCGGCGCGGTGCGGCATCTGTTCAAAGGAGGAAAGCTGGGCCGAGGCGGCGTCATTGATGCCATGCGCAGCCGCCAGAAGCTGCACCCTCTCGGCATTGGCGACATGCTGCCATTCGGTTTCCAGCACGGCGATGGCGCCCTTCTCGGCGGCGATCTGGCGCGTGGTCTTGTTCAGTTCCATGTGCGCCACACGGGTCTTTTCGGAGACGTGATAGAGGCCAAGAATGGCCAGGCCCATCAGGCCGACGCAGATGAAATTGAGAGCACGGATCATGGGAGCTCCTATGCCGCCAGTTTTTCGGCGACGCGCAGCCTGGCGGAGCGGGCGCGGGGATTGCTTGCAATCTCGGCGTCGCCGGGCAGGCGCGCCTTCTTGCTGATGAGGTTGAACAGCGGCTTAGCCGCCCTGGTGGCGGGGGTGTGGCGCGAAGCATGTGGCGCGGCATTCGAGCGGCCAGTGAGGAACTGCTTGACGATGCGATCTTCCAGGCTGTGGAACGAGACCACAACCAGCCGGCCCTGCGGCTTTAGGATTTCCTGCGCCGCGTCCAGGCCGCGCGTCAGTTCGCCCAGCTCGTCATTCACATGGATGCGCAGCGCCTGGAAAGTGCGCGTGGCGGGATGAATGGCATGGCGCAGCGCGGCGGGCCCCTGCGCCTCGGAAACGATGGCGGCAAGCTGCGCCGTGCCGGTGACCGGGCGGGCGGCGATGATGGCGGTAGCGATGCGGCGGGCATTCTTCTCCTCGCCGAAGCGGGCGATGACCGAGGCCAGGGTCGCGTGATCGGCGTTGTTGACGAAATCGGCGGCGCTGGCGCCCGACAGCGACATCCGCATGTCGAGCGGACCGTCTTCGCGGAAGGAAAAACCGCGTTCCGGCTGGTCGAACTGGAAGGAGGAAACGCCGAGATCGAGCACGACGCCATCGGTGGCGGCAACGAACTCGTTCATGCGGCTGAACTCGCCTTCCACCAGGGTGAGGCGGCCGGCAAAGCGCTGCACAAGGTCCTGGCCGCGGGCGATGGCGGCGGGATCGCGGTCGATCCCCAGCACGCGGCAATCGGCAGCTTCGAGAATGGCCCTGGCATAGCCGCCGCCGCCGAAGGTGCCATCGACATAATGCGCGCCATTGCGCGGCGCCAGCGATTCCAGCACTTCGTCGAGCATGACGGGGACATGACGGCTCATTGGCCGCGCTCCCCGGCATAGCGGGCGCGCATGCGCGCCACCGCCTCGGCTTCCAGCGCGGCGTAGCGAGAGGCATCCCAGATCTGGAACTTCTTCACCTTGCCGGCGAACAGCACACGATCCTTCAGCGCCGCATGTTCGATCAGCGCAGCGGGCAGCACGACACGGCCATTCTCGTCGGGGGCGAGAATGTGGGTGCGGGAAATCAGCGTCGTCGCTTCATCGTCAAAGGCCGGCGACAGAAACGGATCCTGGGTAGCGAGACGCGCGGCGGTTTCGTCCAGCAGCGTCTGGCCGAAGCAGTCCAGCGCAGGATCAATGAAGCTGGGCAGGACATAGACGCCCGGCGTGGCCTGCGCCGTCAGGATGGCGCGCCAAGCGGCGGGAATGCAGACCCGGCCCTTGGCATCGAGCGTGCCCTGGAAGGTCGTGATGAATGGCTGGACCGTGACGGTCATGGCCGCTGGCTACCCCCTCGTCCCTGCCTGGCCGCCGGACCTCCGACGGGGACAGGCCTCCCGTGCTGATCGGGCGGCCTTATGGGACACCGTGGGATATCATGGGAGAGGATTTCGGGTCAAACCAAAAACCCATATTTTTGAGGGGCTTGGCTAGGGTTTGGACCCCACCCACCCCCTAGGGCTTGAATCGCCGGAACAAAGACGAAACATGGCAAGAATGTGGTCACTTTCGTAAACGAAGGGTAAACCCGGGCGGCCATGCCCCAGCCCATTTCCCTTCTGCCCGTCGGCTTTGTTCGCGGCGGGCGCGACCAGCCGATTGATGATTCGTGGGTGAGCCGGGATCAACGAAAGGTCCGGTGGACCTTTCGCCCGGCGAACGCCGCAGCGGCGCGCGCCCAAGCGCGCCGCGAGGCCGGGAAACAGACCAGGACAATTGAAATGAAGGAATATTGTTGATGCAAATCGGATTCATCGGCCTGGGCCGCATGGGCGGCCATGTCGCGGAAAACCTGCTCAAGGCGGGCCATCAAGTGACCGTCTGGAACCGCTCCCAGGCACCGGTGCAGGAACTGGTGGCCAGGGGCGCGGCGGCGGCAAAGTCGCCACTGGAGGCGATGCAGGGCGATGCCGTCTTCTCGATGCTGTCCAATGACGCGGTGATGCGCGAGCTCGGACTGGCGGGGCCGCTGCTCGCCCAGGCGAAAAAGGGCCTGATCCACATCAACATGGCGACCATTTCCGCCGCCTTCGCGAAAGAATTGCAGGCGGCACATCAGGCGGCGGGCCTCTCCTATCTTTCCTGCCCGGTATTCGGCCGTCCCGACATGGCAGCGGCGGCGCAGCTGGTGATCATAGCCGGCGGCGATGCAGGCGCGATCGCGAAAATGCAGCCGGTGTTCGACAGGATCAGCGCCCGCACCGTGCCGGTGGGTGACGCGGCCGAGAAAGCCAACCTGTTCAAGATCGCCGGCAATTTCATGATCGCCAGCGAAATGCAGTCGGTCGGCGAGGCCTTCGCCCTGCTGCGCAAGGGGGGAGTCGATCCCGCCGCCTTCCATGAAGTGCTGAGCGGACGACTGTTCACCGGCGCGGTGTTCAAGAATTACGGGCTGATGGTGCTGAACCACCAGTATGAGCCGGCCGGTTTCGCCCTCACGCTGGGATTAAAAGATGTCAATCTGGCCCGCGAAGCCGCCGCCGCCCTGGGCGTGAGCATGCCGACCGCCGACCTGGCCAAGGCCAATTACGACCAGGCGCTGGCCTGGGGCTGGCAGGATCGGGACTGGTCGGCCATTGGCGAAGTCCCTGCCAAAAAGGCCGGTCTTTAGGCTGGACGGGCGGGCCGCCGCCGCGCCAGATTACGTCTCAATCAGAAGATTTTGCTGTCGGGGAACAACGCCATGCGCCACTTCACCATCGTCCGCTCGCTTGCCGTCACCGCCATCGCGCTGGGGCTGACAGCCGGGCTTCATGCCCAGCAGGCCGACACCTCGACCAACCCCTTCGCCAACGATCCCAGCGCGGCGGCGGCCGGCATGGCGGTCTACAATTCCACCTGCGTCGCCTGCCACGAACCCGCCGGCACCGGCGGCCGCGGACCGGCCCTCAACACCGGCCATCTCGCCCATGGCGATGGCGACTTCGAGATTTTCCAGGTGATCCGCGGCGGCATCGCCGGCACCCAGATGCCAAATTTCGCCGGCCTTTCCACCGACAATACCTGGCGCCTGGTGAGCTATATCAAGTCGCTGTCCGCCCGCCCGGCGCCGCCGGCGCAGGTCGCCGTCACCGGCAATGCCGCGGCGGGACAGACCCTTTTCTTCGGCAGCGGCAACTGCACCGCCTGCCATGAGATCAACGGCCGCGGCCTGGATCTTGCCGCCGATCTTTCGGCGGAAGGCGCGCGCCCGGCCAATGCGATCCGCGACGGCGTCATGCACCGACCGGCCGCGGGCGGGCGTGGGGGCCGTGGCGGCGGCGGCGCGGCGCGCGTCGCCAATGTCACGCTCACCAACGGCAAGACCGTCAGCGGCGTGATCCGCGCCGAGGACACTTTCAACATCAATATCGAACAACGCGACGGAAAAGTGCTGCTGCTGGACAAGAAGAATGTCCGCACAATTTCCGCACCGGTCCCGCTGGCCACGCCCGAAATTTCCAGCCGGCTCTCCAGCGCCGATGTCGACAATCTGGTCGCCTTCCTGGCGGCGCAGAAGGCGCGCAATCTGGCCGATGCCGCAAAATCCAATCCGGCGCCGGTGCTCACCGATGCCGACCTGGTGGCCGGACAGAAGAAGCCGCAGAACTGGACCAGCTACTGGGGCAGCTATGACGGCCATCATTTCAGCGAGCTGAAGCAGATCACCGCCAGGAATGTGAAGACGGTGCAGGCGCGCTGGACCACCTCGCTGCCCGGCAACTCGGCGCTGGAATCCACCCCCATCGTGGTGGATGGCGTCATGTATGTTTCCGGCCCGCCCGGCGATGTCTATGCCCTGGATGCGCGCACCGGGCTGCAGCTCTGGCGCTTCCACCGCAACCAGGACGTCCGCAACCCGGGCGAGATCAATCCCTTCAACAAGGGCGTGGCGGTGCTGGATGGACGGGTCTTCTTCGGCACCCTGGACAACAATCTGATCGCGCTCGACGCCCATACCGGCCGCGAACTGTGGGAGAAGCACCTGGCCGAGGCGCTGGACGGCTATACCTTGACCGGTGCGCCGCTGGCGGTGAAGGGCAAGATCATCATGGGCATGTCAGGCGGCGAGATGGGCGTGCGCGGCTGGCTGGACGCCTATGATCCGGCCACCGGCAACCGGCTGTGGCGCGTCTATACCATCCCCAAGCCCGACGAGCCGGGCGGCAACACCTGGCCGCGCGACACCTGGCAGTATGGCGGCGGCGCCACCTGGCTGACCGGCCAGTACGACCCGCAGCTGAACACGCTCTACTGGTCGATCGGCAATCCCGGCCCCGACTACAATCCCGACATCCGCAAGGGTGACAATCTCTATACCGACTGCGTCCTGGCGATCGATCCGGACACCGGCAAGGTCAAGTGGTACTACCAGATGACGCCCAATGACGGGCATGACTGGGACGCCACCGAGGACAATATCCTCGCCGACCTCACCATCAACGGCAAGCCGACCAAGGCGCTGCTGCATGCCGACCGCAACGGCATGTATTATGTGCTGGATCGCGTCACCGGCAAGCTGGTGTTCGGCAAGCCCTTCGTGAAAGTGACCTGGACCGACGGCTTCGACGCCAATGGCCGGGTGATCGTGAAGCCGGAATCACTGGTAACGGCGCAGGGCGTGGCGGTCTATCCCGCCGTGGCGGCGACCAACTTCCAGGCGCCCTCCTATGACAAGAACAGTGGCGTCCTTTATCTCAACTTCACCGACAGCCAGGGCTTTGTCGCTTCAGCGCCCGCCGTCTATCAGCGCGGCAGCCAGTATCTGGGGCGCGGCACCGGCACACCGCCGGCGGCGCCGACGCCGCCCATGTCGGGCACGATGGCGCTGGAGGGCAAGACCGGCAAGGTGCTGTGGCGCCATATCGTGGTGCGCAACAACCTCTCGGCGGGCGTGCTGGCGACGCGCGGCGGCGTGGTCTTCGTAGCCACGGCGGAGAGCAATTTCATGGCGCTGGATGCCAAGACCGGCAAGGCGCTGTGGAACTTCAAGATGCCGGGCAACATCAGCGCCTCGCCGATGAGCTATGCGGTGAACGGAAAGCAGTTCGTCGCCATCACCGCGGGCAACCTGGTCTACAGTTTCGCATTGCCGAACTGAGCAGGCGAGAAAAAGGAAAAACGGCTGACGTCGCCGCCAGCCGTTTTTTTTGTTACGCATCAGATGGCCTGTAAGCCGGGTTCTGTCCCTCCTTCGCCGAGGCTTCGGAGGGGATGACCATTCCTCTGGGATGTGCGTTGCCGCACACCTCACGCGACCGACCCGGACGGCTACGCGGAAAACGCAACCTGCCGTCCCTATTTGGTCTTGCTCCCGGTGGGGCTTGCCGTGCCGTTCCTGTTGCCAGGAACGCGGTGCGCTCTTACCGCACCATTTCAACCTTGCCGCGGCTTTAGGCCGGTAGGCGGTGTCATTTCTGTGGCGCTATCCCTGGGGTCGCCCCCGCCGGCCGTTAACCGGCACCGTCTTTCCGTGGAGCCCGGACTTTCCTCGAACAATTGCTTGCCCGCGGTCACCCGGCCATCTGACAACGTAACGTGTCATGGCCCACCAGCGAGCGCAAGCGCGCGCGTGGACCGGCGGCGGCAGTCCGGTGCAGCAACTCAGGCGCTGAGCAGGCCTTGCAGGATGGCGGCGCATTCGCCGTCCCACACCCCGTCCAGCTTTTTCGGGCGAAAATGGCGCTGGAAGGCGGTGATAACCTTGTCCCGCGGCGCCCCCGGATCGTAGCCGAACTGGCTCAAAGCCTCGGCAGTGAAATGGCCTGGCTTTGGCTGCGGCCACAACCCGATGCCGGCCCTGGCCAGCCGTGCCCAGGGAAACAGTTCGCCGGGATCTTCCTTGCGCGCCGGCGCCACATCGCTGTGACCCAGCACGCGGGCGGACGGAATGGGATGACGCACCAGGATGGAATGACAGAGCGTGGTCAGCGCCGCGATCTGGTCTTCGGGAAAAGCGCGATAGCCGAACTCATGGCCGGGATTGACCAGCTCGATGCCGATGGAGCGGGAATTGATGTTCGAGGCGCCGGCCCAGTGCGAGACCCCGGCATGCCAGGCGCGGCGGTCTTCCGGCACCAGGGCGTAAACGGTGCCGTCCTCGTCGATCAGGTAATGCGCGGAAACCTTGGCCGCCGGATCGCAGAGCCGGTCGAGCGCCGCCGCGGCGCTGGCCATGCCGGTATAATGCAGCACCAGCATGTCGATGGCCGCGCCGTCGCGCCCCTCTTCAACCCTGGTGTCATGATTGGGCGACGGGCGTTCGATGCGGCGCATGGAGCGGTTCCAGGAAAAGTGTGAAGCGGTTTTCCTTCCGGAACCGCGACCAATAAACTAGACGAAGATCTTGTAGTTGACGATCTCGCCATTGGCGCGCTTGAGGAAAAAGTCCGAGCCTTTCTCGTGTTCGTCCACCAGCGCCTCGAACACGCGCAGGGCATTGCGGATGACTTCGGCGTAGCTGGCGGCCTCGGTATGGTCCTTCATTTTCTGCAGCCGCACCATCGCCTGGGGCGGCATTTCCAGCTGTACCCGCGTGGTGGTGCGCTCGCCATCGTCGCTTTCTACGAAGCGCCGCCGCATCACCATGGCCGATCGCTATAGTCGCGGCGACAGAGGAAGAAGAGCACCCCCACCACCACGGCGATGGAGACCAGCGTACGGACCAGGGAAAAATAGCCATGCAGCATCCAGGAAGGACCCCAGTCCATCCAGGAATTATCGTCGAACAGGCGCACCAGCATGCCGATCAGCAGCAACCCCAGCATGAAGCGCAAAAACCCGAACGGCCGGTAAGGGCGGCGGCGGTAATAGTGATGGTGATGCACGACGCCATTTTCATCGCGAATGATTTCCTCGGTGGGGAATTCGTCGCCCACGCCCACGTCCAGCTTCGGCATCTTCGTGCCCTCTCCTGATTGTGCCATCAGGATGTAATCACATAATCATCAAAAGTCAATCAACGAAAATCCCGTTCCTTTTGAATGGCTTCGTAGGCGGCATTGATCGCCGCCAGCTTGTCATTGGCCAGCTTTTCGAACTCCTGGGGCACGCCGCGGGCCATCAGGCTGTCGGGATGGTTCTCCCGCACCAGGCGGCGATAGGTCTGTTTGATCTCCTCAGGCCCGGCGACATAGGAGACGCCCAGGATGACATAGGGATCGCTCAGTTCCGGGGCGAAATGGCTGGCGCGGATGCGGCGGAATTCGTTGGGGGCGAAGCCGAAAATTTCCGCCACCTTCTCCAGGAAGGCGGCCTCGCCGGGATGCAGCACGCCATCGGCCTTGGCGATTTCGAACAGCCCGTCCAGCACGTCTTCCAGGATGGCGGGATTGCCGACGAACAGTTTGGCGATCTGGCGGGCATAGGCCTCATAGCCCGCCACATCCTGCCGCGCCAGGTTGAAGATGCGGGCGACATTGGCCTCTTCCTGCGGCGGGACGCGGAAGACGCGGGCGAAGGCTTCCAGCTCGACATCACTGACCGAGCCATCGGCCCGGGCCATCTTGCCGGCCAGCGCGATCACCGCGATGGTGAAGGCGACGCCCGGATCGGTCTCGCGATCGAAGATGAAGTGACCGGCCACGGCGCCGACCAGCGCGCCGATGGGCCCGCCGAAGACGAACCCGGCGCTGGCGCCGCCAACCTTGCCCCAGATGGACATTCGCTAATTCCTATGCGGCATCAACCGCGCGGGGATTATAATTCAGAAGCGGCGCCAGCCAACGTTCGGCCGTCGCCAGGTCCCAGCCTTTTCGCTTTGCGTAATCCTGCACCTGGTCGCGCTCGATCTTGCCGACACCGAAATAGCGGCTTTCAGGATGGGCGAAATAAAGCCCCGAGACCGAGGA
This sequence comes from uncultured Rhizobium sp., assembly GCA_964572805.1. GTDB lineage: Bacteria > Pseudomonadota > Alphaproteobacteria > Micropepsales > Micropepsaceae > Rhizomicrobium. Next base: position 10,441 of record CAZNGO010000033.1, on the reverse strand, counting down.
GCCCGGCCACATGGCATAGCTTTCGGTCAGCTTCAGCCCGATCCTGTCTTCAGCATCCAGCAGCTTGAACAGGGTGGCCTTCTCGCTGTGCTCGGGCTGGGCGGGATAGCCGGGCGCGGGGCGGATACCCTGATAGGCTTCCTTGATCAGCTGTTCGTTGCTGAAAGCCTCTTGCGCCGCATAGCCCCAATACACCTTGCGCGCCTTTTCATGCAGATGTTCGGCAAGGGCCTCGGCCAGGCGGTCGGCCAGGGCCGAGAGCAGAATGGCGGAGTAATCGTCCTTGGCGGCGCGGAAGGCCTCCAGGTGCTTTTCCTCGCCGATGCCCGCCGTCACCGCAAAGCCGCCGATATAATCGGCCGTGCCGACCGGGGCGATGAAATCGGCCAGCGCCAGGTTGGCGCGCCCTTCCTCGCGGTGCATCTGCTGGCGCAGCGTGTGCAGGGTGGCGATGGGGAACTTCCGCGCCTTGTCGCCATAGATGAGAATGTCATCGACATTCTGCGGATCGCTGTTGGCCGGCCAGAAGCCGATCACGGCGCGGGCCTCCAGCCACTTTTCATCAATGACCTTCTTCAGCATCGCCTGGGCATCGCGGTAAAGATCGCTGGCGGCCTTGCCCACCTTGTCGTCGGTGAGGATGGCGGGGAACGGCCCGGCCAGTTCCCAGGTCTGGAAAAAAGGCGTCCAGTCTATGTAGCGCTCCAGCTCGGCCAGGTCATAATCCTTGAATACCCGGGTGCCGAGGAATTTGGGCGCCGGCGCCACTTTTGCAAAATCCGGCCGGGCGCGGTTGGTGCGCGCGTCCGCCAAGGTCAGGCGCCTGGCATTGCCGCGCTGGCTGGCATGTCCGGCGGCGATCTTCTCATATTCGGCACGGATGGCGGCAGCATAGCCGCCCGCGCCGCCTTCCTTCGACAGCAGGCTGGAGGCGACGCCGACGGCGCGGCTGGCGTCGGTGACGTAAACGGTCTGGCCGCGGCGATAGGCGGGATCGATCTTCACCGCCGTGTGCACTTTCGAGGTGGTGGCGCCACCGATCAGCAGCGGAATGGCGAAGCCCTGCCGCTCCATCTCGCTCGCCACGAACACCATCTCGTCCAGCGACGGCGTGATCAGGCCGGAAAGGCCGATGATATCGGCCTTGTGCTCCTTCGCCGCATCCAGGATTTTCTGCGGCGGCACCATCACGCCCAGATCCACCACCTCATAGCCATTGCATTGCAGCACCACACCGACGATGTTCTTGCCGATGTCGTGCACGTCGCCCTTCACCGTCGCCATCACGATCCTGCCGGCGGCTTCCTTGGCGACGCTCTTGTCGGCATCCATGAAAGGCAGCAGATAAGCCACCGCCTTCTTCATGACGCGGGCCGATTTCACCACCTGGGGCAGGAACATCTTGCCCGATCCGAACAGGTCGCCCACCACATTCATCCCGGCCATCAGCGGACCCTCGATGACATGCAGCGGCTTCTCGGCCTGTTGCCGCGCCTCCTCGGTGTCCTCGACGATGAAGGCGTCGATACCCTGCACCATGGCATGGGTGATGCGCTCATTGACCGACAGGTTGCGCCAGGCCAGGTCTTCCACTTTCGCGGCGGCGCCATCGCCCTTGTACTGCTGCGCCAGTTCCAGCAGGCGCTCGGTGGCGTCGGCGCGGCGGTTGAACAGCACATCCTCGATGCCTTCGCGCAGCGGCGTCGGAATGTCCTGATAGACTGACAATTGCCCGGCATTGACGATGCCCATGTCCATGCCTGCCTTGATGGCGTGGAACAGGAAGACCGAATGCATCGCCTCCCGCACTTTCTCGTTGCCGCGGAACGAAAACGAGAAATTGGAGACGCCGCCCGAGATATGGGCGTAGGGGTTCTGCTCGCGGATGATTGCGGCGGCCTCGATGAAGGCCTTGCCATATTCGTTATGCTCTTCCAGGCCGGTGGCGACCGCGAAGATATTGGGGTCGAAGACGATGTCTTCCGGCGGGAAGTCCAGTTTTTCCACCAGCAGCCGATAGGCCCGGTGGCAGATCTCGATCTTGCGCTCCTTCGTGTCGGCCTGACCGACCTCGTCGAAGGCCATCACCACGACGGCGGCGCCGAAGCGCATCACTTCGCGGGCGTGTTCCAGAAAGGCTTCCTCGCCTTCCTTGAGTGAGATGGAATTGACGATCACCTTGCCCTGGCAGCATTTCAACCCGGCCTGGATCACGCTCCATTTGGAGCTGTCGATCATCAGCGGCACTTTTGAGATATCCGGTTCGCTGGCAATCAGGTTTACGAAACGGGTCATGGCCGCCTCGGAATCCAGCAGGCCCTCATCCATGTTGATGTCGATGACCTGGGCGCCGTTCTCGACCTGCTCGCGGGCGACGGTCAGCGCCGCCTCATAGTCATTGGCGGCGATCAATTTGCGGAATTTCGCCGAGCCGGTGATGTTGGTGCGCTCGCCAACATTGACGAAGTTGAGGTCAGGCGTCAGCGTGAAAGGCTCCAGTCCCGACAGCCGCATGTACTTTGGCTTCTGCGGAATGACGCGCGGCGGCACGTCGGTGATGGCCTTGCCGAAGGCGGCAATATGGTCCGGCTTGGTTCCGCAGCAACCGCCCACGATATTGACCAGGCCGGAACGGGCGAACTCACCGATCATCTCCGCCATCATTTCGGGCGTCTCGTCATAGCCGCCGAACTCGTTGGGCAGACCGGCATTGGGATGGGCCGAGACCAGCGTGTCGCAGGCACCGCTGAGCTCGGCGATGTAGGGCCTGAGTTCCTTGGCGCCGAGGGCACAGTTCAGCCCGACAGCGAAGGGATTGGCGTGGCGCACCGAATGCCAGAAGGCGGTCGGCGTCTGCCCGGTCAGGGTGCGGCCCGAAAGATCGGTGATGGTGCCGGAGATCCAGACCGGCAGGCGCACGCCCATCTCGGCGAACACTTCCTCGATGGCGAAGATCGCCGCCTTGCAGTTCAGGGTGTCGAATACCGTCTCGATCATCTGCACGTCGGCGCCGCCCTTGATCAGGCCGCGGGCGCCGTCGCGATAGGTCTGGCGCAGCGTGTCGAAGGTGATGTTGCGGAAGGCCGGATCGTTGACGTCTGGCGAGATCGAGGCGGTGCGGTTGGCCGGACCGAGCACGCCCGCCACCAGGCGCGGCCGCTCGGCGGTGGAATATTCGTCGCAAAGCTCGCGCGCCAGCCGGGCGCCGGCCTCGTTCAGCTCACCGACCAGATGGCCCAGGCCGTAATCTTCCTGGCTGGTGAAATTGGAGTTGAAGGTGTTGGTCTCGATGAAATCCACCCCGGCCTCGAGATATTGCCGGCCGATGGACTGGATGATCTCCGGCTTGGCCAGGGTGAGAAGGTCGTTGTTGCCCTTCAGTTCGGTGGGATGGTTGCCGAAGCGCTGCCCACGGAAATCCTGCTCGCCCAGCTTGAATCCCTGGATCATCACGCCCCAGGAACCGTCGAGCAGCAAGAGGCGCTTGCGCGCCTCCTCTCTCATCCAGGCAATACGGGCGTCACGGGTGAACGACATGCTTATTCCCAATACTTCACTGAGATGAGGGACGAATGCCCAGCAACCGGCAGGCCGCATAGGTCAGGTTGGCCTGGTTGAGGGTGTAGAAATGATACTGGCTGAAACCATGAGCGCTGAGCTGCTGCACCTGGTCGGCCAGCACGGCGGCCGCGACGATGCGGCGGGTCTCGACATCGTCCTCAAGGCCCGCATAGGCCGCGCCGAGCCAGGCCGGAATCGAGGCGCCTGCCTTGGCTGCCATGCGCGCCACACCGGTAAAATTTGTGCTGGGCATGATGCCGGGCACGATGGGAATGCTGATGCCGGCCCTGGCCGCATCGTCGCGAAAGCGGGCGGTGGCCTCATTGTCGAAACAGAACTGGCCCAGGGCGCGCGCCGCGCCGGCTTCCATTTTCCGTTTCAGCAACTCGATGTCATGGCCGTGGCTGGGCGAATCCGGATGCCGCTCCGGATAGAAGGAGACGCTGATCTCGAAATCGCCGATCTTGCGGATGCCGGCGATAAGTTCGGGCGTGGACTGATAGCCGTCGGCATGCGCCTGGTAGGCGCCGCTCATGCCCGGCATGTCGCCGCGCAGGGCGACAATGTGGCGGATGCCGGCGTCCCAGTAGGCGCGCACAATATCGTCGATTTCGCCGCGTGAGTGGGCGACGCAGGTCAGGTGCGCCGCCGGCTTGAGGCTGGTTTCCTCGACGATCCGCTTCACCGTGGCGTGCGTGCGCTCACGCGTGCTGCCGCCGGCGCCATAGGTGACCGAGACAAAGGCGGGGGCCAGCGGCTCCAGCCGCTTGATCGCGGCCCAAAGGGTGATCTCCGCCTCGTCCGTCTTGGGCGGCGAGAATTCGAACGACACCAAAGGCGGTTGCGGGTTGGCGATCAGCGCTTTCAGGCTCATGCACTTCTCCGGGCCAGCCACAGCTTGACGGTAAGTTTCTTGTCGGCAGGCGGCGCGATGGTATCCGTCCCCGCGGACTTCAGGCCGGCGGCGGCGAACCAGCCTTCCACCTCGCGGTCGGAAAAGCCCAGCCGGTGATGGGCGTCCTCGTCACGCAGGAACTCCAGCCCATGCGGCGCGAAATCGGCGATCAGCAGATTGCCGCCCGGCGCCATCACCCGCGCCGCTTCCGCCACCGCCGCGCCGGGATCGTCGAGATAATGCAGCACCTGGTGGAAGAGCACGGCATCGAAGCCCGCATCATTGCCACTCTCTTTTCCGTTCAGAAAGGGCAGGCGATAAAGATCGCCCAGCCGCACCTGGACATTGGCGATGCCGGCCAGACGGTCGCGGGCGATGGCCAGCATTTCCGGGCTGACATCCAGGCCGATGGCGCGAGCGCTGCGGGGCGCCAGCAGTTCCAGCATCCGTCCGGTGCCGGTGCCGATGTCGAGCAGGCTGGTGATGCGTGCCGGCAGTCGCGCCAGGATCGCAGCTTCGACTTCCTTGTCTGGCGCGTGCAGGCCGCGAATGCGCTCCCATTCGGCGGCATTGGCCTTGAAATAGGCGGCGGCGCGGGCAGCGCGGGCTTCGCGCACCTGCGCCAGGCGGACGCGGTCGGCGTCATGTCCGCCCGCCAGCCCCGACAGGGTGCGGGTGAGTTCCATCCCCATGCCGCGATCTGCCGCGCGATAGAAAACCCAGCTGCCTTCCTTGAAGCGATCAAGCAGGCCCGCTTCCCCCAGCAGCTTGAGGTGCCGCGAGACCCGGGGCTGGGACTGGCCGACAATCTCGATCAGTTCGCTCACCGTCAGTTCCGCCTCACGCAAAAGCAGCAGAAGGCGGAGCCTGGTGGGGTCCCCCGCGGCGCGCAGCATGGCGACCAGCCGGTCCAAAGTCGCTTCCCTCTACATATAAAGATATCTTTATATGCTTAGAAAATGGCTGGCTGCAAGGGGTGTCGCACCCCCCTTTCCGGGCTGGATTCGAGGGCGCAAAAGCGGCAGAAACACCCCCTTTTCGAAAATGCGGGCTGAAAATGCGTGGCGCGGGGGCGCTTCTGGCGGGTTTTTGCGGTCTGGCGTTGGTGGGCTGCGCGGCACCCTCGCCGGCCAATGACCCCTTTGAGCCGGCCAACCGCCAGGTCTTCGCGCTGAACCAGCAACTTGACCACATCTTCTTCGCCCGGACAGTGCATCACTACCTGATGCTGCCGGACGGGGTGCGTGGCGGCATCCACAATGTCCTGCGCAACCTGGCAGCGCCCACCATCTTCGCAAACGATCTGCTGCAGGCCCGTCCAGTGCAAGCCGGCCACACCGCGATGCGCTTTGTGCTCAATTCCAGCATCGGCCTGGGCGGGCTTCTCGATCCCGCCACCGGTGCCGGACTGCCCTATCACGGGGAGGATTTCGGCCAGACCCTGGCGAACTGGGGCGTGGGCGAAGGTCCCTATCTGATGCTGCCGCTGCTGGGCCCCAGCAACCCGCGCGACGCGGCCGGGCTGGCAATGGATACCCTGGTGCTCGACCCCACCAATTATCTGCGCATCAAGGACCATTTCTGGTGGGATGCCGGCCGGCAATATTTCAATTTGCTCGACCTGCGTTCCCAAAGCTTTGAGTCCTTGCGGGAAATCGAGCGCAGTTCTGTGGATTATTACGCCACCCTCAGAAGCCTTTACCGCCAGAACCGGGAGGCCGAGATTCGCAACGGCGCCCCGGCCCCTGCGGCGGAATTGCCGGATTTCTAGGAAAAATCAGCGGCCCCTCGCCTTGAACTTGCCACCGGGAAACGCAATCTTTGCCCCAACCATTCAGGAAGCAGACCGATGTTCCAGTCCCCGCCCCTTCCGCGCCGCGCCGTTCTGGTGGCCCTGGCGGCAGCGCCCCTGGCGCTGAGTCCGGCGCTGGCCGCCGACGTGGCCGAGACCTTCGTTTCCCAGAACATCCAGAAGGGCATGGCGATCCTCAACAGCAAGCTGACGGATCAGCAGAAGCGCGACCAGTTCGAGCAATTCCTGCTCGGCCTTACCGACTTCAAGCGCGTTGCCGACTTCACCCTGGGCAACTACCGGCGCACGGCTTCGCCCGCCGACCTCGCTGCTTTCCACGTCGCGTTCCAGAATTATGCGATGTCGGAGTACCAAAAGAATTTCAGCGACTGGGCTGGCCAGACGCTTAAGATAGTCAATTCTACCCTGCGGGCGCCTGCCGACTATGTCGTCGCCACCCAGATGATCGATCATTCCGGCAAGCCGCCGCTGGATATACATTTCCGCGTTCGCACCGACACTGGCAAGCCGGTGCTGACAGATGTTGCGCTGATGTCCCAAAGCGGCGGCGAGCTCTGGGTTGCGATCGCCAAGCGCGATGAGTATGTCGGCTTCCTCGGCCAGCACAATGGCAACATGAAGATGCTTATTGCGCATCTCAGCGACCTGGCGAAGCCGAGCAAGACCTGATCGCCGCCTTCCCGCGGGACAGCGCCTGCCACTCCGGAGCGCACCGCCGAGGCGGCAGCCAGGCCTGCCATCCATCACGCTGTTGCCGGCTTTTCCGACGCTGTCGCCTTCTCCTTCACCAAGCTGATGCGCTTTTGCGCCGACACCTTCTTTGCCAAGCGCTATGGCCACCGCGCCGTCGTGCTGGAAACCGTGGCAGCTGTGCCGGGCATGGTGGGCGCCATGCTCACACATCTCAGGTCGCTGCGCCGGATGGAGGATGACGGCGGCTGGATCCGCACCCTGATGGAGGAGGCGGAAAACGAGCGCATGCACCTGATGACCTTCATCGCCATCGCCCGACCCACCCTGTTCGAGCGTTGGCTGATCATCGCCGTACAATGGCTGTTCTGGATCGGCTTCTTCCTGCTCTATCTTCTTTCGCGGCGCACAGCGCACCGGGTGGTGGGCTATTTCGAGGAGGAGGCCGTGCTGAGCTATACGCTTTACCTGAAGGAAATCGAGGAAGGCCGTGCCACCAATGTCGCGGCCCCCGCCATCGCCCGGCATTATTGGAAACTGGCGGATGACGCCGCTCTGCGCGACGTGATTCTGGTGGTGCGCGCCGACGAGGCCCATCACCGCGACGTCAATCATGGCTTGGCCAACACGCTGGCGGGCAAGCCCGTTGACCGCGAAGCCGCGCCCTATCCGCCGCACGCCCATGACATCAGGCTCAGCGCCTGAAAGGATGGAGCGGCAAGCGCCAGGGACACCAGCGGTCCGCCTTGTCCTTACGGCATGACCACGCTGTTGCCGACCGCCTTCATGGCAAGACTTAAGGCGCCACGTGCGCTTTTCCCAGGCTTTTCCATATGTTATTGTCGCCACTTCTTACTTGTCGGGGGACAAGCGTGCGACTCCAGGTTTGCGCAGTTTTGGCTTTCCTGTTTGCGGTGCTGCCCGCCAGCGCGGCAACCGAAACCGAGATGCTTTTCTGGCAATCTGTCAACAACAGCAAATCGGCCGCTGACTACCAGGCCTATCTGAGCAAATACCCAAAAGGTGAATTCGCCGAACTGGCGCGGGCCCGCATCGCCACTCTGTCACGGCCGCAACCGGCGGCGCCTCAAAGCGCCCCCGCGCGCCAAGCCAGCGGCGAGCCGCCGCCGGAATGCATGCCCGCGGCGGAACCGGGCACCCATACATTGCCGCCCTACCCGTCCATTTCCGCACGGCTGGGCGAACAGGGCACCACCAGCCTGACGATATTCGTCTCGCGGGGTGGCGACGTCACCGGCGGCCGCGTCAGGGAAAGCAGCGGCTCACAGCGGCTGGACGCAGCGGCGCTGGAATACGTCCGATCCAACTGGGAGTGGCGGGCCGTGCCTGATAGTTGCCAGATGGAGCTGTCCGGCGGCATCGCGCTGCCGGTCAGCGTGCGCTGGTCGCTGAGAGACGCCGAATGAAGACGACGTCTGCCGTCACTGCGGCCGCGATGGCCACGGTGCTGCTTTCGCTGCCGTCGCTCGGCGCCACCAAAGGCGAGATGCTGTTCTGGCAATCGATCATGAACAGCCAGGAAGCGGCGGACTACCAAGCCTATCTGAAGCAGTATCCCAAGGGAGATTTCGCCGCGCTGGCCCGCGCGCGCATCGCCGCACTTGGCGGCGCCGTATCGCCGGCCGCGCCAGCCGCCCGTCCCGCTGCCGCCGCGCCGCGCGCCGCGCTGGTGACAGCGGGCATGGTGCCTAGCGTCCAGGTCTCGGTCGGACCCTTGACCGATCCGGACATGCTCAAGGCCGAGGGAATTGGGACCGACATCCTCGAAAGCATGGTCGAGGAGGAGGCGGTGCATGGCGACAACACGCCAAGATACCGCGCGCTGGAAGCGCAATTGCGCAATGCCCAGGCGGCAGCGGCGGGTGGCTATGCTGTCCTTACCGTGCGCAACAACTCGCAATCGCTGCCAATCTTTTGCCGAGGTGGCGGTCTTTTCGGACCGAACAACGCCCAGTTCGGAACCAGCATGATTCCCCCCGGCGGCGAGGCGCGCGATGTGGTCATGAAATCCGATTTGCAGAAGAATTATTATCCCGTCGAACGGCTGCCACCGCGGAGTCAGGCGCTTGTCGACCGGCTGGAAGTCGTGCAGGGAAAGTATGATGACCGCGATGCGGCCTTACTGGTTTCCAGGGCCACGATCCTGTGCGGCACCTATCTGGGTAGCGGCGCGCAAACGATCGGTGCCGTGGTCAAATTGGAACTTTCCGACAGCGGCGCGTTCGGCGCCGGCCAGCCGCTCAGCCTTGCCCTGCTTTCTGATCCGAAAGTGACAACGCGCTATGGCGGGCTGGAACTGAAGACGCCGGGCAGCGCCAGGATCGCCTGCGTCGAATATCTGTTTATGCGCCCGCAATTCTGCTGGCCGGTCACGGCGAGCAGCGCGGCCGTGGCCAATGAAGCTTGGTCGAAAATCGTCTACGCCTACCAGCTTCAGCCGGTGGAGGAGCCTCCACCCGGCAAGAGCTTCTATGTCTGGACCAAGGACGTCGTACACTAAAGGGCCTGTGCGCGGCTCCGGCGCTCGCGCAGATGCGGCGGGCTTTGCCGCTTACGGCATGACCACGCTGTTGCCCACCGCCTTCTTCTTCAGAAGATCGCTGAGCCTGATCATCCCCTTGTAGGTGAATTTCTGCACCCGCTGGCCGCGATAGGTCTCGGTGGTGAAGATGTCGCCTTTGCTGTTGGTGACGATCGAGTGCACGGCATAGAACTGGCCGGGCTGGCGGCCGCCGCCGCCGAACCAGTAGAGCTCCTTCATGGTCTGGCGGTCATAGACATGGATCTTCTCGTTGGCGCCGTCGGAGATATAGGCGAATTTCTGCGCCCGATCCCTGGAGAAGGCCATTTCCCAGGGCGCGCCATCGCCCCTGGTCTGCGGCTCGACTTCATATTGCCGGATATAGGTGCCATCGGTCTTGAAGACCTGGATGCGGTTGTTGGTGCGGTCGCAGACATAGATCAGCCCGTCATTGGACGGCTGGGCGCAATGCACCGGATTGCCGAATTGCGGCGAGTTGACGTCGTAATGCGGAATCGGATCGTCGTTCGGCGCCTTGCCATAGGCGCCCCACATCCGCTTGAACTTCATCGTCGTGGCGTCCCATACCGAGACGCGCTTGTTGCCATAGCCGTCGGCCGCCACCAGTTCGTTGGTCGCCGCGATGAAACGGATCTGCGCCACGCCCTTCACATTTTCGGTGTCCAGGCTGCCCTTGCTGCCATTGGCCTTGCCGATCTCGCCCAGGAACTTGCCGTCGGGACTGAACTTCAGGATGAAGCTGTCGTGATAGATGCCGCGCTCGCCGCCGCCTTCGCGGCCGGCCGCCGCCGGGAAGCGCCGCGCAATTCGCTCCCAAGCCGGGTGCCACCCCGGCCGCTTTCCACGAAGGCGGCGGCGAGAGAGGCATCTATCACGACAGCTTTATTTTGAAGTTCAGTCCGGACGGAAAATTCCTTGG
>CAZNGO010000032.1:0-40010 GCA_964572805.1 uncultured Rhizobium sp. | reverse complement strand
GCCAGCAGCAGCCGGGGCGTGCCGGGAGCAGGCGCCTGCAGCTGCGCCAGGGCGCTGGTGGCGATGAAGGCGGCGGCGGTGGCGCCCAGGCCGATTGTGACGAGAACGGCAACAAGGTTCTTGTGCATGTCGGGACTCCGGCAAAAGCGGGAGGGACTTTAGCGGCGGAGCGTCGCACAGATTCACCCGAATTGTCGCGGCGTTATGAAATTTCGGCCATTCATGCTGGGTTCAGGATTGATTCCATTCTGATGATGGCTCGATGCGGCATCATGCGCTGCAACAGGGGATGGGAATGAACCGAAAACTGGGCGGCCTGCGAAAGGCCATGCTCTATTGTCTGCTGCTTCCCGGCCTGGTGCTGATGCTGGCAGGCAGTCTCATCCTGCCCAGAACATTTCAAACCCACATCAGGATCTTCGGGCTTTCCGGGGAGCAAGTCATTCTGATTGGCGCCGCGATGCTTCTGGCCGGTGTCGTGATTGCCAGGGTGACGCGGAAATCGTCCCGGCCGGATTGAGGCTAGCGGTTCGCTCGCAATTCCCGGATCGTCTTCTTTCCGTCGCTGGACGGCTGATAGACGTTGGTCATCTCGGTCAGGGCGCGCTGGAACTGCTCGATGGTGAAATGATCCGGCACTTCCCAGGCGTCGAAGCCGACACGGTGCTGGTAGTTCATCTGGTCATAGAGGAAATCGCCGATGGCGCGGATTTCGCCCTTGAAGCCCAGCCGGGTGCGCAGCATCCGGGCCCAGGAAAAGGCGCGGCCGTCGCGGAATTTGGGAAACTCCAGCGCGATCAGCGCGAAATGATGGATATCGGCGCCCAGGCTTTCGGGATTCTCATGGCTTTGCAGCCTGACGCCCAGCGGCGTGTTGCGGGCGAGCAGCGCCTCGCGCTCGCGCTGGAAGCGCGCCAGCGACACCAGCACCGGGCCTTGCCCCAGGGCGGCGTCGTCGGCGACGGCGGTGAAGGGATCGGCGGCAAACGCCCCGCTCTTCAGAAGCTTGCTCACGCCGGCACCGTTTCATAGGCGGCGGCCTTGAACTTTTCCATGCCGATGCGGCGATAGGTGTCGAGGAAGCGCTCATCGCCCCGGCGCTCGGCGATATAGACCTCGACCACGCGCTCCACCGCCCCCGCGATCTCATGTTCGGTGAAGCCGGGCCCCATGATGTCGCCGATGGCGGCGTCCTCGGCGCCCGAGCCGCCCAGCAGCAGCTGGTAGAACTCGACGCCCTTCTTGTCCACGCCCAGGATGCCGATATGGCCGGCATGATGGTGGCCGCAGGCGTTGATGCAGCCGCTGATCTTGATCTTGAGTTCGCCGATCTGGTGCTGGCGGTCGAGATTCTCGAACCGCTTCGCGATCTTCTGGGCGATGGGGATCGAGCGGGCATTGGCGAGGTCGCAATAGTCCAGGCCGGGGCAGGCGATGATGTCGGTGATCAGCCCCGCATTGGGCGCGGCGAAATCCAGTTCCTGCAGCCGGGCGAAGATGGCGGGCAGGTCCTTTTTGCGCACATGCGGCAGCACCAGGTTCTGCTCATGGGTGACGCGCACTTCGCCGACACTGAACGCGTCCATCAGGTCGGCGATGACATCCATCTGTTCGGATGTGGCGTCGCCCGGCACCTGGCCCGGCGTCTTCAGGGTGATGGTGGCGATGGCATAGCCCGGCGCCTTGTGCTTGTGGACGTTGGTCTTCACCCAGTTGGCGAAGTCCGCGCCCGCGTCGGGAATGGTGTCGGACAGGCCGGTCTCGAATTTCGGCGGCGCGAAATAGGCGGTGATGCGGTCGAGTTCGCCCTGGGGCAACTGCAGCGTGCCCATCGCCTTCAGTTCCTGGAATTCGCGGTCGACGCGGCGGCGCATTTCCTCGGGGCCGATGGCGTTGATCAGGATCTTGATGCGCTGCTTGTGGATGTTGTCGCGGCGGCTGTCCTGGTTGTAGACGCGCAGCACGGCCTCGAGATAGGCGAGAATGTCTTCGCGCTCGACGAACTCGCTCATGGTATGGGCGAGATAGGGCGTGCGGCCCATGCCGCCGCCCGCCATCACTTTATAGCCGACGCGGCCCTGGGCGTTGCGGACGACCTGCACCGCCATGTCGTGATAGGCCAGCGCGGCGCGATCCTTCTCGCAGGCGCCGACCGCGATCTTGAACTTGCGCGCCAGGAAGACGAATTCCGGATGCAGGCTGGACCATTGCCGGATGATCTCGGCCAGCGGGCGGGGATCCTCGATCTCCTCGTCGGTGGCGCCGGCGAACTGGTCGGCGGTGACGTTGCGCACGCAATTGCCGCTTGTCTGGATGCAGTGCATCTCGACATCGGCCAGCTCGCGCAGGATGGCGGGCACGTCCACCAGCCTGATCCAGTTGAACTGCAGGTTGGTGCGGGTGGTGAAATGCCCGAAATTCCTGTCATAGGTGCGGGCGATATGCGCCAGCTTGCGCATCTGCTTCGATGACAGGGTGCCATAGGGCACGGCGATGCGCAGCATGTAGGCGTGCAGTTGCAGATAAAGGCCGTTCATCAGCCGCAGCGGCTTGAACTGGTCCTCCGTCAGCTCGCCGGAGAGGCGGCGCTGCACCTGGTAGGCGAACTGCTCGACCCGCTCGCCGACGAACTTGGCGTCGAACTCGTCATAGCGGTACATGTTGGGTTCGACCGGCCGGGGATTAAGCATCGAGGCTTCTCACCTGGTGCTGATCGTCGTTGAATTGATGGGCCTGCTTGCCGGTATGGGGATGCACCGTCGGCCCGGCGGCGCGGATGATCTCGCGCTCCTTCACCGGCACGATGCGGCCGGCCTTCTCGCGCACCTCGAAGAGATAGGGCGCCACGAATTCGTTGCGCGCCAGTTCGGCATTGGCGGCGGCCAGGGCGGCGTCGGCGGACGCCTGGTCGGTATAGACATCGCCTTCGGCCAGGGTCAGCACCCAGCCCGCGCCCTTGCGATAGAGCACGTCGCCGCTTTTCAGGCGGTTGGAGGTCAGCATCTGCGGGCCGGAAAGGTGTTGCGCCATGAGGCGGGGAAAAACCATGGGCGCGGCGCGAAATCAAGACTTTAACATGCCGCAGGTGTGGTTTTCTTGGAATAACACTATATTGCACGTAGTAATTTTTGGCAGCTTTGCGCCATGCTTGGGCGACTGCAACGAGAACCCGGCTCTCTCCCCCGCATGGCGAAGCCATTGGCGGGGGAGATGTCCGCCGGCAGGCGCGGAGCGCCGCGAGGCGGACAGAGGGGTAGATGAATAAACGACCGCAGCACCTAACGACCGGACAGCTCATTGCGGTCGTGGCCGGCAATGCGCTGGAGTTCTACGACTTCCTGGTTTTCAGCTTCTTCGCCATCCAGATCGGGCAGGTCTTCTTTCCCGGCGGCTCGCCGACCGCCAGCCTGCTGAAAAGCCTGGCGGTGTTCGGCGTCGGCTTCCTCACCCGGCCGCTGGGCGGCATGGTGATCGGGCCGCTCAGCGACCGTATCGGGCGCAAGCCCACCATGCTGTTCACCTTCGCGCTGATGGGCCTGTCCATCGCCGGCCTGGCATTGACGCCATCCTATGCCAGCATCGGCGTCGCCGCGCCGATCCTGGCGCTGGTCTTCCGCCTGGCGCAAGGTTTCGCGCTGGGCGGCGAAGTCGGCCCCACCACCGCCTTCCTGCTGGAAGCGGCGCCGCGCCAGCATCGCGGGCTTTATGTCTCGCTGCAGAACGCCACCCAGTATTTCGCGGTGCTCTGTGTCGGGCTGATCAGCGCCGCGCTTGCCGGCATCATGCCGGACGCGGTGTTCGGCGCCTGGGGCTGGCGCGCCGCCATGCTGCTGGGCGTGGCGGTGGTGCCGTTCGCCTGGATGCTGCGGCGGCGGCTGCCGGAAACGCTGCATGCCGAAGCGAAGGCCGAAGCAATGCCGCGCGGCCGCCTGATGGTGGCGGGATTCAGCATCCTGATGATCGCCGGCCTCACCATCTCCACCTATCTGATGAATTATCTGGCGACCTATGCCCAGCACACGCTGGGGGTGCCGCCGCAGCTCGCCGCCTTCTGCACCGTGATGGGCGGCGGCGGCGCCATGACGGGGGCGCTGGTGGGTGGCCATCTCAGCGACCGCCTCGGCCGCAAGCCGGTGATGCTGGGCGGTGCGGCCAGCCTGCTGCTGCTGGGCGTGCCCTGCTATCTGGTGATGCTGACATTCAGCGGCCCGGCTGTGCTGCTGACCGTGGCGGCACTAATGGCGTTCCTGGTCGGCGTCTTTCCGCCGGCGATCCTGGCCAGCATCTGCGAGAGCTTTCCGGCCGGCAGCCGTGCCGGCTCCATGGGCATTACCTATGCCCTGGCGGTGGCGGTCTTTGGCGGCAGCGCGCAGTACATCGTCACCTGGCTGATCGACATCACCGGCTCGCCCCTGGCCCCGGCCTGGTACATGACCGCCGCCATGGTCCTGACGGTCGCCGGCATCCTGGCGATGAAGGAAACCGCGCCGGTCAGGCTTGGCGGGCGATAGCGCTTTCGTGCCAGCGATGCAGCAGCGCCCATTCCAGCAGCGACAGGGCGGCGAAAAGAAGAATTCCCGTCAGCGCCAATAGCGCCAGCGCGGCGAACAGGGTGGCGATCTCCAGCCGGTTGCCGCTTTCGACAATGCGCCAGGCCAGGCCCGAGGCGGTGCCGGAGCCGGCGGCGAATTCCGCCGTCACTTCGCCGATCAGGGCGATGACGCCGCCCACCTTCATGCCGGTGAGAAGGGCGGGCAGGGCGCTCGGCAGCTGCACCGTCACCAGGGTCTGCCAGCGCGAGGCGCCATAAAGCCGGGTGAGGTCGAGCAAATTGAAGTCGGCGGATTTGAGCCCCTGCGCCGCATTGGAGAGAATGGGGAAGAAGGCGATTGCGCCAGAGATCAGGGCCAGCGCCCGGTCGATATGCTCAAAGCCGACCCAGATCAGGATCAAGGGCGCGATGGCGACCATCGGCGTCACCTGCAGGATGACGGCATAGGGATAGAGCGCGCGCTCGGCGAGGCGGCTTTGCGAAAACAGGATCGCCAGCAGGATGGCGGCGATGAGGGCGCCGAGGAACCCCTGCAGCGTGACGGTGATGGTCACTTTCATCGCCGCGGCCAGGCTGGGCCAGTTCTGCACCAGCGCGGCGAAAATGGCGCCGGGCGCGGGCAGGATATAGGGCGGGATGTGCCGCACATCGACGGCGATTTCCCAGGCGGCCAACGCGGCGGCGGCAAGCAGCAGGGGGAATGCGATGTCGAGGAGGCGCTTCATGCCGCCCCCATTGCGCCGGAGACCTGGCGCTGGCAGTCGAGGAATTGCGGCGACAGACGGAAGCCGGGCATGCGTTCGCCCTGCTTGGGCAGCGCGATGTCGGCGGCCAGGCGGCCGGGGCGCGGTGTCAGCACCAGCACCCGCTCCGAAAGATAGCAGCTTTCCGCCACGCTATGGGTGACGGAGATCACGGTAAGGCCATCCTCGCGCCACAGCCGCAGCAGGTCGTCGTTCAGCGCGGCGCGCGTGATTTCGTCCAGGGCGGCGAAGGGTTCATCGAGCAGCAGCAGTTTCGGTTTCGCCGCAAGGGCGCGGGCGATGGAGACCCGCATCTTCATGCCGCCGGAAAGCTCGCGCGGCAAGGCGCGTTCAAAGCCCTTGAGGCCGACGCGCGCCAGCGCCGCTGCCGCGCGTTCGTTCGCTTCGCTTCGCCCCATATGCTTGAGGTCCAGCGGCAGGCGCGCATTGGCCAGCGCATCGGCCCAGGGCATCAGCGTCGGTTCCTGGAAGACGAAACCGAGTTCATCCGTCGCGCGCGCCACCGTGCCGCCATCCGGCGGCAACAATCCGGCGATGATGCGCAGCGCCGTGGATTTGCCGCAGCCAGAGGGACCAAGCAGGGAAACGAAATCGCCTTCGTTCAGCGCGAAGGAGAGATCGGCCAGCGCCGTGACGCCGTTGGGGAAGCGCATGGAGAGGTGAGAGGCGGACAGCAACACCGTCATTTGGCCCTGTTGCGGCGCGCTTGCGCTCGCCGCGCTCGGGGCTCAAATCGATCCACTGGATCGATTTGCCTGGCTGCGCCGGTCGCCCCTCTCACTGGAAGTTCTGCAAGGTGCTGCGGACGAAACGCAGCTCGAAGGCCTTTTTGTAGTCCAGGCCCTTCGGATAAAGCCCTTCCGAGACCATGGTGTCGTAGAAAATCTGCCAGCGATGCTCGGTCATGCTGCCCAGGCCGAAATCGCGCCCGTCCTTCGACAGCACCAGGTCATACTGTTTCATCTTGGCGATGGACTGGGCGATGATGGCGTCGGTCATCTCCGGGTTGGCCTGCTTGATCAGGGCATTGGCCTTGCGGTTGTCGCCATTGAGATAGTGCAGCCAGCCGTCGCGCGTCGCCTGGACAAAGGCCTGCACTGCCTTCGGATTGCCGTCGATCCATTTCTGCGGCACCAGCACCATGTTGGCATAGCCGGGATAGCCGTAATCGGCCAGCAGGAAGACCTTGGGTTTCCAGCCGGCCTTCTGTTCCACCGTGAAGGGCTCGCTGGTGAGATAGCCTTCCTGGATGGCGTTGGGATCGGTGATGAAAGGCGCCAGGTTGAAGCTGTATTTGCGGATCTGCGAGTCGGTGAAACCGAACTTGGCCTTCAGCCAGGGCCAGAAGGCGGTCATCGAGGCGGCGGAAATCAGCACCGGCTTGCCCTTCATGTCGGCCAGGCTGTTCATGTCGCGGCGCGGATGGCTCATCAGCACCTGCGGGTCCTTCTGGAAGATCGCCATCACGGCGCGGATCGGCAGGCCCTGCTTGACCATGTTGAGCGAGATGAAGCTGTTGGAGCCCATGCCGAAATCGGCGGCGCCGCCGGCCAGCAGCTGCGGAACGTTCACCTCCGGCCCGCCCTGCACGATCTTCACGTCCAGGCCGCGCCTGGCGTAAAGCCCTTCGGCCAGCGCCTGGTAGAAGCCGCCATGCTCGGCCTGGGCCTTCCAGTCGGTGACGAAAGTGATCCTGGTGGCGGCGGCCGCGGGCGACAGCGCGGCGGCGGCGAGGACCAGTGCAAGCAGGGCGCGTTTCATGCCCGGCTTATAGCAAATTTGCCCAGGTCTGCCTCCCCCGCACCGACAGGAATTCCAGAGGCCAATCCTCCCCTCGGCGCGAAGCGCCAGGAGGGGAGGTGGCCCTGGCACGCCAGGCCGCATGGCGGCCGATAGCGTGCGAAGGCCGGCGGGGTCTTAAAACTATTGCGGATACTGCGGCGGTGCTTCCCGCCTCGGTGGCGGAGGTGGGGGCGGCTCGCTGGCGTCATCACCGCCAAACAGCCAGCCCAGGATGCCGCCGCGGCGGCGCGTCGCCGGCGGTGCCGGCTCGAAGGGACGCTGGTCCTGCGTTTGCTGCTGATCCTGCGGAATGCGGATCACGGGGAACATGCTTCTTATGCCCGCCATCGCCTCGTCGTCGCGCCCGGCCAGGGGATCGCCGGCGCTCAGCAGCAACTGCTCGCGCGGCTCCTGCGGCGGTGAACGGTCCAGCGCCACGGCTTTGTGGCCCTTCTCCGCCGCCAGCATCGCTTCCTTCCAGATCTGGGCCGGCAGGGTGCCGCCGGTGACGCCACGCGTGGGCGAGGAATCGTCATTGCCGACCCAGACGCCGGCGACATAGTCGGTGGTGAAGCCGATGAACCAGGCGTCATGCGAATCCTGGGTGGTGCCGGTCTTGCCGCCGGCCTCGCGGTCGGGCAGCCGCGCCGAAGCGCCGGTGCCAGTGACCACGACGTTCCACAGCATCGCCAGCATGTCGCGCTCGACCACTGCATCGATCACCCGCTTCGGCTGCGGCGCGGTACGCCGGTAATAGGTCTGCGTCCCGCCGGCGCCATCCACCTGGGTGACGAAATAGGGCGTCACGGCAAAGCCGCCATTGGCGAAGCTGGCATAGGCGCTTGTCAGCTCGATCGGAGTCACCTCGCTGGTGCCCAGCGCCAGGCTGGCATTGTCGGCCAGGGGTGACGTGATGCCCAGGCGGCGGGCGGCGGCGATCACCTTGGGAATGCCGACTTCCTGGCCCAGCATGACGGTGATGGTGTTGACCGAATGCGCCAGCGCATCGGCCAGGGTCAGGGTGCCATATTCATTGTTGCCGAAATTGCCCGGCTGGTAGCCGTTGATGTCCACCGGCTGGTCGGTGCGGGTGTCCCAGGGGGAAATGTCGTCCTCCAGCGCCGCCAGATAGACGAAGGGCTTGAAGGCGCTGCCGGGCTGGCGCCTGGCCTGCATGGCGCGGTTGAAGACCGAGGCGGTGTAGTCGGTGCCGCCGATCAGCGCTGCCACCGCGCCGTCGGGATGCATCATCACCACGGCGGCTTCGGAGACCTTCAGGCGCTTGGCATTCCTGCTGATGGTGCGCAGCGCCGCCAGCCGCGCGGTTTCCTGCAGGGCCGGCTCCAGCGTGGTGTGGACGATCAGGTCGCCCGCAGCCTTCGGCCCGGCCAGGCGCCTGGCCTCGTCGGCGGCGGTGTCGAGGAAATAGTTGCGCGCATCCATGCTGGCGCGGTCGATGACGATGGCGGGATGGGCGCGGGCCTCGGCCGCCTCCTGTTCGGTGATGGCGCCGGTTTCGACCATCGCATCCAGCACCCAGGTGGCGCGCTGCTGCGCCGCCAGCAGGTCGCGGCGCGGCGAGAACACCGAAGGCGCGCGCGTCAGCGTCGCCAGCATTGCCGCCTGCGCCAGCGTCACCTTGCGGGCCGAGACGCCGAAATAGATCCGCGCCGCGCCATCGACGCCATAGGCGGCGCTGCCGAGATAGAGGCGGTTGAGATAGAGTTCGAGGATCTGCTTCTTGCTGAGCGACTCTTCCAGACCCGCGGCGTCGATCAGTTCGGCGATCTTGCGCGAGAAGGTGCGCTCCTGCTGGGTATAGACGATCTTGGCGGTCTGCTGGCTGATGGTCGAACCGCCCGCCACCCAGCGGCCGGCGCGCAGATCGTGCAGCAGGGCGCGGGTCAGGCCGACCGGATCGATGCCGTTATGGGAGTAGAAGCGCCGGTCCTCCATCGCCACGAAGGCGGCGGGCAGATAGGCCGGCATGTCCTCCAGCTTCAGCCGCTCGCCCACCACCGCGCCGCGATGGCCGACATCGTTGCCGCCGGCATCGAGAAAGGTGAAGGCGGTGGGCCGGTTCACCGCATAGAGATCGAGTTTGGGATCGAGCCTGGGCGCGAACAGGCCGAGGAATTGCGGCGACAGATAGATCAGGGCGAGCGGCACGGCCAGCGCCGCCATGCCGCGCGCGAACCAGGGGGCATAAGGCTCGCCGATCTGCATCCAATGGCGCAGGCGGGCTTCCAGCTGCTCTAGCCAGTCGTCGGACATGGTGGGGATAGAGCACCGAAGTTTGCGGCAGTTTCAAGACCCTTGCCGTGGACAGGATAGGGAAATCGCGTCAGGCGGTTGACGGCCGCGCGGCGGTTCCGTACACAAGCGTCATCTCCGAAATTGCGCCTGACGAGACGCCGCGACGCGGCGCGGCGCTGTTTTTCAAGGTCCCAACATGGCGCAGGCCCCCGGCATCGGCGCCGAGGACATAGACTCGGATTGGCTGGATGAAATGGTGAAGAAACTGAAAGCCGAGCTGGAAGCCCAGCTCGCACGCGTGACCAGCGGCACCCGCATGAAAAGCGATGCCGCCGCCCTGGCGGCGGACGCGCGGACCCTGGCGACCCTGGAACGGACGCTGGAGCGGCTGGCGAAGATGGAACAGGCCCGCGCCCTGGTGCGCGAGACCAAGATACGAAAACAGGGCGACCGCGATGCGCTGGAACGCCGCCTCGATAAACTCGCTGCCGCCGGCGCAAAGACAGGGCGTTCTTGACGGCCTGGACGAGGGCGAGGCGGACCTGCTGCTGCGCCACTGGCCGTTCTGGGCGCGCGCGGCGCAGTTGCCGCCCCCGAAAAAGGCAGATGGGGGCGACTGGCGCATCTGGCTATTTCTGGGCGGGCGCGGCGCCGGCAAGACACGGGCGGGCGCCGAATGGATCGCCGGTCGCGTGCGCGAAGGAAGGGCACGGCGCATCGGCCTGATCGGCGCGACCGAACGCGATGTCCGCCAGGTGATGGTGGAAGGGCAATCCGGATTGCTGGCGGTGGCGGATGGGGTTTCGTTCCAGCCCTCCAACAATCTGCTGCGCTGGCCCGATGGCGCCGAAGCAAGATTGCTCTCGGCGGCCGAACCGGACTCTTTCCGGGGTTATCAATTCGACTGCCTTTGGGGCGATGAGTTTGCCAAGTGGAACGCGCCGCAGGCGGCGCTGGACATGGCGCTGATGGGTTTGCGCCTGGGCGAGGATCCCCGCCTGCTGCTGACCACGACGCCGCGCGCCATTCCGGCGCTCAAGGCGCTGCTGGCGGCGCCGGATGTGGTGGTGACGCACAGTCCCACGGCGGAGAATGAAGCCAATCTGGCGCCCGGCTTCGTGGATTATCTTGGCGCCCGCTATGCCGGCACGCGGCTGGGACGGCAGGAACTGAATGGCGAACTGATCGAGGACAATGAACAGGCGCTGTGGCAGCGGGCCTGGATCGAAGCGGGGCGGCTGCGCACGGCGCCGCCGCTCTGCCGCGTCGTGGTGGCGGTGGATCCGCCCGCTTCCGCCCATGGCGATGAATGCGGCATCGTGGTGGCGGGGCGCGACCATGACGGTCATGGTCATGTCCTGGCCGACCGTTCGGCGGCGGGGCTGTCGCCGGCGGCCTGGGCGGCGCGGGCGGCGCAGGCCTATGAGGATTTCCAGGCCGATGCCATCATCGCCGAAGCCAATCAGGGCGGCGAGATGGTGCGCGAGGTTCTGCGCCAGGCCGGCGCGCATCTGCCGGTGACGCTGGTGCATGCCACGCGGGGCAAGCTGACGCGGGCCGCGCCCGCGGCGGCGCTGTATGAGCAAGGCCGTGTGCACCACATCGGCGGCCTCGCCGAGCTGGAAGACCAGATGTGCCAGTATGATGGCAGCGGCGCCGGCAGTCCCGACCGCATGGATGCGCTGGTCTGGGCGCTGGCGGACCTGTTCGGCCCGCGGCCGCCCGATCCCCGGATCAGGCGGCTGTGAAATCGGGCGGCAGTTCGGGCGTGACGTAACCTTCGCCGGGCGCGGCCCAGGCCGCCATCTCGGCGAACAGGGCAGAGAGCTTGACCAGGTCCTCGCGCTGGAATTCCAGCGGCAGTTCGGCGCCCGTTTCCAGCACGATCGTCAGCCCGGCATTGCCATTGTCGCGCATGTGCGGGCGAACCCCCGCCACGGCCACCGGCTGCACCGGAGGATTGGCGCCTTCAGGCAGCGCCGCCAGGATGGAGCCCAGCGTGGCGCTGGCGGCGGCGATGGCGAGGCCCGCGCAATGGGCCGAAAGTTCGACGGCGTATTTCTTCTTGTCGGTGCCCAGGAAGGTCAGCTTGACGGCGCTGGCATCGGTATCGGCGGCCGCGCCCAGCACATATTCGAACCGCGGCGCGGTCATCTTGGTGGCGGTGGGTTTGGCCGTGGTCTTGGTCGCCATGGGTGATTCTCCCGAACGCCCAAGGATAGCGCGGAACCGGTTTGCAAGGAATGAAGCAGATGTTTGAGTTTTTGCGCGGCTTTCGCGGCGCGCCGGAGAAGAAGTCCGCTCCTCACATGGGTTCCGGCGGTCTTTTGGCGTTAAGCCTGGGCGGCGCGGCGCGCTGGGGCGGGCGCGACACCTCCGCCCTGGCCCGCACCGGCGTGATGGGCAACGCCATCGCCTATGCCTGCATCCGCAAGATCGCGTCCGCCGCCGCTTCGGTGCCTTGGCTGCTCTATGACGGCGCCACCGAGCTGGAAAGCCATCCCTTGCTCACGCTGCTGGCGCAGCCCAACCGCCACGAAGACGGCGCCAGCCTGTTCGAGCGCTGGTATGCCTTCCTGCAGGGCGCCGGCAACGCCTATCTCGAGGCGGTGACGCTGGACGGTTGCCCACGCGAACTGCATGTGCTGCGGCCCGACCGGATGAGCGTGGTGCCGGGGGCGCGCGGCTGGCCCGCGGCCTATGACTATACGGTCGACGGCCGCGCCACCCGCATCGCGCGCGACGCGTCCGGCTTCCTGCCGGTGCTGCATCTGGCGCTGTTTCATCCGCTCGATGACTATTACGGCCTGGCGCCGCTGGCGGTGGCGGGCATGGCGGTCGAGGTCCACAATGCCGGCGCGGCCTGGAGCAAGGCGCTGCTGGACAATGCCGCCCGCCCGTCCGGCGCACTTATATACAAGGGCCCCGATGGCGGCCTCAGCGGCGAGCAGTTCGCCCGCCTCAAGCGCGAGCTGGAAGACGCCTATCAGGGCAGCGCCAATGCCGGCCGGCCGATGGTGCTGGAAGGCGGCCTGGACTGGAAGGCGATGGGCTACGCGCCGTCCGACATGGATTTCGCGGCGACGCGGAGCCAGGCGGCGCGCGAGATCGCGCTGGCCTTCGGCGTGCCGCCGATGCTGCTGGGCCTTCCCGGCGACAACACCTATGCCAATTACGCCGAAGCCAATCTCAGCTTCTGGCGCCAGACCGTGCTGCCGCTGGTGGCGCGCAGTGCCGCGGCGCTGACGCGCTGGCTGGCGCCGCGTTTCGGCGAAACATTGCGCGTTTGTCATGATGCGGATGCGATAGAGGCGCTGGCGGTAGCGCGGCGCGATGTCTGGGAGAAGCTAAGCGCGTCAACATTTCTAACGCTTAATGAAAAGCGTGCTGCTGCCGGGTATTCGCCATTGGAGGGCGGCGATAGTTTTTCGTGAATGGTTGATCTGGTTCCCGGTCGCGAATGCGGCGCCTGCAATGCCTGCTGCGTCGTGCCGCTGATCGACACGCCGGAATTTTCCAAACCGCCGGGCGCGGTCTGCTGTCATTCGCAGGCAGCGGGCTGCGGCATCTACGAAACAAGGCCCGGTCTTTGCCGCCGCTTCTTCTGCGGCTGGCGGCGCGACGCCAACATCCCGGCGGCGTGGCGGCCGGACCGCTCCGGCATCTTCATCACCTTCAGCACCGAAAATGTGCCGCCGCAATTCGGCGGCGCCATGGGCATGACCCTGATGCTGACGGGCAATCCGCTCAAGACCGTGCGCGACACCACATTCCTGAACTTCGTCGCAACTTGCGTGGCCCAGCGCGTGCCGGTGTTCCTGGCGGTGCCCGGGCCGATTGGGACGCAGGCCGCCAGCCTCTTGCTGAACGAACCGCGGATGGAAGCGGCGGCGCGGCAGACTCGCAGCGCGGTGCGGGCGCTGCTGGAGCAGGCGCTGAAGCGCTTCGCCACCCACACCTATATTCCCGCCCCGATGGCGCGCGAAAGCGCCGAAGTGAGCAGCTGATGACATTGATCGATCTGCCGGCACGGCCGGCAAAAAGTTTTCCAGCCGCCCTTGTGGCGGCTTTTTTGTTGCAGACGGCCGGCGCCCTGTTCTGGGCCGGTTCGGCGGCCGAGCGCATCACCGCCCTGGAGCAGACCGCGGCCCGCGACCAGGCCGCCATCGAGAAGGTGGCGGTGCTGGAGGAGCAGGTCCGCGCCATCAAGCAAAGCGTGGACCGCATCGAAGCCAAGCTGGACCGGACTCAACCCTCCCCTTGAGGGAGGGTCGAATTGCGAAGCAATTCGGGGAGGGGTCCGCTGCGCAGCAGCGGCAGACATCTTGCGAATCTGCTTCGCAGATTCGACCCCTCCCCGAAAAATTCCGCGCTGCGCTCGAATTTTTCGACCCTCCCTCAAGGGGAGAGTGAAAGACAGAAATCATGACAGTCCTTGTCACCCACGCCAGGCGGCCCCTGGCGCGCAAAAACACGCCTTTGGCGCTGGCGGCGCTCGGTCCTGACCAGTTCGAAGGCTATGCCTCGCTGTTCAATGTGCGCGACGGCGCCGGCGACATGGTGGCGCCGGGCGCCTTCGCCGGGTCTTTAAGGCGGCGCGGGCCCGGCGAGGTGCGGCTGCTCTACCAGCATTTCCCCCATGCCCCGCTTGGCGTCTGGGAGGCGATCGCCGAGGACGCGCATGGTCTTCATGTCCGCGGCCGGCTGTCGGCGGAGGTGGAGCAGGCGCGCGATGTGCGGGCGCTGCTGGCCGACGGCGCGCTGAGCGGCCTGTCCATCGGCTTCCGCACCTTGCGCGCCGCGCGCCGGGCGACGGGGCGCACGTTGCTGGAAATCGATCTCTTTGAAATCTCGATCGTCACCTTTCCCCTGCTGGCGGGCTCGCAGGTCACCGCCATCGGGCCGCAGGGCGAATTCGCCCGGACCTTGCGCCGGACCGGCGCGATGCTGCGGGCAGCGACCTGACACATTCACAACGGAGACTTTCAATGGAACTGGAATCCAAGGCTTTCGGCCATGACAATGGCCTGGAAGTGAAGAAGGCGTTCGAGGATTTCCTCGCCGGCTTCGAGGCCTTCAAGCAGAGCAATGACGAGCGGCTGAAGGGGCTGGAGAAGCGCGGCGGCGACGTGCTGCTGGACGAGAAGGTGGCGCGCATCAACCAGGCGCTGGAAACGCAGGGGCGCCATCTCGACGCGCTGCTGCTGGATGCGGCGCGGCCGGCGCTGGCGGGCGAGCGCAAGCTGGGCGATCCGCGCGGGCTGGAGCGCAAGCAGGCGTTCGACCGCTATGTGCGCGCGGGCGATGCCGCGGGCCTGTTCGAAATCAAGGCGATGAGCGAGGGCAGCAATGCCGATGGCGGCTATACCGTGCCGCTGGAGATCGAGCGCACCATCGACCGCGTCCTGGCCAAGGCATCGCCGATCCGTTCCATCGCCACGGTGCGCCAGATCGGCGGCGGCACCTATCGCAAGCCCATCGTCACCGCCGGCGCGGCGTCCGGCTGGACCGGCGAGACCGACGCCATCTCCTCGCCGACCACCACGCCCACCCTGGCGGCGCTGGATTTCCCGGCGATGGAGCTTTACGCCATGCCTGCCGCCACCCAGACGCTGCTCGACGACGCCCAGGTGGACATCGAGCAATGGCTGGCGGAGGAAGTGCAGACCGTCTTCGCCGAGCAGGAAGGCGCCGCCTTCGTGGGCGGCACCGGCAGCGGCCAGCCCAAGGGCTTCCTGCATTACACCAATGTCGCCGATGCGAGCTGGAGCTGGGGCAATATCGGTTATGTCGCCTCGGGCGCCGACGGCGCCTTCCTCGCCGATGACGATGCGCCCGCCGACGCGCTTTTGAACCTGGCCTATGCGCCGAAACAGGCCTATCGCGCCAACGGACGCTGGGTGATGAACCGCAAGACCGAAAGCGCGGTGCGCAAGTTCAAGGACGGCAGCGGCAATTACATCTGGCAGCCCGGCGCCGCCGCCGGCCAGCCCGCCACCATCTTCGGCTATCCGGTGACCGAGGTGGAGGACATGCCCGACATCGCCTCGAACAGCTATTCCATCGCCTTCGGCGATTTCGCCCGCGGCTATCTGGTGGTGGACCGCATCGGCGTCAGGGTGCTGCGCGATCCCTACAGCGCCAAGCCCTATGTGCTGTTCTACACCACCAAGCGCGTGGGCGGCGGGGTGCAGAATTTCGAGGCCATCAAGCTCATGAAGTTTTCTGCCTGACCCTTCCGCCCTTCGCACGCCGAGGCGTGCTGCGGGCACCTCCCCTTCCTGTGCGCTACGCGCAGTCCGTGGCGACGGCGTACGGACGGGAGGCGGGTTTCAGTTTCGCGGCGCATCCGGTGCGCTGTGAAAGCGCGGTGCAAGCCGCGACCGGCCCCGGTGGCGTGCTCCCCTCCGCCACCGGGGCTTTTCATTCCTGTGAGAAACCATGTCCTTAGCACTGAACACACCGCCCGCAACCGAGCCGGTGACGCTGGACCAGGCCAGGGCTTGGCTCAGGGTCGAAAGCGGCGCCGACGAAGACGACCTGATCACGTCGCTGATTCCGGCGGCGCGGGCGCGGGCCGAATGGCATTCCGGCCGGGCCTTCATCACGCAAGCCTGGACGCTGTGGCTGGACCGCGCCGTCCCCTGCATCGAAATCCCGCTGCCGCCGCTGCAGGCCGTGGCGTCGGTGATGACGTATGCGCCGGATGGCACGGCAAGCGTGCTGGACGGCGGCGATTACACGGTGGATGTGCCCGGCTCTCGGCTGCTGCTGAAGCAGCTGCCGCTCAATATGCGCGCGATCAATGCCGTCGCCATCGCCTTTACCGCCGGCTATGGCGCGGCCGCCGACGTGCCCGCGCCCATCGTCCAGGCGATCCTGCAGATCATCGCGGCGCTCTATGCCCATCGCGGCGATGACGCGGTGCCGACCCCCGACAATGCCCTGGCGCTGCTGGCGCCCTATCGCACCCTCAAGCTCTGACGGAGTTCTCATGACAGCCCAACGCGGCCGCGACCTGCTGCTCAAGATCGGCGACGGCGCCGAGCCGGAAGTCTTCACCACCGTCGCCGGCCTGAAGGCCAAGACCCTGGCCTTCAATTCCGCCAGCATCGACGTCACCAACGCCGATTCCTCCGATGGCTGGCGCGAGCTGATGGCGGGCGGCATCAAGAGCGCCGCGCTTTCCGGCTCCGGCGTCTTCAAGGACGCGGCATCGGACGCGGCGCTGCGCGGCGCCTTCTTCGCCGGCACAGCGCCCAACTGGCAGGTGGTGATCCCCGGCTTCGGCACGGTGCAGGGGCCGTTTCGCCTCACGGCCTTGCAGTATGACGGGCCCCATGACGGCGAAGTGAAGATCTCGCTCTCGCTGGCCTCGGCCGGCGCACTGGCATTCACGAGCCTGTGATGATCAACAAGGCCCTTATCAACAAAGTCAGGGGCGAGGCGGCGCTGCAGGCGGGCGGGCGGCACTATCGTTTGCTGCTGACCCTGGGGGCGCTGGCCGAGATTGAGGATGGGCTGGGGCTTGATGATTTGTCCGGCGTCGCGGCGCGGCTGAAGCAGGCGCGCGCCGCCGACCTCGCCATCGTCGCGGCGGCGCTCCTGCGCGGCGGCGGCCATGACCTTTGTCCGGCCGAAGTGCTGCGGCTGGAATGCGGCATGGGCGAGCTGGTGCGGGCGGTGACGATGGCGTTCGACCATGCCGGCCTGGCGGCCCCTGGGGAGGGTCGGGAGAGCGGCCCTTTTCCTGGGAGCGGCTCATCGGCTGCGGCCTCGGCGTGATGGGCCTCAATTCGCGCGATTTCTGGAGCCTGTCGCTGCCGGAATGGCGGGCTTTGTGCGCGGTGCGCTTTCCCGCGCCGCCATCGCTCAATCGCAATGGCTTCGAACAGCTGATGAAACGTCATCCCGACCATGGCTAAAACCACCAAATCCCTGGGCAGCGCGGCGCAAAGCGTCAGCGACTTCGCCGCCGGCATCAGCGCCAGCGCCGCCTCCATCGAAAGCGCGGTGGGCCGCAGCTTCGATGCGGTGGCGAACACCATTGCGCGCGCGGCGGAATCGGGGCGCGGCTCGATGAGCCAGCTCACCGCCGCCATCCTGGCCGATTTCGACCGCATCGCCGCGCGCCAGTTCATCGCCCAGCCGCTGGAAAGCCTGCTGGGTTCAGTGGCGGGCGCGATATTGCCCGTCGCCGGGGCGCGCGCCCTGGGCGGGCCGGTATCGGCGGGGCAGAGCTACCTGGTGGGCGAGGCGGGGCCGGAACTCTTCACGCCGGCCGGCAATGGCGCGATCACCTCCAACGCCAACCTTTCCGCCATGCGCCCGGCGGTGACGGTGAACATCACCACCCCGGATGCGCAGAGCTTCCTCAAGTCGAAGAGCCAGGTGGCGGCGATGCTGGCAAGGGCGGTGGGGCAGGGGCAGCGGAATCTTTAGCTGTGATTTCCAGGATCCATGTGATCGAGCTGGATCATTATCAGGGCAACAACACAGCCGCAGCCAACGACCAGGAAAAGCAACAGAACGGGAAAGTCGCCCTTCAGGATGACTTCCAGGTCCGGCATGAAATACACGATAGCGAATGGCGGGACGATCAACAGGCTCGTGACATAGCCTTTCCAGTGAACAGGATAAGGGCCGATCCCGTTTCTCGGTCTGCGAAACCAGATTTCGCGCTTGGCCGGTTGGTTCTTCATGACCGGTCCAGGTGGCTGATGAGCAGCACCAGATAAACGCCCACCAGGATAAAGCCGCCCAGTATCGCCGCCGGCATCCAGACTAGACCGGCGGCGCAGATCGCGGCGGTGGCAACGGGGAAGCTGGCATAGAGCGCCCAGCCCTTCCAGTGCACGGGGCCCGCCATGCCGTTGCGAGTGGCAAACCAGATTTCGCGCTTCACACCCATAACTGAACGATATCGCAAATGCCCTCCAACTTCCATGAAGTCAGCTTCCCGCTGGCCATCGCCTTTCATTCCACCGGCGGGCCCGGGCGCAAGACCGAGATCGTAACCCTCGGCTCTGGCCATGAGGAACGCAATGCGGTCTGGGCGGCTTCGCGCCGGCGCTATGATGTCGGCTCGGGCGTGCGCACGCTGGACGATCTTTCCGCCGTGATCGCTTTCTTCGAGGCGCGCGCCGGCCAGCTTTACGGCTTCCGTTTCAAGGACTTTTCTGATTGCAAAAGCTGCGCCCCCGCCGCCACGCCCGCCGCCACCGACCAGGCGCTGGGCACCGGCGACGGCACGACGCGCGTCTTCCAGTTGCGCAAGGCCTATGCCGACACCGCCGCTTCCTATGTGCGAGATATCGTCAAGCCGGTGGCGGGCAGCGTGCTGGTGGCGGTGAACGGCACGCCGACCAGCGCCTTCACGGTGGACACGGCAACTGGCCTCGTCACGTTCGACGCCGCACCCGCCGACGGCGCGGTGCTGACCGCCGGTTTTCTCTTCGACACGCCGGTGCGCTTCGACGCCGACACGCTTTCGGTCAACCTGGCCAGCTTCGCGGCCGGCGAGATGACTTCGATTCCGCTGGCGGAGATATTGCTCTAGCTGTCATGGCCCGCGAATGCGGGCCACCCAGGTGACGCCGCACCGTCATCGCAGGGAAAGCGATTTCTTCCTGAAACGCCATATCCAACCCGACTGGATGGCCGCTGTGGCGGGCCATGACAAGAAAATGAAAACCCTTCCTTCCGGCATGCAGGCCCATCTCGACAGCGGCGCCACCACATTGTGCTGGTGCTGGCGGCTGGCGCGCGGCGATGGCGCCGTGCAGGGCTTCACCGATCATGACCGCGCGCTGTCCTTCGGCGGCGTCACCTATGAAGCCGCCAGCGGCTTTACCGCGGGCGAAGTGCAGTCGGCGCTGGGCCTTGCCGTGGACAATCTCTCCCTGGCGGGGGCGCTGTCTTCGGCCACCCTGAACGAGGAGGCGCTGGCGGCGGGGCTCTACGACAATGCCGGATTCCAGCTCTGGCGGGTCAACTGGAACGACACATCCCAGCGCGTGCTGATGAAAAGCGGCACATTGGGCGAGGTGACGCGCCAGGGCGCCGCCTTCCATGCCGAATTGCGCGGGCTGGCGCAGGCCCTGAACCAGCCGGTGGGGCGCGCCTTCGGGCGGCTGTGCGACGCCGACCTGGGCGATGGCCGCTGCGGCGTCGTGCTGACGGCAAGCGAAGGCGCCGCCGCGACCATCTTCGACAATCGCCGCTTCACCGTCAGCGGGCTGGACGATGCCGCCTCCGGCGCTTTCAGCGGCGGCAAGCTCACCTTCACCGGCGGCGCCAATGCGGGCCGCGCGGCCGACGTCAAGCGCCATGCCGTCAATGGCGGTATCGTCACCATCGAACTCTGGCAGGCGATGAGCGAAAGCATCGCCCCCGGCGACGGCTTCACCATCACGCCGGGCTGCGACAGGCGTTTCGCCACCTGCCGCGATCGCTTCGGCAATGGCGTGAACTTCCGCGGCTTTCCCTACATGCCCGGCAATGATGCGGTGCTGGGGATGCCGGCCGCGAACCAGCCGCTGGACGGCGGCAGCCGTTATGACAACTGACGCCGCCCTCGTCGCCGCCGCGCGCGGCTGGATCGGCACGCCGTGGGCTCATCAGGCCAGCCTCAAGGGCGCGGGCTGCGACTGTCTGGGCCTGCTGCGCGGGGTGTGGCGCGAGCTGCATGGCGCGGAGCCGGAAGCGGTACCGCCCTATGCCGCCGACTGGGGCGGGGCAGAGCTGTTGCGCGATGGCCTGGCCCGGCATCTCGCCCTGGCGCCGTCAGCGGAAATACGCCCCGGCGATGTCGCCCTGTTCCGCCTGGTCCCGCGCGGCCCGGCGCGGCATTGCGGCATTGTGGGGATGCGGGGGGCGGCCCTCACCCTGATCCATGCCCGCCAGAACCGGGCCGTGCGGGAGGAGCCGTTTTCAGCCTTCTGGCAGGCGCGCCTGGCCAGTGTTTTCCGGGCAGAAGGCTGACTTCACGGCCGCCCCGTTGGTGCTATTATTGGGGCAGGAGCAAATGACACCGGGGGGCATCATGCGCAAATTGCTTTTCGCCGCGGCGGTTCTGACAGGGGCGCCGCTGCTGCCGGCCCAGGCGCAGCAGGGCTGCGTCGAGCATCCCGCCAGCGCCCAGGCCGACGCCGTGATGGCGGCCTGCAGCGCGATCATCACCGCCAACACGGCCGGCAAGCCCGAACTGGCGGCGGCGCATGTCAACCGCGCCTATATTTCCCTCAGCAAGGGCGACCTCGATGCGGCCGGGCGCGACACCGAAGCGGCGCTGGCGCTCGATCCCGATCATGCCCCGGCGCATATCGGCCGGGCCTCGGTCTATAGCCGGCAGGGCCGGCTGGACGATGCGCTGAAGGAACTCGATACCGCCATTCGGCTGAATCCCAACAGCGATGTCGCCTTCAACAATCGCGGCATCGTCAAGTCGCGCACCGCCGGCCGCGAAGCCGACGCCATTGCCGATTTCACCCAGGCGATCAGGCTCAACGCCAGCGAGTCGCGCTTCTATCTCAACCGCGCCAGCATGCTGGAAATCACCGGCCAGTATTCCCAGGCGGTGGCCGATGCCGACAAGGTCAAGCAGCTGGCGCCGGGCGTCGCCGCAAGCTGGAACAATGCCTGCTGGGCGCGGGCGCTGTGGGGCCAGCAGCTGCAGACCGCGATGGCCGATTGCAACCAGGCGCTCGGCATGGCGCCGTCGACCGCCGCCTTCCTGCAGTCGCGCTGCGTGGTGCAGTACCGCATGTTCAACTATGCCGAGGCGATCGATGACTGCAACGCCGCCCTCAAGCGTGATCCGCGCGCGGTGGGCGCGCTCTATGTGCGCGGCCTGGCGTTGACCAAGAACGGACTGGAGCGGGTGGGCGGCGACGATATCGCGACTGCGCGGCGCATGGGCGGCGATGTCGAAGCCACCTACGCGAAGTATGGCATCAAGCCCTGAGCGGCGACTGGCCGGAGGATTCAGGAAGCGGCGCGAGGCTCGAACACTCTTTTGCCCAGCGCAATGATCACTCGGCAAATCAGGTAATCGGACAGCCCGATCGGCAGCGCATTGACCAAGGTCCAATCGTCTCGATACCAGGGCGTGTAAGCGACGATTGCCGCATGCGCTGATATCAAAACCGCCATAAGCAGGCAGAACCACAGACGCTTCTTAAAAGACCAATTCTCAATCGCCACCATGATCAGCGCCACGCCGCTGGCGCCAGCGGTCATGCCGCGCGCGGAATCTCCATGAAAAATAAGGTACAACACGATTGGAGCCATCGCTGCAATCGCAAGCAGGTCGGAATATTTTTCCCACCAGCGCTCCGGCCTGGCTTCCTGATCCGGCATGTCTCCCCCGCTCGCAATCTATAGCGGGTTTAATCTCTCCAACAGAGTCTGACCATGGCATCCCTTGTTCTCGGCGCCGCCGGTTCGGCGCTTGGCGGCGCTTTGCTGGGCGACGGCATTTCGGTGCTGGGCGTCGGCCTCACCGGGGCGCAGATCGGCGGCGCCCTGGGCGCGCTGGTGGGCGGGCGGATCGATGCCGCGCTGACGCCGGGCCGTTCCGCCGGTCGCGGGGCGCTGTCCGTCCCGTCGCTGCAGGCCTCGCAGGAAGGTGCGCCCATTCCCGCCGTCTATGGCCGCGCCCGCCTCGCCGGGCAGGTGATCTGGGCCAGCCGCTTTCGCCAGACCGCCGCCGCCAGCGGCGGCAAGGACGGCGCCGGCGAAACCGGCTATTGCATTTCCTTCGCTGTCGGCCTGTGCGAGGGACCGTGCGCGCGGATCGGCCGGGTCTGGGCCGACGGCAACCTGCTCGATCTGTCGCTTTATGCCTGGCGCTTTCATCCCGGCAGCGAAACACAAGACCCCGATCCCGCCATCGTCGAGATCGAAGGCGAAGCGAACGCGCCCGCCTGGCGCGATCTTTGTTATGTCGTGTTCGAAGACATGCCGGTGGCCGCCTTCGGCAACCGCATCCCGCAACTGCAGTTCGAGATTTTCCGCACCCTGCCGGGCGATGACGATCTGGAAAAGCGCCTCACCGCCGTCGCCCTGATCCCCGGCGCCGGCGAATTCGTCTATGCCACGCAGAATATCGCCGCCGATGACGGCCAGGGCGGCACGCTTTCGCAGAATGTTCATGGCGGCCCCCCCGATCTGGTCGCCTCGCTGGACGACCTTCAGGCCTGCGCGCCCAGTCTCGACACGGTGGCGCTGGTGGTGGGCTGGTTCGGCGATGACCTGCGCGCCGGCGAGATCGCCATCCGCCCCGGCGTCGAGACCCTGGACAAGACCACCTATCCGCAAGACTGGTCCGTCGCGGGCATCGCCCGCGCCGACGCCTATCCCGTCAGCCGGATCGATGGCCGTCCTGCCTATGGCGGCACGCCGTCCGACGCCTCCGTCACCCAGGCCATCGCCGAACTGAAACGGCGCGGCCTGCGGATACTGTTCCATCCCTTCCTGTTCCTGGATATCGCACCCGGCGGCGATCAGCCCGCCTATCCCTGGCGCGGCCGCATTGCGCCCGCCGCCGCCGACCAGACTGCGGCGGTGGCGGACGAGGCCGGCGCCTTCTTCGGCGGCACCTGGGGCTGGCGGCGCATGGTGCTGCACTACGCCCAGCTTTGCGCCGATGCCGGTGGGGTGGATGATTTCCTGATCGGCTCGGAACTGGTCGGCCTGACGCGGGCGCGCAGCGATGCCGCCACCTATCCGGCGGTCGCGGCGCTGAAGACCCTGGCCGCCGATGTGCGCGCCATTGTCGGCACGGGCACGCGCATTTCCTATGCCGCCGACTGGAGCGAATACAGCAACCACCAGACCGGCGGCGGGGGCCTGCGCTTCAATCTCGATCCCCTCTGGGCCGACGCCAACATCCATTTCATCGGCATCGACAATTACCTGCCGCTGTCCGACTGGCGCGATGGCGACGCACATCTCGATGCGGCGGTGGCCGGCTCCATCCATGACCGCAGCTATCTCATGTCGAACATTCGCGGCGGCGAGGACCATGACTGGTATTACGCCAGCGATGCCGACCGCCTGAACCAGCACCGCACGCCGATCACCGACGGTCTGGGCAAGCCCTGGGTCTGGCGCGCCAAGGATCTGTGGAACTGGTGGAGCAATTTCCATTACGACCGCCCCGACGGCAGCGAAAGCGGCACGCCGACCGCCTTCGTGCCGGAAGGAAAGCCCATCGTCTTCACCGAGCTGGGCTGTCCCGCCATCGACAAGGGCGCCAACCAGCCCAATGTCTT
This sequence comes from uncultured Rhizobium sp., assembly GCA_964572805.1. Classification (GTDB taxonomy): domain Bacteria; phylum Pseudomonadota; class Alphaproteobacteria; order Micropepsales; family Micropepsaceae; genus Rhizomicrobium. Next base: position 16,380 of record CAZNGO010000032.1, on the reverse strand, counting down.
CACCGATCCCAAATCCAGCGAAAGCGCGCTGCCGCATTTTTCCAGCGGCACGCGCGATGACCTGATGCAGCGCCGCTTCCTGGAAGCGCATGCCGCCTTCTGGGCCAATGCCGCCAACAATCCCGTCTCGAGCGTCTATCACGCGCCGATGCTGGAGCGCGCCCACGTCTGGTGCTGGGATGCGCGGCCGTTTCCCTGGTTTCCGGCGCTGACGCAGGTGTGGGGCGATGCGGGCAACTGGCAATATGGCCACTGGCTGAATGGCAGGCTGGGCGCGGTGCCGCTGGCAAGGCTGGTGGCGGCGCTGTGCGAACGCGCCGGTTTTTCCCATTACGATGTGTCGGGACTGGATGGCCTGGTCACCGGCTATGCCGTCAGCGACACGCTCAGCCCGCGCGACGCGCTGGCGCCGCTGGCCGACGCCTTTGGCTTCGAGGCGGTGGAAAGCTGCGGTGTGCTGCGCTTTGTCATGCGCGGGCGCGCGGCGGCGGCGACGCTGGCCGGGGACGACCTGGTGCTGCCGGAAAATGGCGCGGCGGCGAATTTCAGCCGCGCCCAGGAAAGCGATCTGCCCCAGGCTTCGCGCCTCACTTATATAGACGGCGGCGCCGACTATGCCGCCGGCAGCGTGGAAGCGCGGCTGCTGACCGGCGCGTCGGGCCGCGTTGCCAGTTCCAGCCTGCCGCTGGTGCTGGACCAGGGCCAGGCCACAAGGATCGGCGAGCGCCTGCTGGCCGATGCCTGGGTGATGCGCGAAAGCGCACAATTTGCGTTGCCGCCTTCGCGCCTGGCGCTGGAGCCGGCGGACGAGGTGCTGCTGACCTGCGGGGGGCGGCAACGCCGCCTGCGCCTGGCCGCCATCGCCGATGCGGGTGCGCGCGGCATCGAGGCGGTGGCGACCGATCCCACTTTATATATGGCAAGCGGCCCCGCCACCCCGCCGGCGCTGCGCCAGAGCCTGACCCCGCCGGGGCGGGCGCTGCTGTTCTTTCTCGACCTGCCCTGGCTGACGGCGGGCCAGAACACGGCCGCGCCGTTCATCGCCGCCTATGCCGATCCCTGGCCGGGCAGCGTCGCGGTGATGCGCAGCGCCGGCGGCGACAATTATGTGCTGGACGCCACGCTGACGAAGGCCTGCAGCTTTGGCGTGACGACGGAAGATTTCTGGTCCGGCCCCGCCGGCCATTGGGACCGGGTCAACCCCCTGAGGGTGAAGCTCAGCCACGGCGCGCTGTCATCGGCGGCAGAAGAAGCATTGTTCGCCGGCGCCAATGCCCTGGCGGTGCAGAATGAAGACGGCGGCTGGGAAGTGCTGCAATTCGCCAGCGCCGAACTCACCGGCCCCGGCGAATATATATTGACGCAACTGCGCCGTGGCCGCCGCGGCAGCGAAACCCAGATGCGCCGTCCCGTCGCCGCCGGGGCGCGCGTGGTGGTGCTGGATGGCGCGTTGGCGCAGGCCGGGCTCACCCGGGCGCAGGCGCGGCTGCCTTTTACTTACCGCTGGGGTCCGTCTTCGCGCCCGGTGACCGATGTGTCGTGGCAGGAGACACGGCTGGGCTTCGAGGCGGTGGCGCTGACGCCGCTGGCGCCCGCCTGTGTGCGCCACCTCTGGGATGGCGGTGATCTGGTCATTTCCTGGCTCAGGCGCGACCGCGATCCGGCCTCCGCCCATCTCACACAAATGGTGACGCCGATGAGCGAGGCGGCGGAACGCTATGACCTGGAGATCTGCGATGCCGGCGGCGCGGTGGTGCGGGTATTCTCCGGCGTGCCGCAACACGCGCAGGTCTACACCGGCGCGCAGCAGGCGGCGGATTTTCCCGCCGGCCTGCCCAATCCCCTGACCGTGAACGTCTACCAGCTCTCGTCCGTCACCGGGCGCGGGCGGCAGAAGAAGGAAGCGCTTTATGTCCGATAGCACGCCGCGCCTGGGCCTGCCCGACCTGCCCGACACGCCCGAACTCTATGCCGACACCATGGCCGATGCGCTGTGGCGGCTCGATGCCTTCAGCGATCTCTGCCTCAAGGGCCAGTTCGTCAATACGCCGCCATCCTCGCCAGCCGATGGCGATGCCTATCTGACCGGCGGCAGCCCGACGGGCGCCTGGAGCGGCTATGCCTACAAGATCGCCACCTGCCGCGACGGCGGCTGGGCGATGCTGACGCCTTTCGACGGCTTGCGCGCCTGGGTCGAGGCCAGCAACACCTTCATCGTCTATTGCGGCGGAAGCTGGACCGACTGGAACGCGCTGCTGAGCGCGGCGGAGGCCGGCATCGCCTCGGCTTCGAGCTGCGACATCGGCGCGGCGGGGGCGCTGTTTCTGCAGGTCACCGGCACCACCACCATCACCAGCTTCGGGGCGGTGGCGAACCGCCTGCGCTTCCTGCGCTTTGCCGGCGCGTTGACGCTGACCCACAACGCCACCAGCCTGGTCCTGCCCGGCGGCGCCAGTATCGTCACGGCGGCGGGCGACACGGCGGTCTTCGCCTCCGACGCCAGCGGCAACTGGCGCTGCCGCGGCTACAGCCGCGCCGACGGCCAGTCGGTGGCCGCCGCGCTCAGCGTCGCCTCGCTGCTGACATCGGGCGCGGCCGGCATTGCCGCCGCGGCGGGCGGCTGGAACGGCAATTCCCAGCTGTCGGTCTACCAGGGCGCCGTCGGGCAGGGGATCGAGGCCTATAACTCCGCCGCCGGCGGCACGGCGCTGAATGTCCGGGTCGACAATACCGCGGTCTATTATGCCGGCTTCTATTACAATGGCGCCTTCACCGGCGGCATCAACACCAACGGCACCGTCACCGCCTACAACACCACTTCGGACGCGCGGCTGAAGACCGTGAGGCCGCAGCAGCGGGACTATCGCGGCGCCATACGGGCGCTGTGGGTGGGCGATTTCACCTGGGACGGGAGCGGCGCGCCGGGCTTCGGCGTGCTGGCGCAGCAGGCATATGAGGTGATGCCCAACCACCAGGGCGTGACGAAGCCGGACGATGAGGCGGCGGCGTGGAGCGCCTCGGCCGAGCCTTTCGCCCACCTGGCGCTGTGGGGGGTGAAGGATCTTTACGCGATGATCGAGGCGCTGGCGGCGCGCGTCGCGGTGCTGGAGGCGGCGCATGACGCTGGTCGATGAATGGCGGGGCGCCTGGCGCTGGTTCTCGCTGCAGGCGATGGCGCTGACGGCGGCGATCCAGGCGGCGTGGGCCGCGATCCCGGATGATTTGAAGCAGCATTTCCCGGCGCGGCTGGTGACGGCGGTGTCGATTGGGTTGCTGCTGCTCGGCATCGGCGGGCGGCTGGTGCGGCAGGAGAAAAGCCGATGATCGCCACGCTTGTCTCATGGCTGGGCGGCAGGATCGCCGGGCCGCTGGCTTCGGCGCTGGCGCTGGTCTTTGCACTGGCGGCGCTGTGGCAGACGGCGCGGATTGACGGGGCGCCGCTGCTGGGCGGCGGGCTGAAGGCGGAAGTGTCGTCGCTGCAGTCGCAGCTGGCGGCGCGCGAGCTGTCCGCGGCGAGGGCGGAAAGCCTCGCCTTGCAGGCACGCGCGCAATGGGCGGCGAAGGCGGAAACCCAGGCGGCAGCGCACGCCGCCGCGCAGGCGAAAACCGAAACGCAAATACAAACCGTGATCCGCGAGGTGCCCGTCTATGTCAGTGAAAAATCTGCTGCTGCCTGTATTATCCCTTGGGGCGCTGTGCGGCTGCTCGACGCCGCCGCCGGCGGCGCCGAGCTTGATGCTGTCCGCGCCGCCATCGCCCCCGGCCAGCCTGATGACGCCGCCTCGGATGTTGCTTTGTCTTCGCTTGTCGCCCTGCTCGCCGCCGACCTCGGCATCGCCCGCCAGAACGCCGACCAGCTAGAGCATCTGGAGAAGGCGGTGGCGGGCAGGGAACCGTGAGAGAGGGGACGGCGCGTCGAAAAACAAGAACCCCCGCGCCTTGCGACGCGGGGGTTCACTTGATGGTGTCGGCCTATCGGGGAGGGGCTAACCGAAGGCCGTCGCCTCAAGCTCGTTAGGCCGCTCTAGATTCGCACCACGCCGATGAAGCGGCCGGTCCAGGGATCGATCTGCACCAGCACGATGCGGCCCAGGCGGTCATGGCTCCTCACGACATAGCGGCCGTGGAGGAAATAGGGCTCGCCCATGCCCACATAATGATGCAGGCGCAGCGTCTCCATCACGCGCAGCCGCGCCACCACCGGGCGGTGCATGTCATGGCGCATCGCCGCCGCCGGGGCGCGGTGCCCAAAGTCGCGAACCGCCTGGGCCTGCGCAACGCCGGCGCCGCCGGCAGTGAGAGCCGCCAGGGCGGCGGCCGCCAGAAGGGTCTTTCTGCCAATCATGATCGTCTCCCTTGTCTCGGCGGAACGGCGATTTGCCGTCCCATGCCAGCCACATTAAGGAGGGGAAACTGAACCGGGACTGGACGCGGTATTCATCCCGGGTTCATATCGTGCGTTATAGATACAGACCCATGCGCGCCCGCATTTTCCTTGGTTTTCTGCTGCTTCTTGCCCCCCTGGCGGCAGGACCGGCGGGCGCGCAACCGGCCCAGCCGCTGGACCGCCTCCTGCCGCAGATCCGGCGCGATCATCCCGGCCAGTTCCTCGATGCCGAAGGTTTCGATTCCGCCGGCGCCCCCCACTATCACCTCAAATGGCTGACGCCCGACGGGCGCGTGATCTGGTTCGACGCCGATGCGCGCAGCGGCCGCGTCGTCGGCCAGTCGCCCGGCCGTGACCGTTTCGACCCGCCGCGCTATGGCGGCGTGCCGGACCGAAGTGAAGAGGGGCGCAGCGAAGAACGGGCCGCGCCACGCTATCGCCAGCAGCCGTCCGAGGCGCCGCAATATGGCCGGCGCCTTGACGATCGCGGCGGCGCCAATTCCGGTTACGATCGCCAGAACGGCAATGGCCGCTTTGGCGGCGGCCGCGAGGGCGGTCCGCCCGGCGGCGGCCAGCGTTTCGGCAATGGCGGCGGCGGCAATCGCGGTTTCGGCGGCGGCCGCGACCGCGGCGGGCGCTGAAGGGAGACGGACATGCGCGTTCTTCTGGTGGAAGACGACAGGGAGCTGCAGCGGCTGCTGCGCAAGGCGCTTGCCGATGCCGGCTATGTCGTGGACAGCGCCTTTGACGGCGAGGAAGGCCATTTCCTCGGCGACACCGAACCCTATGACGCGGTGATCCTCGATCTCGGCCTGCCCAAGCAGGACGGCGTCGCCGTGCTGGAGAAGTGGCGCAAGTCCGGCAAGATGATGCCGGTGCTGATCCTCACCGCCCGCGACAGCTGGAGCGACAAGGTGGCGGGCTTCGATGCCGGCGCCGACGATTATCTCGCCAAGCCCTTCTATACCGAGGAGTTGCTGGCCCGGCTGCGCGCATTGATGCGCCGGGCCGCAGGGCTGGCCGCCGCCGAGATCGAGATCGGCCCCCTGCGCATCGACACCCGCGCATCCCGCGTCACGCTTTCGGGCAATCCGGTCAAGCTCACCAGCCAGGAATATCGCCTGCTGGCCTATCTGGCGCATCACCGCGGCAAGGTGGTGTCGCGCACCGAACTGGTCGAGCATCTCTATGACCAGGATTTCGACCGCGACTCCAACACCATCGAGGTCTTTGTCGGCCGGCTGCGCAAGAAGCTCGATGCCGGCCTGATCCAGACCGTGCGCGGCCTGGGCTACAGCCTCGACGCGCCTGCCGCGGCCAAATAGTGAAGCTCCGGCTGAATTCGCTTGCCGCGCGCCTGATCGCCACCGCCGCGATCTGGACCCTGCTCGGCCTGACGCTGGGCGGGCTGGTGCTGTCGGCCGCCTTCCGCAGCGCGGCGCAGCAAAGCTTCGACGATGCCCTGACCACCGACCTGGACGGGGTGATGGCCGCGGCCCAGTCCGATCCCGACAGCGGCATCGCGCTGCAGGCGCAGTTCCTCAACGCCAGCTACAATCGCGTCTATTCCGGGCGCTATTATCAGTTCGAGCCGGAGATCAAGGGCCAGTCGGCCATCATCACCTCGCGCTCGCTGTTTGGCGCCCATCTCGTGCCCCGCATCACCAGCCGCCAGGGCGCGCTGTCCTGGGGCGAGGCCGCCGGTCCCGACGGCCAGCATCTGCGGGTGGTGCAGCGGCGCATCGAGTTTCCCGACACCGCCACGCCGCAGCCCGACGACACGCGCGCCTTCCGCGTCACCATCGCGGGCAACATGGCGGCGGTGGAGGCGCAGACCGCCCGCTTCAACGGCACGCTGATCTGGTCCTTCCTGCTTCTGGGCCTGGGCCTGGTGCTGGCGGTCCTGTTGCAGGTGCGCATCGGCCTTCAGCCGCTGCGCCGCGTCGCCATTGCGCTTTCCCGCATCCGCGACGGTTCGGCGGCAAGCCTGGAAGGCGATTTCCCCGCCGAGATCGCGCCGCTCGCCACCGAGCTCAATTCCCTCATCGCCCACAGCGCCGAAGTGGTGGCGCGGGCGCGCACCCACGTTTCAAACCTGGCGCATTTCCTCAAGACGCCGCTTTCGGTGCTGGCGAGCGAAGCCGAGGCGAGCGGAACCTCGCCGCTGGCCGAGCAGGTCCGGCGCCAGGTCTTCACCATGCGCCGCCAGGTCGATCACTATCTGACCCGCGCGCGCGCCGCCGGCAATGTCAGCGCCCTGGGCAACCGCACCGCGGTGGCGCCGGTGCTGGCCGATCTCTCCCGCGTACTGGGCCGCATCCACGAGAAGCGCGGCATCGAGATCGAGACCGACTGCCCGCCGAACCTGTTCTTCCGCGGCGAACGCCAGGACCTGGAAGAGATGGCGGGCAATTTGATCGACAATGCCTGCAAATGGGCGCGGGCGCAGGTGACGGTGACGGCGCGGCGCGACGGCGCCCGGCTGCTGCTGGATATAGAAGACGATGGGCCGGGCCTGACCGAGGCCGAACGGGCCCGGGTGGGAACCCGGGGCGAGCGGCTGGACGAGAGCGTGCCCGGCTCGGGCCTGGGCCTGGCCATCGTCCACGATATTTCCAAGCTTTATGGCGGCTGTTTCAGCCTCGAAGCCGCATACGGCGGGGGCCTCCGGGCCCGGCTGGACCTGCCCGCCATCACCTAGCCGGCGTCCCGGTTCCAAAGTTCGTCAGAGCTGGACGCAGGTTTCAAGGCGAGCCTCGGAATCGATAAGGACGCCAGCAAATTATTGAATTCACAGCGGCTTTTGGCTCGGCAGCCGCATCCGGGGTTGTTGCCATGTCCGGGCCGGCTGCTGAACCGCCGCCGGGGCTCAACAGGGCATTAACCCTGTCACGGCTAATGTAAACGCCAGAAGCCCAATAGCGGCCGATTGCGTGTTGAGTTCAGACAAGACGGGATTGCTGACGGCATTCCTCGGCGGCTTGCCGGGGCATGTCGCTGCGCGCCTGGCGCGGGCCGTCGAACTCGACCGCCTGATGGACGGCAAGTCGCTGCCGCACGACGAGATTCTTTCCGGCCTGCGCCCGGTGCTGCGCCGCGATCCTTCCGCGCGCATGCTGACGCCGCTGCGCCTGTTCTGCCTGCCGTTCCAGGACCTGCTGAACTCCGAGCCGCGCAAGGCCAAGCAGAAAGGCGTCATCGCCCGTTCCAGCGTGATGCCGGTGTGGCGCTGGCTCGACGAAAGCCTGCTGCCGGACGAGACCGAGCGCTATTGCGCCGAGGTCAAGGCGCTGATCGTGGCCAAGCGCAATGAAGACGCGCTGGCGCGCGCCGGCGAATTCTGGACCCTGGCCTCGGTGACGCTGAGCGCCGCCCTGGCCGAAACCAAGAAGGCGCGGCTGGCGCTGAATGGCGACATCATTGCCGCCGACGCCGCCGAGATCACCCTGATGCTGGCCGCCGCGCCGGAAATGCTGAAAATCCAGGCGCTGATGCCGGCGCCGGCGATGATGAGCGACGAACTGCTCTGGGAGCTGCGCGCCGTCTATGACGCCGTGGTGGTGCGCCTGCCCGATGCCGCGCCCTATGTGCCGGTGGCGGCGATGAACCGGCTGTCGCGTCCCTGGGAAGGCCTGCGCCTGCCGCTGGCGATTGCGCGCCAGCATCGCGATACGCTGATCTCCAAGACCGACATGGGGCTGGTGGGCGAAATCCTGATCGAGCGCCTGGACGGCCTGCAGACCGCGATCATGTCCGCCCGCCATCCCTTCTTCGACACCGACATCCTCTTGGCGCAGACGCGGCAGTTCGCCGAACTCTCCGTCGCCATCGTCAAGGAAATCGAAGTGCGCCGCGACGGCGACTGGGGTCAGCGCCTGCTCAAGGACCGCGCCGCCGTCGGCGAAGCGATGGACAAGTTCATGGAGCGTGCCCCCAGGGAATTGGCCGCCGCCCTGCCGATGGGCCGCGGCACCGGCGCCACCGCCGATTTCTCGAAGCCGAGCGACCCCGAAAAGCGGGCCATGGCGATGCGCTATGCCAGGCTGGTGGCCGGCAGCCGCCACTTTGCCACCGGCGGCTGCTTCGCCGCCAAGCAGAAGGACGCGGCCGAGGAACTCTGCGCCTGGCTGCGCCGCTACAACGAGGACCTGGTTCGCGAGATGCGCGCGCCCGACCATCCGCATGTGAGCGAAGTCCAGTTCCCCTTCTGCCTGGAACTGACGGCGCTGCTGTTCAGCGAGGAAGAAGCCGAACTGCTGCGCCGCAGAGGAAAAGCTGCGATGGGCACGGCCTCGGCGGCCTAGTTCCGCCGTTTGAACTTCCACTCTCCCGCCTGCAAGCTGAACGGCGCATGAATGACATGCGGCCGGCAACTTTATTTTTCCGACAGGCGGATTGCGCTTGAACCCCGGCGGGGCGGCGCTACTTATGGGCGAGGTTTTTCGGGAGACGCCCTGATGCGCAAATCCATTCTGGCCGCGATTGCGCTGGCCGCCCTCGGTTCCACCGCCGCTTTCGCGCAAGGCGCGGCGACTCGCGATCCGGCGCCGCTGGACCGCAGCGCCGACACCGTGCAGGGTCCCAATGCCGGCAATCGTGGCGATGATGACCGCGATGCGCCGCCGCCGCTTTCCGCCGCCGCCGAGCGCGACCGCGATCTTTTCTGCCGCCGCGACGCGGCCCGCCGCACCGGCTACACCACGCCCGGCCAGGCGGCGGGCAATGAACAGGCGCGCGGCACCATCGGCGGCACCCTGGGCGGCGCCGAGCTGGGCGCCATCATCGGCGGCGCCGCCGGCAATGCCGGAGCCGGCGCCGCCATCGGCGCGGGCGCGGGGCTCGTCGCCGGCAGCGCCATCGGCGCCGACAATGCCCGGCGCGCCGCCAGCGACGTCGAGCGCGACTATGGCGACGCCTATTATGCCTGCATGGACGAGGCCGACGGCGCCGCGGACCGCGACTATGCCGATGGCGCGCCCCGCTATGACGACCGCTATGCCGCGGATTATCCGCCGCCGCCGGTCGCCTATGGCCCGGCCTATTATCCCGCCTATCCCTACAATTACGGGCCCTATCCTTATTACTATGGCCCGACGCTCGGCTTCAGCTTCGGCATCGGTCCGCGCTATTATGGCGGTTTCCGCGGCGGCTTCGGCGGCGGTTATCGTGGCGGCTTGCGTGGCGGTCCGCGCGGCCGGCGCTGAGACAACCTGAACTTTGCCTGATGGCGGCGGGGGCGGTATGGTCCCCGCCGCAATCATTTTCAGGCTTTCCGTGCCTTCCAGGCCCAATCCCGCCAAGCTCAATCCGCTGCAGCTCAAGACCCTGACGCTGCTGCAGGCCATCGCCCGCATTCCCGGCGCTTCGCGCCCCGAGGAGGATGGCGGCGTCGCCATCCTGCAATTCCCCCATGCCCATGGCGATCATTTCCATCTCGGCGACGCCACGGTGAGGTCGAGCGACGCCACCGGCCTGGAAAACCAGAATGTCTGGAACGCGCTCGCCCGCAAGGGCCTGATCCGCGCCGAATGGCCGAACCAGATCGCCCTCACCACCGATGGTCTCGTCTATGAAACCGGCATGGCCGGCCAGATTCTCCACCAGGGCGGTCACCATTGATGAACGCGAAAAAGCGCATGCGGCTCTATTTCGCGGGCGCGGTGCTGGTGGCGGCCGGGCTTTGCGCCTGGCTGATCGCCTGGGCCCTGGGCGACAACAAGATATTCTTTCATTCCCCCAGTGAGCTGGCGGCGCTGCATGTGCGCCCGGGCGTCGCCTTCCGCATCGGCGGCCTGGTGGCGGCGCACAGTGTCGCCCATGGCAGCGGCACGGAAGTGCGCTTCACCGTCACCGACAACAGGCGGGCGGTGCCGGTGGTGTTCCGCGGCATGCTGCCGGCCCTGTTCCGCGAGGGCCAGGGCGTGGTGGCGACCGGCGCGCTCGATGCCGCCGGCACCTTCGAGGCCACCGAGGTCCTGGCCAAGCATGACGAGAAATACATGCCGCCCGAGGTGGTGGACGCGCTGAAGAAAAGCGGCGAGTGGCAGAAGGGCGGCGGCCAATGAAGGAATTGAAAAAGTGATCGGTGAACTCGGCCAGCTCGCGCTCTGTTTCGCGCTGGCGCTGTCGCTGGTGATGGCCAATGCCGGCATCCTGGGGGCGCGGGAAGACGCCGCCACGGCGCGGCGCATCGCCGGCGGCGCGGCGACCGGCTTCATGGTTTTCATCGTCCTGGCTTTCGGCGTGCTGCTTTACGCCTTCCTCGCCTCGGATTTCTCGCTGCGCGCGGTGGCGCAATATTCCAGCACCAGCCAGCCGCTGATCTACAAGATCACCGCCGTCTGGTCGAACCATGAAGGCTCGATGCTGCTCTGGATGCTGGTGATGGCGATCTATACCGGCGCCATCGTGCTGGCCGGCCGGGGCGGCGCGCGCATCACCAGCGCGGCGCTGGGGGTGATGGGCCTGCTCGGCGCCGCCTTCCTGCTCTTCATCCTTTTCACCTCCAGTCCCTTCCTGCGCCTCGATCCCCTGCCGTTCGAAGGCGCCGGTCTCAATCCGCTGCTGCAGGATCCCGGCGCGGCGATGCATCCGCCGATGCTGTATTTCGGCTATGTCGGCCTGTCGGCTTCCTTCGCCTATGCCGCCGCCGCCCTGATCGTCGGCGGTCCGGAAAGCGAGAACTGGGCGCGCGCGGCGCGGCCTTTCATGCTGGTGGCCTGGATGGCGCTGACCTGCGGCATCGCGCTGGGCTCCTGGTGGGCCTATTACACCCTGGGCTGGGGCAGCTTCTGGTTCTGGGACGCGGTGGAGAATGCCTCGCTGATGCCCTGGCTGATCGCCACCGCCCTGCTGCACAGCGCGCTGGCGACCGAAATGCGCGGGGCGTTCCGCGCCTGGACGCTGCTGCTGGCCATCGCCGGCTTCTCGATGAGCCTGATCGGCACTTTCCTGGTGCGGTCCGGCGTCATCACCTCGGTGCATTCCTTCGCTTCCGATCCGACGCGCGGCTTCTTCATCCTGGTCCTGATCGGCCTGGCGGTGGGCGGGGCGCTGGCGCTGTTCGCCTGGCGCGCGCCGTCGCTGCAGGGCGGGGCGGCGTTCGAGCCGGTGAGCCGCGAGACCACGCTGCTGCTGAACAATGTCTTCCTGATCGCCTCCTGTGCCACCGTCTTTGTCGGCACGCTCTATCCGCTGGCGCTGGATGCGCTCACCGGCAAGCCGGTCACGGTCGGGCCGCCCTATTACGCCGTCACCTTCGCGCCGATCTTCTTCGCGCTGCTGGCGCTGGTGCCGCTGGGACCGCGGCTGTCCTGGCGCGCGGGCCAGCTGAAGGAGGCGATCCGGCCCTTCTATCCGGCGCTGGGCTTGGCGGGGCTTGCCATCATCGCCGTCTTCGCCATCGCCAGCCCGCATAGCCTTTCCGGCGCCGGCGCCGTCGCCATGGCGGGCTGGCTGCTGGCCAGCAGCGTCATCGAGATCCGCAAGCGGCGCGGCGCCCGCGCCAGCGCCTTCGCCGCGGCCATCGCCCATGCCGGGCTTGGCGTCTCGCTCCTGGGCGTCGCGGGCGCCACGGTGTGGCAGAGCGAAGCGCTGGTGCTGGTGGGGCCGGGAGAAAAGCTGACCGTGGGGCCTTACACGCTGCGCTTTGACGGCGTCACCGCGGTGAACGGACCCAACTACAAAAGCAGCCGCGCCAGCATCGACCTGATGGACGGCGAGGCCGTCAAGGCGACCATGCATCCGGAATTGCGCATCTATGATGCCGGCGGCGAGGATGTCCATGTCACCACCATCCGCACCACCGGCTTCGAGGATCTCAAGCTGGTGCTGGGCGATGATCGCGGCCATGGCCGCTGGACCCTGAGCGCCTTCGCCTCGCCGCTGGCGCCGCTGGTCTGGCTGGGGGGGCTGGTGATGGCGCTGGGCGGCGCCCTCAGCCTGGCGGGACGGTTGCGCGCCAGGGCGCCGAAGCCGAAAGCCGCGCCCGCCGCCGCGCTGGCCGCCGAATGAAAAAGCTGCTGCTCGCCTTTCTGCTTGCGGCAACTGCGGCCGTGGCTGCGCCGGTCGCCGGCACCTTTTCCGATCCGGCGCTGGAAACGCGCGCCCGCAATCTGCAGCGCGAACTGCGCTGCCTGGTCTGCCAGGGCCAGAGCATCGATGAATCCAATGCCGAGCTGGCGGGCGACCTGCGCCGGCTGGTGCGCGAACAGATCGCCGCGGGGCGCAGTGACGGCGAGATCAAGAGCTATCTGAAGGCGCGCTATGGCGACTTCATCCTGATGCAGCCGCCGCTGGAGCCGGCCACCTGGCTGCTCTGGCTGGCGCCGTTCCTGGTGCTGGCGGGGGCGGGCGGGGTGGCCTGGACGGTGATTGTGCGGGCGAAAAAAGCCCCGAAATCCGAGGATTCCGCCGAGATTGCGTAGTTTTAATCATTTGGATATGATTTGGAAATGCAGGCGCGCTATCTAAGGCGTGCTGGGGACTAATTGCGTACCCACGAGGAGCCAAGATGCCGACCAACCCCCTTTCCCCCTTCAAGCAGTTCGCCCGCCGTCACCGTCACGGCCTGATGATGAGCGCCGCCGCCGCCAGCGTGGTGGTGAGCATGGGCGCTTTCGCCCTCATGCCGCCGGTGCGCGCGATCCAGGCCGCCACCGACACGCCGGTGCAGCTGGCGCAGAACACGCCCGCGCGCAATCCGCGGATGATGGAAGCCTCCGCTCCCTTCAGCTTCGCCGACCTGGTGGAGCGCGTCAGCCCTGCCGTCGTCACCGTCACGGTGGACGTGCTTTCCACCGAGAGCGACGAGCAGGAAATCCCGGCGCCCTTCCGTGACTTCTTCAACCAGTTCGGCCAGGGCCGCGGACAGCAGCCCGCCCAGCCCCACAAGGGCGTCCAGGCCGGTTCGGGCTTCATCATCGACAAGTCCGGCTACATCGTCACCAACAACCATGTGATCGACCACAACACCAAGATCACCGTCACCCTGCCGGACAAGCGCAAATTCACCGCCAAGCTGGTCGGCACCGATCCGGCCACCGACGTGGCGCTGCTCAAGATCGACGCCAATGTCGCGCTGCCGACCGTCGAATTCGGCAATGACCGCGCCCTGCGTGTCGGCGACTGGGTGGTGGCGGTGGGCAATCCCTTCGGCCTCTCCAATTCGGTGACCGCCGGCATCGTCTCGTCGCTGGGTCGCGACCTCAACCGCCAGCAGGGCGGCAGCGGCAGCCAGTACAACGACTTCATCCAGATCGACGCTCCCATCAACCAGGGCAATTCCGGCGGGCCGACCTTCGACCTGCGCGGCCAGGTGGTGGGCATGAACTCGATGATCTATTCGCCCTCGGGCGGCAGTGTCGGCATCGGCTTCGCCATCCCGGCCAGCACCATCCATGACGTGGTGGCGCAGCTGCGCGAGCGCGGCCGCGTCAATCGCGGCTATCTCGGCGTCTCGATCCAGAGCATCACGCCGGAACTGGCCAGCGCCATGGGCCTGAAGGAAGGCGCCAAGGGCGCGATGGTCGCCAGCGTCGTGGCGGACGGACCGGCCGCCAAGGCGGGCATCCAGCAGGGCGACATCATCACCGCCATCAACGGCCAGTCGGTCGAGGACAATACCGACCTCACCCGCAAGGTGGCGCTGGTCGCCGCCGGCCAGGGCGCCACGTTCAACGTCAACCGCGACGGCAAGGCGCTGCAGCTGCATGCCACCATCGCGCCGCGTCCGGACGAGGACAAGCTGGCCTCGAACGACAACGCCCGCAATCCGCGGCAGGAAAGCCTTGGCGCCGGCCCGCAGGCCAGCGCCATGGGCCTGTCGCTGGCGCCGTTGACGCCGCAGGCCCGCCGGTCCCGCCGCCTGGACGAGGGCACCAGCGGCGTTCTCATCACCAAGGTTGATCCCGACAGCAACGCGGCCGATCAGGGCCTGGAAGCGGGCGATGTGGTGCTGAAGATCGGCGGCCGCAACGTCGCTTCGCCGGCCGACATCCAGAACGGCATCGCCGAGGCCAAGAGGGCAGGCCGCAAGTCCGTGGTGCTGCTGGTGGCGCGGGCCCAGGGCCAGACCGGCTTCGTGGCGGTCGACGTCGGCGCATAACGCCTGGCGGCGGCGGGACCTCCCCGCCGCCGCAGGTCTTGAAACAAACGGTGCAGCGGGAGATTTGGCATGCGCATCCTGGTGGTGGAAGACGATCTCGAGGCGCAGCGCTATCTGGTGCAGGGGCTGAAGGAGTCCGGCCATGTGGTGGACGAGGCCGCCGATGGCGATCTCGGTCTTTCGCTGGCGCTGTCGCGGCCCTATGACATCGCCATCGTCGATCGCATGCTGCCCAAGCTGGATGGCCTCAATGTCGTGGCCGAGATGCGCGAGCATGGCAACACCACGCCGGTGCTTTTCCTTTCCGCGCTTTCCGAGGTGGATGAACGGGTCAAGGGCCTCAAGGCCGGCGGCGACGACTATCTCACCAAGCCCTATGCCTTTGTCGAGCTGCTGGCCCGCATCGACGCGCTGATGCGCCGCCGGGCGCCAGCCGGGGTGCGGACCCAGCTGCAGGTCGGCGATCTGGAGCTGGACCTGCTCACCCGCGCCGCCACCCGCTCCGGCCAGGAGATCGAGCTGCAGCCGCGCGAATTCCGCCTGCTGGAATATCTCATGCGCCATGCCGGCCAGGTGGTGACCCGCACCATGCTGCTGGAAAGCGTCTGGGAATATCATTTCGATCCCCAGACCAACGTCATCGACGTCCATATCAGCCGGCTCAGGGCCAAGATCGACAAGGGCTTCGAACTGCCGCTGCTGCACACGGTGCGCGGCGCCGGCTACATGATCCGCGCCGCCGCGGCCTAGTGTCGTGGTTTCGAAGTTCGCGCCTTGATCGACATCAGGTTCGAATGCGAACTTCGAAACCAGGCGACCCTGGAATAAATAAATGGCCAGCATCCTTCGATTCCGGAATTCGTCGGGAGCTTGATATGGATATCAACGAATTTCGGGTTCGGGACGCCGGCTGATGAAGCCCAGTCTGAGGCTCGTCAAGACTCAGGCGTTTCGCATCGTCCTGATCTATGTCCTGCTGTTCGCGGTGTCGGTGACGGCGCTGCTGGGCTTCACCTACTGGAACACCCGCCGCACCCTGGACGCGCAGACCGACCAGATCATCGAGGCCGAGATCACCGGCCTCAACGAGCAATATACCGGCCAGGGCTGGCCCAGCCTGTATGAAAGCGTCAGCAACCGCTCGCTGCACCGGGGCCAGGGCATCTACATCCTGGCCGATCGCGAGCATCGCCGCCTGGCCGGCAATCTCGACGCCTGGCCCGCCGTCACCGCCGATCCGGGCAACTATGTCGAGTTCGACTATGTCCCGGCCGCCGATCCCACCGAGCGCCGCCGGGCGCGCGGCCAGATCCTTTCGGTGGAGGGCGGCAATTTCGTGCTGCTGGTGGCCGAGGATGTGCAGGAGCGCGTCAACAGCCAGCACATGTTCACCACCACGCTGCCCTGGACCGTCGGCCTGATCCTGGTGCTGGGCCTGCTCGGCGGGCTGCTGATGAGCCAGAACATGCTCAGGCGCCTGGACGCCATCAACCGCACTTCGGGCGAGATCATCGCCGGCGATCTTTCCCGCCGCGTGCCGCTGGCCGGTTCGGCCGACGAGTTCGACGTGCTGGCGGAAAACCTCAATCGCATGCTGGACCGCATCGAGCGGCTGATGAAGGGCCTGCGCGAAGTGACGGATTCGGTGGCGCACGACCTGCGCACGCCGCTCAACCGGCTGCGCAACCGGCTGGAGGAATCGCTGGCCCGCCTTTCCGCCCAGGGCGGCAGCGCCGGCGAGATCGAGCGCGCCATCGCCGAGACCGACAAGCTGATCGCCACCTTCAACGCCCTGCTGCTGATCGCCGAGACCGATGCCGGCACCGGCCGCTCGCAGATGACGGTGCTGGACCTGGACGAGGTCGCCGGCGACGTCGCCGAGCTTTAT
>CAZNGO010000031.1:0-6387 GCA_964572805.1 uncultured Rhizobium sp. | reverse complement strand
CTATCTGGCGCAGAAGCTGGACGGGATGAAGGAAGGCGACGGCACGGTGCTGGACCATTCCTGCCTGATGTTCCTCTCCAACCTCTGGATCGGCCGCAAGCACGACAATACCCGCCTGCCGCTGGTGCTGGCGGGCGGCCTCTCCGGCACGCTCAAGACCGGGCGGACGCTGAGCTATCTCGGCCAGGCCGATGAAAAGCGCCGGATGCAGAGCCTCTATCTGTCGCTGATGGATCGCTATGGCGTGAAGCTGGATACCTTCGGCGAGACCAGCGCGCGCCTGGAAAACATCTAGGGCCTTGAAAAAGAAAACGCGCCCGTCGCAGGACGGGCGCGTTTTTCTTTTTCGCCCTGCCGTCTCAGTGCGGATAGCCCTTCCAGGTCCATTCCAGCGCGTCGGGCAGGGTCTGGGCGATCACGCCGGCGTTGCAATGGCTGGCGCCAAGGGCAAAGACGAAGCGGTAGTCATAGCCCTTGGCCTTCAGCGCCGCGGCCATGCGCTTGTTGGCCATCGGCCAGTTGTGGAAGCTCTGCTCCGGATCGTCGAAGTGAAGATCCTTTTCCGCCACTTCCATCCAGATGCGGATCGGCTTCTTCGGCGAATTGGGGATCAGGGTTTCATGATATTCCCAGGCGCCGCGCGGCGTCGCCGCGCTTTGCGGCGAAGCCTGGTTCACATAGGTGCCGGAATAGCTCAGCACCCGGTGATACCATTCGGGATGGTACCAGGCCATGCTCAGCGCCGCCGCCGCGCCCGAGCTGCAGCCCATGGTGGCGCGGCCTTCCGGATCGGTGGTGAAGGTGACGCCGGTTTCCCTGGTGACGCGCGGCAGCACTTCGGTCTGGACGAACTCGGCATAGCGGCCGTCCATGGTGTCGTATTCCAGTCCGCGCTCGGAATTCTGCGCGTCGCTGCCGCCCGAATCGATGAAGATCACCACGATGGCCGGAATCTTCTTGGCGGCGATCAGGCTGTCCAGCACCGGCACCAGGCGCCCGACATAGCCCATGCCATCCTGCACCACCATGAAGGGCAGGGGCGGCCGCGCCACGCCGCGGCCCGCCGGCGGCAGCGCGGGCACATAGACGGCGAGATGGCGCGTATAGGGCTGCGGCCTGGAATTGCCTTCCAGCGGCGCGGGCAGGCGGTTGCCCCAGGCGTCACGCCGCGCCATCACGTCATTGTCGATGCGCGCGATGCCCGGATAGATCCTGCTGTCCTTCGAATCCATGGTGAAGGTGGTGATCGCGCCGTGCGGCGTCGCCAGCTCCGGCGTGGGCGTGTAGTTCGGGCCGATGATGTTCTCGGACTGGTCGGTGGTCGGCGCGGGCGCCGCATTTTGCGGCTGGGCCGCCAGCGGCAGGGCGGTGACGAGCAGCGTGGCCGACAGGGCGGCGAGTCGTTTCATGGTGTTCCCCCAAGGTTTTGTGGCGGCGACGGTACTTCAAAGCGCCGCCGTTGCAATCGCCCAGCGCGGCCCGATTTCCTTCCGCACCAGGAAACTTCTTGGGGGTTTTATGTGCTGCGATGCAGCAGAAATCGTTTTCTTTGCACCGCAACATCAGCAACATCCGTGTGAATAACTATCACATTGTTTTCCCGGAAGGATTCCAGATAATACCGCTCGCCGCCGCTGTGTGGCGGCAAGGATATAATGTACCTGGAGCCGTTTGAGGCTCCGGCGCTCAGGGATATTGCAGTGGTGATGCGTTCACAGCGTCAGGGGCTTGTCCGCGGTCTGTTTGCCGCCGCCGGTGTCGTCGCTGTCGCCGCGGCGCTGTTCGAAATGCCCTCGCCCGCCGGTGCGCAGACCGCACCGGCGCCCGCCGACCATCAGCAATTCCTCACCCGCTATTGCCAGGGCTGCCACAATGACCGCGCCAAGACCGGCGGCATGTCGGTGCAGCCGCTGAAGCTGGACAATCTCGCCGCCAATGACGAGACCTGGGAAAAGATCCTGCGCAAGGTCAGCCTGGGCGAGATGCCGCCCGCCACCGCCGCCAAGCCACCCAGGGAATCGCTCGCCGAATTCTCCAGCTGGCTTTCCTCCTCGCTGGACAGGAATGCCGCGGCGCATCCCGATCCCGGCCGCGCCACCCTGCGCCGCCTCAACCGCGCCGAATATGCCAATGCGGTGCGCGACCTGCTTGACCTCAAGATCGATGTCAGCGGCGACCTGCCGGTGGATGATTCCGGCCTGGGCTTCGACAATATCGCCGACGTGCTGTCGGTCTCGCCCACCCTGATGGACCGCTATATCCGCGTCGCCGGCAAGGTGGCGCGCACCGCCACCGGGCTTTCCTCGCGCCGCGCGGTGACGACGGACTTCCCCATCGTCAAGGATGGCTTCTCCAACCGGCGCGCCAGCGACGAGCTGCCGCTGGATTCGCGCGGCGGCGGCGCCTTCAAGTTCTACGCGCCCTACAGCGGCGACTATGTCATCAATGTCGAGCTCAACCAGGCCGCCGGCGACTCCATCAAGCGGCTGCCGCAGAACCACATCGAGGCCAAGGTCAGTCTCAAGGCCGGCCTGCATGTGATCGGCGCTTCCTTCCCGCGCCGCATGACGCTGGAACAGTCGGTCGAACCGATGACGCCGGCGGCGATGCGCGGCCAGAAGCCCGCCGGTCCGGCGCCGCAGCTGGCAGTGAACGTCCAGGTAGACGGCGCCCGGGTCAAGCAGGTGATGGTGGACAGCTATGCCTCCGGCATGCTCGACACCGGCCTGCCATCGGACCAGGTGATCTTCGGCCGCGACATCGACAAGATGTCGGTCATGGGTCCGCTCGACATCAAGGGCGCCAGCGAGACCGCCAGCCGCCGCCGCATCTTCAGCTGCCGGCCCATGGCGGCGGCGCAGGAGGAAGCCTGCGCCAGGTCCATTCTCACCCGCATCGCCCATCAGGCCTATCGCCGCCCGCTCACCCAGGCCGATCTCAAGCCGCTGATGACCATGTATGCCGAAGGCCGCAAGGACGGCGATTTCGAGCATGGCGTCGAAGCCGGCCTGGAGCTGGTGCTGGTCTCGCCCAGCTTTCTCTTCATGCGCGAAAGCGACGAAGGCTCCACGCCTGGCGCCGCGCACCGCATCAGCGATGTCGAGCTGGCGACGCGCCTGTCCTTCTTCCTCTGGAGCAGCATCCCCGACGCCCAGCTGCTGGCGGCGGCCGAGAAGAAGCAGCTGAGCAAGCCCGATGTGCTGAAGAAGCAGGTCGTGCGCATGCTGGCCGATCCCCGGTCGCAGGCGCTGACCGACAATTTCGCCGGACAGTGGCTCTATCTGCGCCGGCTGCAGTTCCAGCGCCCGGACAAGGCGATCTTCCCCGATTTCGACGAAAGCCTGCGCTCGGCGATGGCGACCGAAACCAGCATGTTCTTCGACGGCGTGGTGCGCCAGGACCGCAGCGTGCTGGACTTCATCAATGCCGATTACACCTATGTGAACCAGCGGCTGGCGGAGCATTACGGCATCCCCGGCGTGCGCGGCGCCAGCTTCCGCAAGGTGACGCTCGATCCGGCGCTGCATCGCGGCGGCCTGCTCGGCCAGGGCAGCATCCTCACCGTCACCTCCTACGAGAACCGCACCTCGGTGGTGCTGCGCGGCAAATGGATTCTCGACAATCTGCTGGCCGCGCCGCCGCCGCCGCCGCCGCCGGACGTGCCGCCGCTGGACGCGGTGCCGGGCGGCGCCAAGCTCACCCTGCGCGAGCAGATGGAAATCCACCGCAAGAATCCGGTCTGCGCCTCCTGCCACAGCAAGATGGACCCGCTTGGGTTCAGCCTGGAGAATTTCGACGCCGTCGGCGCCTGGCGCACCGCCACCGCCGGCAAGCCGGTCGATCCCTCCGGCGTGCTGCCGGATGGCACCAAGTTCGCCGGCCCCGCCGGGCTGCAGGGCATCCTGCTCGCCCGCAAGGACCAGTTCGTCGAGGCCTTCACCGAAAGGCTGATGATCTATGCCCTGGGGCGCGGCGTCGAGGCCGCCAACCAGCCCGCCATCCGCGCCATCCGCGCGGCGGCGGCGAAGGACAATTACCGCATCGATGACGTTATCCTGGGTATCGTTCAGAGCGTACCTTTCACCATGAGAAGGACACCGAACCATGATGATCCCGCGTAAGCCTCTTCCCCGCCGCAGCGTGCTGCGCGGCCTGATGGGCGCCGCAGTCGCCCTGCCGCTGCTGGAGGCGATGAGCCCCTCGGCGAAGGCGGCCGACGCCGCCGCCGCGGCGCGCAAGCGCTTCCAGGTGATCTACACCCCCAACGGCTACATCATGCAGAATTTCCGCCCCGCCGAGCTGGGCGCGAACTACACCATGTCGCCGATCCTCAAGCCGATGGAGCCGTTCCGCGCCAACTTCGCGGTGCTGAGCGGTTTCGACCATGTCCAGGCCGAGGCGCTGGGCGACGGCGCCGGCGACCATGCCCGCTGCTGCGGCACCTTCCTTACCGGCGTGCATGTCCACAAGAGCGAGTCGGTGATCAGCAACGGCATCAGCGCCGACCAGGTGGCGGCGCGCGAGTTCGGCAAGGTCACCCAGCTGCCCTCGATGGAATTCGGCCTGGAGCAGCCCAGCCTGGTCGGCGGCTGCGACAGCGGCTACAGCTGCGCCTACACCAACACCATGTCCTGGACCGGCCCGACCACGCCGCTGCCCACCACCATCAATCCGCGCGACATCTTCGAGCGGCTGTTCGGCGATGGCGACAGCGTCGACGCCAAGACCCGCCTGGCCCTGCTGAAGCGCCAGGCCAGCCTGCTGGACTTCGTCGCCGAGGACGCCAAGCGCTTCTCCAGCGACCTGGGCGCCGGCGACAAGCAGAAGATCGACGAATATCTCACCGCCGTGCGCGAGATCGAGCAGCGCATCCAGCGGGCCGAGAGCCATGGCGCCGAAGCCGCCCTGCCGGCCATGGCGCGGCCCTCGGCGATCCCGGCCTCCTACAGCGAATATGCCCGCATGATGATCGACCTGCAGGTTCTGGCCTACCAGGCCGACATGACCCGCGTCATCACCTTCATGCTGGGACGCGAAGGCTCGCCGCATTCCTACCCGGAAACCGGCGTCGCCGACGGCCATCACCCGCTCAGCCATCACGGCAATGATCCGGACAAGATGGCGCGCCTCACCCTGATCAACACCTATCACTGGGAGCAGATCGCCTACTGGTTCAAGCGCATGTCGGAGACCAAGGAAGGCGACAAGAGCCTGCTCGACACCACGCTGGTGCTGGCGGGCGCCTCGCTCGCCGATCCCAACCGCCACGACCATCGCGACCTCGGCATCATCGCCGGCGGCGGCCTGATCAAGGGCGGCTACCATGCCAAGGCCGGCAATGTGCCGATGACCAACCTGCTGCTGGGCATGATGGATGTTCTGGGCGTGAGCCAGGACAAGCTGGGCGACAGCACCGGCCGGGTCACGGACCTGGTTGCCGGCATCGCCTGACAGAGTCGGTCGTGATGCGCAAATCGCCTGTCCTTGGCTTGCTGCTGCTGCTGGGTGCGGCGCCGGCCTTCGCCGGCCCCGCCGAAACCCGCCTGCTGCAGGCGGTGAAGGATGGCGACCACGCCGCGGTCAAGGCGGCGCTGGCCGCGCATGCCAATGTCAACGCGCCGCTGCCCGACAAGTCCAGCGTGCTGGCCTGGGCGGTGGACCGCCAGGATGCGGAAAGCGTCAAGCTGCTGCTGGCGGCGGGCGCCCGGCCCGGCGCCGTTGCCGCCGGCGCGGTGGAACCGTTCTCGCTGGCCTGCGAGCTGGGCAATCCCGCCATTGTCTCCGCCCTGATCAAGGCGGGCGCCAATGCCAGGGAGATGCGCGCTGACGGCACCACCGCCTTCGCGCTCTGCGCCGGCACCGCGACGCCGGACGTGCTGGCCGCCATGCGGGCCAAAGGCGCCGCGATCGACATGGCCAACGACCAGGCCCAGACGCCGCTGATGTGGGCGGCGATGAACGGCAACACCGACAATATCAAATGGCTGCTGGCGCACGGCGCCAAGGTCAACGCCGCGGACAAGAAAGGCTTCACGCCCGTCTTCTTCGCCCTGCGCAGCAAGACCCAAGCCGCCGCCCTGGCGCTGCTCGATGGCGGCGCCGACGTCAATGCGGTGGTGGCCGACGGCACCTCGGTGGTGCAGGCGGCCATCGCCACCCACAACATTCCCTTCGCCATCCAGGCGGTGAATCATGGCGCCGACCTGCATCGCGCCGACAAGCAGGGCCGCCAGCTGGTCCACCTCGCCGCCGCCAGCGGCGACGCCGATTTCGTCAAGATCGTGCTGTCCAAGGGCGGCGATCCCAACGTCATGGTTGAGACCGACGCCGCTCCGGCGGGACGCGGTGGGCGTGGGGCCGCGCGGCCGCCCGCCGCCGCCGCGCCTG
>CAZNGO010000030.1:0-11691 GCA_964572805.1 uncultured Rhizobium sp. | reverse complement strand
CATGGCCCGCCGGAGTGCGGGCCACCCAGGTGAAATCTGCACCGCTGCTGGAGAATAAAATATCGACCCTTCTTCAACAGATGCGTTTGCGTCATCTGGATGGCCCGGATTCCCGGGCCATGACAAGAAAGGGTTGCGCGTTACCGTCGATGTCGATCCGGTGAGTTTTTTCTAATCGTCCAGGCGACGCGCACAGAGCGAAAGCAGAAACGCATTGTCAGTCGATTTCACTTTCGTCGCTTTCTGCAGAAGCGCGTTCAACCCAGCGGTATCGACCTTCTCGCCGTCGCGCTCGATAATGACGCGTCGGCCCTCGTATCGAAGCCGATAAACATTGCCTGCGGGATCATAGGCGACAGGATAGACGCCATCCCGAACATCGATCCATTCCAAATCGGTCTGCGCCTTTTCAATCGATGAGTAGAAAAGGGCAGGCTCGTCTGCCGCGACGATCAATTTGATCGCCGCCTCGGCCATCAAAGCGTCCGCACATCCGTCAGATGGCCGGTGACGGCGGCCGCGACAGCCATCGCGGGCGAAACCAGATGCGTGCGCCCGCCGCGGCCCTGGCGGCCTTCGAAATTGCGGTTGCTGGTCGAGGCGCAGCGTTCGCCTTCCTTCAGCTTGTCGGCATTCATCGCCAGGCACATGGAGCAGCCGGGATCGCGCCATTCAAAGCCGGCTTCGGTGAAGACCTTGTCCAGGCCTTCTTCCTCGGCCTGGTGCTTCACCAGGCCGGAGCCCGGCACGACGATGGCGTTGACGCCGGGCGATACCTTGCGGCCCCTGGCCACTTCGGCGGCGGCGCGCAGGTCTTCGATGCGGCCATTGGTGCAACTGCCGATGAAGACATGATCGACCTTGATGTCGGTCAGCTTCATGCCCGCCGTGATGCCCATATCGTCGAGGGCACGCTGGGCGGCGGCGCGCTGATGCTCGTCGGCCATCTGGGCCGGGTCGGGCACATTGCCGGTGATCGGCAGGCCCTGTTCCGGCGAAGTGCCCCAGGTCACCATCGGCACGATGTCGCGCGCATCCAGCGTCACTTCGGCGTCGAACCTGGCGTCGGGATCGCTCTGCAGCGTCTTCCAGTACATCGCGGCCTGCTCGAAGGCGGCGGCCTTGGGCGCGCGCGGGCGCCCCTTGATATAGCTGATGGTGGTGTCGTCAACCGCGATCAGGCCGGCGCGGGCGCCGCCTTCGATGGTGAGATTGCACAGGGTCATGCGCCCTTCCATGGAAAGGCCGCGCACGGCTTCGCCGGCATATTCGATGACATAGCCGGTGCCGCCGGCGGTGCCGATCCTGGCGATCACGGCCAGGGCGATGTCCTTGGCCGTCACGCCATCGGGCAGCCTGCCGTTGATGGTGATGCGCATGTTCTTGGATTTCGGATTGAGCAGGGTCTGGGTCGCCAGCACATGCTCGACATCCGAGGTGCCGATGCCGAACGCCAATGCGCCAAAGGCGCCATGGGTGGAGGTATGGCTGTCGCCGCAGACGATGGTGGTGCCCGGCAGGGTCCAGCCCTGTTCCGGCCCGACGATATGGACGATGCCCTGGCGGATGTCGTCCATCGCCAGATATTCGACGCCGAATTCCCTGGCGTTCTTTTCCAGGGTCTCGACCTGCATGCGGCTTTCCGGCTCGGTGATGCCCTTGTCGCGGTCCTTGGTCGGGACATTGTGGTCGGCGACGGCCAGCGTCAGTTCCGGGCGGCGGACCGCCCGGCCGGCATTGCGCAGGCCCTCGAAGGCCTGGGGGCTGGTCACTTCATGGATGAGGTGACGGTCGATGTAGAGGATGGGGGTCTCGCCCGGCGGCGCGGCCACCAGATGCGCATCCCAGATCTTGTCGTACAGCGTCTTGCCCATGGCCTAACCCGTTGATGGGAAAAAGATATATCCTGGAGCGGGGCAGAACCGCGCCGTTCCGGGGGCTTACATATAAGTGCTGGGGAGCCCGAGCAAGCCGGCGCTAGTGATGGCCGCTTTGCGAGAAGAACAGCACCGCCATGATCAGGATGATGGCGATGAACTGGGCGACGACGCGCAGGCGCATCAGCTTGTTGGAATAGCTGGCCGCCGTCTGGCCGCCCTTCATCATGGTGTAGAGGCCCAGGCACAGGATCACGAAGACGACAAGGACGGCGACGGCGACGAGAGCGCTTCCCATGGGCGAAAGTCTATTCCTTTTAGGCGAGGGCGTCGATCTGGGCGTCGGTGAAATCGCCCGGAACAATGGTGACGGGGATGGACTGCACCGCGCTGCCGAACATGGAAACCAGCGGCCCCGGCCCTTCCTTGCCCGCGCCCGAAGCCAGCACCAGGATGGAAATCGCCTTGTCGTCCTTCAGCAGCCTGCCCAGACAGTCGGTGACCGTGCCGTAGGGAATTACCAGCTCGGCGATGATGCCGGAAAGCTCGTTCACGGTTTTCGCGGCGGCGTAGATCAGTTCCTCGGCATCGGCATGGGCCTCGTCCTTCATGATCTCCTCCACTCCGCGCCATTGCTGGAAGTCGGGCGGGGTGGCGGCGCACATCAGGCAGACACGGCCGCCCGTGTTCTGGGCCCGGCGGGTGGCGAAGCGCAGGGCGATGGCCGATTCCGGGGTCCGGTCAACGACCACCAGGAATTTGCGGGGCGCGCGGGAGGTGCTGCTCATGGGCGGGAGGTTAGCAGCTTCGGCCCTTTTTTCACCCTCCCCTTGAGGGAGGGTCGAAGGGAGGCGCGAAGCGACGCCGTTCGGGGAGGGGTCCGAGCATGGCGCCACGACCCCTCCCCGAAATCCCGCTCGCTTTGCTCGCCGAATTTCGACCCTCCCTCAAGGGGAGGGTTTAAGAAGCCAGCGATCCTTGGCGTTATTGAGTAACGATACAAGATCAGAAGCTGGAATCTCCCAAAGAAAGCCAATGATCCCGTTCGGTCCTCCAGCATGAGATATGGAGAAGCGGCAGCCGACCGTCTTGAGCCCAAATATCGGAACGACATACACGTAGAATTCGTCAAACTCGTCCCATGTCCACGAGTTTCTTCCCAACCGATTGCCCCAAGCAAGCCCCTCTGGAGAGACAGTCATGACCGGCGATGTAAGAAGCAGGACAGCGCAACCAATCGCTGCGATGCAAGCGAAGAAAAAGTAGCCTGCGCCCTGATAGCCGAAGTATCGCAATGCCAACGCTGCCAGCAACGAAGCTATAAACCCAAAAACGGCGCTCTTCCGATCCATGCCAATTGCGACTGGCGGTTGATCAAGGCTTCCCTTCATCCGCTTAAATCAGCTTCTTCTTCAGTTCATAGAGCGCTTCCAGCGCCTGTTTGGGCGTTAGGGCGTCGGGTTCGATGCCGCGCAATGCCTCTTCCACCGCGCTCACCTTGGGCGGCGGGGCGGCGGACGCGGAGAACAAGGGCAGTTCGTCAATCCGGGCCAGCGGCTTGTGGCCCTCGCGGCCTTCCTCCAGCGCGCGCAGCACCGCTTCGGCGCGATGCACCACGGCCTGCGGCAGGCCGGCCAGCTTGGCGACATGGATGCCATAGGAACGGTCGGCGGCGCCGGCCGTCACTTCATGCAGGAAGACGATGGAGTCGTTCCATTCCTTCACCTTCATGGTGACGCAGGCGGCTTTGTCCAGCCTTTCGCAGAGCGCGACCAGTTCGTGATAATGCGTGGCGAACAGGGCGCGGCTTCTGTTCGTCTCGTGCAGATGCTCCGCCGCCGCCCAGGCGATGGCCAGCCCGTCATAGGTGGCGGTGCCGCGGCCGATCTCGTCCAGGATGACCAGCGAACGGGCGGTTGCCTGGTTGAGGATCGCCGCCGTCTCCACCATCTCGACCATGAAGGTGGAGCGGCCCGCCGCCAGGTCGTCGCCGGCGCCGACACGCGAAAAGAGGCGATCAATGACACCGATATGGGCGCTTTGCGCCGGCACGAAGCTGCCCATCTGGGCCAGGAGCGCGATCAGCGCATTCTGGCGCAGGAAGGTGGATTTGCCCGCCATGTTGGGGCCGGTGACGAACCACAACCTGCCGCGCGCTTCCGGCGAAAGGTCGCAGTCATTGGCGACGAACGGCCGGGCATGGCCGGCGGCCAGCGCCGCTTCCACCACCGGATGACGGCCGCGCATGACCTTGAAGGTCAGGCTGTCATCCACTTTCGGGCGGGCATAACGCTGCGCCACCGCCAGCTCGCCCAATGCTGAAGCGACATCGAGCACCGACAGCGCCTCGGCGGCGGCGGCGACGGGTTCGGCATGGGCCAGCGCCAGCTCGCACATCTCGTTGAACAGCGCCGTCTCCAGCGCCAGCGCGCTTTCCGCCGCCTCGGCGATGCGCGAGGCCAGCGACGCCAGCTCGTCGGTGGAAAAGCGCACCGCCCCCGCCATGGTCTGGCGATGGCGGAACAATTCCCTGTTCGCCATCAACTTGTCGGCGTGCTGCTGCGCCACTTCGATGAAATAGCCCAGCACGCCATTATGCTTGATGCGCAACTGGCTGACGCCGCTTTCGCCGCGATAGCGGGTTTCCAGGGTGGCGATGACGCGGCGGGATTCATGCGCCAGCGTGCGCAGTTCATCCAGCGGCGCATGCGCGCCGGTAACGATGAAGCCGCCATCGCGCGCCAGATAGGGCGGCTCCTCCACCAGCAGGAAGGACAGCCGGTCGGACAGCAGCGACAGGTCGGCCAGGGCTTGCGTCAGCGCCGCATGGGCGCCTGCCGCTTCGCCGCGCAAATCCGCGAGATCATCGCGCAGGGCCCTCGCCGCCTTCACCCCGTCGCGCAGACTGGCAAGATCGCGCGGGCCCCCTCGCCCGACCGAAATGCGCGCCAGGGCACGCGCCATGTCGGGACAGCCACGCAGATGCTCGCGCGCCTTGCGGCGCAGTTCGGACTCCCCGGCAAAGCCCTCGACCGCATCCTGCCGCGACGCGATGGCGGCGATGTCGGTGAGCGGCGCCGCCAGCCGCGCCGCCAGCAGCCGCGCACCGCTGGCGGTGACCGTGCGGTCGATGGTGGCAAGCAGCGAGCCATTGCGCGAACCCGACAGGGTCTGGTCCAGCTCGAGATTGCGCCGCGTCGCCGCATCAATGCCGACGAATTGCGCGGGCTGGGTTTTGCCCAGCCGCCGCAGCGCGACTTTGCGGCCCTTCTGGGTCAGGTCGATATAGGCGATCAGGGCGCCGGCCGCCGACAGTTCGGCGCGGCTGAACGTTCCCAGCCCGTCCAGCGACAACAGGCCGTAATGCGCCGTCAGGGCCCGCGATCCGGCATCGGAGTCAAACCGCGAAGCCGGCAGCGGCGACAGCGCCAGCTTCAACGCCGCGAACACCGGCTTGAACGCTTCATGATTCACCAGCGCGTCGGGCAGCAGCAATTCCTTTGGACCAAGCCGCGCCAGTTCGGCGGCGATCTCGCTTTCGCCGACGGCGCTGACCTCGAAGCGGCCCGTGGACATGTCGGCGGCGGCCAGCGCGAAATTTCCCCCGCTGCGGCCCAGTGCGGCGAGAATGTTGGAGGCGCGTGGCTCCAGCAGCGCGTCCTCGGTGAGCGTGCCCGGCGTCACCAGCCGCACCACTTCGCGCTTCACCACCGATTTGCCGCCGCGCTTCTTGGCTTCGGCCGGGTCTTCCACCTGCTCGCAGACCGCGACGCGATGACCCTTGCGGATGAGTTTTTCCAGATAGGCTTCCGCCGTCGCCACCGGCACGCCGCACATGGGAATGTCTTCGCCCAGATGCCTGCCGCGCTTGGTCAGGGCGATATCCAGCGCCTCGGCGGCTTTTGCTGCATCCGCGAAGAACAGCTCGTAAAAGTCGCCCATGCGGTAGAACAGCAGATAGTCGGGATGCGCCGACTTGATCGCGAGATATTGCGCCATCATCGGCGTGATGCCGTCGGCGCTCGCTATATCGTTTACATCGACCATCTCGCTCATGCGGCAACCATAGCAGAGCGCGATTTGACGGGCCGCCCCGCCGCCCTGCTATCCTGTGGATGACCCCGGAAAGCCAATAAGCGAGACAATAGCACAATGTCCAAACGCCCTTCCTTCACCGATGAAGAGGCCCTGGCTTTTCACGCCGGCCACAAGCCCGGCAAGCTGGAGGTCGTTCCCACCAAGCCGATGGCGACCCAGCGCGATCTCAGCCTCGCCTATTCTCCGGGCGTGGCGGTGCCGGTGCTGCGCATCGCCGAGCAGCCGGAACTGGCCTGGGACTACACCACGCGCGGCAATCTGGTGGCGGTGATCTCCAACGGCACGGCGATCCTGGGCCTGGGTGATCTGGGCGCGCTGGCGTCAAAGCCGGTGATGGAAGGCAAGAGCGTGCTGTTCAAGCGCTTTGCAGATGTGAACTCCATCGACCTGGAAGTCGACACCAAGGATGTCGAGCAGTTCATCAACGCCGTGCGCTATCTGGGGCCCTCTTTCGGCGGCATCAACCTGGAGGACATCAAGGCGCCCGACTGCTTCATCATCGAGCAGAAGCTGCGCGAGCTGATGGACATTCCGGTCTTCCATGACGACCAGCACGGCACCGCCATCATCAGCGCCGCCGGCGTCATCAACGCCTGCCACCTGACGGGGCGCAGGCTGGACGAGATCAAGGTGGTGACCAATGGCGCCGGCGCGGCCGGCATCGCCTGCATCGAATTGCTGAAATCCATGGGCGTGAAGTCGGAGAATGTCATTCTCTGCGACACCAAGGGCGTGGTCTGGCGCGGCCGCACCGAAGGCATGAACCAGTGGAAATCGGCCCATGCGGTCGAAACCAAGGCGCGGTCCCTGGCCGACGCCATGGTGGGCTGCGACGTCTTCCTCGGTCTTTCCGCGAAAGGGGCGCTGACGCCGAAGATGCTGCGCGCCATGGCCCCCAACCCGATCGTCTTCGCCATGGCCAACCCCGATCCGGAAATCACCCCGGAAGACGCCAAGGCGGTGCGCGGCGACGTCATCATCGCCACGGGCAGGAGCGACTATCCCAACCAGGTCAACAATGTGCTGGGCTTTCCCTATATCTTCCGCGGCGCCCTGGACGTGCGCGCCACCACCATCAACGAGGAAATGAAGATCGCCGCCGCCCACGCCATCGCCGAGCTGGCGCGAGAAGACGTGCCCGACGAGGTCGCCGCCGCCTATCGCGGGGCGCGGCCGGAATATGGCCCGGAATACATCATTCCGGTGCCGTTCGATCCGCGGCTGATTTCGCGCGTTTCCTCCGCCGTCGCCAGGGCGGCGATGGACAGCGGCGTCGCCAAGAAGCCGATCAGGGACATGCTGGCCTATCAGTATGAATTGTCGGCGCGGCTTGATCCCAGCGCCGGCCTGTTCCAGATGGTGACCAACGCGGTGCGCGCCGAGCCCAAGCGGGTGGTCTTCGCCGAAGGCGAGGAAGACAGCGTCATCCGCGCGGCGGCGGCCTTCCAGAATTCCGGCCTGGGCAAGGCCATCCTGGTCGGCCGGCCCGATGTGGTGAAGGCCGGCTTCAAGCGCGCCGGGCTGGACGAGAAGCTGCTGGAAATCCGCGTTCCCCATTCCGCCGAGGACGCCGCGCCCTATATCGACGCGCTTTACCAGCGCATCCAGCGCCGCGGCGGCCTGCAGCGCGACGCCGTGCGCATGGTGACCAATGACCGCAATGTCTATGCCGCCTCGATGCTCAAGGCCGGCGATGCCGACGCCATGGTGACCGGGGTGACGCGCAACTATGCCGACGCCCTGGCCGGGGTGCGCCAGGTGCTGGACCCGCCCGCCGGCAAGCGGCCGATGGGCATGCAGGTGATCTTTGCCAGGGGACGGGTGGTGCTGATCGCCGACACCTCGGTGACGGAAATGCCGACGGCGGACCAGCTGGCCGACATCGCCGTGCAGGCGGCGGCGGCGGCCAAGCGCTTCGGCCTGACGCCGCGCGTGGCGCTGCTGGCCTCGACCAGCTTCGGCTTTCCGCGTTCGGAGCGCAGCGAGCGCATCATCGAGGCGGTGCAGATCCTGGAACATCGCGGCGTCGATTTCGAATATGACGGCGAGATGGCGGTGGACGTGGCGCTGGACCGCGAGAAGCTGGCGCTTTATCCCTTTGCCCGCATCACCGACACCGCCAATGTCCTGATCATGCCGGCGATCCATTCCGCCTCGATCTCGACGCGGCTCTTGCAGCAGATGGGCCATGCCTCGGTCATGGGCCCGCTGCTGGTGGGACTGGAAAAGCCGGTGCAGATCGCGCCGCTGGGCGCCAAGATGAGCGAGATCTACAACGCCGCCATGGTCGCGGCGTATGATATAAATCGCTGATGGACATAAAGCAGGCGTCGGAGTTCATCTCACGGCTGTGGGACGGCGAAGTCGTTCCCACGCTCGAAAGCTACATCCGCATCCCCAACAAGAGCCCGGCCTTCGATCCGAAATGGCAGGAACACGGCCACATGGACCGCGCGGTGGAGATGTTCGCCGCCTGGGCGCGCGAGAAGCTGCAGGCCTTCGAAAAGGCGACTCTGGAAGTGGCGCGTCTTCCGGGCCGCACGCCGCTGATCTTCATCGAGATTCCCGGATCGCCGGGCGAGAATGGGCGTGTACGTGCTGGCAAGGATAATCCCACCGTCCTGATGTACGGCCATCTCGACAAGCAGCCGGAGATGAAGGGCTGGACGACAGGTCCGTGGGAGCCGGTCATCAGGGATGGGCGGCTTTACGGGCGCGGCGGCGCCGATGACGGCTATGCCCTGTTCGCGGCGCTGTCGGCCCTGCTGGCGCTGAAGGAGCAGGGCATCGCCCATGCCCGCACCGTCATCATCATCGAAGCCAGCGAGGAATCCGGCTCGCCCGACCTGCCCGCCTATATCGAGCATTATTCCTGCCGCATCGGCACGCCCGATCTTGTCGTCTGCCTGGATTCCGGCTGCGGCAATTACGAACAGCTGTGGCTCACCACCTCGCTGCGCGGCATGGTGATCGGCGCCCTCACCGTGCGCGTGCTGACCGAAGGCGTGCATTCGGGCGCGGCCAGCGGCATCGTGCCCTCCTCCTTCCGCATCGCGCGCCAGTTGCTGTCGCGGATCGAGAATGGCGAGACGGGCGAAATCACCGTGCCGGAACTCAAGGTCGCCATCCCCGAAGATCGCGCCACCCAGGCGAAGGCGGCGGCGCAGATACTGGGCGATACCGTCATCACCGAGCTGCCTTTCGCCGGCGGCACCAAGGCAATGGCGGCGACGAACACCGACGCCATCCTGCAAAAGACCTGGGCGGCGCAACTGGCGGTCACCGCCATTGACGGTTACCCAACGCCGGAAAATGGCGGCAATGTCCTTCTGCCCTGCACCACGCTGAAGCTTTCCATTCGCGTGCCGCCCACCGGCGACGCCGAGGCCGCGCGCCAGGCGGTGAGGAAGATTCTAGAAACCGATCCGCCCTATGGCGCCGAGGTGACGTTCGAGGCGCCGCGCGGCGAAAATGGCTGGAACGCGCCGTCGCTGGCACCCTGGCTGGCGGCGGCGCTGGACAGGGCGAGCAACGCCGCCTTTGGCAAGCCCGTCGCTTTCCAGGGTGAAGGCGGCTCGATCCCCTTCATGGGCATGCTGGGGCGCAAATTTCCGCAAACCCAGTTCGTCATCACCGGCGTGCTGGGGCCGCATTCCAACGCCCATGGCCCCAATGAATTCCTTGATATCAGCTATGCCAAGAAGCTCTCGGCGGCGGTGGCGTCGATTTTAGCAGATCACACAATTAAAGGCTGAACTTTAGCGCGCATATAAGCGCGTGAGAGGTAAGTAGCGGAGACAGCAACCCCGCCGAGGATCATCAGAAACGATATCGTATCGAGCAATACCGATAATGCGTCGTTGAGATTCTTTGCTGTATCTGTAACGAATCCCAGCGCAGCTATCGCCAAATAGAAAATCGAGATTGTAGCCAGAAACCCTGCGGCAAATTGGAAACGGCGCGGCATAATCAGGCGTACTGCTACAACTGAGTTAACGTCGTGATCATCGACTGCGACGGCGGGAAGAACCAAGGCATACATTCCAGCACCCCACACCGCCAGCAACCAGACAGTATCTTCCAGCACGCTGGAGACTAGCTTGGTATTCGAAGCGCCGATGAAGTGGGCAATGTCGGGTACGTTCGGGCCCACCATCCTGTCCAGCGCCCCAACCATTAAGCCAAACACCCATACGCGATAGAAATAGCGCCAGAAGCGCTTGTTGGGCGGCACGACGCCCCAGGCCGGCAGCTCCCCTCCGCGCATCGTGTAACGGTGCCATGCGACAGCAACTGCAGGTAAACTAAATGCGAGAAGTAAGGAATAGGCCACCAGAAATGCGACAGCACTGTTCAGCGTTGCATCGCTGTCCTTTGGTAGCGAAAGAAGATGTATCGCGACTAGATTTAATAAGAGATCCAGAAACACCCAAAGCGCCGCGACCCATAGAAAGGCGGGAAGATGTTCCAGCAGGAACAACAAAGAGGCCCAAACCTCTCTCTGGAGGCTGGCACCTTCTACGGCTAGCGCAGGCGCGCCAACCATTTCTTTCGAGATTGCTTTATTGCGCTCGAAGCTGGGCAGCGTGAGAACCCCGGCCCCGAACATCATCAGGCCTATTGCGGTAGCGGTTACCCAGCCATTGTCCGTCGCGGAGCCAGATAACGACACTCCGACCACAATGATGGCAGGGCTGGCGATGATGACAATCAGGCCTATCAGTCTGGTCAGACCGGCATTAGCTTCCGCCCACCGCGTCAGGCCCGGAAATTTTGTCAAGCCGATCAGGCATCCAAAGAGGCCGATCACGCTCGCGATGATCCAGGGCATCTGCGGGTCATGGCGCATCAGGAAGGCGGTGGCCAAGAAGTAGACGGCCAGCGCCGCGACTAGTTTCCAGTGCTTTATTATCGCCCCCATGACGCATCCCCCCGGACACGGTGCTAGTATAGGTAAAGAGTTTTGTCCCAGATAGCTGACTACAGAGAAACAAACATGATCTTCAGTCGCGACGACAGTCCCGCCAACCGTCCGCTGCTTTTCTTCGTCCTGCTGGCGCTGCTGGTCGGCGGGGCGGCGACCTTCTTTACCGAGCCGTCCATCCCCACCTGGTATGCGACGCTGAACAAGCCATCCTTCAACCCGCCCAACTGGCTGTTCGCCCCGGTCTGGACCACGCTTTATGTGCTGATGGGTGTGGCGGCCTCGCGGGTGTGGAAACGAACCGGCTTCGGGCTGGAGATTCAGCTTTGGTCGGTGCAGCTGGCGCTGAACTTCTGCTGGAGCGCGATCTTCTTTTCCCTGCACCTGATCGGCGCGGCGCTGGCGGAGATGGCGGCGCTGTGGCTGGCCATCCTCGCCACCCTGGTGCTGTTCGCGCGGCGGGATCAGACCTCCGGACTGCTGCTGCTGCCCTATTTGCTCTGGGTCAGTTTCGCCCTGGCCCTGAACGCCGCCATCTGGCGGCTCAATGGCTAAGAGGCCGCAGGGCGGCCGAAAGTTGATTCGCCCCAAAGACTTGGCAATCAAATCAGGCCTTCCTATATACCCCCTGTGATCGTCATGGGCATCCTGTCCCATGCGATTTTGTCAAATATATCAATGGGATGGACCGGAGGGCGCCGCGAGGGCCAGGACCCCATGCCCATCAGAAGGAACTTCAATGGCTAAAGTCATCGGCATCGATCTGGGCACCACCAATTCCTGCGTCGCCGT
>CAZNGO010000029.1:0-96050 GCA_964572805.1 uncultured Rhizobium sp. | reverse complement strand
GCCCATGTCGAGGCGCCCACCGCCGGCTCGGTGATCCTGGCCGCCATCCTCTTGAAGATGGGCGGCTACGGCTTCCTGCGCTTCTCGCTGCCCATGTTCCCCGTCGCGACCGAAATGTTCGCGCCGCTGGTCTTCACCATGAGCATCGTCGCCATCATCTACACCTCGCTGGTGGCGCTGGCGCAGGAGGACATGAAGAAGCTGATCGCCTATTCCTCGGTGGCGCATATGGGCTTTGTCACCATGGGCATCTTCACCCTGACGCATCAGGGCGTGGAGGGCGGCATTTTCCAGATGCTGAGCCACGGCGTCGTCTCCGGCGCGCTCTTCCTCTGCGTCGGCGTGGTCTATGACCGCATGCACACCCGCGAGATCGCCGCCTATGGCGGACTGGTCAACCGCATGCCGGTCTATGCCGCCTGCTTCCTGGTCTTCACTTTGGCCAATGTCGGCATGCCGGGCACCAGCGGCTTTGTCGGCGAGTTCCTCACCATGCTGGGCGCCTTCCTGCGCAACAGCTGGATCGCGATCTTTGCCGCCACCGGCGTGATCCTGTCGGCCGCCTATGCGCTGTTCCTCTACCGCCGCATCATTTTCGGTTCGCTGGTCAAGCCCTCGCTGCAGGCCATCACCGACCTGACGATGCGGGAGAAGGCCCTGCTGCTGCCGCTGGTGGTCGCGACCATCGTGCTGGGCGTCTATCCCAACTGGGTCTTCCAGGTGACGACGCCGGCGGTGGCCAAGCTGGTCCATGACACCCAGGCGGCGATCGCGCTGACGCATGCGCCCAAATTCGCCGACAACAAGGGAGCGGCTCCGTGAACCTCCAGGCCGATCTGCTTGTCCTGCTGCCCGAGCTGATCCTGGCGCTCGGCGCCATGGCATTGTTGCTGGCGGGCGCAATCAGTGGTGAAAAGTCCGCGGCAGCCATAAACTGGGCCGCCATTCTGCTGCTGGGGTGCGCCGGTGCCGCCACGGCGCTGGGCCCCGACGCCGCCGCCTTCAAGGACGCTTTCGTCGCCGACGGCTTCTCGCGCTTCGCCAAGCTGCTGATCCTGTCCGGCGCGGCGCTGTCCATCCTGCTGTCGGGCGAGTTTTTCGCCCGCATCAGGCTTTCGCGCTTCGAATTGCCTGTGCTGGTGCTGCTCGCCACGGTGGGCATGATGCTGATGGTATCGTCGGCCAGCTTCCTCTCGCTTTACATGGGGCTGGAGCTGCAATCCCTGGCGCTTTACGTGCTGGCCGCCTTCAACCGCGACCATCTGCGCTCCACCGAGGCCGGCCTGAAATATTTTGTCCTGGGGGCGCTGTCCTCGGGCATGATGCTGTATGGCATTTCCCTGATCTACGGCTTCACCGGTTCCACGGGCTTTGCCGCCATCGCCCACGCCGTGGCGGGCGGCGCGCCGTCCATCGGCGTGATCTTCGGCATCGTCTTCCTGATCGCCGGCCTGGCCTTCAAGGTCAGCGCCGTGCCGTTCCATATGTGGACGCCCGACGTCTATGAAGGCGCACCCACGCCCATCACCGCCTATTTCGCCAGTGCCGCCAAGGTCGCGGCCTTGTGCCTGTTCCTGCGCGCCATCCTGATCCCGTTCCCCGGGCTGATCCAGCAATGGCGGCAGATCATCGTCTTCATCTCGATCCTGTCGATGGCGCTGGGCGCCATCGCCGCCATCGGCCAGAGCAACATCAAGCGCCTGATGGCCTATTCCTCCATCGGTCACATGGGCTATGCCCTGCTGGGACTGGCGGCGGGCAACGCGCTGGGCGCGCGCGCGGTGCTGATCTATCTCGCCATCTATGTCTTCACCAATCTCGGCGTCTTCGCCGGCATCCAGGCGATGCGCCGGGGCGGTCAGGCGGTTGAAGGCATTGCCGACCTGGCGGGCCTGGCGCGCACCTGCCCGAAGCTGGCCGCGGTCTTCGCCATGCTGTTCATGAGCCTGGCGGGCGTACCGCCGCTGGCCGGCTTTTTCGGCAAGTGGTACGTCTTCTCCGCCGCCATCCAGGCAGGGCTGCTGGTGCCGGCGGTGATCGGCGTACTCTCCAGCGTCGTCGCGCTCGTCTATTACCTGCGGCTGGTCAAGCTGATGTATTTCGACGAGCCGGCGCAGGCCTTTGACGAGGATGCCGGGCCTGGCGTCAAGGCGGTCGTCGCGCTTTCCGGCCTGGTGGCGCTGGGCTTCATCGTCGCCGCCTCGCCGGTGATCAATGCCGCCGACGCCGCTGCCAGGGCCTTGCTGCCTTGACCGTGATGCCGCACGGCGCGCGCCTGCTGCGGCTGGACGAGATCGACTCCACCAATGAGGAAGCGCGCCGCCGCGCCGAAGCCGGCGAGCGCGGGCCTTTGTGGATCATGGCGCAGCGCCAGACGGCGGGGCGCGGCCGCCGCGGCGCGGTCTGGCAGGGGCGGGAGGGCAACCTGGCCGCGACCCTGCTGCTGCCGCTGCCGGGCAATTGCGCGCAACTGTCTTTTGCCGCGGCGCTCGCGGTGGCCGATATGGCCCAGCATTTCGCGCCGCAGGCGCGCATCACGGTCAAATGGCCGAACGATGTGCTGGCTGAGAGCAGGAAGCTGGCGGGCATCCTGCTGGAGGCCGGCCCCCAAAAGGATGAAAGGCCCTGGCTGGCCATCGGCATCGGCGTCAACCTGGCCGGGCATCCCGACGGCACCGAGTTCCCAGCCACTTCGCTGGCGGGACTGGGCGTGACGCCCCCGGCGCCGGAAGCGGCGCTGGTGGTCCTCGCCGCCCGCTTCGCCCATTGGTATGATCGCTGGATGAGCGACGGCTTTGAAACCTTGCGCGCCGGCTGGCTGGCGCGGGCGCCGCAACTGGGCGCCCCGATCCGGGCGCGTCTGCCGCACGAGACACGGCACGGCACCTTTGAAGGCATCGACGCCGGCGGGGCGCTGCTGCTGCGCGAGCCGTCGGGCGTGCGCGCCATCGCGGCGGCAGAGGTATTCTTCTGATGCTGCTCGCCATCGACGCCGGCAACACCAATATCGTCTTCGCCGTCTATGACGGCCAGACCAGGCGGGCGCAATGGCGCGCCGTCACCCAGGTCTCCCGCACCGCCGACGAATATGCGGTCTGGCTGTCGCAGCTGCTGGCGCTGGAAGGACTTTCCTTCGCCGAACTCGATGCCGCCATCATCGCCACGGTGGTGCCGGCGGTGCTGTTCGACCTGCGCGACATGTGCCGCAAATACGTCAAGGTCGAGCCGATGCGGGTGGGCGACCCCGCGCTCGATCTTGGGGCCCTGCCGGAAGTGGACCGGCCGGACACCATCGGCGCCGACCGGCTGTGCAACACGGTGGCGGCGCATGCTTCCTATCCGGGCGCCGTCATCGTGGTGGATTTCGGCACCGCCACCAATTTCGACATCGTCTCGGAGAAGGGCGCCTTTTGCGGCAGCATCATTGCCCCCGGCGCCAATCTTTCCATCGAGGCGCTGCACCAGGCCGCCGCGCTGCTGCCGCGTGTCGCCATCGCCCGCGCCCAGAAGGTGATCGGCAAGGACACGGTGAGTTCGATGCAGTCCGGCGTCTATTGGGGCTATGTCGGGCTGATCGGCGGATTGATCGAGCGGATCAAGGCCGAATACGGCAGGCCGATGACGGTGGTGGCGACCGGCGGCCTGTCGCATCTGTTTCGCCCCGACCTGCCGATGATCGACCATGTCGATCCCGACCTCACCATGCGCGGGCTGATGCTGATCCACGCCCGCAACAGCAAGAAATGAACCCTGCGGAAAAGAAGACGGGGCGCGACGAGCTGGTCTTCCTGCCGCTGGGCGGCTCCGGCGAGATCGGCATGAACTTCAATGCCTATGGCTACGGCCCGGAAAACGACCGCAAATGGATCGTGGTCGATTGCGGCGTGATGTTCGGGCGCGAGACCTCCACACCGGGCGTCGACGTCATCATGCCCGACATCTCGTATCTGGCGGAGCGGCGCGAGGATGTGCTGGGCATCGTCGCCACCCACGCCCATGAGGACCATATCGGCGCCATCGCCCCGCTCTGGCCGATGCTGCGCTGCCCCGTCTATGCCACGCCTTTCACGGCCCGCATCGTCGAAGGCAAGCTGGAGGAGGCCGGACTGCTGGGCAAGGTCAAGCTCAAGG
This sequence comes from uncultured Rhizobium sp., assembly GCA_964572805.1. GTDB lineage: Bacteria > Pseudomonadota > Alphaproteobacteria > Micropepsales > Micropepsaceae > Rhizomicrobium. Next base: position 91,919 of record CAZNGO010000029.1, on the reverse strand, counting down.
AAGTGCCGGTGGGCGGCCAGATCAGGCTGGGGCCCTTCACGCTCGATTTCATTTCCATCACCCATTCCATCCTCGAGCCCAATCTGCTGGCGATCCGCACGCCGCTGGGGGTGGTGGCGCATACGGGGGACTGGAAGCTCGATCCCGACCCGCTGCTGGGCGAAAAGACCGACGAGGCCGCGATCAGGAAGCTCGGTGACGAGGGCGTGCTGGCGGTTGTCTGCGATTCCACCAATGCCCTCAATCCCGGCGCCTCCGGTTCGGAAGCAGGCGTGCGGGACAATCTGATCAGGCTGGTGGGCACGCTGAAGCGGCGCGTCGCCATCGCCGCCTTTGCTTCCAACGTGGCCCGGCTGGACAGCGCCGCCCGCGCCGCCAGGGCCAATGGCAGGCGGCTATGCCTGGTCGGGCGCTCGATGCACAAGATGGTCGATGCCGCCCGCGACACCGGCTATCTGCGCGACCTGCCGCCCATCGCATCCGAGGAAGATGCGGCCGAGCTGCCGCCGCACAAGGTGCTGTATCTTGTCACCGGCAGCCAGGGCGAGCCGCGCGCCGCCCTGGCCCGCATCGCCGAGGACAATCATCCCGGCATTTTCCTGGAAAGCGGCGACACGGTGATTTTCTCCTCCCGCATCATCCCCGGCAACGAGATCGGCATCTTCGCCCTGATGAACAGGCTGGCGGCGCGCGGCATCGAGGTCGTCACCGCCGAGGGCCATGACGTCCATGTCTCCGGCCATCCCGCCCAGGATGAACTGCGCCAGATGTATCAGTGGCTGCGGCCCCAGATCGCGATTCCGGTGCATGGCGAGATGCGCCACATGACCGGGCATGCTCGCCTGGCCAGGACGCTGCAGGTGAAGCAGGCGCTGGTGCCGCGCAATGGCCAGATGTTCCGCCTGGCGCCGGGCAAGGCAGAGCTGATCGACGAAGTGCCGTCCGGCCATGTCCATCTCGACGGGCGGGTGCTGGTGTCGGAAGGCGCCGGCCTGGCCAAGGCGCGGCGCGGCCTGGGCTTTGCCGGCATCATCGCCATCACCCTGGTGGTGGACGGCAAGGGCCGCAGCATGGCGCCCGCGGCGATCGTCACCGAAGGCATTCCCGAGCCGGTCGAAGCGGCGATCCGCGCCACGGTCGAGGATCACATTGCCCGCGCCGGCAAGCGGACCCATGCCGACGAACTGGCCGAGACGGTGCGGCGCGCGGCGCGGCGGGCGGCGAGCGAGAGTTGGGGAAAGAAGCCGATATGCCGAGTGAATGTGGTAGAGATATGAGAGCGTGCCCGTGGCACTTCGCTTGCGCTCCGGGCGTTCGTCGCTCGAAATGGTTCCCTGAACCATTTCGTCCGCATTGCGGATCGCTCCTCACGGTGGAGGTTTGATGGACAAGGCCCTTCCCGGCATCATCCATCCGGTAGTTCTGGTCAGCGCCTTCGCGGTGCTGTGGTTTCTCTGCCTGTTCTGCATCTTTCCCGTCGGGCTGGGCGCAGTCGATCCGAAGACCGGCGCGCCGCTGAAGCCGAGAGTGGGCATGAAGATGCTCTGCGCCACCGTCATGGCGGCGGTTCTGTGGCTGGCCTTCTATGCCGCCATCCGCATGGGCTGGATGGATCTTTAGGCAAACGCCACCTTGGCCGCGAACGCGGCGGCAATCACGGCCACGCCGATATTCACCTCGCGCCAGCGGCCGCTCGCCACCTTGACCACGGCATAGGTGAGAAAGCCGATGCCGATGCCTTCGGCGATGGAGAAGGTGAGGGGGATGGCCAGCGCCGTCATCAGCGCCGGCAGGGCCTCGGTGATGTCTTTCCAGTCCACATCCTTGAGGTCCTGGGCGAACAGCACCGCGACGAAAACCAGGGCCGGGGCGGTGGCGTAGGCCGGCACCGCGCCGGCGATCGGCGCCAGGAACAGTGACAGCAGGAACAGCACGCCCACCGTCACCGCCACCAGGCCGGTGCGCCCGCCGGCGCCGGCGGCGCTTTCGATATAGGCGGTGACGGAAGAGGTGCCCAGCACCGCTCCCGCCATGGTGCCGCTGGAATCGCAGAGCAGGGCCCGGCGCACATTCTTCAGCCGGCCATTCTCCATCAGCCCGGCCTGGTGTCCCACCGCGGTCAGGGTGCCGGAGGTGTCGAGCATCTGCAGGAAAAGGAAGGACAGGATCACCACGCCCAGCACCGATGCCGGCGCGCCGGTGAAATGCAGCTGCAGGAAGGTGGGCGCCATCGAGGGCAGCGGCGCCGAGAAATCGGGCAGGGGCTGCAGGCCCAGCGCGAAGGCGATCACCGTGGCGGTGACGATGCCGATCAGCACCGCGCCGGTCACCTTGCGCGCCCACAGCCCGGCGATGACGAAAAGCCCGATGGCGGCGACCAGCAGCTTCGGATCGGCCAGGTTGCCGGGCATCAGCAGCGTGTCCTTCGACGCCGCGATCAGGCCGGCACCCTGAAAGCCGATCAGGGCGAGGAAGAAGCCGATGCCGGCGCCGATGGCGCGCTTCTGGCTCGGCGGAATGGCGTTGACCAGGCCTTCGCGCAGGGGGCTGGCCGAAATGGCGACGAACAGAATGCCGGACAGGAAAACGCAGCCCAGCGCCAGCCGCCAGTCGCCCGCCAGCAGCGGCACCACGGTGAAGGCGAAATAGGCGTTGTGGCCCATGCCCGGTGCCAGCGCGACCGGCAGGTTGGCGTAAAGCCCCATCAAGAGGGTGGTGAAGGCGGCGGAAAGGGCGGTGGCCATGAAGACCGCGCCGGGGTCCATGCCGGCGGCGGCCAGGATCTTCGGATTGACGAAGAGGATATAGGCCATGGTGAAGAAGATGGTGGCGCCCGCCACGATCTCGTTCCGGGGCGTGACGCCCTGGGCCTTCAGGCCAAACAGTTTCTCGAGCATGGGACCCCTTTTGGGCAGTGAAGCCCAGGCGCAGGCAAAGAAAAAGGCCGGGGGTTAACCCGGCCTTGAGGCCCTTTTGGGCCGCCTTTCGGCTTCTTGGTCCTGAACTGTTTCCTGTCCCCGAACTTGGCCGCTCTTGCGGTTCTTTGCCTTCTTTTTATGGCTTGGGTTGATAATGGGTCCGGTCGACGGAGTCACGCAATAATTGGCTTTATTGCAGTGCAGTAAGCGCAAGGAAATTACGTGAAGGGCAACTTTGTAATCGGCTGCGTTTTCTCCGGACTTTTGGCCGGGATTCCGGCCCTGGCCGCGGAGTCCGCCGCGCCGCCCGCGCCTTGCGCCACTGCCTTGGAGGGGCCGGACTATGTTCCCGGCGTAGATGCCGAGGGCCAGCCGGTGGTCCGGGCAGACCTGGGCGCCGACCATGCGGCCATTCCGGACCAGGTTTTCGTCCCTTTGCCGGACAGCGGGCCGAATCAACGTCTCGGCCGTGCCGGGCGGGGAGCGGCCCGGAATGGCCCTTATGCAGCCATTGATGGCCGCAGGCTGGAGCCGTTGCTTAATCCCGGCCCGTGCGCTGCCGGGCCAGAGCCAGCCGTCCAGCCATCGCCCCGGCCGCGTTAACCGGAAATCGTCTCTCCGCGGCCTGCCTTCCCGCCCGGCTGGTAAATAGCCGATATGCGTCCCTTCCTGCTCGCCCTGGCTTTTGTGGCCGCCTTCACCGGCGCGGCGAGCGCAGCGCCATGGCGGATCACCAGGGACCATTGGGGGCCGGAGGATGAACGCGGCTTCGGCGCTTTCGTCACGGCGCTGGGCCAGTCCGGCTGTTCCTCGGCGCAAAGCTGCCTGCGTTCAGCCGCCAATCCCTGGCGCGGCACGGACGGCAATTTCATCGACATCGACGCCGACTGCGCCAAGTTCCCCTATCTGCTGCGGGCCTATTACGCCTGGAAGAACGGCTTGCCGTTCGGCTATGCGGACGGCGTGCGCGGCGACCGCTTTTCGCATGGCGGCAACAGCGTCGTCAGCCGGGCGGAGATCATCGACCATGGCGGCGGCATCGATCCCAGGCGCGCCATCACCGCCATGATGGAGAATGTCTTTTCCGGCAGCTATCGCATCGATGCCGGATCCGCCTCCGGCATGCCGTCGGATTTCTATTCTCCTGCCTTGCAGCCGGGCAGCATCCGTCCCGGCACGGTTATCTACGATCCCAACGGCCATGTCGGCATTGTCTGGCAGGTCGATGCCGCCGGCCGCATCTTCTACATGGACGCCCATCCCGACTTCACCGTCAGCCGCAGCGTCTATGGCGCCCAGTTCGGCCAGAGCCCGATGGCGCTGGGCGGGGGCCTGAAGAACTGGCGGCCGCTGCGTTTGGTGGGTGCGCGCCGGGACGGCAGAAGCTTTATCGGCGGCCATGTCGTGGTGGCGCGGCAGCGCGAGATTCCGGATTTCTCCCTGGTGCAATATGCCGGCACCGACGGGCAGGGGCGTTTCGTCTATGACGGCGTGCCGCTCGGCTTCTACGAATATGTCCGCGCCGCCGTCTCGGGCGGGCGCACCGACTACAACCCGGTCTATGAATTGCGGGCGACGATGAAGACGCTCTGCAATGACCTGGGTGACCGCGCCCAGGCGGTGAACCAGGCGGTAGCCAACGGCATCGCCGCCAAGCCGCATCCCGCGCGCCTGCCGGCCAGCATCTATCTTTCCGATGACGGCGAATGGGAGGCCTATGCCACCCCCGCCCGCGATGCCCGGCTGCGCGCCGCCTTCGTCCAGTTCCGCGCCGACCTGTCGCGCATGATCGGGTGGTGGCTGCGGCGCGATCCGCGCATCGTCTATGACGGGCAGTTCCTGAAAGAGGACCTGCTGCGCGCCTATGACGCCCAGTCACAGGGCTGCCGCATCACCTATCTGACCGGAGACAAGCGGCCCGTGACGATGGATTTCGACGGCATGGTGCGGCACCTGCTGGACATGTCCTTCGATCCCTATATGTGCGAGGCGCTGCGCTGGGGCGACACGCGGCCCGGCAGTTGCGGCGACGGCGAGAACAAGCGGCGCTGGCATGACAGCGAGGCGGCGATGCGGACCGAGATCGGCCGCGACGAAGGTGGAACCGGCCGCGTCATCTCTTCCGCCGATGTCGATATCCGCGGCCTGATCGCCGCCATGCCACCGCGCGCGCCCTTCGTGCAGCGCTATCCGGGCTAGCCCGGCCGGGGCAAGGCCCCGGAATTGCCCGAGGGAATGAATGTCCGCTTTGCGCCAAAAAGCGGACATTGTCGAAGCTGGAATCCGACGCCCGACCATTGGCGCTTCCGCCTTGGCTTTCGGACGAAGCGGCGTAGGATACCCGTGCCATGCGATTCCTTGCCATATTTGCCGCTCTGCTGCTTCCGGGCCAGGCATTGGCCCAGCCGGCCCAGACTTTGGCCCCGCCGTCCCAGGCCTTGCCCCGGCTGGCCCAGGTCCAGCCCCAGCCGGCCCAGACTTTTCCCCAGCCGTTTGACCGTGAGGGCGCGACCAAGGTGATGGAGAACGATCGCGTTATCGTCTGGGACGTTTCCTGGCTGCAACGCGCCTATCCCACGCACCGCCACTTGTACGATTATGCCGGCGTTTATTACACCAACGGCGACCGGGTCGTTGTGTCTCCCGAAGGGGTGCGCTCGCCAACCCACAGCACCGCCTGGGATACTTTCTTCTACCGCAGGGGCGTCACGCACAGTGAAGAAGGGGTGGGCACGGAGCCGCTGCGGGCGGTGTTCCTTGAGCTTAAGGAACCCGCGCCGGCGGGCGCCGCGGGCGCCGCGTCCACGGGGCTCGGCAGGAAGGTCCGCGAGAGCGACCGCCTGGTCATCTGGGAGGACATTGCCGCGCAGGATACTCGGCCGCTGACGCGCCGGCATGAAATGGATGCTGTGGCCGTCGCCTTCACAGGCCAGAAACCACGGATCACGTTCGTTCCGCGCGGCACCGTGGACCATGGCGAGGAGACCGCTGGCGCGGACCGGACATATTTCTTCGAATTGAAGTGAGGACGCGGCTGGTCTCACCCGTCAGCGTCCGCTTTGCGCCAAAAGCGGTCATTCGGGTCACCGGCTCTGTCTCAGCTGCCCTTCAAGTTCTGAACGGCGCTGCAGCAGGGCGCGGTAATTTGATGAGGCGCGCAACAGCAGTGCGACCGCGATGGCTAACATGATCGCTCCCAATCCCCCTGCCGCATAGGCGGAGGGGGCCTGCGTCGTTATTCCTACCGCAACCGAACCGGCCAAGAAGACTGAAGCTGCGGCCACAGCGATTCGCCCGGCGATTACGCGATGATTTGCCAGCAAGGTGCGGCGCGCCGCCAGCACCCAAGCGGCATATCCTACCCAGCTTGCGCCGATAATCAGCAAGACGCCAAACGCCACGACTGTCCGCTGCGGCAGTCCGGTTTCCGTGGCCAGTAGGGCGGCGATGACAGCGCTCATGCCTGCGGCAGCAAGCAGCAACGCCAGATGCCCGGCGCGGGCGCGAAAGGAAAGCTGCCCTTCCAGAAGCAGAAGGGCCGGCAATGCGCTTTTGTTAGGCGTCATGATGTTCTCCGTGCGATGACATGGCTCGGCGCAGCAGTCCCCGCGCCCGGGATAATCTGGATTTCACCGTTCCCTCCGGCACCGATTGGATGCCGGCGATCTGTTTCAGCGAAAGTTCTTCGAGATAGAAAAGGGTCAGGGTTTCGCGCTCCAGAACCGGCAACGCCGCCAGTTCGGCTTCGAGACGGTTCATGATCTCCTCCCCAGAGTCGGGCCCTTCGGCCGAAAGATCGTCCGGCACCTCTGCTTCATCTCGGGCATAACGCAGACGGAAATGGTCCATCACGACATGATGGGCAATGCCAAAAAGCCAGGCACCGATCCGCGCGTTCTCGCGCAGGTTAGCGATTCCCCGTAACGCTCGCAGCCAAACTTCCTGCGCCAGGTCTTCGGCCGGCTCTGGTCCTGCGATGCGGCGGACATGACGTAAAAGCGTCCCTGACCAGTCGCGGATCAGTTCCTCAAAAGCCGCGCGCTCTCCCAACTGGCACCGTATGACCAGCAGGGCATGGCGCAGTTCCTCATTTTCCGGCGATTTGGGCACGATGCGCTCCCTTCCTGCAGGATAGTCGGGGGAAGCGCGAAAAGGTTCACGCGTGGCGCACCCTTTTTAAAGGCCCTAATGCATGCCAAAAAGTGTCTGCTTTGCGCCAAAAGCGGTCATTCATATGGCGCACGTTCACGCTAGACACTGGCGCAGCTGGTCCAGATTAAATGGCTTGGCGATGTGGCGCATTTTGCCTTCCGGTACGCCGTCTATCCTGCCCTCTGACGAATAGCCCGAGGCGATGACGACCCTCAGCTCCGGCTTCAGGTTCAGCGCTTCCTTCACTAATTGTTGCCCACTCATGCCCGGAAGCCCGAGGTCAGTCAGTAGGATACTTATGGCAGGATCGCTTTTCAGTAGGGTTAGGGCCTGGGTGCCATTGCTCGCTTCAATGGCGGTAAAGCCCAGCTGCTCAAGCATGTCCATTGTGGCCATACAAATCAAAGCCTCATCCTCCACCACCAATACCTTGCCGCGGCGCGGCTCGGCCGCAGGCACCGCCGGCTCTCTGATCGCGCCACGGGCCGTACCCGCGAATACGCTGCGTAACTTCCGCGCCAACTCCTCCTTCCGATAAGGCTTGGATAGCAGCAACGCGTCGTCGTCGAGCTTGCCGTTATGAACGATTGCGTTTTGGGTGTAGCCGGAGGTGTAGAGCACAAGAATGCCGGGATACCGGGCCTTGGCCAGGCGGGTAAATTCCCGGGTATTGACCGCACCTGGCATCACCACATCCGTGAAGATCAAATCAGGCCGCTCCTTCTCCAATAGCGCCAATGCGCTTTCGGCATCGCTGGCCCTGGACACTCGGTAGCCCATGCTGGCAAGCATATCGACCGCCGCAACGCGTACTCCTTCGTCATCTTCGACGACAAGAATGTGCTCTCTTCCCCCTTCCAATGGCTGGTCCGCCAAAGGCTCCAACACGTCCTTCTCGCGTCTGGTGCGCGGCAGATAGAGCTTAATTGTGGTACCGTGACCCACCTCAGAATATATCTTGATATGACCGCCACTCTGTTTAACGAAGCCGTAGGCTTGAGCAAGACCTAGCCCTGTACCTTTGCCCTCCGATTTCGTGGTGAAGAAAGGCTCAAAGACCCGCGCCATCACCTCCGGCGTCATCCCTGTTCCGGTATCCGATACTGCCAATAGGACATATTGGCCCGGGGCGACATCGCTGTGGGCGGCCGCATAACTGTCATCGAGGTAGGCGTTGGCTACTTCGAGGGTAAGTTTTCCGCCATCGGGCATAGCGTCGCGAGCATTGATAGCCAGATTGATAACAGTATTTTCCAGTTGGGTAGGATCGGCCAGCGTGTTCCACAGTCCGCCGGCGATCACCGATTCCACCTCAAATCGTTCGCCTAGCGTGCGCCGGAGCAGTTCGGTCATGTCGCTGATTGTGCGTCCCAGATCGATGGAGCGAGGCACTAGCGCCTGGCGCATCGCGAAAGCCAGCAGCTGGTTAGTCAGGCGCGAACCGCGTGCCACCGCTCCGATGGCGTTCTGCAATCGCTGACGCAGGGCGGGGCTGGCGCTATTGCTGTCGCTGCCGGCGACGGCAAGATCGAGATTGGCGCTGATGATTTGCAGCAGGTTGTTGAAGTCGTGGGCGACGCCGCCGGTCAGGTGGCCAATCGCTTCCATTTTCTGGGCCTGGCGAGCGATGGCTTCAGCCTGCATGCGCGCCGTTACGTCCATTACCCCTATTAGGAATCCCCCTGTCGAGACCCCGGCCTTGTAGACGTCCAGTTCGCGATCGGACCAGCTGATATGCTGGGTATCAGTGCTGGCATTGCCGCTGCCCGGTTTCGTGAAAATTCGGTTGGAAGCAAAGCGATCTTGCTCGTGCACCGCTAAATCCGAAAGGCGTGTCTTTTGCGCGACGGCAAGCCGCTCCGGCAAATCCAAAAGGCGAAAGAAGCTTGCATTGAAGGCTCGCAACAGTCCATCGGAGGTGAAATAGGCGAGGCCCTCGCGCACCGTTTCAAGCGTCGCCTGTAGTAGCGCCGCCTCTGTAGCCCGAGCTTTTTCGGTGGCAACCAACCTGATATTATTGCGAATCAGTGCAGTGGCAGCGGTGCTGAGTATTACCAGCATCAACAGACCAGCGCCGGCGGCAAATCCAATTTCCAAGCTTTCTGTCCGGCGGCGCTCCGATTCACGCTGGGACAGCAAGCGTTCCTCCGCGGTCAATCCGCTTTCTATCTCGGCGCGGATGGCCGCCATCTGATCGCGGCCCCTAGCCAGCCCTTGGACCGCTTGTGGTGCGCGGATCACCGGCCCTGTATTGCTCTGCATGCCAATCTGCAGGCCACGAAGGCGCTGGGCCAGCAATTCCCTCAGCCGCTCTGCCCGGGTCTGTTGTGTTGGGTTATCCTTCGTCAGATCATGAAAGACCTTCAGGTCAGCAGGGATGCGCCTGACATAATTCTGATAACTAGTTTGGAATGACGGATCGCGACTGAGCAAGAATCCGCGCATACCAGTCTCCGCGGATTGAACATCATCTTGTAGGCGACGCTGAGCTTCCATCACCTCATAGGTATGGCGAACCCAGCCCTGGGCCTCACTTTCGCTGGCGGCAAACCGGCTTGTGAGAAATACCACAATAAAAAGGGCGAGAAAGACTGGTACCGCGATCAGCAGCGCCAGACGATGGTCTCTCAAAGTTTTGCCCCCCTAACCCCGTAAGCAAACGCATCTTGCGCAACCCGGTTCCATGTCTGAAACCCGGCCAAGACGCTTTTGGGCAGTAACACTGGACCCCCTATTGGTGGTGGCCCAAGACCCAAGGCCTGCTTTGGAGCGGATAGGGTCTTCGGGCAGTGAAATCACCCATTCAGAAAGTGCATGGCGACCTATTCAAAGCCGATCCGTAAACGTCCGCTTTGGGTCAAAAGCGGTCATTCCGTGAGGGAGGGTGGCGCCGAAGCGCCCGCGAAGCAATTCCGGGTACACTCTGCGCAGCCGGATTTTCAGCTTCGATGGCCCGAACCCGGCTGATCTGCCGCGATGCGGACAGAAGCGGGATTTGCGCGAAAGTTTTTTAATCGATTCAGGCCCCACGGCGTGGACAGGCGGAGGATATCGTTCCTGCCCCCTTCCAGGGCGCAAATAGCCGCCTATCTTTTCCTGTTCCGTTCAGGACCGGACACTGGCGTCCGCTCCGGGGCAAGGAGCAGGAATGACGCCGCCGCCAATCCATGCCGGCCATATCGAAACCCTCCGAGGGGGAGGGGGGAGGGAGGAAAGCCGCCAAACAATGATCAAGATGTTGGGGCCGGAGAAAATTGAGGGGGCATACCAGGGACCCGCCCATGCCAAACCCTTCGCTGTTGCGATTGCGAAGAAGGCAATTTCGCTGCTGCTTTCCCCAGGGTGCCCTGTTAGCGTCGGGTCGAACCGTCCGCTTACGGATGGGCCATTATCCATTGGGGGAATGCCTATGAAATTGAAGTCCCGTCTTGCCCTTTTTGCCGCCGCCGCGGTGTTCGCCGCCGCCATTCCGGCTTCGGCCCAGTTCCTCGGCAACAGCCACGATGACCAGATGCCCGATGGCGGCCGCATGGACGGCCAGATCTGGTCGGCCAAGCCGAGCACCCTGCCGGCCTACACCGCCCCCAACCGGCCGGTCTGGCGCATCAGCGAAATCCTGGCCGCCCATCGCGGCCAGACCGACTGGGTCGAGCCCATCGTCCGCAACAAGGACCAGGACGCCGACTACAAGTCCATCGGCCCGGGCAAGAAGACCAAGGCGATGTTCTATTCCGACAACCGCGTCGTCTTCTTCGTCTATGACGGCTCGCTCAAATTCTCGATTGACGGCGTTGACGTGCAGCCCTTCACCGCCACCAAGGGCTTCATGGTCAATGTGCCCTTCCGCCATGTCTTCACCATCGAGAATGTCGGCACCACGCCGGGCGTCTATTTCGAGGTCCGCAACGCCGGCGACATCCCGATGTATCCCGCCAGCGAGACACCCGACCCGATTCCGGGCTGGACCTACATGAAGGTCACCGCCTCGCCCGGCCCGGCCAAGGACCGCCCCACCAACCCCATCTATGTCGATTTCCTCAAGATGGTGGCCAATGACGACAAGAGCTACAGCAACAAGTTCGTCTGGGACGACCACATCACCACCAACATCCTGCGCGGTCGCGGCGCCCCGGTGCCGCCCGACACCAACAAGGGTCATTTCCACATCAACATGACAGAGTTCTGGTATGTCGCGGAAGGATCGATCGGCATGAAGCTGGAAGGCGAGCCCTACTTCAAGACCGAGGTCGGCGACATCATCACCGCCCAGGCGGGCCGCTGGCACCGCGCCGGCTTCGATCCCAGTGCGCCGATGTCCACGCGCATCCCGATCAATCCGCGCCCGCCGATCATGCACAATTTCGAGATCGACCCCAACGCCCCGCCGCCCGGTGCGGGCCGTGGCGGCCGTGGTGGCCGTGGCGCCGGCGGCGCTGCGCCGGCCGCCGCTCCGGCGGGTGGCGCGGCTCCGTAAGCCGAGCTCAGCTCCGTGATTGCAACGCCCGGTCTGTTCAGGCCGGGCGTTTGCTTTTTCAGCGCATTTTCGGGACAGGCTTAAAGACCCGGTAACATCCCCCGGCGCAGGATTATCCGGACGAACGGGGCGTGCCATGATCTCTGGAAGCTGGTGCCTGTATGAGCGGCGGTCCAATCGCTGGATCTTCTGCCGCCGCAAGCGCCTGCTGGGCGCGCCGCTGCTCACCGTGATGGCGCTGCTGGTGCTGGGCGCCAGCGCCTGGGCCGGCTGGTTCTAGCCGGGCCGGGACGAAGCCGCCGCGGCCGGCAGGTCGAGATAGGCCTGGGTGCCATTGCGGCTTTCCAGCGTCAGCGTTCCGCCCGCCTGGCGCACGAACTGCTCGATCAGGCCGGTCCCCAGACCGGTCTTGCGCTCGGTGGCCGGAATACCGACGCCATTGTCGCAGACTTCCAGCCGCCAGCCCGCACCGTTGGCGGTGAAACGCACCAGAATGATGCCGTCGCGGCCGTCCGGAAAGGCGTGCTTGACCGCATTCATCACCAGTTCGTTGATTACCAGCCCCAGCGCCAGCACCGGCTCGCGCGCCATATAGGCTTCATCGCATTCGCAGGAGAGGCGGATTCCGGCGGGCGGCAGAGTGGCGTCCACCAGCCCGGCGCAGAGATCCTTCAGATAGCCGCGCAGATCGATGATCGCGCTTTCCGGCACGGCGTAAAGCTGGCGGTGGACCCGGCCGATGGAGCGCACCCGCGCCATCGCCTGCTCCAGGGCGGCGCGGGTAGCCGGTTCGTTGCTGCGGCGGCGCTGCAGGTCAAGCAGGCTAGCGACGATGGCGAAGTCGTTGGCGACGCGGTGCCGCAGCTCGCTGAACAGCAGGTCGCGTTCCTCCAGCTTGGCGTCATGGGCGGCATTGGCGCGGGCGGCGGCGCTGCGGAAGATTTCCGCCACCGCGACGGCGCTGCCGGCGGTGAGGGCGTTGATGATGATGGCGGCGGCCTGGTAGTTCATCGGCGCGCCCGACTGTGCCGCCTTGGGGACGACGAATTCCCAGGCCAGGAAGCCGCCGATCGCCACCGTGCCGATGCCGGACTGCCAGCCCGCTAGCAGCGTCGCAAGGAGGCAGGCGGGATAGATGAAGGCGTATGGCGCGATGCCGGGCGCGAACTGGTCGGCGATCAGGCGCAGCAGGGCCGAGAATCCGACGCCGAAGACGGCGCAGGCCAGCATCACCGTCCAGCGTGGCGCGATGCCGGCCAGACGGCCCGGCAGGTCCAGATTTGCGAGGCGTTGCATGATGGCCCTTTCGACTCGCAAGGCTTTAGCATGGCCGGTGGGGTGGGGACCAATGGGCTGGAAACGGGGTCTTGCAGATCGCTTCCCGCATACCAAAGTATGGCCTGTGAAATGTTCGTTGACGAAAGATTCCCAATGAAACCGGTATTGGAAGTGATGCGGTCCCAGGGTGGCCATTGGGTTGGCGACGGCTTTCCCGTGCGCTCGCTGTTTTCGTACCAGGGCGACACGGCGTCGCGCAGCCCCTTCCTGCTGTTCGACTATGCCGGGCCCTTTGTGTTTACCCCAGCCACGAAACCACGCGGCGTCGGCCAGCATCCCCATCGCGGCTTCGAGACCGTTACCATCGTCTATGACGGCGAAGTCAGCCACCGCGACTCCACCGGCGCCGGCGGCACCATCGGTCCCGGCGACGTGCAGTGGATGACGGCGGCGGGCGGCCTCATCCATGAGGAATTTCATTCCCCCGCCTATACCGCCAATGGCGGGCCATTCCGCATGGTGCAGTTGTGGGTGAACCTGCCGAAGAAAGACAAGATGACCCGGCCGGGCTATCAGGGCATCACCAATGCCGACATTCCGGCGGTGGAGCTGCCGGGCGGACGGGTGCGAGTGATCGCAGGCGAATTCAACGGAAGCAAAGGCCCGGCGCGCACTTTCAGCCCGATCAATCTCTGGGATGTGCGGCTGGACGGCGGCGCGGAAATGAATTTCGAGGTGGCGGAAGGCCATACCGCGATGATCGCGGTGCTGGCGGGCAATGTCACGGTCAACGGCACGGCCGCGCAGGACGCCGAAGTGGTGCGGCTGGCACGGGAAGGCACGGCTGTTTCATTGAAGGCCGCGGCCGACACCATGCTGCTGGTGCTGGCGGGCGAGCCGCTAAACGAGCCCGTGTTTGGTTATGGGCCGTTCGTGATGAGCAATGAGGCGGAAATCCGTCAGGCCATCACGGACTTCAACAGCGGGCGGTTTGGCGCGGTCGGCTAGGCTCCCTTTCTCTACCCTCAATTGTCATGGCCCGGCTTGCCCGGGCCATCCAGAGTCACAGGCTCGGTGCCAGATCATGCCATTGCGGATTACGGCTTCCGATAAGTTCCAGCTTCCGCGCTCGCGTGAACTTCTTCAGCCGCGTCTCGCGTTGGATGGCGACATGGATTTCGTCGAAGATTTCGTAATAGACTAGGGTTTTCACGCCATACTTCTTCGTGAAGCCAGGAATGAGACCCTCCCGATGCTCCCACGAACGGCGGATCAGGTCGCTGGTGACGCCGAGATAGAGAGTGCCATTGCGCTGGCTCGCCATGATGTAGACGAAATACGTTTTCGACATCGCGCCTGAGACTCTGGATGGCCCACGTAAAGTGGGCCATGACATTTATTTTGAGGAGTTGTTGAAAACAACAATGGCCGCGCCATCCCGCGCGGCAGCCCGTATGGCGCCTTCCAGGTCAAGTTTCTCTAGCTTTGACATCTTCATATTGCCGGAGATCTCGGCGACTTCTTTGACCTCTGGAAAGGTCCAGCCTGTTTCGGCAAGCCGTTCGCGAAATATTTCAGCTGCAGAAGCTTGGCTGATCGCTCGAACAAATACTATGAGTTCGTGTCGTTCACTGGAGTTATCTGGACTTGTGGCCTCGGCCAGAAATGAGAACATTGCCGAGGCTTGATCCATCAATACGCCCGCCCGATCAAAATCTCCTCCACCCCCGACTTGCCGGTAAAGAGGCAGGGCGCGAAGAAAGCGGGCTGGTCCATCGGCGCGTTGCGGATGGTGAGTTTCAGCGCCTTCAGCTTGGCATCCACCGCTTCCAGTTCGGTGCCAGTTGGCCGCGACCACGCAACTCGCAGCCAGCCCTTGAACTCGTCGTCACCGCCGGCGAAATAGCTCTCGACTCCCGCCCAGTCGGTGACACCGCTTTTGATGTTGCCGGTGAGCCGGGCCCTGGCCTCTGCATGCAGCGCGGCCTGGATGTCGGTCAGCAGCGTCGGCACGAATGCGACGAAATCCTCCAGCGGCATGGCCGCACTTTTCACCCTGTCGCCGTCGCGCAGCGCATCGCGGCGCATATAAGTGACGGCGCCGGAGGCGGCGTCGCGCGGTCCAATCTCGACGATCACCGGCGCGCCGCGGCGCACCCAGTTCCAGCGTTTCTCGGCCGACTTGATCTTCTTGCCGTCCAGCAGCGCCCGCACAGGCTGGCCGAAGGCCGACAGCGCCGAAAGCGACGCCACCAGCTTTTCGCAGAAGGCCCGCACTTCGGCGTCCTCCGGCTTGTCGCGCAGCATCGGCACCACCACGACCTGGCGGGGCGCGATGGCCGGCGGCAGGCGCAGGCCGTCATCGTCGCCATGGGTCATGATGACGCCGCCGATCAGGCGGGTGGAAACGCCCCAGCTTGTCGTATTGCAGAACACCATCTCGCTGGCGTCGTTCTGGAAGCGGATATTCTGCGCCTCGGCGAAATGGGTGCCGAGGAAATGGCTGGTGCCGGCCTGCAGCGCCTTGCCGTCCTGCATCATCGCCTCGATCGACCAAGTGCCGACCGCGCCGGGGAAGCGTTCATTCTCCGGCTTCTCGCCGGCGATCACCGGCATCGCCAGCACCTCCTCGGCGAAAGCGCGGTACATTTCCAGACACTGCATGGTCTCGGCCCGCGCCTCGGCCTCGGAGGCATGGGCGGTGTGGCCTTCCTGCCAGAGGAATTCGGTGGTGCGCAGGAACAGGCGCGGCCGCATTTCCCAGCGCACCACATTGGCCCACTGGTTGATCAGCAGCGGCAGGTCGCGGTGGCTTTTGACCCAGCGGGAAAAGGCATCGCCGATGATGGTTTCGCTGGTAGGCCGCACCACCAAGGGTTCTTCCAGCTTTGCCGCCGGATCGGGCTGCAGCCTGCCGTCGATGTTCTTGAGACGGTGATGGGTGACCACCGCCATCTCCTTGGCGAAGCCTTCGACATGCTCGGCTTCCTTGGCGATGAAGGAGAGCGGGATGAACAGCGGGAAATAGCAATTTTCATGGCCGCTGGCCTTGATGCGGCGGTCGAGTTCGCCCTGCACCTGCTCCCACACGCCATAGCCCCAGGGCTTGATCACCATGGCGCCGCGCACCGGGCTGGTCTCCGCCATGTCGGCGTCGCGCACAACCGCCTGGTACCAGTCGGCAAACCGGCTGCGGTCAACGGAAAGGGCGCGCTGCATGAAAGGGGCTCCGAAGGCTTTTACCGGGGTTTAGCCGATGCCGCGGCAGGCCGGAAGGGCTTGAGCTTCAGGGCGGCCAGAAGTGCGCCAAGGCCGCACAGGCACATCAGCAGGGTCATCGGCACCGGTGTGGTGGCGGGCAAGGCGCCCATGGCCAGCGAGGCAAGGAAACCGCCGGCATAGAGCACCTGTCCCATCAGCGCCGAGGCCATGCCGGCGCTGTGGCCGAACTCGGTCATGGCCATGCCGCCCCCGGTCGAGTTCACCACCCCGATCAGGCAGCAATAGATGAAGGTGAAGGGCACGAAACCCCACAAGCCGCCCCAGCCGCTGGCAGCCAGACTCAAGGCCAGCACGCCGGCTACCGCTTGAATGATGATGGCGCCGGTGAAGAACTGTCGCGCCGGCCGGTGTTTCAGCAGCCGGGCGACGGTCTGCGAGGTGATGACGAAGCCGATGCCGTTGGCGAGGAAGAAATAGCCGAAATTCTGCGGGCTGACCCCGAACATGTCGATGGCGACGTGGGAAAAGCCGGTGAGCCAGACGTAAAGTCCGGCAGAAGACAGTGTCACCGGGAGGACATAGCCGTAGAAATGGCGGTTGCGCAGTATGTGCAGGTAATCCTTGGTCACCTGTACCGGATGTAGGGTGCGATTGGAGCCGGGATGGCTTTCCGGCAGCCGCCACACCACCAGCGCCAGTGTGAGGAGGCAGGATACCGCCTGAATCCAGAAACCGGCGCGCCAGCTCGCCACCAGCAGCAGCCAGCCGCCCACCAGCGGCGCGAACAGCGGCGACACCGACAGGACGAGAAGCATCTGGGCAAAGACTCGGGCGGCCTCGCCGGGCGGGAAGATGTCGCGGACGCAGGCGCGCGCCAGCACGGTGGCGACACAGCCGCCCAGGGCCTGCACCACGCGCACGGCGTCCAGCGTCAGCGGGCCGGGCGCCAGGGCGCAGGCCACCGAGCCCAGGACATAGAGCAGCATGCCGATGATCAGCGGGCGGCGGCGACCATAGCGGTCGGAGAGCGGCCCGATGGCGGCTTGGCCGATCGCCATGCCAAGGAAATAGGCGGCCAGGGAATGTTCCACCGCTGACACCGGGGTGCCGAACTCCCGCGCCATGGCGGGAAAGGCGGGCATGTAGAAATCCACCGCGATGGGGGTGAAAACCGTGAGCAGCCCAAACAGGGCGATCAGCTCGAAGCGGCGGGCGGGGGTCAGGACGATGGCGGCGGGCACGGCAAAGGGCATAGGGCGGCGGAAAATCCGGCGCAAGGCTTGGAAAAGCATAGGTGCTTGCGGGCTTTATCATGGACGGTGGGGAGCCGGAGCCTTAGGTTCGCACCCATGCCCGAATCAAGGCTGTCTGGCGCCTTCGCGCCCTTCGAATGGATGATCGCGCTGCGCTATCTGCGCGCCCGGCGGCAGGAAAGCTTCATCTCGGTGATCAGCGGCTTCTCGCTGGTGGGGATCGCGCTGGGCGTCGCCACCCTGATCATTGTGATGAGCGTGATGGGCGGCTTCCGCCACAAGTTCGAGGACAGCCTGCTGGGCTTCAACGGCCATGTCCTGGTCCGGGCGGTGGGCGTGCCGCTGAGCGACTATGACGCGGTGACGGCGCGGCTGAAACAGCTGCCCGGAGTCACTCGCGCCGCGCCCATCGTGGAAGGGCAGGTTCTGGCGACGGCGCATGGCTACAATGCCGGCATCATCGTGCGCGGCATGCGCGCCACCGATCTCGCCACCCTGAAGAACGTCGCTGACAGCCTGCCGAAAGGCGCACTGGGCGGCTATGGCAGCGACGGCATCATCATCGGCGCCGGTCTTGCCGACAAGCTGGGCCTGCAGGCGGGCGACGCCATCAAGCTGATCTCGGCGCAGGGGCAGGACACGCCTTTCGGCAGCACGCTGAACGACAAGAGCTATGCCGTGGCCGGCATCTTCAAGGTCGGCAACAGCGCCTATGACAGCAATTTTGCCTTCATGGCGCTGGACGAGGCGCAAGCCTTCTTCGGCTATGACGGTGCCGTCACCGCCGTCGAGGTGATGGTGACCAAGCCGGATGACGACTACGCCATGCTGCCGGCGCTGGCGAAGGCGGCCGGTCCGCATACCACGCTGGTGCCCTGGCAGCGCATCAACGGCGCCTTCCTGGAAGTGGTGCAGGTCGAAAGCAATGTGATGTTTCTGATCCTGTCGCTGATCATCCTGGTGGCGGCGCTCAACATCATTTCCGGCCTGGTGATGCTGGTGAAGGACAAGTCGGCCGACATCGCCATCCTGCGCACCATGGGCGCCACACGCGGCGCGGTGATGCGCGTCTTCCTGATTTCCGGCATGAGCATCGGCGTCGCCGGCACGCTGTTGGGGCTGGCGCTCGGCGTGGCCTTCTGCCTCAACATCGAAAGCATCCGCCAGGGGCTGCAGCACCTGACCGGCATTACGCTGTTCGACTCGACCTTCTACTTCCTGGACCGCATGCCGGCCGAACTCGACACCATGCAGGTCAACGAAGTCGTGGCCATGGCGCTGGTGCTGAGCTTCCTGGCGACGCTCTATCCCTCCTGGCGGGCCGCACGGCTCGATCCGGTGGAGGCGCTGCGCTATGAGTGAGATGCTGCGCCTGGAAAACGTCACGCGCCGCTATCGGGAAGGCGAAGGCCAGCTCGAAGTCTTCAGCGGCCTCAATCTAAGCCTCAAGCCGGGGGAGATTGTCGCCCTTGTCGGACAGAGCGGATCGGGCAAGTCCTCGCTGCTGCACATGGCGGGGCTGCTGGAAGCGCCCACCAGCGGCGAAATCCATGTCAATGGCGAGGCGGCCTCGAAGCTGTCCGACGGCGAGCGCACCCGCATCCGGCGGACCACCATCGGCTTTGTCTACCAGGCGCATCACCTGTTGCCGGAGTTCGACGCGCTGGAGAATGTCGTGCTGCCGCAAATGATCGCGGGCAAAAGCCGCGGCCAGGCGGCGGTGGAAGCGGAACGCGTGCTCGGCGCACTGGGTCTGGGGGCGCGGCTCACCCACCGGCCGTCGCAACTGTCCGGTGGCGAGCAGCAGCGTGTCGCCATCGCCCGCGCCCTGGCCAACAGGCCGAAAATCTTGCTGGCCGACGAGCCAACCGGCAATCTCGATCCGCGCACCGCCGGCGGCGTCTTTGACTCCCTGATCTCGATCACCCGCGAGCAGGGCCTGGCGGCACTGATCGCCACCCACAATTTCGAGCTGGCCGCGCGCATGGACCGCGCGCTCCTGCTGCATCAGGGCAGGCTGGTCGAAGGCGCCGAGCTGCCGCGTTAACCATTTTCCCGGGCCCGGTCCGCAACCAATCCGTGGACGGCTGGTTGAATTGCCATGCGCCATGAACAGGCTAGCTTCAGACCGGCGTTCTGGGAGCGACCGCCCCGCGAAGACTTCGCGTCGGGCGCCGCGATCCTGGGAAAGGTGCATATGATCACCTTTTGTTCTTGCTATTCATATAGAACGGAACTAGAACAATTCCCGAAAAGAGGGGAGATCATCATGCTCTGGGCCAAGGATGCGGCGGCGGGTTTCGGGTTGGTGGCGTTCATGGCGGCATCCTTTGCCGCTGCCAGCGGCCTGCACGGCCTCCTGAACCTGCTCTAGCTGTGGATGGGCGCGCGCCCGCGCCCCACTGCGCCCCGGGCCTTGCGATACTGGGGCTGACTCCATTTCCGGTTGATCATGGCGGCTTTCGTCCATCTGCGCGTCAAAAGCGCCTATTCCCTGCTGGAAGGGGCGGTGCGGCCCAAAGAACTGGCGAAACTGGCCGCAGGGCTGGACATGCCTGCGGTGGCTGTCACCGACAGCGACAATCTCTTTGGCGTCTATGAGCTCTCCGACACGCTGCGCGGCGCCGGGGTCCAGCACATCGTCGGCGCCCTGCTGTCGCTGGAACTGGCCGCGCCGGCGCCCGGCGCCAAACCGCGCAAGCCGCCGCAGGTTCCGCTGCTGGCGCAGGACGAGACCGGTTATCTCAATCTCTGCAAATTGCTTTCCGCCGACTATCTGGAAGTGGGGCCGGGCGACTATCCCCATGTCACAGGCGAAAAGCTGGCGGCGTATTCCGCCGGACTGATCGCGCTCAGCGGCGGTCCGGGCGGCCCCGTCAACCGCCTCTTGCTCGATGGCCAGCGCGCCGCGGCGGAAGCCGCGCTCGACCGGCTGGCGGCGATGTTTCCGAACCGCTTCTATGTCGAATTGCAGCGCCATGGCCTGGCCGAGGAGCGCGCCACGGAAGAGGCGCTGCTCGACATGGCCTATGCCCGCGGCCTTCCCATCGTCGCCACCAATGACGTGCATTTCGGCGCCGCCTCGATGTACGAAGCCCATGACGCGCTGCTCTGCATCGCCGATGGCGCCTTCGTCTCCCAGGATGACCGCCGCCGCCTGACCCGGGAACACCGATTCAAGAGCGCGGCGGAAATGGCGGTGGTATTCGCCGACTTGCCCGAAGCGATCGAGAGCACGCTGGAGATCGCTCGTCGCTGCTCCTTTGTTCCAAAAAAGCGCAAGCCCATCCTGCCGGTTTTCGTGCCGGAATCCGGCCTGACGGCGGTCGCCGAACTGAAGGCGCAGGCCGAGGCCGGCCTGGCCGCGCGCATGGCCAGGGCCAAGCAGTTGAGTGCCGAGGCCGGCGCCTATAACGAGCGCCTGGCCTATGAGCTCGGCATCATCAATCACATGGGCTTTGCCGGCTACTTCCTGATCGTCTCCGACTTCATGAAGTGGACCCGCGCGCAGGGCATTCCCGTCGGCGTGCGTGGCTCCGGCGCTTCCTCGCTGGTGGCCTGGGCGCTGGACATCACCAACCTCGACCCTTTGCGCTTCGGCCTGTTCTTCGAGCGTTTCCTCAATCCCGAACGCCAGTCGATGCCGGACTTCGACATCGATTTCTGCCAGGAACGGCGCGATGAGGTCGTCCGCTATGTCCGGGACAAGTATGGCGCCGACCGTGT
Organism: uncultured Rhizobium sp.; assembly: GCA_964572805.1. Lineage (GTDB taxonomy): Bacteria > Pseudomonadota > Alphaproteobacteria > Micropepsales > Micropepsaceae > Rhizomicrobium. The sequence continues at coordinate 70,896 of CAZNGO010000029.1, read as the reverse complement.
CGCTCAGATCATCGCCCTGGGATCGCTGCAGGCCCGCGCCGCGGTGCGCGACGCCGGCCGCGTGCTGCAGATGCCGCTGGGGCTGGTGGACCGCATCGCCAAGATGATCCCCAACCCGCCGGGCAAGTCCATCACGCTCAAGGAGGCGCTGGAGAGCGAGCCACGCCTGGAGCAGATTGCCGAATCCGAACCGCTGGCCCAGCGCCTGTTCGAGATCACCGGCAGGATCGAGGGGCTTTACCGCCATGCTTCCACCCATCCGGCCGGCGTGGTGATCGGCGATCGGCCGCTGGATGAATTGCTGCCGCTCTACCGCGATCCGCGCTCCGACATGCCGGTGACGCAGTTCGACTATGAGGATGCCGAGAAGGCCGGGCTGGTGAAGTTCGACTTTCTCGGCCTCAAGACCCTTACCGTCATCGCCAAGGCCGAGGAGTTGCTGGCCCAGCGCGGCATTCAGCTGCGCACCCAGGACATCGACTTCGACGATCCCGGGACCTTCGAGATGCTGGCGCGGGGCGACAGCGTCGGCGTCTTCCAGATGGAAGGCACAGGCATGCGCGACCTGCTGCGCAAGATGAAGCCCGACCACATCAACGACCTGGTGGCGCTGGTGGCGCTTTACCGGCCGGGACCGATGGATTCCATTCCCACTTACATCGCCCGCAAGAACGGCAAGGAGAAGGTGGAGTATCTGCATCCCATGCTGGAGCCGATCCTGTCGGAAAGCTATGGCGTGATGACCTACCAGGACGATGTCATGCGCATCGCCCGCGAGCTGGCCGGTTACACCATGGGTGAGGCCGATATCCTGCGCCGCGCCATGGGCAAGAAGATACCGGCGGAGATGATCCCGCAGCGCGCCAAATTCATGCAGGGCGCGGCAGAGCGCAAGATTTCCGCGGACGTGGCCGAGCAGATTTTCGAGCAGGCCGAAAAATTCGCCGGCTATGGCTTCAACAAGGGCCATGCCGCGGCTTACGCCCAGGTCGCCTACCAGACCGCGTATCTGAAGGCCAACTATCCGGTGGAGTTCATCGCCGCCTCGATGACGCTCGATATCGGCAACACCGACCGGCTCAACATCTTTCGCCAGGAAGCCAAGCGCCTGAACGTCATCCTGGCCGCGCCCGACATCAACCGCTCCGCCGCGGTGTTCTCGGTCGAGGCCGAGGCGGGAACCGTATTCTACGCGCTCGCCGCCGTGAAGGGCGTCGGCCGTCAGGCGATGGACCATGTCGTGGCGGTGCGGGGGCGGGGCGGCCCGTTCAGTTCGATTTCCGACTTCGCCGCCCGCGTCGATCCCAAGCAGGTCGGCAAGCGCGCCTTCGAAAACCTGGTGCGGGCGGGGGCATTCGACAGCCTCAATTCCAACCGGCGGCAGCTGCTGGAAAACGCCGACCGCATTCTGTCCGGCGCCCAGGCAGCGCAGCGCGAGCGCGAGAGCGGGCAGGACAATCTGTTTGGCGGCGAAGCGCAGTCTTCCGAGCTGCGGCTGACGCCGATGCCCGACTGGCCGTTGCATGAGCGGCTGGGGGAGGAGTTCGGGGCGATGGGCTTCTATCTCTCTGGCCATCCGCTGGACGCCTATGGAAGCGCGCTGAAACGGCTGGGGGCGGTGACCTATGCCTCGCTGCAGGACGACCGCCGCCGCGCCGGCTTCAAGGCCCGCATTGCCGGAACGCTGATCAAGAAGTCGGAACGGCGCGGTCGCAGCGATCAGATGTATGCCTTCGTCGCCTTCTCCGATCCCACCGGCATGTTCGAGGTGATGCTGTTTCCCGAAGTGCTGGCTGCCAGCCGGCCGCTGCTGGAGGCGGGCAAGTCGCTGCTGATCGCCGTCAGCGCCGAATGGGACGGCGACGAACTGAAGCTGCGCGCCGCCGCGATCACCGATCTCGATGTCGCCGCCGCCCAGGCGGGCGAGGGCATGGTGGTGCGGCTCGCCGATGTCGCCGGGCTTGGCGCGATTGCGCAGGAGTTGGGCCAGGCCGGCAAGGGACTCGTCAGCCTGGTGGTGCCGGGCGATGGCGGCGAGGAAGTGGAAATCGCGCTTCCAAAACGGGTGCAGGTGACGCCCGCGCTGCGCAACCGCGTCGCCACCCTGCCCGGTGTGCTGGCGGTGGAAGCGGTCTAGGCCAGGCCTTCCTCGATCCGCCGCAGCCCTTCCGCCAGATTGCCCGCCTCGCGGGCAAAACAGATGCGGACATAAGCCTCGTCACGCGTATCGCCCAGACCGAAGGACGAACCCGGCGAAACCCCGACGCGATGTTTCAGCGCCAGCTTCTCGGCGAACGCCACGCCGTCCTTCAAACCATCAATCTGCAGAAAGCCATAAAACGCACCGTCCGGTTTCAACCAGCGGATGCGGTTCTGGCGCGCCAGGAATTCGTCCACCACGGCACGGCCTTTGGCGCAGCGCGCCAGCAGTTCGGCGCGGAATTCATCGCCCTGCGGCGACAGCGCTGCCAGCGCTCCATACTGCAAAAAGTTTGGCGCCCCGGTGTTGTTGGTCTGGGCTGAGACCTCGAAGGCGTTTTCCAGAGATTTGGGGTGCAGCAGCCAGCCCATGCGCCAGCCGGTCATGGCGAAAGGTTTGGAGAATCCTGCAATGACGAACAGCGCATCCTCCGGGTCGGCCACATGCAAAAAAGATGGCGCGTGCTGCATCACGCCATAGGTCAGCGTGCCGTAAACCTCGTCGGCGATGATGGCGATGCCGCGCTTTCGGGCAAAATCTAGAATGGCGCGCTGCTCGTCATTGGTGAGGGTCCAGCCGGTGGGATTGCCGGGCGAGGCGAGGAATAAGGCTTTTGTCCGTTCGTCGCAGGCTGCGAAAAGGCGGTCGAGGTCGAGTTGCCAGCGGCCGGCACGCCAATCCTCTTCCAGCCGCACCAGCCGCGGCTCCACGCCCATGACTTTCGCGGCGTTGAAGATGTTGGGCCAGATCGGCGCTACGATGACGATATTATCGCCGCTGTTCACCACGCACTGCAGGGCGCTGACCACGGCCAGCATGGCGGCGCCCGGCACCGTCACCCGCGCCGCCTCGACCGCCACGCCGGTGGTGCGCGTGTGCAGCCCAGCGATCGCCTGGCGCAGCGCCGGCAAGCCGCGGGCATTGATGTAGAAGGTTTTGCCGTCTTCCAGCGCCGCCACGGCGGCGTCGCGAATGAATTTCGGCGTGACCAGGTCGCTCTCGCCCAGCCAGAGCGGGATCAGCCCTTCAATCCCACGGCCGAGATCGAAGATGCGGGCCAGGCCCGACGGCTCGAGAGCGGCGATGTCGGAACGGATCGGATTGCTCATGAAGGCGGCTTTTAGCATGGCCGCCGATCTGGTCTACTCCAGCCATGACAAAGGATGAGATCACGGCATGGGCGCTGGCCAATGGCTGGCAGATGATCGACGGCATGCCCAGCCTGACCAAGCCGTCGGCGCCGCATCCGGCCATCGTGCGGCTGGTGCTGAAGGCCACCCTCGCCGGGCTGGAAATCAGGAAGCCTGCCGGAAAATGGGAAAAAGTCGCCAGCCAGAGCTATGGCAAGATCGCGGCCGATCCCCATAACGGCATTCCCGGCGGTTTGGGGCTGGGCACGATTTCCGGCCTGACGCTGCTGATGCAGGACAACAAGGACCGGCAGGTCTTGGCGCGCATGATAGGCGGCAAGAGCTGAGCCCGAAGATCTGAAGTCTGGCTTTTCCGGCGGATAGGGCTAAAGAAGCCGGGAAATCCAAGCTCCAGAGTTCCCTTGACCGCTGCCCCGGCCTTTGCCTCCGCTCATCCCGCCTTGGCCCGCGCCCTCACCGAACGCGCCTATACCGAGGCGACTCCGGTGCAGCAGGCGGTGCTGCAGCCGGGTGCCCGGGGCCGCGACCTGCTGGTGTCGGCCCAGACCGGCTCAGGCAAGACCATCGCCTATGGCCTGGCGATTGCCGACCTGGCTCTGGAAGCCGCGGATTCCTTTGGTCCGGCAGGGGCTCCCCAGGCGCTCATCATCGCGCCGACACGCGAGCTGGCGCTGCAGGTGCAGGGCGAACTATCCTGGCTCTACAATTATGCCGGCGCGCGCACGGTCTCCTGTGTCGGCGGCATGGACCCAGGACGTGAGCGCCGCGAACTGGCCGCCGGGGCCCATATCGTGGTCGGCACGCCGGGACGATTGCGCGATCACCTGGAACGAGGGGTGCTGCGCGTCTCATCGCTGAAGGCGGTGGTGCTGGACGAGGCCGACGAGATGCTCGACATGGGCTTTCGCGAAGACCTGCAATTCATTTTGGAGACGACGCCGCCGGAACGCCAGACGCTGCTGTTCTCGGCGACCCTGCCCAAGATGATCGTCACCATGGCGCGGAATTACCAGCGCGACGCATTGCGCATCGAGGCAATGGGCGAAAGCCGAGGTCACGCCGACATTGAGTACCGCGCCGTGCGCGTCGCTCCGGCGCGGATGGAAAGCGCCGTGGTCAATTTCCTGCGCTTTCTCGATCCGGCGGGCGCCCTGGTTTTCTGCAATACCCGCGAACGGGTGCGCCACATGGAGGCCATGCTGCTGGAACGCGGCTTCGCCGCCGTGGCGCTGTCAGGCGAACTCAGCCAGCATGAGCGCAACCACGCGCTGCAGGCGCTCCGCGACGGGCGCGCCCGGGTCTGCGTCGCCACCGATGTCGCGGCGCGTGGCATCGACCTGCCGCAAATCAATCTGGTGATCCATGCCGAGCTGCCCAATGATGCGGAAGTACTGCAGCACCGCAGCGGCCGCACCGGCCGCGCCGGGCGCAAGGGGATCAGCGTTCTTCTGGTGCCGCCATCGCGCCGCCGCCGCGCCGAGGAGATGCTGGGCCGCGCCTGCGTCAGCGCGGAATGGGGAGAGGTGCCGAGCGCTGACGAAATTCGCGCCCTCGACCGCCAGCGCCTGCAGCAGGACCCGTCGCTCACCGAAACGCCTTCCGATGAGGATTACGCCCTGGGCGACACCCTGCTGGAAACCCATGGCGTGCGGGAAATCGCCGCCGCGCTTTCAAAAATGCTGCGCGCCAGGCTGCCGCCACCGGAAGAGATCGAGGCGGAAGGCGCCTGGCAGCCCCGGCCGCAACAGGAGAAGGTGCGCGGTGGCAAGCCGCAGCGCGAGAAGCGTCCGCATGACGGATCGCGCCCCCGGCATCGGGAATCGCGCGAACGTCCGCAGGGCGAGGCGCCGAACCGCAACACCGAGATGGCCGGCGGCGTCTGGTTCCGGGTGAATGTCGGGCGCGAGCGCAATGCCGACCCCAAATGGCTGCTGCCGGAAATCTGCCGCCAGGGCGAGGTCACCAGGAAGGATGTCGGCGCCATCCGGGTCGAGGAGACCCAGACCCTGATCCAGATCGACGGCCGCGTCGCGGCCGGCTTCACCGAAAAGGTCGCTGCCCGCACCAAGGGCGGCGTGCGCATCATGCCAGCCGACCGGCCGCCTGAAACGCCGCCGCCGTTGCGGCCGCCGTTTCGTGAGCGCAGCGGCGGCTACAAGGGCGGGGGCGGCAAGCCCTTTAAAACGTGGGACAAGGGACCGGATGCGCGGCCGAAAAAGGGCGGCAAACCGCGTCGGGGGTCCCCGCCCGCCGGCTGAAAGCCGCGGTTCCGGCTTGCCTTTTCGTCAAACCCTGACCTATAAGCCCGCCATCTCGCGCCTTGGGGTGGGTTTCGGTGGGTGTTCCATCGTCCCCGTCCGGTGTCTCCGTCAAGGAGATAACCCCAGGGTCTGGCCAACCGGTAAAGGAGACTGAAGTCCATGGCTCTGCCAGATTTTTCCATGCGTCAGCTGCTTGAGGCCGGCGCCCATTTCGGTCACCGCCAGCAGCGCTGGAACCCGAAAATGGCGCCCTTCATCTATGGCGCCCGCAACGACATCCACATTCTCGACCTGACCCAGACGGTGCCGCTGCTGCACCAGGCCCTGGTCGCGCTGCGCGAGACCGCCGCTTCGGGCGGGCGCATCCTCTTCGTCGGCACCAAGCGCCAGGCGCAGGACCCGATCGCCGCCGCCGCCAAGCGCTGCGCCCAATACTACATGAACCAGCGCTGGCTGGGCGGCACGCTGACCAACTGGCAGACCATCTCGCACTCGATCAAGCGCCTGCGCACGATCGAGGAAACCCTGACCAGCGCCGGCGAATCCGGCCTGACCAAGAAGGAGCTTCTTGGCCTACTGCGCGAGCAGGACAAGCTCACCAAGTCGCTGGGCGGCATCAAGGAGATGGGCGGCCTGCCGAACATGCTCTTTGTCATCGACACCAACAAGGAAGCCATCGCCATTTCCGAGGCTCGCAAGCTGGGCATCCCGGTGACGGCGATCCTGGACTCCAACTCCGACCCCGACGGCATCACCTTCCCGATCCCCGGCAATGACGACGCTGCCCGCGCCATCGCGCTGTATTGCGATCTGGCCGCGCGTGCGGTCATTGACGGCCTGGGCCAGGGCCAGGTCGAGGCCGGTGTCGATGTGGGCGCCGCCGTCGAGATCGAGGATACGTCGAGCCATGTCGAAGAGCCGGCCGCGGTTCCCGCCTAGTTCACGTCACTGAAAGGGCGGCGCGCACCCCTGCGCCGCCCCATAATTCGGAGAAGACCGATGGAAATCACCGCCGCGATGGTGAAACAGCTGCGCGACACGACCGGCGCGGGCATGATGGACTGCAAGAAGGCGCTGGGCGAAACCGGCGGCGACATGGAGGCCGCCATCGACTGGCTGCGCAAGTCGGGCGCGATGAAGGCGGCCAAGAAGGCCAGCCGCGCCGCGGCCGACGGCCTGGTCGGCGTTTCGGTCGGCGGCAATACCGGCGTGCTGGTGGAAGTAAACGCCGAAACCGACTTCGTCGCCCGCAATGAAGAGTTCAAGGATTTCGTGAAGTCGGCCGCCGCCATCGCCTTGAAGGAAGGCGGCGATCTTTCGAAACTGCTGGCGGCGCCGCATGGCGGCTCGACGGTGCAGCAGGTTCTGACCGAGATGGTAGCCAAGATCGGCGAGAACATGTCGGTGCGCCGCACCATCGCGCTTTCGGTCAATCCGGGGGTGGTCGCCTCCTATATCCACAATGCCGCCGGGCCCGAACTGGGCAATATCGGCGTGCTGGTGGCTCTGAAGTCCACCGCGCCCGCCGACAGACTGATGCCGCTGGCCAAGCAGATCGCCATGCATGTCGCGGCCAAGGCGCCGCTGGCCCTGACCGTGGCGGACATGGACCAGGCCGTGGTGGACCGCGAATACGCGGTGCAGAAGGAAATCGCCATGCAGTCGGGCAAGCCCGAGGCTATTGTCGAGAAGATGATGGAAGGCCGCATGCGCAACTATTATGCCGAGACCGTGCTGACCCAGCAGGCCTTTGTAATGGACGACAAGACCCCGGTCGCCAAGGTGCTGGAGCAGGCCGGCAAGGATTTCGGCGCCCAGGTGGAGATCGAGGGCTTTGTCCGCTTCAAGGTGGGCGAGGGCATTGACAAGGGCGGCGATGATTTCGCCGACGAAGTCGCCAAGATGGCCGGCACGAAGGCCTGATCCCATGTCCACAACGCCGAAATACCGCCGGGTACTGGTCAAGGTCTCCGGCGAGGCGCTGATGGGCGATGGCCAGTTCGGCATCGACATCGATACCGTGGACCGCATCGCCAAGGACGTGGCCGACGCCGCCGCCACCGGCGTACAGCTTTGCATGGTGGTAGGCGGCGGCAATATTTTCCGCGGCCTGGCCGGCTCCGCCAAGGGCATCGACCGCGCCACCGCCGACTATATGGGCATGCTGGCGACGGTGATGAACGCCCTGGCGCTGCAGGCCGGGCTGGAGCGGGCCGGGGTGCCGTCCCGGGTCCAGTCGGCCATCGCCATGAACAATGTCTGCGAGCCCTATATCCGCCGCCGGGCGATCCGCCACATGGAGAAGGGCCGGGTGGTGATCTTCGCGGCGGGAACCGGCAACCCCTTCTTCACCACCGACACCGCCGCCGCCTTGCGGGCCGCAGAAATGGGCTGCGATGCCATGATGAAGGCCACCCAGGTGGACGGGGTCTACAGCGCCGATCCCAAGAAGGACCCCAATGCCGTCCGTTATGATTCTCTGAGTTATCACGAGGTCTTAGCCAAGGATCTTAAGGTTATGGATGCATCCGCCATCTCGATTTCCCGGGAAAACGGCATCCCCATCCTGGTGTTTTCGCTGGGGGATCCCGGCGCTCTGGTTCAGGTCCTGGCCGGCAAAGGGCGGGCAACCATCATCGAAGAAAAGTGAGGCCGGGCCGCGATTTGGGGTAGGATTCGGCCCCAAATCGGAGCATCCGGGAGCGCTGGAGCAGGAACATGGCCGACGCCTACAGCAAGGACGAAATGAACCGCCGGATGACCGGGGCGGTTGTCACCCTGAAAGCCGAGCTGGCGGGCCTGCGCACGGGCCGGGCCAGCGCCGCCCTGCTCGATCCGGTCAAGGTCGAGGCCTATGGCAACATGGTGCCGGTCAATCAGGTCGGCTCGGTCGCCACCCCAGAAGCTCGCATGATCACGGTGCAGGTCTGGGACAAGGGCCTGGCCAAGGCGGTGGACAAGGCGATCCGCGACGCCGGGCTGGGGCTGAACCCGCAGATGGACGGCCAGCTACTGCGCATCCCGCTGCCGGAACTGAACCAGGAACGGCGCAAGGAACTTTCCAAGCTGGCGGCGAAATATGCCGAAGCCGCCCGCATCGCCGTCCGCAATGTCCGCCGCGACGGCAACGACCTGCTCAAGAAGCTGGAGAAGGATCACAAGATCAGCCAGGACGACCAGCACACCAAGAGCGACGAACTGCAGAAGCTGACCGACGGCCATATTAAAGACATCGACGCCGCGCTCCATGCCAAGGAGCAGGAAATCATGCAGGTTTGAGCTTGTCGGAACCCGCCAACATTCTCCCGCGCCATGTTGCCATCATCATGGATGGCAATGGCCGCTGGGCGAAGAAGCGCCATCTGCCGCGCGAGGCCGGTCATGTCGCAGGCGTGGCGGCCGTGCGCGAGACGGTGCGCGCAGCGGTGGACCTCGGGCTGGAAAACCTGACCCTGTTCGCCTTCTCGTCGGAAAACTGGAAGCGACCCAAGGCCGAGGTCGGCGCCCTGATGGGGCTGTTCCGCCGCTATTTCGCCAGCGACATGGACGAGCTGGTCGAGAGGGGCTGCCGTATCCGCATCATCGGCCATCGCGGTCGCGTCGCCGGCGACATTCATGGCATGATCGAGGAGGCGGAACGCCGCTCCGTCGGCAACCGCGGCCTTAACCTCACCTTCGCCTTTGACTATGGCGCTCAGGAGGAGATCGCCTCCGCCGCCCGCGAACTGGCGCGGGCCGCCCGCGACGGGCGCCTGGATCCCGAAACCATCACGCCGGAACTGTTCGCCAGCCGGCTTTTCACCAGCGCTCTGCCCGAACCGGACCTGATCATCCGCACTTCGGGCGAACGGCGCCTCTCCAATTTCCTGCTCTGGCAGTCGGCCTATGCCGAAATGCTGTTCCTTGACGTGCTGTGGCCCGATTTCGGCCGCGCGACGCTGGTCCAGGCGCTGGAGACGTTCGCCCAGCGCGAACGCCGTTTCGGCGCCCTCAACACGGAAGCGGTGGCGTGAGCGTGGGCCATCACGAGGGCGGGGCGGCGGGGCACGCCTTGGGCGAGGGCATGACGCGGGTGCTTTACGGCGTCGGCATGGCCATCATCGCCGTGGGCGTTCTTGTCTACAGTTCGGTTTGGTTCGCCGCCGTGGTGCTGGTCCTTGCCGCGCTGGCGGCGCGCGAATGGCACAGGCTGGTGCGCTTCCGCCGCGAGGCCAGCGAAGACGGCGCCATCTTGACCCAGACCCTGGTTACGGTCGGTGTGGTCGGTCTGGCGCTTGGCCTGCTGCTGCTGCATCGGGTCACGGCAGTGTCGGCCTGGTCCGCCGCCTTCATTCCTGCCGCTTTCCTGGTGCTGGCGCTTGGCGCGGTGCTGAGTTTCATCGCCGGCCGCAACCGCGAAGACAATCCGCTCTGGCATGCCGGGGGCGTGCTTTACATCGGCATCGCGGCCGTGGCGCTGGTGGCTATGCGCGAACTGCTGCACGCGCCGTTCGGCACCGAAGTCGTGCTGGGGCTGTTCCTGGCCGTCTGGGCCACCGATACCGGCGCGCTGGTTTTCGGCAGGCTGATCGGCGGACCCAAGCTGGCGCCGGCGATTTCTCCCGCCAAGACCTGGGCCGGCACCATCTGCGGCAGCCTGTCAGGCGCGACGGTCTATGCGCTCTATATCGCGGTCCTGAGCTTCAACGTGGTGCTGGGCTTCCTTTTTGCCCTGGTGCTCAGCGCGGTGGCGCATGGCGGCGATCTGTTCGAGTCCTATGTCAAGCGCCGCTTCGGCACCAAGGATTCCGGCGGCCTGATCCCCGGCCATGGCGGAGCGCTGGACCGGCTCGATTCCACCTTCGCCGCCGCGCCGGTGATGGCATTGCTGGTCTTCGGCCTCCCTCTTTTCGGCGTCACCTTCAATCCGCTGTTCGGAGGCCATTGGTGAAGGCCAACCTCCTTAAACCCATCGCCGCCACCCGTCATCCGCAGGATGGCCTGGAGGAAGCTGTCGCCCGCAGCGTCACCATCCTGGGCGCGACGGGCTCCATCGGCGTCAATACCGCCGATGTCATCCTGCATGCGCGCAAGATTTACGGCGGCGACGCCTTCCCGGTGATGGCGCTGACCGCCGGTGGCAATGTCGCCAAGCTGATCGAATTGGCGCGGGCGCTGAAACCCACCCTGGCGGTGATCGGCGACGAACGCCTGCTGGGGGAGTTGCAGACCGGCCTGGCCGGCACCGGCATCGAAGTTGCGGCCGGCCGCAAGGCGGTGATCGCAGCCTCCGGGCGTCCATCCGATTTCGTCATGGTCGCGATCATGGGCGCCGCCGCCATTGAGCCGGCGCTGGCGGCGATCGGGCGCGGTGTCATCGTCGCCCTGGCCAACAAGGAATGCGTGGTGGCGGCCGGGGCGGTGTTCCGCGCCGCCATGGAGATAAGCGGCGCTTCTGTGCTGCCGGTGGACAGCGAACACAATGCCATTTTCCAAGTGCTGGGCGGCGGCGACGCCGGCGAGGCCGAACTGGTCACCATCACCGCCTCTGGCGGGCCGTTCCGCGAATGGCCGCTGGAAAAAATGCGCGGCGCCACGGTGGAAGAGGCGGTCGCCCATCCCAACTGGGCGATGGGGCGCAAGATCAGCCTCGACAGCGCCACCCTGATGAACAAGGGTCTGGAGCTGATCGAGGCGCATTATCTCTTCGCCCTGCCGCCCGAAAAGCTGAGTGTGGTGGTGCATCCCCAGTCCATCGTCCATTGCCTGGTCAGCTATGAAGACGGCACCACCATGGCGCATCTCTCGGCGCCGGACATGCGCACGCCGATCGCCCATGCCCTGGGCTGGCCGCGCCGCATTTCCTCGCCCTCGCGCCGGCTCGATCTGGCGGCGCTGGGCCAGCTGGTGTTCCAGCCGCCTTCGCATGAACGGTTCCCGGCGCTGAATCTCGCCATCGGCTCGATGCGCTCCGGCGGGCTGGCGCCCACCGTGCTCAACGCCGCCAACGAGATCGCGGTGCAGGCCTTTCTCGACCGCCGCATCGGCTTCCTCGACATCAGCCGGGTGGTGGGCGAGACCCTAGACAAAGATACCGGCCATAACGGCCATGCCCTGGACCTGGAGACGGTGCTGGGCGCCGATGCCCGGGCACGGGCGCTGGCCGAGGAGATTTGTCAGCGGGTGGGGGCTTAAGGAAACATCATGAATATTCTTCATCAGTTTGTCACCGGATGGCTGCTGACACCTTCAGGGTTTCTCGCCTTCCTATTCTACATTACCTTGGTCGTCTTCATTCATGAGCTGGGTCATTTCCTGATGGCGCGCTGGTTCGGCGCCAGGGTTGATGTCTTTTCCGTCGGCTTCGGGCCGGAGATTTTCGGCTTCAATGACAGACGTGGCACGCGCTGGAAGCTCTCCTGGATTCCTGTGGGCGGTTATGTGAAATTTGCGGGCGATGCCGATGCGGCCTCTACGCCGGATCGTGAGGCCACCAAGGCCACGGCCGCACAGCAGGCCGAAATGATGGTCTTCCGCCCCGTGCACCAGCGCGCCTTGGTGGCGGCGGCCGGGCCTTTTGCCAATTTCATTCTGGCGACTATCCTGTTCTTCGGCCTGCTGCTTTATACCGGTTACAGCAAGGTGACGCCGCTGATCGGCGAAGTGATCAAGGCCAGCGCGGCCGAAGCTGCGGGGTTCCGCGCCGGCGACACCGTCATCCGTATCGACGGTCGCGCGGTTGATGACTTCGGCCAAGTGCAGGAGATTATCGCCACGTCTGGCGGCGAGGCCATGACCTTCGATGTGCTTCGCGCCGGGCAGGTTCTTTCTATCGGGGTCACGCCGCGCATGGCGATGCGCAAGGATGCCTTGGGGCAGACCGCACTCACCCCGACGGTGGGGCTGGGGTTGTCTGCCAAGGCGCCTGTGATTACGGGGCATTACACGCCGTTGCAGGCCTTCGGCGCGGCGTGCGGCCGCACCTGGGATGTGGTCCGCCTGTCTCTCAAGGGCGTAGGCCAGCTTATCACGGGCAGGGCCAGCCTGAATCAGCTTCAGGGGCCGGTTGGCATCGCCCAAATCACCAAGAAAGTGGCGGATTTCGGCGTTCTGCCCTTCCTCAGTCTGGTCGCTTTCCTTTCTGTAAGCATCGGACTGATCAATCTTTTTCCGATTCCCATGCTCGACGGCGGCCATCTTCTATACTATGCATGTGAAGCCGTTCTGGGACGGCCGCTCGGAGAGCATGTCCAGGACGTCGGATTTCGGCTTGGGCTGGTGTTGGTGCTGGGACTGATGCTCCTGGCGACCTGGAATGACATCGCCCGCCTGAATCTTTTCTGATTCATCGGCGAGTCTTTCCCTTAATCGGGTGGGCGCCCAAAGAGAGTTTGCCGGACGGATATGCGGATCAATGGCCTGAAACGCGGCTTGCTGCGCTCGACCTCCGCCTGGCTCGGCCTGGCGCTGCTTTGCGCGCCAGCCGGCGCCCAGGCGCCGGCGGTGGGGCCCGGGCCGGCGGCGTCGCCCCCGGCCGCCGCGCCCCAGGCGCCGTCGCAGCCGGTCATCCGCCATATCCAGGTGCTGGGCACGCAGCGCATCGAGCCGGCGACCGTGCTCACCTATGTCAATATGCGGGAGGGCGAGCCCTACGATCCCGCCGATCGCGACGTGGCGCTGAAGGCGCTGTTTGCCACCGGCCTGTTCAGCTCCGCTACCGCGATCGACTGGGCGCCCGCCACCGGCACCCTGACGGTGCAGGTGAGCGAGAACCCCATCGTCAACCAGGTGGTGTTCGAGGGCAACAGCAAGCAGTCCTCCAAGGATCTCACCAAGGAAATCCAGATCAAGCCGCGCAGCGTCTTCACCCAGGCCAAGGTGCAGGCCGATGTGGTGCGCCTGATGGAGGTCTATCGCCGTTCCGGCCGCTTCGCCGCCCGCATCGATCCGCAGATCATTGCCCGACCGCAAAATCGCGTTGACCTGATCTTCCAGATCGACGAGGGCGCGGCCACCGGCGTCAGCCGCATCAATTTCATCGGCAACAAGGTTTTCAACGCCTCGACCCTGCGCAGCCAGATCGCCACAGAGGAGAGTGCCGGCATCCTTACGCTCCTCTCTACCAACGACAATTACGATCCCGACCGGCTGGCCTACGACCGCTCGCTGCTGGAACGCTTCTACAAGCAGCGGGGTTATTACGACTTCAAGGTCACCAGCGCGGTGGCGCAGCTGGCGCCGGGCGGCAGGTCCTTCTACGTCAATTTCACCGTCGACGAGGGCGCTCGCTACACGGTCGGAAAGGTCACCATCGACTCCAAGATCCCGGAGCTGACGGAGCAGCAATTGCTGCCGCTGCTCGAGCTGCGCAGCGGCCGGGTCAATGACATCACCCTGGTGCAGAAGGGCCTGGATGCGCTGACCAATGCCGCTGGCGCCAAGGGCTATGCCTTCGCACTAGTGCAACCGCGCCCGACGGCCCACAAGGACAGTCACACCGTCGACTGGGCCTTCAACATCAACCAGGGCCAGCGGGTCTATATCGAGCACATCGACATCAGCGGCAACACCCGCACGCTCGACAAGGTGATCCGCCGCGAGTTCCGCCTGGTCGAGGGCGATGCCTTCAACCGCGCTCTGATCGATCGCTCCCAGGCGCGCATCCGCAGCCTGGGCTTCTTCAAGGACGTCTCTATCAAGAATGCCCCGGGCAGCCAGCCCGACCGCACCAACGTCACCGTCGCCGTCACCGAGCAATCCACCGGTTCGGTCTCGATCGGTCTGGGCTATTCCTCCTATTCCAGCATCATCGGCGATGTCAGCTATACCGAGATAAACCTGTTCGGCCGCGGCCAGCAACTGGCGGCGGTGGCGCGCCTGTCACAGATCCAGAAGCAGTTCCAGCTCAGCTTCAGCGAGCCCTGGTTCCTCGACAGGCCGCTGTCCGCCGGCTTCGACCTGCAGAAGGTGATCAACAACTACCAGGAAGCGGCCTTCCAGAGCGACGTTTCGGCTCTGTCGTTCCGGCTGGGTTTTCCGGTGACGGAATATTCCAGCGTCCAGCTCTATTACATGTACAAGATCCAGAAGGTGAGGGTGAACGGCTCCGCGCCGATCGACATCCTGCTGGATACCGGCCTGCAGAACGGCTCGGTGATCGGCTACAATTACGTCTACGCGAATCTCGACAATGCCCGCAATCCGACGAAGGGCTTCACCTTCTCGCTGGGTCAGAACTTCGCTGGCTTCGGCGGCACGCTGCGCTATCTCGAGAATGTCGGCAGCTTCGGTTTTTTCCAGCCCATCTTCAACAACAGCGCCATAGCCACGCTTTCGGCCAGGGTGAAATACATCACCGGCTATGACGGCACCGCGGTGCCGGTGAATTCGCGCTATTTCGAGGGCGGTGACACCTTCCGCGGCTTCGCGATCGCTGGCGTCGGACCGCGCGATCTGGCGCTGGGCCAGTTTGGCGCCATTGGCGGCAATCTTTCCGCCATCGGCACGGTTGCGGCGCGCCTGCCCGGCTTGCTGCCGGAAAGCTTTGGCGTCAAGCTGTCGCTGTTCACCGATTTCGGCACCATCGGCCATGTCGACACCATTCCCGCGCTACGGCTTTGCCAGCTTTCCGGCAGCACGCCCAGTTGCGTGCGGGACAATCTCGCCCTCCGTGCTTCGTCCGGCGTTTCAGTGCAGTGGACCTCGCCTTTCGGCCCGATCGACATTGATATCGGCGTTCCCTGGATCAAGGCGCCCTATGACCGCGGACAAATCATCCATTTCGCCACCGGCACAGGATTCTGAACCATGAAAAAGCTCCTCGCTCTTGCGCTGCTTGCCGCTTCGCCGGCTTTCGCGGCCTCGCCGCCGCCGCCCGCGCCCAAGGTGGTGGTGCTGGACCGCGTCGCGGTGCTGCAGGCTTCCAAGGTCGGGCGCGACATCTCCCGGCAGCTGCAAGCCCTCAACGTCCAAAACCGGAACAGCTTCGACGCCCAGCAGAAGGCGCTGGCTGCCGAGCAGCAGCAAATTCGCCAGCAGGTGGCGATCATGGCGGCCGACCAGCGTCAGAAGAAGGAAGAGGCCTTCACCGCCAAGGTTCGCGCCGCCGAGGAAGCGGCGCAGCGCAAGGCCGCCCAGATCCAGCAGGCCAGCCAGACCTCGTCGCAGGCGGTGGCGCAGGCGTTAGGTCCGATCGTGTCGGACATCGCCAAGGAGCGGGGCGCCAATCTCGTGCTCGACAAGCAGGCGGTGGTCTTCGCCAACAGCAACACGTTCGAGATCACGGCCGACGCCATTGCCCGGCTCGACGCCAAGATGCCGACCTACAAGGTGGTGCTGGGCGCGGCGGCGCCGGCCGCGGCCCCTTCGCAATAACGCATGGCCGACCCCCGCTTCTTCCGAAATCGCGGTCCGTTCACTCTTGCGGTGCTGGCGGAGAAGCTGGGCGTGGAGCCGCCGCCCGGCGCCGGCGGCGTCATCGCCGACTTGGCCGGGCTGGAAGGCGCCGGACCGCAGCATCTCTCCTTTTTCTCCGGCGCGCGTGAGCAGCGCGAAGTCTTCCAGCGCAGCCAGGCCGGTTTCTGCCTGACGCAAGCGGGCGACGCGACGCCAGCGCCGCTCGGCATGGTGCGGCTGGAAGTGGCCTCGGTGACGCATGGCTGGGCCGCCGCCGCCGCCGTCTTCTATCCCGAGTTTGGCCAGGCTCTCTGGCCCAGGGACGCCATCGACCCTTCTGCCAAAATCGGCGAAGGCGTGCAGCTCGCCCCCGGCGTGGTGATCGGCGAGAATGCCGAAATCGGCGCGGGCACCCGCCTCGGTCCCGGCGCCGCCATTGGACCCGGTGTCGCCATCGGCCGAAACTGCGATATCGGCGCCCACGTTACCATCACCAATGCCTATGTCGGTGACGAGGTGATGATCCTGCCCGGCGCCCAGATCGGCCAGCCTGGCTTCGGCTTTGCCACCTCCGCCGCCGGCCACCTCAAGACGCCACAGCTGGGGCGGGTGATTGTGCAGGACCGGGTGGAGATCGGTGCCAACAGCACCATCGACCGCGGCGCCCTGGGCGACACGGTGATCGGTGAAGGCAGCAAGATCGATAACCTGGTGATGATCGGCCACAATGTCCGCATCGGGCGAAATTGCTTCGTCATTGCCCAGGTCGGCATCGCCGGCTCGAGCGAGCTCGGCGATTTTGTCGTCCTGGCCGGGCAGGCCGGCGTCGGAGACCACACCAAAATCGGCGATCGCGCCCGCTTTGCCGCCAAGACCGGCGTGCCGTCCAACACCGTCTATGAAGGCGGCCTCGACTATGGCGGGATGCCGGCGAAACCGGTGCGCGAATGGGTGCGCGAACTGCACGCGCTCAAGATGATTCTGAAGCGCCAGGACAAGGACAAGCATAAGAAGGACGGCCATGGCTGAGGCGCCGCTGGTTCTGGACATCGATGCGATCAAGCGGCTGCTGCCGCATCGTTCGCCTTTTCTTTTTGTCGAGCGGATGACCGACATCGTACCGTTCGAGAGCGCCACAGGCTGGAAGGCGGTGGGTCACAACGAGCCCTTCTTCCAGGGCCATTTTCCCGATTTCCCCGTGATGCCTGGGGTGCTGATTGTCGAGGCGCTGGCCCAGACCGCCGGCGCCCTGGTGGTGCACAGCCTGAACACGGCGGCCGGCAGCAAGGTCTATTTCATGACCATCGACAATTGCCGCTTCCGCCGGCCGGTGCGGCCGGGCGAGATGCTGCGCATGACGGTGAAGGCGCTGCGCCGCCGAGGCCCGGTCTTCAAGTTTGAGGGCAATGCCTATGTCGGCGACGAACTGGCGGCCGAGGCGGAATACAGCGCCATGATCCTCGATCCTGACAAGACCTGATGGCGATTCACTCCACGTCTGTCGTCGAAGACGGCGCCGTGCTGGGCGCAGGCGTCGAGATCGGCCCCTTCTGCCATGTCGGGCCGCGCGTCTCGCTGGGCGAAGACGTTCGCCTGGTCAGCCATGTCTCGATCGCCGGGATCACCAGTATCGGCGCCCGCACCATTGTCCATCCCCAGGCGGCACTGGGCGGCGAAGGCCAGATTCGCGGCAATGATTTTCCGGAAGGGCGGCTGGAGGTCGGCAAGGACTGCGTCCTGCGCGAAATGGTAAGCATGAGCGTGGGCAGCCGCAAGGGCCATGGCGTCACGCGCGTGGGCGCGCGCGGCTATTTCATGGCCAACAGCCATGTCGGGCACGATTGCATCGTGGGCGACGACGTCACCTTCGCCAACTCGGTCTGCCTGGGCGGCCATGCCGAGATCGGCGACCGCGTCATTTTCGGCGGCCTGGCGGCGGTGCAGCAATTCTGCCGCGTCGGCAGGGGCGCCATGGTCGGCGGCCTTTCCGGCGTCAACCGCGATGTCATTCCCTATGCCATGGCCTTTGGCGACCATGCCGAGCTGGCGGGCCTGAACCTGATCGGCCTCAAGCGCAGCGGCATGAGCCGCGACGCCATCAATGCCCTGCGCGGGGCCTTCCGCTACATCTTCTACGGCAAGGCGGGCGGCGTGGCAGACCGCGCCCGTGAGGCGCGCGAACGCTGGCCGGGGGTGGCGCAGGTGGCGGAAGTGGCGGACTTCATCCTGGCCGATGCCAGGCAGGAGCTTTGCCTGGCGCGGCGTGCAAGGCCGTGAAAGCCCTGGGCATCATCGCCGGCGGCGGCGATCTGCCTCGCGCGGTTGCGCAAAGCGCCCGCGCCGACGGCCGTCCGGTCTATGTCATCGGGCTGCTGGGCTCGCTGGGCGAGAACGAAGCCTGGGTGAAGGCGTTTCCGCACGAATTCGCCTCGCCGGGGGCGCCGGGGCAGGCCTTCAAGAGCTTCCGCCGCGAAAATATCAGCGAAATTTTGCTGGCGGGCAAGGTGGACCGGCCCCGCTTTTCCGACCTCAAACTGGATGCCAGGGGCGTGCTGCTGCTGCCGCGCGCCATCAGGGCGGCGCGCCAGGGCGACGACGCCCTGCTGCGCTTCCTGGTGACGATGTTCGAGGAAGAAGGCTTCCACGCCGTTGGGGTGGCCGAGGCGGCGCCCGGCCTGGTGTGCGGCGAGGGCACTCTGGGGCGGTTGCAGCCCGATGATGACAACCGCGCCGACATGACGCGCGGCTTCGCCGTGGTCAAGGCGCTGGGTGCTCTCGATGTCGGTCAGGCGGCGGTGGTCTGCGAGGGGCTGACCTTGGCGGTCGAGGCCGCCGAAGGCACCGACCGCATGATCGCCCGCATCGGCACCCTGCGCGAGGCGCTGCGCGGCACCCCGGGGCAGAAGCGGGGCGTGCTGGTAAAGGCCCTCAAGCCCACCCAGGATGCGCGCACCGACATGCCGGTGATCGGCATCGCCACGCTGGAGGCCGTCGCGGCGGCGGGACTGGCCGGAATCGGGCTGGAAGCGGGCGGTGCGCTCATCATGGACAAGCAGGCGGTGGCGGCGAAGGCGGATGCGCTGGGCCTGTTCGTCACCGGCGTGAAACTGTGAAAAAAATCGTGCTGATCTGCGGCGAACCCTCGGGCGACCAGCTTGGGGGGCAGCTGATGCGCGCGCTGAAGACGCTGGCGCCGGATGTGGCGATCAGCGGCGTCGGCGGCCCTGCGATGACGCGTGAGGGGCTGGCGAGCCTGTTTTCCTTGGGCGACACCGCAGTGATGGGGTTGCGCGAGGTGGTACCGGCGATCCCGCGCATCCTGCGCCGTGTGAAGCAGGCGACGGAATTCGCGCTGGCGACGCGGCCCGACGCGGTCGTGCTGATCGACAGCCCTGATTTCACCCACCGCATCGCCCATGCCATTCGCGCGCGCGATCCTGCCATCCGCACGGTGAACTATGTCGCGCCGCAGGTCTGGGCCAGCCGTTCCTATCGCGCCAAAAAGATGGCGCGGGATTTCGACCTGGTGCTGGCGCTGTTTCCCTTCGAGGTGCCGTTTTTCGAGAAATACGGCCTGCGCACCGAATTTGTTGGCCATCCGGTGGTCGAGCGCCAGGCGCGCATGACCGGCGGCGGGGCTTTGCGGGCGCGGCTGGGCATCGGCGCCGATGCGCCGCTGCTGGCGCTGCTGCCGGGCAGCCGCAGCAACGAGATCCGCTTCATCCTTCCGGTTTTCCGCGAGGCCGGGGCGCTGCTGGCGGCACGCATGCCGGGGCTGGTGACGGTGCTGCCCACCGTGCCGCATGTGGCGGAAAAGGTCGTGGCCGCGACGGCGGGCTGGCCGACGCCGCTTCACATCCTGAACAGCGAGGACGACAAGTTCGCCGCCTTCGATGCCGCCAATGTGGCGCTGGCGGCGAGTGGAACGGTGACGGCAGAACTGGCGCTGGCAAAGACGCCGATGGTGGTCGGCTACCGCGCCGGCTGGCTGACCTATGCACTGTCGTCGCAGATCATGAACGTGGAATACATCACCCTGGTCAACATCCTGCTGCAGCGGGAAGCGGTGCCGGAATTTCTCCAGGGCCGGCTCCAGCCAAAATTGCTGGCCGATGCGGTGGAAAAGCTGATGAGGGACGATGCCGCGCGTGCTGATCAGCTTGTGGCGCTGGCTGCGTTCGACCGCTTGCTGGGCGAAGGCACCGAAGCGCCGTCCCTGCGTGCGGCGCGGGCGCTGCTGGATTTTATCGCCTAGCGCTTCGCCATCGGTACATAAGACCGCGCCACCGGACCGGTATAGATCTGGCGGGGGCGGCCGATCTTCTGGTGCGGGTCTTCCAGCATCTCCTTCCACTGCGCGATCCAGCCCACGGTGCGGGCCAGGGCGAACAGGGCGGTGAACATGGAGGTGGGGAAGCCCAGCGCCTTCAGGGTAATGCCTGAATAAAAGTCGATGTTGGGATAGAGCTTCTTCTCGATGAAATATTCGTCCTGCAGGGCGATGCGCTCCAGCTCGATCGCCACCTTCAGCAACGGATCGTCATGCAGCCCCAACTCGTCCAGCACGGCATGGGCCTGGATCTGCATCGCCTTGGCGCGCGGGTCATAGTTCTTGTAGACGCGATGGCCGAAGCCCATCAGGCGCAGTCCAGAGGACTTGTCCTTCACCTTCTTGACATATTCCGGCACCTTGTCGACGGTGCCGATCTCCATCAGCATCTTCAGCGCCGCCTCGTTGGCGCCGCCATGGGCGGGGCCCCACAGGCAGGCGATGCCGGCAGCGATGCAGGCGAAGGGATTGGCGCCCGACGAGCCGGCCAGCCGCACCGTCGAGGTCGAGGCGTTCTGCTCATGGTCGGCATGCAGGATGAAGATGGTGTCCAGCGCCTTGGCCAGCACCGGATTGACGACATACTCCTCGGCCGGGACTGAGAAGGTCATGCGCAGGAAATTCTCGGTATAGCCCAGGGAATTCTGCGGATAGACGAATGGCTGGCCCATGGAATATTTGAACGCCATCGCCGCCAGGGTGGGCATCTTGGCGATCAAGCGGTGGCTGGCGATCTCGCGCTGCACCGGATCGTTGATGTCGGTGGAGTCGTGGTAGAAGGCCGACAGCGCGCCGACCACGCCGCACATCACCGCCATGGGATGGGCGTCGCGGCGGAAGCCGCTGAAGAAGCTGGCCAGTTGCTCATGCACCATGGTGTGGCGGGTGATGGACCAGGTGAACTTGTCCATCTGCGCCTTTTGCGGCAGGTCGCCATACAGCAGCAGGTAGCAGGTCTCCAGGAAGCTGGAATGGGTTGCCAGGTCGGCGATGGAATAGCCGCGATATTCCAGCACGCCCTTGTCGCCATCGATGAAGGTAATGCCGCTTTCGGTGGAGGCGGTGGAGGTGAAGCCGGGATCGTAGGTGAAGATGTCGGCCTGATCGTAGAGCTTGCGGATGTCCACGGCGTTGGGGCCCTGGCTGCCGGCATAAACCGGGAATTCATAAGGTTTGCCGTCATAGGTGAGGGTGGCCGAGCCAGCCGGCTTGATTTTGCTCTCTCTCATGGCAGGCCCCTGGTATTGTTTTCTTGCAGTGCAGCATCATAGGCGCAGAATCGCGCCCGCGCCAACAGGTTGCGCTGCAAAACATTCCTATTTCATGAACTGGCGTAAGCCCTTAATCGGTTAAGGGATTCCGCCCGGCCGAGCAGCGCCATCATCTCGAACAGGGGCGGGGAAGAAGCCTTCCCGGTCAGGGCGGCTCTCAGGGGTTGAGCGACTTGGCCGAGCTTGAGGCCTTGGCTTTCCGCGTGGGTGCGGGCGGCGTCCTCCAGCGCCCGACCGGTCCAGTCGGTGCCTTCCAGCGCGGGCAGGACTGCGGTGAGCGCGGCGCGGCCTTCCGGCGACAGCAGTTTGGCGGCGGCTTCGTCCAGGGCGCGCGGGCCGTCGCTATAGAGAAACTCCGCCGCCTGCGACAGTTCCAGCAAGGTCTTCGCCCGCTCCTTCAACAACGGCATGGCAGCCAACAGCCTTTCGTGTGCAGTCTGCGACAGTATTTGCGGCGGCGTCAGCATTCGCAGGAAGGCCACCATCTCCGCCGCCAGACTCTCATCGGGCGTGGCGCGGATGTAATGGCCGTTGAGATTGTCCAGCTTCTTGTAGTCCATCCGCGCCGCACTCTTGCCGATGGCCTCAAAATTGAACCATTCGATCGCCTGCGCCGTAGAAATGATCTCGTCATCACCATGGCTCCAGCCCAGCCGCAGCAGATAGTTGCGCATTGTCTCGGGCAGGTAACCCATGTCGCGATAGGCCTCCACCGCAAGAGCGCCATGGCGCTTGGAAAGCTTGGCGCCGTCGGGGCCGTTGATCAGCGGCAGGTGGCCATAGACGGGCCTGGGCCAGCCCATCGCCTCGATGATCTGCAATTGCCGGGCGGCATTGTTGAGATGGTCGGCGCCGCGAATGACATGCGTCACGCCCATGTCGGCATCGTCCACCACAACCGCCAGCATGTAGGTCGGCGTGCCGTCGGAGCGCAGCAGCACCATGTCGTCAAGCTGGCTGTTCTCGAAGCGCACTTCGCCCAGCACCACGTCATTGACGATGGTCTCGCCATCCTGCCTGGCCTTCAGCCGCACCACGAAAGGCTTGCCGTCCTCCGCGGGGCCGGACTGGCGGTCGCGCCAACGCCCGTCATAGCGCAGCGGCTGCCTGGCGGCCTTTTGCGCCTCGCGCATTTCGGTCAGTTCTTCGGCGGTGGCGTAGCAGCGATAGGCGCGGCCCGCCGCCAGCAGCTGCTCGGCCACCTCGCGGTGGCGGGCGGCGCGGGCAAACTGGAAGATGGCGTCGCCGTCCCAGTTCAGCCCCATCCAGCGCATGCCGTTCAGGATGGCCTCCACCGCTTCGGGGGTGGAACGCTCCCGGTCGGTGTCCTCGATCCGCAGCAGGAAGGTGCCGCCGGTGTGGCGGGCATAGAGCCAGTTGAACAGGGCGGTGCGGGCGCCGCCGATATGCAGCATGCCTGTGGGCGAGGGCGCGAAGCGCAGGACAGGTTTTGTATTTTCAGCCATGATCGCCAGCACTTAGAGCAGGGCTGGCCCGTTGGCAAATCCGTTCGCCACGCCGGTGTTTTGGCGTGGCTGGACGGCGGAGCGGGACCGCTGGCCGTTATGGCTGCCGGTGGCGCTGGGCGGCGGTGCGGCGCTCTATTTCGCACTTCCGGCCGAACCGCCCCAGGGGGCGGGGTGGGCCATGACGGTGCTGGCCGGTCTGCTGATGGCGGGTGCGATCTGGCGACGGGGGCGCGTGGTGCTGGCGCTGCTTGGCGCGCTGGTGCTGGGCTTCTCCGCCGCCCAATTGCGCGCCGAGGTGGTGGCGGCGCCGGCGCTGAAGCAGGAAGGCATCGTCCATTTCAATGCACGCATCGCCGGGCTGGAAGCGGCGGATGACGGCGTGCGCCTGATCCTGGACCGGCCGATCAGCGGCGCCTTCACCGCCGTGCCGGCGCGGCTGGCGGTGACCCAGCGCGGCGATGGCGGCGGCCTGATGCCGGGAGATTGGGTCAGCCTGACGGCCGATCTCTCGCCGCCGCGTCCGCCCGCCGAACCCGGCGCGGCGGATTTCGCCCGTGCCGCTTTTTTCCAGCGCCTGGGCGGCAACGGCTTCGCGCTGGGCACCGCAACGCCGGCCATGGCGCCGTGGTCGCCGGATTGGCGTGACGGCATCGAAGAAGGCGTGGCGCGGCTGCGCTGGGGCATGACACGCCGCATCCGCAGCCGTCTGCCCGGATCGGGAGGCGCCATCGCATCCGCCCTGATCACCGGCATGCGCGGCGGCATCAGTGAGGAAGACGAGGCGGCATTGCGCGACGCGGGCCTCGCCCATGTGCTGGCCATCGCCGGGCTGCACATGGCGCTGATGGGCATGGGGCTGTTCTGGATCGTGCGCGCCATTCTGGCGGCCAGCCCAACTCTGGCGCTCAATTATCCGATCAAGAAATGGGCGGCGGCGGCCGCGCTGCTGGGCAGCGCCTTCTATCTTGTCATCAGCGGGGCGGCGGCGCCGGCGGTGCGCGCCTTCACCATGCTGGCCGTGGGGCTGGCGGCGGTGCTGTGCGACCGGCCGGCGCTTTCGACGCGCTCGCTGGCGCTGGCGGCGGCAATCCTGCTGCTGCTGCGCCCCGAAAGCATCACCGAGCCGGGTTTCCAGATGTCCTTCGCGGCGGTGGTGGCGCTGGTGGCAGCGGCGGAAGCCAGTCGCGGGACGGGCCGTGGCGTGATCGGGCACCTCAGCGCCATTTTCGTCACCAGTGCGGTGGCGTCGCTGGCGACGTTGCCGGTGGCGCTGTTCCATTTCGGCCGCGCCACCCATTACGCCGTGCTGGGAAACCTGCTGGCCATGCCGGTAATGGGATTTGTCGTGATGCCGATGGCGACGCTGTCGGTGGCGGCGATGCCCTTCGGACTGGAGGCGCTGCCGTTGCATCTTATGGGACGCGGCATCGACCTGATGCTGGAATTGGGTCGGGAGGTGTCGGGACTGCCGGGCGCGGTGACGCCGGCCCCGTCCATGCCTGTGACGGCGCTGGCGCTGCTGGCGCTGGGTGGGTTGTGGCTGGCGATCTGGCAGAAGCGCAAGCGGTGGCTGGGATTGATCGGGATAGCCGCCGGCATCATGGTTGCGGCACTGGCGCGGCCACCGGACATGCTGATCGCCGCGGACGCGATGACCGCGGCGGTGCGGGCAGCGGATGGGCTGCTGCACTTTCCTTCGCGCCCCGCCGACCGCTTTACTGCCCGCGCCTGGTTGCGCCAGGATGGCGACGGGCGCGACCTTAGCCAGGCCATCGGCATCGGAAGCTGTGACGGGCAGGGCTGTGTCATGCCCACATCGCTTGGCCTGGTGGTTCTGTCGCGCAGGCCGGAAGGTCTGGCGGTAGATTGCAGCAGGGCGGCAATTCTGGTCAGTGCGGCGGCGGCAAACTGCAACGGCCCGCGCTTTATCGCCGATGGCTCGCGCGCCGCGCGCGACCAAGGCTATGCGCTATGGTTCACGCCGGAACTGAAAGTGGAAAGCGTGCGCGAATGGCGCGGCAACAGGCCGTGGTCTCAGTAGCGGCGAATGAGGCCGACGAGTTTCCCCTGCACCTTGACGCGGTCGGCGCCATAGAGCCGCGTCTCATAGGCCGGATTGGCCGCTTCCAGCGCGATAGAGTCGCCGCGCCGGCGCAGGCGCTTCAACGTCGCCTCTTCATTGTCCACCAACGCCACTACGATCTCGCCGGTCGAGGCGGTGTCGGATTCGCAGATGATGACGGTGTCGCCGTCGAGAATGCCGGCGTTGATCATGGAATCGCCGGTCACTTCCAAAGCGTAATGGCTGCCGCGTCCGATCATGCCGCCGGGCACCGGCACGTCGGCGACCTTGTTCTGCAGCGCCTCGATCGGCGTGCCGGCGGCGATGCGGCCGACCAGCGGCACCTGAACCGCATTCTCGCCGTCGCCATAGCCGCGGCGGGGGGCAGGGCTACGCGCATCATGGCCGCGCCCATGGCGGATGGCGGGAGCGCGCAGCGCCTGGCTGCGGGTGGTGGCGGGACGAAGCGTCTCGGCCATGTTGTCGGGAAGCTTCAGCACTTCCAGAGCGCGGGCGCGCTTTTCCATCCGGCGCAGGAAGCCGCGTTCCTCCAGCGCCGTGATCAGGCGGTGGATGCCGGACTTGGATTTGAGGTCCAGCGCTTCCTTCATTTCGTCAAAGGAAGGGGGAATGCCCGATTCCCGGATGCGCTCATGGATGAACATGAGCAGCTCATATTGCTTGCGGGTCAGCATCGGTTCCCTCCCGGTCGGCCCCTTCGGAACAAAGCCGAAACGCCTCGAATCGTTCTACTTTAGTTCTTTCCGCCCGTCAACGGCCGCCGCCCTCATGTTTGCAAGGAACAGAATTGCGGTCGCGCCAGTTTTCAGGGCGGCGGGATCAGCCGCCAATGGAGATCGACATGAGTGCGAAGAAACTTTTTCTCGGCGCCGTTTTGGCCGTCGGCGCCGTGGTGGGCGCCGCCTCCAGCGCGTCCGCCTATGTGGTCTGCAACCGTGAAGGCGATTGCTGGCACACCGACACCCGCTACCGCTATCCGGGCGCGGGCTACACCTATCATCCCGACGAGTGGTATTTTCACCAGACCTTCGGCGCCGACCGCCACTGGCGCGGATATAATCGCGGCCGCGGCTATTGGCGCGGTGGCGTCTGGGTCACTTTCTGACATTGCGCCGGTCTTTTTGCGTCGTGGGTTCGCGGCCGTGCTCACGTATACTGGATACTTTCCATACTCTCCGCGCGGCCTCCTGCCCACATCACAAAAATCCTCGGTGTAAATATCAGAAGGAAATATCGAGAAAACGGCGGCTCCCATGGGTCGCCGTATTTCTATGCTCCGAACAATTCTGCCGGCCTCACGCCGGCCACCTTCGCCAGCTTCGCAGCCGTCTCGGCCGGGAGCGAGCGTGTGCTACCGGTGAGAAAGGCGAGGATTTCGCCCGCCGGAACGCCGGCGTCCTTCGCCCATCCCGTCGGCGCCAGGCGGCGGGCGCGCATGAAGGCACGGAAAGCCTCGCGGTTCGCGCCCGCTTCCGGGTCGCGCGCCGCCACAATCTTTTTCATGGCCACCTCTCCCATGAGGACTTGCGGCTTGGGAAAGCGGGAGCGCGAATCCGGCACCGCTTCCGGCGCTTCCTGGCGCGGCGGCGGGGTGGTGGAAATCTCCTGCGCTTCAGGGCGCGGCGCGCGCGGATCGCCCCGCATACCGGCCGAGCGGCGGATCACCGGAAGCCGTCGCCCAGCAGCAGGCGCGTGGCGGCGGCGACGTCCTTCTGCCGCATCAGGCTTTCGCCCACCAGGATGGAGGTGACATGGGCGTCGGCCAGGCGGCGCAGATCGGCGGGAGCCGAAAGGCCGCTCTCCGCCACCACGTGAATGTCCTTGGGAATGGTCGGCGCCAGCCGCGTCGTCACATGCAGGTCGGTGACGAAGGTCTTGAGGTTGCGATTGTTGATCCCGACCAGGCTGGGGCCAAGCGCCAGCGCCCGCGCCAGTTCCCCGGCGTCATGCACTTCCACCAGCGCGTCCATGCCCCATTCGCCGGCCGCATCGAGCAGGGCGCGGGCCTCGCTATCGGTCAGCATCGCCATGATGACCAGGATGCAGTCGGCGCCCCAACTGCGCGCCTCGGCCACCTGGTAGGGCTCGAGCATGAAATCCTTGCGCAGTACCGGCAGGCTGACCCGCTCGCGTGCGGCGATGAGATACTCGGGCGCGCCCTGGAAGGAAGGCGTGTCGGTCAGCACGGACAGGCAGGCGGCGCCGCCTTCCTCATAGGCCTCGGCAAGCGATGGCGGATCGAAGTCGGCGCGAATCAGCCCCTTGGACGGGCTGGCTTTCTTGATCTCGGCAATAAGGCCATATTCCCCCGCCGCCTTTTTCTTTTCCAGCGCGGCGCGGAAGGACCGCACCGGCGGGGTGTCCTTGGCCCGCTGGGCGATCTCCTTCGCGGGCACGGCCTTCTTTGCGGCGGCGACTTCCTCGCGCTTGTAGGCGACGATCTTGTCGAGAATGGTATTCATGCGTTCGAGGCGTTGACCAGTTTATCCAGCTTGCCGCGCGCCGCGCCCGATGAAAGCGCCCGCGCCGCGATCTCCACGCCCATCCTTATATCAGAAGCCGCGCCCGCCACCATCAGCGCGGCGGCCGCGTTGAGGCATACGATGTCACGGTAGGCGCCGGGCTCGCCGTCGAACAGCCGCCGCAATGCCGCCGCATTGTGCGCCGCGTCGCCGCCCAGGATGGCGGCAAGCGGGCTGCGCGCCAGGCCGGCGTCTTCCGGTGCGATTTCGGTGATGGTAACGGCGCCGTTTTCCAGAACTGCCATTTGCGTGGGCGCACTGATGGAAACTTCATCAAGCCCGTCGCGGCCATGGACGATATGGGCCTTGACGCTGCCCAGTTCCTTCAGCGCCTGCGCATACGGCTCCAGCCAGTCGGCGGAGAAGACGCCGATCAATTGCCGTTTCACCCGCGCCGGGCTGGCCAGCGGCCCCAGCAGGTTGAAGATGGTGCGGCGGCCGACCGTCTTGCGCGCGGTCCCGACATGTTTCATCGCCGGATGATGCAATTGGGCGAAAAGAAAGACGATGCCGGTCTCGGCCAGCACCCGTTCGGCGATGGCGGGCTCCAGCCCGACCTTTACTCCCAATGCCTCCAGCGTGTCAGCCGCGCCCGAGCGTGAAGTGGCGGAGCGGTTGCCATGCTTGGCGACGGGAACGCCGGCGGCCGCGACCACGAAGGAGACGGCGGTGGAGATGTTGAGCGTGCCCAGCCCGTCGCCGCCGGTGCCGCAGAGATCAATGGCGCCCGCCGGAGCGGTGACCGGACGCATGTGCGCCCGCATGGCGGTGACGGCGCCGACCAATTCCTCGACCGTGGGCTTGCGGTCGGCGGTGGCCGTCAAATAGGCGACAAGCTGTTCGCCGGAGAGTTCGCCGCGAAAGATGGCATGGAACAGCGCTTCGGTGTCGGCGCGGGACAGCGGTGAACGCGCGGCGGCGACAAGGGCGGCAACGTCCGTCATTTCCGCGTCAGCTTGAGGAAATTTTCCAGCAGGGCATGGCCGTTCTCGCTGGCGATGCTCTCGGGATGGAATTGAACGCCATGCACGGGATGGGATTTGTGCATCACGCCCTGGATGACGCCGTCCTCGCTGGTGGCGGTGACTTCCAGCGCTTCGGGCATGGACGGCGGATCGATGGTTAGGGAGTGATAGCGCGTCGCCTGGAAATCGTTGTTGAGGCCGCGGAACACCGACTTCCCGCTGTGATGGATAGTGCTCATCTTGCCATGCATTGGCTCGGGCGCGCGCACAATGTCGCCGCCATAGACCTGGCCGATGGCCTGGTGGCCGAGGCAGACGCCCAGGATCGGCACTTGGCCGTCCGCCTTGCGGATCACCTCCATGCAGATGCCCGCCTCGTTGGGGGTGCAGGGGCCAGGCGACAGCACGATGCCGTCCGGCTTCATGGCCAGGGCCTGGTCGGCGGTGATCTCGTCATTGCGCACGACCTTCACCTCGGCGCCCAGTTCACCGAGATAGTGAAACAGGTTCCAGGTAAAGCTGTCGTAATTGTCGATCAGGAGGATCATTCGGCCTTTAACTCTTTGAAATTATTGACGTCATTTCAGTGCCAGGCCGGTTCTGATACACCTCATGATACACCTTTCCGGTAGCTGCCCCTGGATAACCCTGGATTTAGACCATTCTTGCTAGGTTGTCTTGAGCGCCGGGAAAGGTAGACAGAACTGCGTGACGCGTGTTAGGTGTCAGACGACACGTGTAATGTAAAGGTGGCCATTATGGTCATTCGCCCGGCTCCGGCTCCGCATCCCGGCTTCCATGTAAAATCCAAAGTCATCCCTAAGAAGGTGACCCAGAAGCAGGCTGCCGAACTGCTGGGGGTCAGCCGGCCGACACTTTCGACCCTGCTCAATGGAAACGCCGCCCTTACGCCCGATATGGCTAAGCGCCTGGAGAAGGCTTTCGGCGCCAGCGCCAGCGAACTGCTTGCGATGCAGGCGGCCTATGACGAGTACAACAGCCATGAGACCGCCAAGGATTTGGTGGTCCGCACCTACGTGCAGCGCGTGTTAGGGATCGAGGCCCGCCAGATCGAGGCGTGGGCCGACCGTAGTATCCCGGCACGGGCCGAGCTGCCCGCCCTCCTGCGCCGCCTGGTCCATTCCACCGGCAAAGATCTCACCAAGGTGGATTTCCCCGCTTACGACAATGCTCAGCGCCATGGCTGGGATGGTCAGGTGGTCGCCGGTGAAGCGACGCCCTGGATTCCGCGCGGCGAGTCGGGCTGGGAATTCGGCTGCGATCAGGATCCCGCCATCAAGGCCGAAGGCGACTATAAAGCGCGCTGCGAAACCGACGTGATCACCGCCGAACAGCGCAAGGCCATCACCTTCGTGTTCGTGACGCCGCGCAACTGGCCCGGCAAAGACGGCTGGGCAGAGAAGAAGCGCAAGGAAAGCATCTGGAAGGATGTGCGTGCCATCGACGCCAGCGACCTGGAACAATGGCTGGAGCAGTCCGTCGCCACCCAGGGCTGGTTTGCCGAACGGATCGGCATCCCCGCAGCCGGCGTCGAAACCCTCGACGAAAGCTGGCGCCGCTGGTCGGCCGATTGCCAGCCGGCGTTGCCGGAAAGCCTCTTCAAGGCCGCCGTCGCCGCCAGCAAGGCGCGATTGTTGACTTGGTTGACCCAGCCGCCCGGCACCGCCTTGGTGGTGACGGCGGATTCCATTGAGGAAGGCCTGGCGTTTCTCGCCGTCGCTTTGAAGGATGTGGGCAAGACGCCCAATGAATATTTTGACCGCGCGCTGGTGCTGAAGACCGAAGAATCCTTGAAGCGCACCACGACCGGCGTTCCGGATTTCATCGCGATCACCACCACGGCCGACGTCGAAAAAGCCGCGGCGGGGGTGCAGAACACACACCATCTGATCACGCTGCGCCACCACAACACCATTGGCGGCGGCGAACCGGATATCGCGCTGGACCTGATCGATGATGAGACTTTCCGCGAGGCTTTGCAGGAAATGGGCATCGATCATGCCGATGCACCCAACTATGCCCGCCAGACCGGCAACTCCGCCACAATCCTGCGGCGCCATCTGTCGCGTATTCCTGCGGTTAAAAATCCATCTTGGGCCAGCGACGCTGCGCTTGCGCGCAAGCTGATCCCCCTCAATCTGGTGGGAGTGTGGGATAGCGGCGGCACTGCCGACCAGGAAATCCTGCGCGTGTTGGCCGACGAAAACTATCCCAAGATCGAAGAAACCATTACCGAGTTGCGCCAACTTCCCGAAGCGCCGGTCTGGTCGATCGGGCGCTTCCGTGGGGTCGCTTCCAAGTTGGACGTGCTCTACGCCACCGCCGGCTTCGTCACCGCCGCGCATCTCGACAATTTCTTCTTCATCGCCGAAACCGTCCTCGCCGAAGACGATCCCGCTCTGGATTTGCCGCGCAACAAGCAGTGGCAAGCTGCCGTATGGGGCAAGACGCGCGCGCATTCCAGCGCGTTGCGCCAAGGTCTTTGCGAGACCCTTGTCCTGCTGGCCGTGCACGGCAACGCGCTGTTCGGCACCCGGCTGGGCCGCAACCTTGAGAATGAGGTGGATCGTCTGGTCGGCAAATTGCTGTTGCCCTTGAACGGCCGGACCTGGTCGTCCCAGAAGGGTGACTTGCCACGTTATGCCGAAGCCGCGCCGCGCGTGTTTCTCGACATCCTCCACAAGGACCTGCGCCAGCCTAAGCCGCAGGTGTATGCGCTACTTCAGCCCGCGGACTCGTCGCTGGTTGGCGGTGGCTGCGACCGCACAGGCTTGATGTGGGCGCTGGAGACGCTGGCCTGGTCGCCAAAATTGCTGCCCGATGTCACCATGATCTTGGCAGAACTCGCCAAAGTGCCAATCAACGACAACTGGGTGAACAAGCCGGAGAACAGCCTGTTCGGCATTTACCGCTGCTGGATGCCGCAGACGGCCGCCACCATCGACGAACGCAACAATTTGATGGAGGCCCTGTGCCGCAAATATCCCGCAGTGGGTTGGCAACTCTTGATGCATCAGTTCGGCGGTCACGACACCATCGGCCACTACAATTACCGGCCGCACTGGCGCAAGGACGCGTCCGGCGCCGGCCAGCCGGTGGATGACCGGCGCAAAGCCTGGGCGGTGTCGGACAAGGCGCGCGAACTGGCCATCACCTGGCCCAGCCATAGCGATCAGACGCTGGGCGATCTCATCGAGCGGCTCAGCGACATGCTGCCGGGCGATCAGGACCGGGTGTGGTTGGCGCTCGACGCTTGGGCCAAAGCAAACACGGACGAGGAAGCGGCCCACCGGCTGCGCGAACGGGTCCGCACCTGCGCTTTCACTCGTCGCGCCCGCGTCCGCGGCGTCAGCGAGCCGGTGCGCGACCGGGCCCGCGCTGCCTACAAACTGCTGGCGCCCAAGGATGTGGTGGTCAAGCATCTCTGGCTGTTTCTACAGCACTGGGTCGATGAATCCGCCGATGAGCTGGACGATGACAAACTCGACTACAACAAGCGAACCGAGCGCGTTGAGGCCCTGCGCAAATCCGCGCTCACCGAGATTTGGGCCAAGGGTGGATATGACCGCCTCCTGGACCTGATCGCCCGTTCCGGCGCCGAAAATGCCATTGGCTGGAATCTGGCCGATGGCGTGGTGCCGGTGGCGGAGCGGGTGGCCTTTGCGAGCCGCCTGGCTGCGCAGCCGGAACCGCCGGCCGAAACGAAGATCGCCACCGTGCTGATGGGCTTTCTCTGGAAGCTGGGCACGGAGGTGCGCGCGACCTTGATGACGCAGTTGCTGGCAGAGATGGCTGCCAAGGGCAAAAAGGCGGACGCACTCCGCCTGCTGCGCAGCGCGCCATTCCGCGGCGAGACTTGGGCGCATCTGTCGACGCTGCCGCCCGACTGGCAGGCCGAATATTGGAAGACGGCCTATGTCCGCTGGGAAGATCAGGACGAAACCGAAACCGCCCAGCTCGCGGACGAACTGATCGCTGCAGGCCGCCCGCGCGCTGCCTTTCACGCTATCCATATGGACTTCGGTAAGCTCGACGCCCAGCGGCTGGCCAAGCTGCTGACGGCAATCGCTACTTCTAGCGATGAACCGGCCGAGCATTTTCGGCTGTCACATCATGACCTCTCAAACGCATTCGAGACCTTGGCCGGCCAGGCGAACTTCGACCGCGCGCAGCTTGCCCGACTGGAGTTCCTCTACGCTGAAGCGCTCGACCATTCCAAGTACGGTATCCCGACCCTTGAGAAGGAGTTGGGGAAAGATCCGCAATTGTTCTTTTTCCTTCTGCGCAGTGCCTTTGTGCGCCGCGACAAGGGCCCCGATCCCGAGGAGTGGAAGATCGCCAATGAGGAAGCCCGCCGTGCCACGGCGCGTGCGGCCTACTCCGTCATCAGCAAACTGACGCGGCTGCCCGGCACTGACGAGGAGGGCACCGTGAATGCCGATGCATTGATTGCGTGGATCAAAGCCACCCGCGAACTTGCCGCACCACACGACCGCGCAGAAATCACCGACCAGATGATCGGCCAGATGCTGGGGCGCTGCCCGGTTGGCAAGGATGGTGTCTGGCCCTGCGAACCCGTCCGACGCGCGCTGGACGCAATTGGTTCCGACGATATCGCCAAGGGATTTCATATGGGCTGCTACAACAAACGCGGTGCCCATTTCACCGACGGTTCTGGCAGCGCGGAGCGCGAACTTGCCGCGAAGTACCGGGAATGGGCGGAGGCTGTCGTGTTCGAGTATCCGTTCACAGCCCATGCACTGGAGAGTCTTGCCCGCAGCTATGACGGCGAGGCCAGGATGCACGAGACCGATGCGGTGGTGCGCCGCAGGTTGGAGCACTAATGTCGCACGCTGGCACGATTCCAACAGACGATGAACTGATCGCAAGTGCCGATGCCGGTATGTTGCTCGATTTGCTCGAAACGGAAGTCGATCACGATTCACCCGATTCTCTGCTCAACCGTGCCGCCGCGCTACACAATGCGGGTCGTTTCGATCTTCTGGGCGAAAAGTCATTCGCGGCCATTGACCGGCTAGCAGGCAGAGATTTTTTCAACGCCCAGCAATTGATGGGCGATCTCATTCCAAAACTGACGGCGCCCTTGGCCGACATGATGGCCATGGTTAAATACCTAGTGCAGAAAGGCGGCGCCGATGGGTTCGCAGGCTTTCCTCTGCAGGCCTTCAAGGCTTGGCTCTCCAAAGACCATACGCGCGCGGAAAACATCTTGGAGTCGTTCCGGGTCGGCACCAGCGAAGACGCCGGCTATTTGGCGGCCGCGCTGGAAGTGCGCGGTGATCCCACCTTGGTATTCCCATTCCTCGCCTTCGACGATTCGCGCCGACAGTTCGCCACCTCTGCCTTGGGCGCCATTCAGCCGGCCGACGATGCTACCGCAGCTGTCGCGCTCGCCAAGATTCTGCCGCTGGCGCAGGCCGACCCGCACGACATGACTCGGTTTACGGCCATCTTTACGGCCTGGGAGATCCTCAAGCACGTCCCACATTTGGCTCCGATCTGGACACCGCTATTCGTGGCGGCCGTGCAGGCCAATCCCACCAATCAGACTGTGGAGGCGATGCTGCAAGGTCTGTGGCGGCGAACCAACCTGTTTGATGATCAGGCCGTGACGGATAGCCTGGACATAGCCATGGCGGCGGATTTGAGCAACGAGCGTCTGCGCAATCTGTTGGTCATAGTTCTTGGTCACCTGATCAAGCCCCCGCACGATGCCAAGGCCCTTGCCCACCTGACCACCCTGCTGGGGCAGGGTTTAATAGATATGGGTAAGAACGGTTCGATCCTGCACCGCTTCCATGCGATGGGCCAGCAGCAGGTATTCGATCTTGTGGTGCGCTGGCTCGGAACTGGCAATCCCATGTTATGCGAAGCAGCTGTTGCCATCACGGTCAAAGCGGGACAAGGCGCACCATTTGTCGCCGACCTCAGCGCCGCCGGGTTGTCATCCGATGAGATTGTCGCGCTTGCATACCGCGCGGTGGGCTGGTTCTTCATCCATCCCACAACGGCGGCCTCCGTTATTGTGGCGGGACTGCGTCTCAAGGACGCCAAGGCAACGCCCATCCTGACCAAGCTGCTGTATTTTCCGCTGCTGCTGAATTACCTGGGTAGCGTTCAGGATTATCTTAAAACGATCAAGAGGGGTGATGCTGCCTGGGCGCCGGCACGCAAGGCGCTCAAGCAGGCGGCGGACTATGTGAAGGGGCTGGAAACTAAGGGGCCGATCAAGGAGCTTTTGCCTTCAGACTATCAAGTCAGCATATCTCGTGAACGCCGCATGGAAATGAACCGCGATATGCACAAGCAGGTCCGCAAAGAATCGGTCCTGCTGAGCCTAGTCCATCAATCGACGATACTTTATGGGCGCTCGACCATGACCTACGTCCGTGGCGCAGACAATCCGCCGATGACGATGGATATGCATGCCTATAGCCATTCGGTCGAAGTTCCCAGACTGGATGTCCTCGACCCGGTCAGTCTTTCCTGGATGCTGTGGCGCTTTCGGATGGCACGCCCATGAAACCATTATTGCGAGATTATATTGCGTCATTGCGCGAACGTAACGAACTTGATGCGATCCTGCCCGACCTTCTGAGTGAAGCGGGGTATCAGGTGTTTTCGCGTCCTGCCATCGGCACCGCTCAGCGTGGTGTGGACGTCGCGGCGGTCGGCAAGGACGGAAAGGGTAAACAGTGCGTCTATCTATTCTGCGTTAAGCCGGGCGATCTGACACGCACGGATTGGGACGGTAATTCGCAAAGAATGCGCGCATCCCTTAACGAGATCATCGATGAATATATTCCGACGCGCATTCCGCCGGCCTATCGCAAACTGCCTGTGGTGATAGTGCTGTGCCTGGGTGGTGAAGTGCATCAAAGCGCCCGCTCGCTGGTTACCAATTATACCAAGCAACACACCAAGCCGAAGCGGCGCTACGAAGAATGGACCGGCGACACGCTGGCGGAAATGCTGATGTCTGGCCTTTTGCGCGAGAAGGTGCTGCCCAAGGAGCTGCGGTCGCACTTCCAAAAGGCAGTAGCGATGGCCGACCAGCCTGATATTTCCTACCTGCATTTCGCCAAAACGAATCTTCGCCTTGCGCAGCTCGGTCAAGACTGACAAGGACCGGGTCCGGGTCGCCCGGCAGATTTACATCTGTACCTGGATTTTGTTTGTCTGGGCCCGTGACGCCAACAATCTGGATGCCCCTTACCGGACCAGCGAATTGGCGCTGCTTCATGTCTGGGAGCTTGCTAAGCCTCACCGGGGCAAGAATACGATGACGGGTAGAGCGCTGAGTTCCGTCGTCTTCGGTCTCACCGAGGTGCATTTGCGCATCGGCTCCTTATTTTTCGACACCAAGATCAAACCTTATGTGGACAAGCACAATGCGCTGTCCGTCGCGGTCGGCTCCATGGAGTCGGTGGATATTAATCTGCGGCTCTTCGACGTCTTGGGTCGAGTGGCAATGACTGGCTCGTGGCTTTACTGGTCCGCGGTCTATTTTACGCAGGTCGCGCCGACCGCGCCTGTAATGGAGGCGCTGGCAGATGTCGCCAAGTCCGGCATGCAGATGATCGCCAACAACCCGGTACTACTGTTGCCGGCGACCGATAGCCAGGCCACCGATATCGCGCTGTTTCTGCAGTTCGCGGGACGCTTCGGGCATGTCGGTGGCGACATCCGGTGGTGGCTGTCGGAGATGTCTAACCGTCTCTTTTATACGGTCAAATCTCAGGGCCGCTATCCGATTTCGTCCGGCGATTATCGTGATCTGATCCAGCATCCACGGGAGCAGACCGACGAATATCTGAAGGAGATGACCAGTGCTAGTACGCTCATTCCGTTGCTGTCGGCCTGGCTGACGGCGCTTGGTGACAAAGATGCGATGCGCGGCTTGACCAAGATCACCAGCACGATGCTGCGGCATTGCACTTTGCAGACTTGGCTTCCAGACGCGACGAGCGAACAGCATCTTTACCTCAATGATGAAAGCCATGGCATCGCCTTGACCGATCTCCCGGTCACCGAGGACGGTCAGGAATTGCTCAGAATCATCAAGGACGCATGCACGAAGACGACAGGGTTTGCCGCGCTCTCCGCCGAACAATCCGGGTTTTGGCCTCTAACCCTTGCCGCATGTCGCCATTACCGGCTACCGGTTCCTCCGCAGTTCTGGATTGATCTGTTGGTGCCGCCAGTTCCCGCTGCGCCAGCCATTGCGGCGCCCGGGGCGGCGGCGCCGATGCCCTAGCACGGTTATGGGTTGGGCTTTTTCAACAGTAACAGGTCGTCACTGCGATCCTTGACGCGAAATTGGCGCAACTGTCCCTGCGCATTCTCTTCGATAACGCGCTGCCAGCCTTCCTCTTCGATGCGGGAACCTGCATTGGATTCCGTGGACCACACGAGGCGATAACCTTGCTCGGCCAGCCGATCCTGCAAGCCACTACGGCTGGGAAAGTTAATGTCCACCGCCACGTCTTCGATGATCCGCTGCGGCGGGAGCAATGCTTCGCCCGGCCTTAGCGTCGGCCTAACCCAGGCATTGGCCCCCTGGATGAAGAGTTGGACGTTGAGGGTCAGGAAGCCTTTGCGCGCATCGGCGCCGCCGCGCGCCGGATCGCTCGTGAAGTGATGGATATGATCCTTGGCCAGGACGGTCGAGATACCACCGGTATGGGCGATGCGGAGCATTTGCAAAGGCTTGTCCCCGGAAGTGCGCGCGCTATCGAAAATTTCGTGGTTTGATCTTGAGTGTATCGATATGTAGGTCTGGAATATAGATATCCCGAGGTTGACGCTTTGGCCGATCGCGGGAGTCTGGGCTGCCACCGCCGTGATGAAATTCATCCCCACGTCCATGTGGAAGCGGGAAGGGCGTTTCGTCCTCACTGATCGCTGCTAGGCGGTCGGATAGGTCCGTCAGCGTTTCGACGACCAGATGGACAACAAGGCCTTCGCGCTGGACCTTCGCTTCGACTAACAGCATGTGGGCGGCATGAATGATGCGCCGGTTCTTTTCGTAGACGCTCGGCCAGATAACGAGGTTGGAGACACCAGTCTCGTCTTCGATCGTGATGAACATAACGCCCTTAGCCGAACCTGGACGCTGGCGGACCAAGACCAGGCCGGCCACTTTCATGCGGCGGCGATCGGGGTAGGCGTTGGCGTCCGCGCACGTCAACACCTTTACAGCCTGCAATTCTGACCGAAGGAATGAAACCGGGTGTGCTCGCAGGGTCAGGCCCACATGGGCATAGTCTTCAACCACCTCGTGGCCTGCCGTCATAGCTTTGAGCCGGACCGCGACTTCGTTGACTTCGGGCACAGGCGGCCTGTCCTCCGACGCGACAAACAAGGGCAGCGGGTTGTCCCGCAACGCCTTGATGGCCCAAAGGGCATCGCGGCGGGCCAGGCCGATGGAGCCGCTGAATCCATCTGCCTCTGCCAAGCGGACTAGCGACGAGACTTGGACACCGCTTCGGCGCCAGGCATCTTCGACGTCTGAGAAGGGCAGGGCGTTGCGGCCGCTCACCAGTGCCGCAGCTTCTGTATCGCGAAACCCTGATACCAGACGAAATCCGAGCCGGACTGCAAAGCGGCCATCGGCATCTGTTGGCTCAAGGGTGCAATCCCAGCGGGAGCGGTTGATGTCGACGGGACGGACCTCGACGCCATGATCCCGCGCATCGCGAACGATGGAGGACGGCTCATAAAAGCCCATGGGTTGAGCGTTCAAGAGCGCGGCACAGAACACATCCGGATGCCAGCATTTGAGCCAGGAAGAGGCATAGGCGATCAGGGCGAAGCTAGCGGCATGACTTTCGGGAAATCCATAGGAGCCAAAGCCTTCGAGCTGGGTGAAAGTCTTGCGGGCGAATTCTTCCGTGTAGCCCCGCGCTACCATGCCGTTGACTAACTTGTCGGCAAATGCGGAGACCCCGCCGGTGAACTTGAACGTTGCCATAGCGCGGCGGAGTTGATTGGCTTCCCCAGGCGTGAAGCCCGCACATTCGATGGCTACACGCATAGCCTGTTCCTGAAACAGCGGAACGCCCAGCGTTTTGCCAAGGACCTTTTCCAGTTCCGGCCTCGGGTAGACGACTTCTTCTTTGCCTTCGCGCCGGCGCAAATAAGGATGAACCATGTCGCCTTGGATAGGGCCGGGCCGCACAATCGCCACCTCAATGACCAGGTCATAGAAGGTGCGGGGCTTGAGGCGGGGCAACATCGCCATTTGCGCCCGGCTTTCGATTTGGAACGTGCCCAGCGTGTCCGCCTTGCGGATCATCGCATAAGTTCGAGGGTCTTCGGCTGGAATGGTGGCCAGATCGAGTTCAATTTCCTTGTGCTGACGTAACAAATCGAAACCTATCCGCATGCAGGTCAGCATGCCTAGCGCCAGGACATCGACCTTCATGAATTTCAGGGCATCGATATCGTCTTTGTCCCATTCGATGACTTGGCGGTCGTCCATGGCTGCCGGCTCGATAGGGACCAGTTCGTCCAGCCGGTCTTCGGTCAAGACAAACCCGCCGGGGTGCTGGGAGAGGTGGCGTGGTGCGCCAATGAGTTGGCGGGCAATCGCCAAAGTCATCTTCAGGCGACGGTCGGAAAGATTAAGATTGAGCTCTTCGGCGTGTTTTGGCTCTACGCCTTCTTCGGACCAGCCCCAGACTTGCTTGGACAGCATTCCAATCATGTCTTCCGGCAGACCCAGGGCCTTGCCAACATCGCGGAGCGCGCCCTTGGCGCGGTACCGGATGACGGTCGAACATAGCGCGGCGCGATGGCGCCCGTAGGTGTTGTAGACCCATTGAATGACTTCTTCGCGCCGTTCATGCTCAAAGTCGACGTCGATATCCGGCGGTTCTTTACGTTCTTGGCTGACGAAGCGTTCGAATAGGAGATCGTTTCGACCAGGATCTATGGATGTGATGCCCAGCACGTAGCAGACTGCGGAGTTGGCAGCGGAGCCGCGGCCTTGGCATAGAATTCCTTTGCTGCGAGCGAAGCGGACAATTGAATCGACCGTCAGGAAATAAGGGGCATAGCCCAGGCTTTCGATCAGGGTGAGTTCGTGTCGGATGGTTTTTTCGACGCTGTCAGGAAGTCCCTCGGGGTAGCGAGATTTGGTGCCCTCCCATGTAAGCTTCTCCAGCGCTTGCTGGGGCGTGAGGCCCGGCAAACAAACCTCATGGGGATACTGATATGCCAGCTCGTTCAGGGAAAAGCGTAGCTTGTCGGCAATCTGGGCGCTGCGTTCGACGGCATCCGGCCAAAGGCGAAACAGCCGCGCCATCTCATCAGGGGCTTTGAGGTAGCGGTCGGCATGGCGTTCCCGTTTAAAGCCGACGTTATCTATTGTTGTGCGTTCGCGGATGCAGGTGATGACATCCTGCAAGATGCGCAGGTCAGGGGTATGAAACAGCACGTCATTGGTGGCAATCGTGGGCACGCCCTGCGCTGTCGCTAGATTGTTGATTTGCGCCAATCGCAACTGGTCGCGAGGCCGGCGTTGTAATGTCATAGCGCAATAAGCGCGATCATCGAAAATTTGCTTAAGGCGCGTCAGCTTGGCTTCGAAGGACTTATCCACTTGCCCCGGGATCAGGATGGCCAGCAACCCTTCCTGCCAGCCTGCGACATCATCCCAGCTGAGATGGCAACGCGCCTTTCCAGCTCGGGATTTACCAATGCTGAGCAATCTGCAAAGCCGCGCATAGGCCGGCCGATCCTGCGGATAAACCAGCAGCTCGGTATCGTCGATTAATTGCAGGCGGCATCCTACGATCAGCCGAACCCCCGTGGTTTTGGCGGCTTCATGCGCGCGAACGATCCCGGCCAGCGAGTTCGTGTCGGTAAGCGCGAGCGCCTCGATGCCCAACGCGGCTGCGGTGGCGAATAGTTGCTCTGCCGAAGATGCACCCCGCAGGAAGGAAAAGTTGGAGGCACACTGCAGTTCGGCATAGCGGGTCATGCAAAGACCCCGTGGAGAAACCAACGGTGCGACCCAGTCTTCAGATCCTCGCCATCACCCGCACGAAAGAGCCAGTAGCGTTCGCCGGCATCGTCTTCGACCTGGAAGTAATCGCGCACGGCGGCGCATTCGGCATCGGCCTTCCACCATTCGCCGAAAACCCGTTCGGGGCCATCGGCACGTGCGACCCGGCGACGCAAGCCCCGCCACGTGAAGGCGGCTGGCGGATGGTCCGGGAGCAGTGCAACGGTCTCGACGGATTCCGGTGGATCGAGCAGGCGGGCAGGGCGCGGCCAATGGGCTGGCCAGTTAGCACCGCTGGCAGGTGCGAGCGGAGTCACGCGTTTGACGGCGCGTTCAGGTACATCGCTTTCCACCGGCGTCAATCGATAGAGCGCCTGTTCGCCAATCCGGTTGGAAAGGGTGTCGATCAGGCCGGAGACATCTTTGACTTCCGGCTCGCCAAGGGCGGATACGGATGTGCGGTAAGCGAGAGGTTCGGCCA
This sequence comes from uncultured Rhizobium sp., assembly GCA_964572805.1. Classification (GTDB taxonomy): domain Bacteria; phylum Pseudomonadota; class Alphaproteobacteria; order Micropepsales; family Micropepsaceae; genus Rhizomicrobium. The sequence continues at coordinate 29,737 of CAZNGO010000029.1, read as the reverse complement.
CAAAGGCGGTCAACGTCATGGTCTCGATGCCAAAGCCTGGATCGACCTTTTCGATCTGGTCGCACAGCAGCTTGGTCAAGCGCTTGACCTCCCGCACGGGGCGGCTGGTTCCGACACGGATCGCCTCGATGCGGTTGTCGACACGGAACAGCAGCAGATCAAGCTTGCGCGCGCCCAGACCTTTCACTTCGAGTTCGGCGGCGAGCTGTTCTACCAGCACGCCCGTGTAGCGCGCGATGGTTTCTGGCGCGCCAATGGGTTCGGCGAAGTTCTTGCGGACGTGAGGAGTTTGCGGCGGGATGATCGGATCAAACGGCTCGCTGATCCGGCCATAGGCTTGATCCAGGCGCATGCCGATCATGGAGCCGAAGCGTAGCGCCAGAGGCGCACGCAGCGTGGCGTTGAGTTCTCCGATGCGCTCGAAACCCAGTTTCTTGAGCGCGCCCACAACCTCAGCCGGTAGCCGCAAGGCGGCAACCGGCAGCAGATCGAGCGCTTCTCCGATTTTGGTACTATCGAGGATATAGGTGGTTGTGGCGACAAACCGGGCGAGCGCGTGGGCTGCACCGTAACTTGGGGCCGCTGCGATGCGCGAACCACAGCCCACGGCAGCCAGTTTGCGGACCATTTCCTTGAGCATGGCGGCTTCGCCGCCGAACAGGTGCGCGACGCCTGTGATGTCGAGGATGAGGCCATCGGGATGGGAGACCGTCACCAGCGGCGAATAATGCCGCTGCATCCAGACAGCGAGTTTTTCCAGTGCTTGCGCGTCAGCCTCCGGATCGGCGTCGTGCATGACCAAGCCGGCGATCAATGCCTGGGCTTTGGTTGCGGGCATTCCAACGGCAAGCCCAGCGCGGCGTGCAGCCTGATCGGCGTGCAGGACAACCCGCCGCCGTCCCTCATAGCCGATCAGGACGAGTGGCGTATCAAGCGACGGCGCGTCCGCGCCCATCGTCCGCCTGAGCCGGTCGGTGGACCAGCTTGGCAGGAATAGCGAGGCGACCCTCTTCGTCACAGCCTTCAACCTCAAAATCCGCGCATTCCCCGGCACGCGCCCGGATCAACTCCACCAGCCATCGCGGCCGTCCCACCCCTGGCACCGGCAGTGGTGACGAGGGCAGGGCCGTCACCCGCCAGCGGGTCGTGCTAGCCGTCGGTTGTCCAAAATCCGCCGCTTCGGTCTGTCTTCGCCATCGACGGATGGCGATGCCGATCGTGCCGGTGGTTTCCGCGGCGAGCTGAAGGCGCCGCGAGGGCGTCATGGGCAGCCGCGCCACCTCCGCCACCACACCCGCCAACCCGCCGTGCCGCAGCCCTTCCTCAAAACAGGCCAAGATCGCCTTTTCCGATCCGGCCTCGGCATAGATGATCCGGTCGGGATGAAGGCCGGCCAGCGCCAAGGCAGGCGCGAACAGATCGCGCCGCGACAGGCACCACAAAACCTGGCCATGGGTGCGAGCCAGGATGCCGGCAGCAAATTGTGCTGCTGCCGCCCCGTCCAGGGCGCCATTTGCGCCGCCGGCCACTTCATGGAGGGCGCCCAGCGCAAGGCCGCCGCCCGGCAGGCGCTCGTCGATTTCCGGGACGCCGAAGGGCAAAAACCCACAAGAAACCCGGCCTCCGGCCTCGATCCGGCGGATTTGTTCCCGAAGGGCGTCCATCTGGGCGGGGGCTGCGGTCATGGGTGGATTCAACTGGCGTCCTGGATATACGTTCCCCTTTCGTTCCTTTTGACCCCGAGAGTCAATGGGGACTGGTCTGCCGGTTCAGACGTTGGCTGTCTAAGTCCCGGAAAATCCGTAGGACTCGGTCTGGAAATTTTTTGCGGACCAACGCGACGCAGGAGCGGGAATGCTAAGGGCGGTCTTCTTCGACATCGACGGCACATTGGTGGATTCCAACGATTTCCATGTGATGGCTTGGCAGGAGGCTTTCAGGGATCATGGTCACCACTTCGACCAGGGCGATATCCGGCCGCAGATCGGCAAAGGCGGCGATCAGCTGGTCCCGTCGCTTATTCCAGGCATCGATGAGAAATCCCAGAAGGCGATTTCCCAGCGTCACGGGGAAATTTTTCGGCCCAAATACCTGGCGCAGGTCAAACCTTTTCCCCATGCTTTCGACCTCCTCGAGATGTTGCACGCGAAAGGGACACAGGTTCTTTTGGCGTCGTCGTCCGAAAAGTCCGAAGTTGACCATTATGTCGGGCTGCTGCGGGTCGAGCCGTTTCTGACCGGCACGGTCTCAAAAGACGATGTGGAAAACTCCAAGCCCGCGGGCGACATTTTCGCGGCGGCACTTGCGAAGGTGTTTCCGCTTTCGGCGTCCGAAACAATGGCGGTTGGCGATACACCCTACGACGCCGAATCCGCATTGCGCTCAAACATCCGGACAATCGCATTGCGGTCCGGCGGTTTTTCCAGTGAAGTATTGGCGGGCGCGGGTGCGGTTCAGATCTATGCGAGTGTCAAAGAGCTGTTCGACAAGTTTGACACGTCACCATTCCAAGACTGATCAGCGGTAGAGCGCCATGTGCGGTAAATTCATGGCAATGGCCTCTTGGAGCGAGGTTGTCGATTTCAGCGGCGCCTTTACCTCAACCTCTGGCGGCGGCGGCAACGATCAGGAAGTTGGTTTCCGGGTCATGGCGCCTCTCAACCTTATCATCTGGGATGCAGAGGCGAAGGCCCGTCGCACCGTGCCGATGCGCTGGGGATATCCGCGGCGAGGCAATTGGCGCTCGCCTGATCCGATCCATGCGCGATCCGAAACGATCGACAGCAAACCGACTTTTGCCCGCGCTTTCCAGAATGCCCAGCGCGGCATCGTTCTGGTCAAAACCTTCAACGAAGGAAAGCAGATATCACCCACGGTGACGGAGCAGTACACCATCACGCTTGGCGGTGAGCCTGCTGGTGCCATCGCCATGCTCTATGACCGCTTTGAAATACCGGACCTGCCGGACCCACTTCTGGCCTGCGTCATGGTCACCGTTCCCGCCAACGCGCTTATTCGCACACTGTCGACAGAACACGCCGAGTCAGACCGTATGCCAGCCTTTCTGGCCAAGGAGGATTGGGAAACCTGGCTCGGCCAAAATGACAGTTCGCCAGCCAAGGCCAAATCCTGTCTTCGCACCGTCGAAGGCATCAATTGGAGAATGACCAAGGAAGAACGCGAGGCGTCGAAGGCCAAGCGAGCCAATCCGACCGTCAGTGACCCTGGCGGGTTGTTTTGAGCGCGAAGGAGCCGCCCACCACCCCTGATGGTCGTTACATCCTGGTACGCGGCCGCCTGTGGCGCGCGACCAACCCAGCACTATCCCAAGCCAAACGGGAAAAGCTCGTCAAAGCCCTGATGGATGCGCGCCGGGCCATTCGAAATGCCGAGACCGGGTCCGTGGCCATGACGACCGCGCGCCGCGCTGTTGAGCAGGCCAAACGTGGGCTGGGCGAACGCGGCCCCGCGTGGTGGCGTGATGGCGCGCGGGATTACAATCGGTTTCTGGCCAAAAACACGCCTTACGCAACATGGGCTGCCGACCTGGAATGAGTCAGGCGGCTGGTCGCTGCGGAGGGTCGTCAGATGACGGGGGCTTTTTGGCGGTGGAATAGACGCACCGTTTATCCGACCAGACCTCAAAGGGTTTTTCGCCGGCCAGCCGCCGGGCTTTGTTCACCGCGGCGTGGGTACTCAAATGGACTTCCTGCATAATGACGCCGGTCGAACCATCATTCTTCAGGATGCGTATCTCGTATTCGTGCATGGAACCCTCCTATCCCAATCGCCAAAGCAGATATCGCGGACAACCGGTCTTTCAAGACAAAATTTGAGGAGGTGCGCTAGCGTTGGGAACTCATTTCCCTACAAAATATTGTGTCGCAGGAATATGCCTGGGAGAGAAGTATGCCTGTGAAAAAGAAGGCTAAACGTTCCAGCCGCCGCCGGTCTCAAGACCGCGCGCGAGTCGCGGGTGGCCAGGCCCCTTCGAGGGCTCAAATCCACCGCGATTGAAGATGGCGTCTGGCCGCCGATCTTGTCGATCAAGAGCGCGCTCGGTTTTAATAACCAATCATTCTCTGTGCTAAAGGCAACCAGCCAGGCCAATGATAGATCGCCGAGGTTATTGCTTGCACGGTCATGATCCAGGGAAGAGCGATGAGAAAAATCGCATTGACGCGCCCACGCGTCATGCGATCATATGCCATTGCCGCAAGGATCATAAGGTCAGGGCCCAGATAAGATTGGGCCATGAATCCGAAGAAGCCATCCCCCCAATGAACGATGATCCAGGGGCCAATCCAGCGGCCGAACGCGGCCGGCAACAGCATGACAGTCGCCAGCAATATCAGTCTTTTATGCCTTGCCGCGTCCTTGCGCAGCAGCAACCCCGGAACGGCGAAGCTGGGGAATAGCACCATGTCCGTGAGCGGCACAATCATGAAGGCCAACATTTCGTTTTTCCCAGATTCAAAGCGTAGTCCCCGGCTTACCAAGGCCGTTGCCACGCCGAGGACGACCATGATGGGTACAAGTGGCACGGCGATCAGGCCTAGCTTGCGATGAAGGTCCTGCCGGCGCGAACGGATCAACCAGATTTGCGTCGTGAACAGGACTAACCAGCCACCGAAAACTACAACGTGAACATGTACGATCAGAGGCGGATAGGGCGTAAGGCCCTTCAGGTGCCCGCCGAGTTCTGGGCCGAAACCCATGACAACAGCGACCCAAGACATAGCCGCAAAAGCCAGGAAAGCGATGCGATCCCATCGATGATCTGGCGCAAACGCCTTGGCCGCTGTTCGCATGATGTTCAAAGCCATCGCATTTGAGATGGCAATTTGCTTCGATCCCAAAACAATCCCGGCGGTCCATGACTATTTGGGTAATGCAAGCGTTTTAGCAAATCGTTCATTGTGAAAAGCCCTCAGCCTAATAAATACGTCTTGGCTGGCTAAATCCCTCTCACATGGAACTCCGGCAATGTCGGGTTGGCACTTGCTGGGGGGGCGATAAGCCGTGCGCTCTTTGGGCGCTATTCACCGGCCCTTGGGCAAAAAGGTGCTGGCGGTCCTGCAAATATCGAAACGCTGTGATAGGCGGCTTCCAGGAAGCTCCGTAAAAAGCGTGGGTGCCGGTTTGACTTCACAGCTCGCGCACTACGGAGTTTGTTCAAGCTGGCCCTTCTTAACCAAAGCATAAATCGCTGGAATAACGATTAGCGTCAGTATTGTGGACGACAACATGCCGCCCACTAGGGGAACGGCGATACGCTTCATAACTTCAGAGCCAGTGCCGGTGCTCCAGAGGATAGGCAGCAAGCTGGCCATGATGGCGACAACCGTCATCATTTTTGGTCGAACCCGTTCGACCGCGCCCTCCATTATCGCGCGATAGAGGTCGTCTGCGGTGAAGGTGTGGCCTTCCTCTTTACGCTGGGCGACGAGAGCTGACAGCGCGCTGTCGAGATATATTAGCATGACCACGCCGGTCTCCGCCGCAACGCCAGCCAAGGCGATAAAGCCCACCGCCACTGCGACACTCATGTTGAAGCCCATAAAATACATGAGCCAGAAACCACCTGTCAGTGCAAACGGCACCGATAGCATGACGATGAATGTCTCTGTCAGGCGCCGAAAATTCATGTAGAGCAGCAGGAAAATCAACAGCAACGTACCCGGAACCACAGTTTTGAGGCGATCGGACGCGCGCTGCAGATACTCAAATTGCCCACTCCATTCGACGTGATAGCCCTGCGGCATTGCGATCTGATCCGCCACGGCTTTCCGGGCCTCGTCGACATAGCCGCCGAGGTCGCGTCCCTGCATGTCCACGTAGATATAGTCCACGAGCTGGGCATTCTCGGTGCGGATGGAGGGCGGTCCCTGGGCAATCCGGACGGAGGCCACTTGCCCTAAGGGGATCGATGTGCCGTCCGGTGCATTGACCAGAACCTCGCGCGCGATGGCGCTAGGGTCATCGCGGAAGTCCCGTGGATACCGCACAGTGACGCCATAGCGCTCCCGACCCTCGACCGTCTCAGTCACCATCTCGCCCCCAAGTGCTGTCCGCACGACATTCTGCACGTCATCGATGGAAAGGCCGTAGCGGGCGAGAGCGGCCCGGTCGGGTTCCATGTTGAGGTAGTAACCTCCCAACACCCGTTCCGCGTAGGCGCTGGTCGTCCCGGGAACTTTGCGCACGACCGCCTCGATATTCTTGGATAGGCGGTCGATCTGGGTCAATTCAGGGCCGTAGACCTTGATGCCGACGGGAGTACGGATGCCGGTTGAGAGCATGTCGATGCGCGCCTTGATCGGCATAGTCCAGGCGTTGCTAACTCCAGGAAACATCAGGGCCTGGTTCATGTCCGCGACCAGCTTGTCGACGGTCATGCCTTTGGGCCAGGCTTCTTCAGGCTTGAGATTGATGACAGTCTCAAACATTTCCACTGGGGCCGGATCAGTGGCGGTTCCAGCCCGTCCGGCCTTGCCGAATACGGACTCAACCTCGGGAAAGCTCTTAATGATCCTGTCCTGCAACTGGATCAGCTCAGCAGCCTTGGTGATCGACATGCTGGGCAGGCTGACCGGCATGTACAGCAGTGTGCCTTCGTTCAAGGTCGGCATGAACTCGCTGCCGATGCGTGTGACTGGATATACAGAAACGGCGAGTGCCAAAACGGCAAGGACGATGGTCAACTTGCGGTGTCGCAATACCCCATCGATGATGGGGCGATATACCCAGATTAAGGCGCGGTTTACTGGATTTTTTCGTTCGGGCAGAATTCGTCCGCGAACGAAAAGGATCATCAGCACCGGCACCAAGGTCACAGACAACAGCGCTGCGGCGGCGAGCGCGAAGGTATGAGTATAGACGAGGGGCTTGAACAGCCGTCCTTCCTGTCCTTCCAGGGTGAAGACCGGCAGGAAAGACACGGTGATTACCAACAGGCTGAAGAACAGCGCTGGCCCAACTTCCATGGCCGCCTTGATGAGGATGTCAATCCGTGATTCGTTCGGTCCAGCCCGTTCCAGCTTCTTGTGGGCGTTCTCGATCATCACGATCGCCGCATCCACCATGGCGCCGGCAGAGATGGCGATGCCACCCAGGCTCATGATGTTTGAAGTAATCCCAATCGCGTGCATGACAATGAAGGCCATCAACACGCCGACCGGCAGCATGATGATGGCGACCAACGCGCTGCGGACATGCAGCAAGAACAACATGCAGACTAGCGCAATGATGATGCTTTCTTCGACCAGGGTATGTTTGAGGGTATCGATGGCGCGGTAGATGAGATTGGAACGGTCATAGACGGGTAGGATTGATACGCCTTTTGGGAGACTGCCAGCTATTTCTCCGATCTTCTGCTTGACGTTCTTGATGACGCTGAGAGCATTTTCTCCATCACGCTGTAACACTATGCCGGCGGCTACTTCACCCTGGCCGTTGAGCTCCGCCAATCCTCGACGTTCTCCGGGCCCCAGTTCTACGCGGGCCACGTCCTTCACAAGGACGGGCGTGCCGCTGGCGCTTTTGAGCACAACATTTTCCAGATCGCCGATGCCTTTGAGATAACCCCGCCCGCGCACCATATATTCGCGTTCGCTCAACTCGATGGTGCTGCCACCGACATCCGCATTGTTGGCACGGATGGCGCCCGTGACTTGTGACAGGGGGATACCAAAGGCTCGCAACTTGGTGGGATCGACTACTACCTGGTACTGCCTGACGAAGCCGCCGAGACTGGCGACTTCCGCTACGCCGCCGGCCTTGGTGAGCTGGAAGCGAACAAACCAGTCCTGGATGGAGCGCAGTTCGGCGAGGGTGCGCTGTGTCCCGATTACGGCATATTCGAACACCCAACCCACGCCGGTCGCATCCGGCCCCAGCGACGGCGTTACTCCGGCAGGCAACCTTTTCTGAGCGAAGTTGAGATATTCCAGCACCCGGCTGCGGGCCCAGTAGATGTCTGTGCCATCTTCGAAAACCACATAGACGAACGAAACGCCGAAGAAAGAGAACCCGCGAACAACTTTCGACTTCGGCACGGCTAACAAGGCGGTGGTGAGTGGGTAGGTAACCTGATCCTCGACGACTTGCGGCGCCTCACCGGCATATTCGGTGTAGACGATCACTTGCGGATCGGAAAGGTCCGGGATGGCATCAAGCGGAGTATTGACGATGGCCCAGATTCCCGCCGTTATCACCACCAGGGTCATCAGCAGGATGACCATGCGGTTGCGGGCGGATAGTTCGATGATCCGAGCGATCACGGCGTGTCTCCCGAGGCGCTTTTGCCGTTGCCGGAGGTAAAAGTCTGCAAGGCAGCTCGCAGATTGCTTTCGGCATCGATAAGGAAATTGGCGCCCACCACCACTTGCTCGCCAGGCTTCAGCCCGCCGAGGATCTGTATGGTTCCGTCGCCGCGAGCTCCGATATGGACAGGCCGCGGCTCAAACCGGCCCTGGCCTTTGGCAACCAGGACGACCTGTGCAGAACCGCTGTCGATGATCGCGGAGTCCGGTACGACCAAAACAGGGCCCGTTTGGGGGGCTGCCGCGTCAATCAAAACCGCTGCATACATGGACTGACGCAGTAATCCATCCTTGTTGGGGAGTACGATACGCACCTGTCCGGTGCGGGTATTTGCCGTAAGAGTTGGATAGATGAAATCAACTGTGCCAGTGAAACTCCTTCCCGGAAAAGCCACGAACGTCACGCGGGCAGATTGGCCCTTTCGGATTGCACCGAGATCCTGCTCAGGCACATCGGCCATGACCCAGACCTTGGACAGGTCCGCGATCTTGAAGAGAGGATCGCCGGTGTTGAACCGCATACCCTCAATGGCGGGTTTTTCGGTGATGGTGCCGGCGAACGGCGCTGATACCGTGATGGATCGGGTGGCACGGCCGGTGCGGCGAATTTCGGCAATGGCTGAGTCCGGTATGCCGTAATTGCGCAGGTTTTGGAGAGCCCGCGCCATGGACGCATCATCATGCTGCTGCATGGCCACGATGTAGTCCACTTCGCGGGTGACGATATCGGGGCCCATCCTGGTCGTAACATCGGGGGTCTGAACCCATACCTGGGCCAGTGGCTGACCGGCGCGCACTGTTTGGCCAGTGGTAGCGACGAATATCTTCTCGATAAAGCCGTCAAATTTGGTGTTGACCACTGCAATGCTGTTTTCGGCGGGTTGAACGGTGCCTGCCGCTTGCACCGAGTGGGAGATGGTCGTGCTGTTCTGAGCTGTAACGGTCCGCACGCCCAGCATTTGCATGCGCGCCGGGCTCACGGTGACGACACCGGAGTCGTCCTCGCCTTCGTGGACCGGGATGTAGTCCATCCCCATGGAATCCTTTTTCGGCGATGAAGACGTATCCGGAAGGCCCATTGGATTGCGGTAATAGAGAATTCTGCCTTTTCCGGCCGGCCGAGACTTCGCAGCGGTGTCCTGCGTACCCGTATCTGCATAAACCGCCTTGTAGGCGCGCCCGTCGGCCGTCTTCTTGGGCATTGGCGAGTAGTCCGACTTGCCGTCAGGATCTTGGTAATAGAGCGGAGTGCGATTTAAGGCCGGTTGCTGCGCTACAACCGGAGCATTCGCAGATACCGGTTGCATCGTGCCTGTGTCCGAATGAAGCCGATAGCCGACGGCAATCCCGGCAGCCGCGAGCGCGACCGCCGAACAAGCAAGTCCGAATATCTGAACTATCTTCATGACGCTTCTCCGATGAATCCTGGATGCTGGCGGCACCGTCATGCGGCAGGCAGCACTCAATTGTTCTGCCTGCCGACGATGAACTAGGGAGCGAGCTTGACGGTCACAGTGCCGGTGACGGTTTGGGCGACGCCTTGCACCTTGGCGCCGAAGCTCAGAGCCCAGTTGTCCGGTTTTTTCCAGACGGGGCCGTTATCAACTTCAAAGCGATAAGTTCCGGGTGGTTTTTCGCCCAGCGCCTTGATCGGCGCGGTCATGGCGGCCATGCCTATCGGCCCCATGTCGGCGCGGGACTGGATCACAATCGCGCCGGTCACCGGCTTACCACCATGTATTAGCCGTACCACTACCGTAGATTTTCCGCCTGCAGATTGGGGCGGTCCCGCCAGTTCAAAACGATAATCTGCGCTGGCCATCGCCCCGGTTTTGGGGCCGCTCATGGACATGCCCATATTATCAGCCGCGAAGGCCGGCATGCTCAGCAACAGTAGCGCCGCCGCGGAAACAGAGATCCTATACATTTTCATTCCTTTGGTTGTGGTGCCTCGAACCATTCGATGCACCTTTGCCGCGAAAGAGAGCCCGGCAGCCGCTTGCGCGACCGCCGGGCATTGCTCAGCAGATGTCGATATTTCCCGAGATGTCTGATCCATCGAGCTGCGCTATGAGCCGAATGTTCGCACCGGGTTGCACGTCATTGCCCTGATAGGTGAAGTGACCAGCACCGTCAGACGAAAGCGCAACCTTCCGATCGAGAAAGGTGGGTGCTCCTTTGCCGGGAAGCCACTGCCTGTGGACGGCAAAGACTTGTGCGTTGGTGATGGACTTGCCGGTCGCCTTGTCGATGAGGCTAACCGCAACAGTGTGTCCCGACAGGCAGTCGGCGGCTTCAAACTTGTAATCGCTTGCCGCCCAGGCGGCTCCCCCGGCGCCCAACGATAAAGCAGCGGCGACGACAAGACCGATAAGCTTGGGATGCTTCATCAAGATGATGTTCATGGTGTTCTCCCGTCTGCGCGAACGCGCAGAACTGGTTGCGTTGAGGGAATGGAATCGCAGCGTTTCGGGGGGCCGGCAACATGCGCCGACGCGTCGAAACGCTCAGCCGAACGCGCTCGCGATCAACGAGGCGTGCGTCTACTCAAGCGTGGAGAATAGGGGGTGGTAGTGCTGGAGCGGTGGTAAGCCCGTCCGGCTTCGCGTCGGCCAAAAACAGGCCCATGTTGCGGTGATAAACCCGATTCACCGGCGAGAAATTCGGGGTCAATCCAGCGTTAACGGCACAGCCCGAACAAACGGCGCAGGAGCTTTCTGTGCTTTTGCAGGGTGCTTGTTTGCCGGACGTGTCCTTGTCGGACATGCAGTCTTTTTGCATATCCATGCCAGGCATCATCATCGCCATGCCCGAGGTCGAGGCCCCCTTGGCGGGCATGCTCACACCGGCCCATGCCGGCGCTGCACCGCCGAGGATTAACCCCAGCGCGATAAAAAGTGCAGCAATCTGGCGTGTGACATGCCGATTAAACATGGAGCAAACCATACTCCCGGGAACTTTGACTATCAAGGATCGTTCCAAAAGATGAACAATTCGTGTGACTTAACATTTCGCTGAGCATTGTTGCTCCCTTAGGCAAGCCTTAGCCAGCGCAGCCGCAGCGCATTGCCGATCACCGACACGGAGCTGAGGCTCATCGCTGCCGCGGCGATAACCGGGCTGAGGAGAAGGCCGAAGGCGGGATAGAGGGCGCCAGCTGCGATCGGTATCCCGATCACGTTATAGACGAAGGCAAGGACGAGGTTCTGGCGGATATTGTTCATTGTGGCCCGGCTCAAGGTCCGCGCCCGCGCGATACCCGCCAAATCGCCCTTGACCAACGTCACACCCGCACTTTTGATGGCGACATCGGTGCCAGTACCCATAGCGATACCGACATCCGCCTCGGCTAAGGCGGGGGCATCATTGACTCCATCACCTGCCATCGCGACGATGCGTCCTTCGCCTCGCAACCTGCGTATCACAGCGTTTTTGCCATCTGGCAAAACACCGGCTTCGACTTCTTTGATACAGAGCTTGGCTGCCACGGCTTCAGCGGTCGTCCGGTTGTCTCCGGTCAGCATGACGATGCGAATATTTTCGTCACGCAGCTGGGCAAGTGCGGCCTGTGTAGTCTGTTTGATCGGATCAGCTATGGCAAGAATACCGGCGGCCCGTCCCTCTACCGCGACAAACATCGCTGTTGCACCATCACGCCGCAGATTATCGGCGCGACCATCCAACGTCGCGGCATCGGCGTTCAATTCTTTCAGCAACTGCGCCGTGCCGACTGCGACTTGCTTGCCATCCACAGTACCGGTAATGCCCTTGCCGGTAACTGACCGGAAATCGGATACCGCGCGCAACGGAGCATTGCGGTCTTTCGCTGCCGCCAGCATCGCGGCGGCCAACGGATGTTCGCTGGACCGTTCCAGGCTTGCGGCCAGCGAGAGCAGTGTCGCCTCGTCAAATCCTTCCACCGGTACGATGGCGGTCAGCCGCGGCCGGCCTTCTGTCAGCGTTCCGGTCTTGTCCACCACCAGGGTATCGACCTTCTCGAACCGCTCTAACGCCTCGGCATTCTTGATAAGGATTCCGGCACCGGCGCCTTTGCCAACACCAACCATGATCGACATCGGCGTGGCGAGCCCCAGCGCGCATGGGCAGGCGATGATGACCACCGATACCGCTGCCACCAGTGCGTTGGCGAAAGCAGGTTGCGGTCCCCAGAGCATCCAGCCGACAAAAGAAAGAATCGCAACCAGGATCACCACCGGCACGAACCAGCCAGAAACCTGGTCCGCCAGACGTTGAATGGGGGCACGGCTGCGCTGTGCCTCCGAAACCATGGTGACGATGCGGGCCAGCACCGTGTCACCGCCGATCTTCTCCGCCCGCATAACGAGCGAGCCCGTGCCGTTAACCGTAGCACCAATGAGCTTTGATCCAATTTCCTTTTCTAATGGCAACGATTCGCCGGTTACCATGGATTCATCAACAGCGCTCGTGCCCTCAATCACGATACCGTCCACCGGTACGCGGCCACCCGGCTTTACCCGCAAGCGGTCGCCCACTTGCACTTCGTTAAGCGGTATAGCGTCTTCCTCGCCATCGTCCCGCAACCGGACGGCGCGCGGCGGTGCAAGGTCCAGCAAGGCGCGGATCGCGCTGCCCGTGCCGGCGCGGGCCCGCAACTCAAAAACCTGGCCCAGCAAAACCAGCACAGTGATGACCGCGGCGGCTTCGTAATACACCGGTACCGCGCCCTCCATCCGCAGCGCGGCGGGGAAAAGTCCAGGCGCCAGTGTTGCCACAAGGCTGTAGCCATAGGCCGCTCCAATGCCCAAGGCGATAAGCGTGAACATATTCAGCGAGCGGTTCACCAGCGATGCCCAACCGCGCACGAAGAATGGCCAGCCGGCCCACAGCACCACTGGGGTGCTGAGCGCAAATTGAATCCAGACCGAACTCTGCGGCGCGATCAGATGGTGCAGATCGAACAAGTGGCCGCCCATTTCCAGCAGGAAGACGGGCAATGTCAGTGCTAGCCCAATCCAGAAGCGCCGCGACATGTCGATCAGCTCCGGGTTGGGGCCATCCGCCTCGGCGACGTTGAGAGGCTCCAAGGCCATGCCACAGAGCGGACAGTGGCCTGGTCCCTTCTGTCGCACTTCGGGATGCATTGGGCAGGTGTAGATCACGTCGGAGCTACCCTGCATGTCCATAGGGGTAGCAGTGGGTTGATCGTGTCCTGAATGCGCATCGACCTGCGCAATGTATTTCCCGGGATCGGCGAGAAATTTCTCGCGGCACCCCGCGCTGCAGAAGAAGTAGTTCTTATTGCCATGCTCGGCCTGATGTTTTGACGTTGTTGGATCGACCGCCATGCCGCAGACAGGGTCCGTCACCTGAACTGCGGCTCCGTGGTTGCCCCTGACTTGGTTCGAACTACCAGACGCGGGCGAGTGCGCGCGGGCCCCTTTTGCGCCACAACAGCCACTCTCCAAATTTTCCGCCGCAACTGGCTGTAGGCCGGATCCTTCCGCGGGGTTTGATTTCGGAGAGCCGCAACCGCACCCTTTGGTCTCCGCGGATTTTGTGGCGATATCGTTGGGTTCCGGTTGCGTCGCCTTAGCTGCGCCGCCGCAGCATCCGCCGTCAGAGTGGCTTTTGGCCATTGTGAACCTCTTGTTTTGTATACCCTATGGGGGTATATAGGCGACATGCGCAAAGACATCAAGGCGTCCGCCTTAAAACGCTTCAATCGCATCGAAGGCCAGGTCCGCGGTATCGCGCGAATGGTCGAAGAGGACCGCTATTGCATTGAGGTCGTGACACAGATTGCTGCGGTGCAGGCGGCTTTGCGGCGTGTGGAAGAAGAGATATTGCGTGACCACGTTGCAACGTGCGTGGAACACGCCGTCGCTTCAGGCAACAAGGAAGAACAGCGTAAGAAAATTGCAGAATTGATCGACGTATTTAGCCGGTCCGGCAAATGAGCGCGGGCTTTGGCGAAATGCGCGTTTCTTCGCGGCACGGTGGAAAGTGGCATAGCGATCGGCTTGAAGGTTCTCTAGCGATTGCGGGCAAGAATTGCTTTCATTTGCGCGATTTCCTTTGTTTGCGATTCGATAATCTCTCCGCATAACTTTTTAATCTCCGCGTCTTGGAGAGAGGCTTGCTGGCACATGAGAATGGCGCCAGCGTGATGCGGAATCATTGAGCGCAAAAAGGATGTGTCGTTCACAGCAACTTGGCTTCGAATTCCAACCCAGCAGCCGAACAGAAGAATTACGCTCAACCCGATAATGCCCCAATTGAGCTTTTTGTCGGGGTACATTGCGCCCATTAAGACCAGTTCGAGAATCGCCATGGGCGCGACCATAAGCCCGGCCATGTAGGCTTGGTTGATGTTCGGATAGACATTCGCAAGTCTATCAACCATTGCGTACATAAAGCCGAACATGAACAGAAACGACAATGCGAGCATGATGGCGAAATGCATGTAATGCATGTTGTGGTCTTTGCTTCCGTGCATTTGGTCCTCGAACGTGTTGGGCTCCTAAATTTATACGCATAACATGGCGGCATCCCTCTCCGAGCTTCAGGGAGCCGATGTCGTTAGTTCTGGAACTATTTAGCCTGTCGGGAGTTGGGGCCGGAAGAGTGATATGGGGCGCACAACAGCGCTCTCGATAATCGCCCATCAAACGGAAGGCAGCTAAGACCGACCTGCTGCTGATGCGCTTGCTAACCAAGAGGCGAGGGCGCCCCCCAGGCTAACGCCCTGCCGTGGACCCGTCTGTAAGGCCGGCGCGGCGCTGGCGATAGCCCGTAACCTGAAATAAGCCCGCAGCCGCCATCACAAGTGCTGCGATGCCGACAAACACGACTTGGGGGCTTTCGATGCCGACCTGATAAGTCAATGTGTGCACAGCCGTCAGGACGAAGCAGTAATAATTCCACCGCTGAAAGCGCTTCCAACGGGAAACACCGAGCTTTCGCACCGAAGCATCGTTTGAGGTAACTAGTAAGAGTAGCAACGCCAGCGCGGCTATAAGGCCAGTGTAGTTCGCCAAACCAAACAGATCATACCTCACTGGCAACGCGTGTTTCTGTTTCCAGTTTTCGTAAATATAGTATAGCCAGGGCCGGCCCCGCAGGTGAACACACTGCCCGACGACAGCGTGGAAAACTCCCATCAGCCCCGCCCAAATACCTATATCGCGCCGGATATCTAACGAGATAGCGGTTCGCTCGCCGCTGATGACTTTGAGCGGACCAATAACCAGCGTGATGCCGATAAGCACCAGTGCAGGATACGCACTTGAAAAGCTAAGCCGAGTCAGCACGTCTGGATAAGAGCGCGTGATATAAAGCGCAAATGCGCTAGCGATGGAAATTGCCCCAATGGGAACGTGATGGCGCAGGATGCGGCGTGTAAGGCGAGAGGTCATCGAAACATTCTATGGGATTTACGCGAACGTAGTTAGTTGTTGGTGGTCAGAACTACGCATTCAGCGAAGGGCGCCTGATCGAAGTTGTTGTCCTCGGCTGCCGTCTCAGAAGAAAGTGCGAATACCGAACACGAAGCTCGTAGCGCCCGTGTCTCTGCCAAGGGCGCGTGAATAATTGGCAGTTTGACCAACCTGTTGATCCCACGAAACCCCGATGTAAGGCGCAAATTCGCGGGTAATTTCATACCGCAAGCGCAACCCGAGTTCGGCGTTGGACAGGCCAGAGCCGGTACGCGTCTCTGCCGTGCTTTGCGCCGCGAAGTTGAGTTCGGCTCTCGGTTGCAAGATCAGACGGTTGGTCAGAAGCAGGTCATAAGTGCCTTCCAATCTGCCCAGCAATTCTCCTTTCGTCGAAAGAAATAGCGCGCCTTCGACGTCAAACCAATACGGCAACATCGATTGCACGCCGATCGTAGCGTACGAGCGGCTGTGGGGTTCAAAATCCTGGCGAATTCCGACTTGTGCGTCGGTATAAACGCCGATAGCGCGAGAGTAGAGGCCCTGTAGCTCTGCACTCTCAACGCCTTCGCCACGGGTGCCTTCACCCTCGCTCTTCAAGACAAAGCGATTGATATCACCGCCATACCAACCTTGTCCTTCCCATCGGAAACCGTCCTTCCCATCTCTCACCTGATATTCGGCCAAGCTGACCATGACCTTGGATATGGCTTCTCCACCATGTTCGGTCTTCAATTGGGCGCCTGCAGCGGCCATTGCTGCTGGTGCGTAGAAGCGATCCGCCGCGCGATCCTGTGGTGGCGGGGGAGGCGGCCCATGCGGAATCTCGGCCGTTCCCATCGCGGCCATATCGTGGCCAGGGGAATTCATATTCATGCCGGGCATAGCCGCGTGGTCCGGCATCGCCTGACCTGGCGGCATATTCATCCCCGGCATGGACCCCGATCCGGCGGCCGGCATTTTCATCCCTGGCATCGATGAGTGATCAGGCATCGCCGGTTGGCCGGCAGGCATCGTCATTCCCGGCATCGAAGATGACTTTTGTGGCTGCGCGGGCAAATCCATGCCCGACATTGACTGGCCAGGAGGCATTGCCATGCCGGGCATCGATGTATGGTCCTGGGCCGCGGGTTTGGCCGCAGGCATCTTCATCCCAGGCATGGACGAATGATCCATCGGCGCTATGGCGGGGGCTTTGCCGGGCGACGCGGCTTTTTGTGCCGGCGCTTTCTGCGTGGTGGGAGCCGGCTTTTTTGTCGAGCTCTTTGCCGGTTTTTGACTGTCTCCCGGCATCACCATCCCCGGCATCGAGGAGTGATCCATGGTCTGAGCAGCGGCGGTAACGGCAATCGGAATGAGGCCAAGCAGAAGGAGCCGCTTCATGTGGCTGCTCCTTGAAGGGGACGGACGCTGAACACTTGGAACATTCCTGCGTGCATGTGGTAGAGCATATGACAGTGAAAAGCCCAGTCGCCTGGGTCGGCGGTAAAGTCCCAGGTCACCTTTCCCCCGGGTAGCACCATTACGGTGTGCTTGCGCGGCCCATATCCTGCAGGCCCATGCGTGAGCTCAAAGAAATGGCCGTGCAAGTGGATGGGGTGGGCCATCATCGTGTCGTTAATCAGCGTGACGCGGACACGCTCGTTTTTCTCAAAGCTGTAGGGCTGCGTCGTTTCGCTGAACTTCAAGCCATCGAAGCCCCACATGAACCGTTCCATGTTACCTGTGAGATGTATATCCAGCGCTCGTGTCGGCGTCCGTGTATCGGCGTTTGGTGAAAGGGCCACCAGATCCTTATAGACCAACACTCTGTGCCCAACGCTTTCCAAGCCTTGTCCGGGCTCTCCTGTGCGATCCATCGGCATGGGTGCGATTGTCTGTACACCAGGCCCCATCTTGACCTGGGGAGCATTTGTTGGATCGAGCATGGACATACCCATGTCGCCCATAGCATCCGAACCTCTTGCCTTCGGCGGTGCCATGCCTGGTGGCGGCATAGACATTCCCGCCATACCTTTTCCCATCGCGGCATGGTCCATACCCGGCATCCCGGCCATGCCCGCCATATTTCCTGCAGCCATGTTGGAGTCCATGCCCGGCATCGAGCCGGACATTTTCATGTCCATTCCGCTCATGCTGCTCATATCCATGCCCATGTCTTTCATGGTCGCGAGGGGCCGCTCGCGGAGGGGAGGGACATCGGCTGTCATACCCGCCCTGGGCGCTAGCGTTGCCCGTCCCATACCGGACCGATCCACGGCCTCGGCGACCAGCGTGAAGGCGCGGTCTTCGGTCGGCTGAACAATGACGTCATAGGTCTCTGCGTTGCCGATCTGGAACTCATCTACTTCAACCGGCCGTACGTTCTGACCATCGGCTGCCACGACCGTCATTTTCAGTCCGGGAATGCGCACGTCGAAAACCATCTGCGCGGCCGTATTGATAAACCGCAGACGAACCCGTTCACCTGGCGTGAAGAGGCCAGTCCAATTGTCGTTGGGGCCGTGCCCATTCACGAGAAACGTCAGGACGGAGCCAGTGACATCGGAAATGTCAGTCGGGTCCATGAGCATCTTGTCCCATTGCAAGCGCTCGGCCATCGTCTGATCTTTGCCGGCAAAAAGGCTGGCGACGGTCTGCTTTTGGTAGTTGAAGACACCCGCTTGCTGCTTCATGCGAGCAAAGATCGTATGGGGATGCATAAAACTGAAATCGGAAAGCACGATCACATGTTCGCGGTCATAGGCGACAGGATCGGGCTCCGCAGGATCGATCACGATCGGACCATAATGGCCCTCAGCTTCCTGAAGGCCGGAATGACTATGGTACCAATAGGTGCCTGACTGCTTTATTGGGAATTCGTAGACGAAGGTTTGACCAGGCTTGATCCCGGGAAAGCTGACACCTGGCACGCCATCCATCTGGAACGGCACCAAGATGCCGTGCCAATGAATCGAGGTATCCTCATCGAGGTCGTTGGTCACCGAGAGGCGAACATTTTGCCCCTCCTTGAAGCGCAACAGGGGGCCAGGGACCGTCCCGTTTATAGTGACAACATGGCCCGCACGCCCGTCAACATTGAGACTGGAATGGCCAATCCGTAGATCGATGTCCGGCCCCGATAGCGTCGGCAGCGAGGACTTCAGGCCAGGCGTGACGGTCTGTGCCCAGGCGGGGAGCGCCGCACTGAAGACCAGGCCCCCGCCAAGAGCCGAAGCTCCGTTTAGCACTTGCCGACGGTCGAACCGCTTCATGACTGTACCTCTAAATCCATGCTTCTTGAACGGACTGCGATCAGATGGGTAAATGGGAAGATCCCAGCGTCTTTTTGTCATGGGAGCGTCTATGGGACCAGTATTCTAGATACGCACGGACAGCTCTCATCCCTCCCACGGAACATTTTGTTGGCATCGACCCCTTCAAGGTTGCAGCGGCGTGTCTCTAATGTTTGTAACGCCCATCGGGAGAAATCACTTTTGGGGCGTGACAGCACCTTACGTCTGCGGTGATACCAGCGGCCAGGAGAATAACGGAGATGACCGTTGGACGATGAGTTAATCAGCGAATTGCTGGCCCGTTGGCGAAACGACCCGCGAAGCGCCTACCAAAACTGGTTCCTTTGGCAAGACCGGCTAAAGAATTTTCGCTCAATCCGACGCGGAGTCCAGCAGGTCGCGGACGAGATAAGAGCCGGCAGTTTCGGGGTGGTTTATAAAGGGTCGTCCCTGGAGACAGTCGTTCACTCGATTGCCGAGCAACGCCAAATATTCAAAGGGGCGGACCACGCATTTCTTTGGAAACCCAAGCTGCGAATTCCGGATATTTATGAGAACCCGAACAACCAAAGAGCGTTCGGTAAGCTCCTTGAATCCTGCGTCTGCTGCGAAACAGAAGAGGCAGTCATAGCGGAAATTCATCGCATCGATGCTCTAAGCATCAAAGGTCTTGGTCCTGCGGTGGCAAACATTCTCTATTTTCTGCATCCCACCAAAATACCGCCCTGCAATACCGCAATCGTCCGCGGTTATAACGCGCTCACCGGCGCCAACGTGAAACTTGGACGGTGGCTGGAATATCTGGCAATGCGGCAAGGGATGCTTGCTTTCAACAACCAACATCGCAACTTGTTATCCAATGATTTAGGCGGCATCGCAGCCTTCTGTTTTGACATTGGCGTGGGCCTTTATACCCCGCCCCCGCGCGGCGAAGGCGATGACGCTCGTAACGCCTGGAAACAACAACTGGCCTCTGTTAGTGAAAAGGCGATTACACCTAAGCCATTGGAAGCAGAAGATCGTACGCATACCGAGATCCAAGGCTGGCTGCGTGATCTCGGACTAGCCCTGAAGTATCGGGTATGGATTGCTCAGAATGACCGCGGCCGTGCCTTTGGGGAAGGCCGTTTGGGAGACGGCGCTTTGGCCAAATTGCCCGCGCTGATAGACACCAGCCCGGGCGCCGATGCCATCCGTCTCATAGATGTACTTTGGGTAGACGATACAGATCAGATTGTAGCTGCCTTTGAAGTCGAACACACCACCTCGATTTATTCCGGCATCGTCAGAATGCTTGACCTGGCGCTGGGGGCGAACACCACCAAGCTTCACAGTCTTTACCTCGTAGCACCAGATAAGCGGGAAGCCGATGTGAGGTCACAAATGGCCAGGCCAGCTTTCAGCCGCATCGCAGATCTAAGTGTTCGCTACCTCCCTTATAGCCAGCTCGAACGGCATCGGGACGCCATAGGCAAGTTTGGGGCCGGCGTAGCGGTTCTGGAAAAGGTCTCGCACCGACTGACCTAGTACGCCAGCTATGAACCCATGCGGGCTGCAACTGAATCTGCGGTCAACATCATTTTTGCGGCATGTTTGCCAGGCGAGCCATTTCCCCAGGCTCGCCCTGCAGTGATTTCATCAAGCCCGACGCAGCTTCGTAAGCGCGCATGACCTCGATCATCTTGGCAATTTCAATTACCGGCTCCACGTTGGAATTCTCAATCGCTCCTTGACGAATTTCTCCGGCGGCGCGTTTTGCGACCTGATCGGAGGAGTAAAGGCTGGCTCCTTCCTTCTTAAGTCTTGAGGGATCGGGAAAATCAACAATCCTGATTTTCCCAAGGGCCGCTGTCTTGCTGCTCACGGTTCCATCGGGAGCTATGCTGACAGCGCCGTCCGTCGGGGTGATGGTCAGCGGGCCGCTTTCGGTGACGACTACGTCGTTGCCGCTCGTTACCAAGCGCCCTTGCCCGTCGAGTGTGAAATGGCCGTTGCGGGTATAGCGCTCGCCTTGCGGTGTCTGAACAACGAAATAGCCGTTACCGTTGATCGCAAGATCGTAAGGCGCCCCGGTTAAGTTGATGCTTCCCTGGCTGAGGTCGCGAGTAACCCCGACATCGGCGACGAGACTCAGTATTTCTGGCTTATCGTCGCCTTCGGAAGGCGGCATCTGTTTGAGAAATTCCTCGAACTTTGCGACTTCCCGTTTAAATCCTGGCGTCGAGGCATTGGCAATATTATTGGCGATGACATCAATCGATCGAAACTTGGCCATGAGGTTTGAAAGGTTGACAAGAGCAGCGCCATCCATGGATTCTCCCCCAAAAGACTGGCCAAAAGACTCCGGTGGTCAAACGGAGACCACGCTCAAACCACGATCTGCGGCCTTCTACATTTGAAATACGCGGGCCGACGACAAATCCCTCTCACGCCAAACCAGGCATGGTCGAGGGGGGCGCACCTGAAGGCGTCTCTTTCCCGGAGATGACCAGTCATCGAATTATGCAAATGAAAACCCGACGGCGTTTCCACCATCGGGTTCCCGCACACGCTATCACATGGGGAGGGGCGCGCGTGCTTAACGTCGTGAACTAGAAAGAAAACCACACGCCTTTCCGGTACGCGCCGCGATCACGGTCGTGATCGTTGCCTCTCCAGGAGCGGCCGTTGTTGCCCCAACGCTGCTGACGATAGTCATCATTGGCGTAGCGGTCACTGTATGTGCGAATGCCCAGGTTGCTGGGGTATCTCACATTCGCATGCGTGCTCCAGCAGTCTCCTACCCGGTTGCACACCACATGTGCCGCCGCGGGCGTCGCCAAAGCCACTACACCCAAGGCGGACACAGCCGCGATGGAAATCACTGATAGTCTTTTTTTGAAGTGCATGAACACAGACCTCCATTATGTCCGGCAGTAACGTAGAACTTTGGTGTTCGTGCCAACGCTTTTGAAGCGGATTGCAATTTCGATTGCGCGAACTAGCTACACCGCATTCTTTCGCTTGAGCGTTCAACGCAGCCTTCACCTGCGCCGGCATCAAGCCGAACATCTTTTCACGCCACTCACTGCTTCAGCCGTAGACCTAATGAGAATTTTTGTCTTCGGCTGGTTTTTCCATGCCGGGCATGTCGCGCATCATCGTATCGTGGTCTGCGGGAGCACTCTTGACCAAAGCCTGGTATTGTTCAGCAGAAAGCGAAGGAAGTTTCCTGACGAAGGCGACCATATCCCATATCAGTTCATCGCTATGAGTGCGTCCCCAGGCTGGCATAGCGGTCATTTTGACGCCATGCTTGATCATCCAGAACTCTTCCGCCGCTGTGTGACCGACTCCCAAGCGTAGCTCGGGCGCCTGTGGATATAGCCCCTGGCTTATTTCGGTTTTTTCCATCCCAGGCGCTAGGTGGCAACCACTGCACATTTCGGCGTACAAGCCCGCGCCGACAGCAACACTCTTCGGATCTGCGAGGGTCGCGGGGACGGCAATATCCTTTGCGCGCACCGCAATGGAGCGGTCGCGAAGATTTTCGATGATCCAGTAAACCGGCTTTGTATGCGGAGCGTCGGCGCCGATATTGTAAAAGCCTGTATAGATGAAGATTCCAGCCACAGCGCCAATTGCTATGCCCGCAAGTCCAACAAAGGCTAGGCTGGGCAGGTGCCGCTTCAATTCCAGACGCTTCTCGGGGTTCAATGCTTTCTCCCAATAAGAATTCCGGCTTTGGCCGGATTTGCATATTCTCAAACATAATACGCATCTCGGTGCCCTATCCCTCCCATACACCGATGTTGATGGATCGTCGGGGGTTTGAAGGCGAGCTTGGAGGCGGTTTTTGGCCAAAGAGATAGGCGATTGGAGGGTGGCCGAAACTATTCTTTCCACGCAACGTTGTCGCTGTCAGCACCGGAAGGATTCCGGCAGCGTTCAACGGAGATGTATCTATGAACAGGACAATCATCACGGCAGTGATTGCGGTTGCACTTTTATCAACTGCCGCCAACGCACAATCGAATTCGGGAGCCATGAAGATGGACCACCCCATGCCCGGAATGACCAACGGCGACATGAAGGGCATGAACGATCACGGCAAAATGGCGATGAGCGAATACATGTCGGCCATGAAAAAGATGGATGCCGCCATGATGGCGGCAAAGGGCTCAACGCCCGACGCAACATTTGCGCGCAAAATGATGGCGCACCACCAGGGCGCGATTGATATGGCGCAAATTGAACTGAAGCACGGTATGGACGCGGACGCCAAACGAATTGCTCAACAGACCATTGACGAAAATACGAAGGGCAAGGCCGATCTGGAAAATTGGCTGAAATCTCACGGGAGCTGAGACCGCCCCGCCCGGCAGGCCGGTTGACCCCTATCTCCTGCAGATAGGCGGTCCCGCGCTGCGGGCCTATCTGCCCGAGCCCAATATTCGGAATATCTGGGCGTACCGCCAGTTCTGAAAGCCTGTTAACCTTTCGCGATTCGCCTTCTGCGAAGGGGTTGTGATGCTACCCGTAGAGGGCTGGGGCCCGGCGTGCGTATTATCAAAGGCTAAGGCGAGACCTCAGACATGATCGAGAACGATATCCAGCGTTTGGTAAGCCGCGATTCCGGCTTTGACCTGTCATCGTTGCAAAAAGACATATGGGTTAGGGAAGCTCTTATCCAGGGCGGACGGGCGGCGACACGCCGTCTTGTGTCCTGGCAAGCTCTGGTACTGGCAGTTGCGATTGTTAGTAGCGCCGCAGCGGGGTCCACCCTCGCCATCAGCAGCGCCGAAGCCCAAAGCCACAGAACGCTTTTGGACGCCGAGGGCCTTGCACCTTCGTCGTTGCTATTTGGGGCGCACCCATGAGCCTACCGACCCGCACATTCGCGGTCATGATACTCATAACCGTCATTGCCGCCGCCTTAGCGGGTTGGGCCGGCGTACGATATGGTCTCAGCCACACGGAAGAGGCACAAAATATTGATGCGACACTTCACCGTGACTTGGGTTTGACGGCAGATCAGGATCGCCGTCTCGAAGTGTTGGAAAAGAGCTTTTCCCAGGATCGCGAACGCCTCCAAAAGCAAATGCGCGCAGCGAACATAGAGCTTGCTCGCTCGATCACACAAGAACACACTTATGAGCCTGGGGCGCGCATCGCGATCGACCATTTCCATTTGGCGATGCGGGCGCTTCAGGAAAAGACTATCCAGCATGTCTTGGCGATGCGGGCGCTCCTCACGCCACCGCAAGCGAAGATTTTCGATAAGTCAATAAATCATGCGCTTGGCGCAGAGGAGCCGTGAAGTTTGGCCGCGAAGACAGCGAAGCGCACCTAGCCGCTTGCGCCAAAGACGGGGAACGAGGTGCATTCGATGTTCTCGTCGAACGAAACAGAAATACAATCTTTCAATTCGTCAGGCGATATGTCGGAAACGCCGATGACGCCTACGATGTGCTTCAAGACTGTTTCTTGGCCGCGTGGGATGGCCTTTCTCGATATGATTTGAACCGACCGTTTCTTCCGTGGCTTCGAATTATAGCCCTGAACAAATGCCGCGATTTCGGCCGAAGACAGACCGTGCGACGGATTGTTCTTGAGACTTTCTTCCGCCAACCCAGTCAGCAGGAACAAGCACAGCGCGACCAGGAAACGGACGCGGAGGTCCAGCAGGCCAGGCGATTAGACGCACTGGACAAAGCAATTGCTGCCTTACCCCCTTTCTACAAAGAGCCCCTACTTCTCGCTGTGGTCAGCGGGGTTTCGCATGAAAACATTGCAAAGATTCTAGAAACAACGCCCAAAGCTGTGGAAATGCGGCTCAGGCGGGCCCGCAAGAAGCTTTTTGAAGCCATGCAATCGCAGATTTGAGAGGGATAGATATCTGTGGGCCGTAATACCTATGGGAAGCTGGCTTATGGCCGTATTGGATGGCCCGTATGGATCGGGCATCAAGAAAAGTGCAGCGCTCACGCTGTTGAAATTCGTCACGCGACGGAATTTCGAAAAATTCGATCGAAGGAGACACGCATGAATTTCTGCAAGGCTGCTTTAGTCCTGGCGTCGATGGCCTTGGCCTCCACGGCCCAAGCCCATGTGCGTGTTCTGCCCTTTGAGTCTCAGCCAGGGGCCCATCAAACCTATACCGTGAAGGCGCCCACGGAAGGCGCTGTGGCGACCACGTCGGTGGAGCTTGAAGTGCCTGATGGCGTCACGATAGTGAAAATTGCCGACCCCGCCGAGACGAAGAAGGTGGCTGGGCGCACTGTCTCGATCACATGGAAGGTTGAAATTCCGCCTGGTCAGTCGAAGGATTTTGTTTTCGACGCTGTCAATCCCGCGACAAACCAAAAAATAGCGTGGAAGGCCCACCAGCACTATGCGGATGGCACGAGCCGGGATTGGATAGATTTGCCGAAAACCAAGAGCCCCGCCTCCGTTACGAAAATCGGCCCCGCATCAAACTAATTTACTCAGAAAGCTTTGAAAGGATAGACTATGAAAAAGACCATCGCCTCCATTGCAGGAATTGTAACTTTGACCGCCGTGCTGGCAGGTCCGGCTCTTGCTCATACGGACTTGGTGAAGTCGTCTCCTGCAGCCGACAGCACCGTCGCGGCGCCGAAAACAATCGTGCTGACGTTTAGCGAAAAGGTCGCGCCTGCTTTTTCGGGCTTTGAAGTTGTCATGGACGGCATGAACATGAAAATGCCTGTCAAGACTGACACGTCCTCAGATGGAAAGACCGTCACTCTTACCCCTCAGGGATCGTTCATGGCGGGAAGCTACAAACTGAATTGGCACGCGGCAGCGGCGGAAGACGGACACCGTACCGAAGGCGTCCTCTCTTTCAAGGTTAAATAGAAGAGTGCTGGCCATAGCAGTTATTTTCTTTCGGTTTTTCCAATATTGCGGAGCGACGATCCTTTTGGGGTCGTCGCTTTTCTTTATTTACGGGCTGCCGAAAACAGGTCCGTGTGCCGCCGCAGTACAGCGCTGGCCCAAACGTCCAATCATTGTCAGTTCGGTGGTTCTGCTCATAAGCGCAGTTATGGGCCTCATTTCGCAAACGGGTCTACTGGCGGGCTCCATTGGCGAGGGACTGAGACTAGCCAATTTGCAAGCCGTGATTACGCAAATGAATTTCGGCTGGTCTAATATAGCTAGGGCCCTGATTGCGATCACCGCATTAATATGTGTCACCGCCCTAAAACCGTCTTCGGTTCTCTGGATGTGGTGCGCAATCTTGGGCGTAATTGCTTGCAGTAGCTTTGCCTGGATGGGACATGGTGCGGCCACCCCGGGCGCAGGAGGGTACTTCCACCTCCTGGCCGATATTGCGCATTCCTTGGCCGCCGCGGTTTGGATCGGAGCGCTGGTCGTATTCGTCTTTTGGCTGTGGTCGGATCAGAGCAGCCCGGCAACGGATCGAGAACTCCATGATTCCCTGCGCGCGTTCTCCGGCATCGGATCGGCGGCCGTCGCAATATTGGTCGTGACCGGCTTAGTGAACAGTTGGTTTCTGGTGGGCGTAGATCGCCTGGCTGAAGCCTCGACTACGCCTTATGCGCAGGTCCTAATTGCGAAAGTGGCCATATTTCTTGGAATGCTCGGGCTTGCGGCCTCAAATCGTTACCGACTGACCCCGGCACTTGGGAACGCGCTAGAAAGCCGCTTCCGATCGAAGGCTTTGATTGCCTTGAAAGCTAGCCTCGTTTTAGAAACAGTAGCGGCGTTTGCTGTGCTGGGCTTCGTTGCATGGTTGGGTACGTTGGCACCGGCGCGCACATGACCGGGAAAGCGCCGGCTAAAATCGAAATGCTATCATGAGGCTTGCCTGAGATTGTCGCCACCTATTTTTCGCCGCCGATACCGGATGAAGCTGCGGCCCGGGCCTCCACAAATATTTCCCTAGCCTCGACGAGCACATAAATTGCAATACCGGCGCCCACTAACAAGTCTACATAGCCGAGGCCATTGAGGCTTACGACCAACCCGGAAAAGATTACGCAGATGTTTGCAACCACGTCTGCGCGAGTGAATATCCAGGCTGCACGCAAGTGCACGCCCTCCGATTTGAAGGCGCCAAGTTTGCGGAGCACATAAAGATTTGTCACGAGGGAGAGGCTGGCGATTACGATCATGATCATACCATCGGCCGCCGCTCCAAACATGGCGCGACGTACCACATCGACGATAACGGCGCAGCCAAGCGCTGTGAGAATGAAGCCGCTTGCTCGTGCGGCGCCTACTTTAAAATCGTGGCCGCGTTGCTGCGCGACCAAGGCAATGGCATAAGCAGCACCGTCTGCCAGCATATCGAGTGAATCGGCAATCAGGGCGCTGGAGTGAGCCACCAGTCCTGCCACCATGCCGATGATGAACATCGCGAGGTTCAGCCCGAGCGCAATGCGCAAAATACTAGGTTGAGATTTGGCGCTATTTGGACACATTGGACCTCTCACCATGCACGCCTGAAGAGACATCGATAGTAACGGTGCTTACTTGCGCCCGGCGCACATCTGCCGTGGTGGCAACGGTGCCTCCTCGATGCGCCCATCGCAGCAACCATTTTATGTCTGCCAGGACATAGTATGATCCGTCGGCGAGATCGGAAAAGATGAATGTTCCATCGCCGTGGCAAAGCACTCGGCCACCGCCATTGTTGGTAACAAACGTCCCGAATTCGCTTTGCAACGAAATAATGGACGAATAACCGTTGTGCGTATTGCGGAAGTGTTGCCGGATGAACGCGGTCGTCACGGGCGTGACAGGTACAATGTAGGCGTCAAAGCCGGCGCACGTTCTGGCATACCCGGAAGTGCCTGACCGGAGTGTCGCGTGCCCCTCAATGGTCCCACCCTTTCCATTCGCCCAGATCGCCATGCCCGGCTGGGGATAGCGCACGGCCTCAGGAGCACAGCCCAGCAGAGCGAAAAGGACGCCAAGGAGGCCAACCACCTTGGGCAGATAAGGGCGGCTTTTACTAGGTTTGTCGGCGGCCAGGCTGATCTCATTGAACGAACTAGGCATGGGAAGCCGGACTAAAGGTTTCCAGCGTGTTAGATTTGACCCTGTAGCCACTACAGGGTCAATGTTCCGCTGCCTTCTTGATGATTCCGCCGATGAAACCAGGGTTCCTTCCCGTCCGTCCGATCCCCATTCTGGTGGTCGCCCTGATCGCTACGCTGGCAATAGGCGTAGCCTTGGGTCGCTATATCCTGCCGGCGACATCCCCCTCAGCGAAGGCCGAGGCCAAGGACAGCGACTCCGACCAGGACCATCAAGAAATCAAATTGGACAGCAAACGGATGGCCGCCGCCGGCATCCGGACTATTCATGTTTCACTTGGCGACCTGTCCGATCAGATCATTGCACAGGCGACCGTGGCGCCGACGCCCGAGGGTGCGGCGGTCATCGGCGCCCGCGCAGATGGCACCGTGACTGTTATCCGCAAGCGGCTTGGAGATGTGGTCCGCGCGGGTGAGAGCCTGGGCGCAATCCAGAGTCGTGAGGCCGCCAAATTAGCGGAGGAGCGGGATTCGGCGAAAGCGCGTTTGGCGCGCACCGAACAGGCGTTTGAAAGACAGAAAAACTTGCTGCGCGCGAACGCGACCTCGCGTCAGGAGTATGATGCTGCACAAGCCGAATGGCAGGTTGCTCAATCGGAGTGGACAAGAGCGGTATCCTCAAGCGGCGCTTCGGGCCTGTCCAAGGACGGGATTTCGCTGGAGATACTGAGCCCGATCTCGGGGCGTATTACCTCGGCTCCAGCAGTCCTCGGTTCCTACGTGGTCGCGGGAACCGAACTGTTTCGGGTGGCCAATCCTGAAAGGTTAGAGATACAGGCGGCGGTGCCATCCCAGGATGCCCAGCGGATTTCGATTGGTGACAAGGCGACCGTTGACTTGCCGCAAGGCCCGGTTGCGGCTGCCGTGCGCGCCATCACGCCCAATGTTGATTTGGAGAGTCGTGCGGCGACGGTCGTGTTGGTGCCCACGGCCAACGCTCCATCCCTGCAGCCCGGCCAGCTCGTCTCAGCGCGGATTTTCATCGCACATGGACATACCGGCAACGCTTCAGCGCTGGTCCCCACCGAGGCGCTGCAAAAAATAGGCGGGACTGATGCGGTCTTTTTGAAAACAGACGATGGCTTCAAAGTTCAGACCGTGACGGTCGGCACGGAAAGCGGCGGCACGACAGAAATTCAGTCGGGCCTGAAACCGGGCGATGAGATCGCCACACGCAATTCCTTCCTGCTCAAAGCCGAACTGCAAAAGGACAGTGCTGGCGGCGATGATTAATGGCTGGACCAGGAAGACCTACGCGCGATGATCGACAAGATAATCACCTTCGCCGTGCAGCGGCGGTACATCGTTGTGTGCATCACACTTCTCATCGTGGTGCTGGGGGCAATTAACATATCGCGCCTGCCCATCGACGCGGTTCCGGACGTCACGACCAAACAGGTACAAGTCAACAGTATCGCGCCATCGCTATCCCCGGTCGAGATCGAGAAACGAGTGACCTATCCCCTGGAGACGGCCCTGGCGGGCATCCCAGGACTACAGACGACGCGCTCACTGTCTCGCAATGGTTTCAGCCAAATCACGGCCGTCTTTAACGACAATATCGACATTTACTTTGCACGGCAGCAGGTCTCCGAACGACTGGCCAGCGCGCGTGCCGGCCTTCCTGCCGGCGTCGATCCGCAAATGGGGCCTATCTC
>CAZNGO010000028.1:0-9041 GCA_964572805.1 uncultured Rhizobium sp. | reverse complement strand
TCACCGGCCGGGGCCGCGCCGCCGCGACCCGCTTGCGCCACCTGGGTGCCGCCGCCGATCACCGCATCGACGATCCTGCCGTCGGTGAAGCTGTTGATGCGGGTGGCGTTGTCGGCGGTCAGCGCGGTGGCGCCCGGTCGCGAGCCGTTCACCGCATAGATGAAGGAGACGATGCTGGCATAGGTGTCGGCGGAAAGGCCGCCGGCATTGCCATAGGGCATCTGGGTCGAGACATAGCGGTAGTAATCCGCCGAATTGCGGCCGCCCCAGGCCGCCATGAAGCCGGGACCGGCCAGGGCGGTGGAGTTGGGACCGCCCTGCAGGGCGGGACCATGGCAGCCGGAACAGTTGGCCTGGTAGGCGGCGCGGCCGGCATCGACCTGCGCCTGGGTGAAGGGACCGACGCCGGCGGTGCCGGTGGTGGAGATCTGCGCCTGGGCGGCAGCGAAGGCAGCGACGGCCAGGGCCAGCGCGCCGATGGAAATGCCGATGACTTTTCCGGAGATGCGCATCTTATTTCCTGCCCTTTGCCGCAGCGGCTTTCGCCGGTTCGAACCAGCCCCACAGGGAGCCGTCGGTGCCCTTGACGCTGTTGAGCTGGAGGAAAAGCTGGCGCCGGTTCAGCCCCGCGACCTGGGCCGGGGTCAGGGTGACGCTGCCGCTGATGGTGCCCGACTGGGCCGGCGTCGCCGTCAAATTGGCGAAGAATTCGGTGGCGGGAATGCCGAAATCCAGCCCCAGCCCCAATCTGGCGGTGGTGGCGTTGGAGGACAGGCCGGAGAAATCGCCGCTGACCGTCAGCCTGTTGCCATCGAGCGTGGCCTTGAGATGGCCCTCGCCGACAATCACGTCGCGGGTCGAGTTGTCATAGGCGACGGGGTCGAGCGACAGGGTGTAATTGCTGGCCGCCAGGGCAGGCCCGGCGCCCAGCACAAGCAGCGCCAGCGCCGCCGAACAAACGAGATTTCGCAATCGTTTCCCCCTGTAGCCCTGTCGCCGGATTTCTGCGGAATCCGTGAGGCGAAACATGCTCCCGGCCCGCATGGCAGGCAAGCCCCGCAAGGCGTTATTGCGCCTGCGAAATTCCCGTCAGGACAGGCTCGCGGACAATGCCGTCGGCGATGGTGTCGATGCGTACCGAACTCAGCGGCGTGAAGGGTTCGGTCCCGGGCAGCGCCCCGTTGGCGGCCAGGATGTAGGCGATGATGGCGCTGTAGGTCTCGGGCGCCAGCGACTGGGGTGCGTTGTTGGGCATGCGGTAGCTGACATAGCGATAATATTCCCAGGTGGTGCGGTCACCCCAGCCGGCAAGGAAGCTGCGCCCCACCAGCGATGTGCGCTGGTTGCCGTTCTTGAACCCATAGCCATGGCAGCCGGCGCAGGCGGCGTTGTAGGCGATGCGGCCGCTATCGACTTGTTCCTGGGTAAACGGCCCGACGGCGGAGGTGCCGTGGGTGGAAATCTGCGCCAGGGCCGGCCACAGCCCGGCAAGGGCCAGCATCCCGGCGAGCCCGAGGAGATTTCGCGTCGAACGAACCATGCCCGACCATGCGATCATCACGGCAGTTTTTCCAGCATCTCGCCCGGTGTCAGGCCGGTGACCGGATGGCGCCAGCCGGGGACGATTTCGGCCAGGGGCTCCAGCACAAAACGCCGCCCGGCCAGGCGGGGGTGAGGCAGCTCCAGCCCCGGCCCGGTCAGCACCAGATCGCCATAGGCCAGCAGATCGAGATCAAGCGAACGCGGGGCGTTGGGCCGGGTGCGGACGCGTGCAAACATGTTTTCGATCCGGTGCAAAAGTTCCAGCAAAGCAAGCGGTTGCAAAGAGGTCTTCACGGAAGCTGCGAGGTTGGTGAAAGGCGGATCGCCGGGGTCGGGCCAGGCCGGCGTCTGGAGGAAGGACGAGGCTCTCACAATGGTGACGCCGGCCTCCGTCAGCGCCGCCAGCGCCGCCTTCAGCGTGTCGGGCGGCAGGCCTGCGGGCGACGGCAGATTGGCCCCCAGGGCGATCAGGATTTGCGGCGGATCGGTCGGCATGGGCGGCAGTATAGCGGGACAGGATGCGCGTCTGGACAGGGTGCCGGGGGCGCATTAAGGCCGGGGGATGGCCGCACCGTCGGAACCGCCCAAGGACTGTCCGCTCTGCCCGCGGCTGGCGGCGTTCCGGCACGACAACCGCAAGAAGCATCCTGACTGGTTCAATGCGCCGGTGCCCTGCTTCGGCCCGCGCGACGCCGTCATCGCCATCGCCGGGCTGGCGCCGGGGCTGCAGGGGGCCAACCGGACGGGGCGGCCCTTCACCGGCGACTGGGCCGGCGACCTGCTCTACGCCACCCTGCTGAAGCTGAAGCTGGCAAAAGGCGTCTATGAGGAGCGCGCCGATGACAGCCTGGAGCTGGTCAACTGCCGCATCGTCAATTCGGTGCGCTGCGTGCCGCCGCAGAACAAGCCGGAGCCCGGCGAGATCAGAACCTGCCGCCAGTTCCTGGTTTCGGAGCTGGAGCACATGCCGAAGCTGAAGGTGATCCTGGCGCTGGGCAAGATCGCCCATGACAGCGTGCTGAAGACCCTGGGCGCGCGCATCGCCGCCCACCCCTTCGGCCATGAAAGCGTTTATGCCATCGGCCGCTTTACCCTGGTGTCGAGCTATCACTGCTCGCGCTACAACACCAACACCGGCGTGCTGACGACGGCGATGTTCGAGTCGGCTGTCGGCCGGGCCAGGACGCTTGCGGGGCTGTAGGCCGCCGCGAACGGCTATTTCTTGCCGCCCTTGGACTGCGCATAGGCCGTGCCGACCTTTGCCGCCTTGGCGGCCTTGTCCTGCTTGGGCTTTTTCTTTTCCTTGTTGCTCTTCTGCTCTCTGCCCATGGCATCGCCCTTCGCGGTTGGTGTGATGTGAAAACCTTACGGACAAGTTTCCCAACTTTCGCCGGGATGACAAGAGGGCCTCCTACAGCAGCGCGTCCCGGGCGGCGCGAATCTGCTTCAGGAACGCCGGCGTGCTGCGGTAGCGGCGCAGCAGGGCCTTTTCGTCGGCTTCCAGCGCGCGGCAATCCAGCTTCGCCACCGCGCGGTTGATTTGCGCCGCCCGCGCCTTGTCGTAGGGCTCCTCGCCGCCAAAATGGTTGCAGCCCTTGCGCCGCTCGACATAGGCGGCAATGTCGGGCGGCGTCCATGCGGCCTGGGCGGCGCCTGCGAGAAAAAGCGCAAACACCGGAATGAATCGCTTCATTCCGCCAGTCTAGGCCATAGCCGGGCGATCAGCGACGGGAGGCGCGGGGCGGCGGCGGATTGAGCGGCGCGGCGGTCACGGCCCCGGCCGGCGGGGCGTCAAGGCTGGGTGCGGGCAACATTTCGTCAGCCGGCAGATTGGTCAGCGGGGCATAGGCGTCATAGGTGGCGCGGCCGATATTGCCGGGCGGGTTGGCGGCCCTGTCATAGACGCTGCCGGGATCGCCGGCATAGGCCATGCGGTTGGGATTGCCGGCGTCCGGACCATGGGAAGGATATTCCAGGCTCTGGCATCCGCCGAGCGCCAAAGCCAATGCCACGATGCCGATGCGCATGGAAACCTCCTCGCTACCTCGCAATCAACGGCGGCAAGGATGACAGGTTCCGTGGCGCAGCGGCGTTTCGACCGGTTTAGCAGCCGGTCATGAAGACGCTGGCAACTGTAATCTGCGCGGAGTCAGCCGCGGTTCCTGAGCAGCCGCGCCTTGTCGCGCTGCCAGTCGCGCGCCTTTTCGGTTTCGCGCTTGTCGTGGGTCTTCTTGCCCTTGGCCACGCCCAAGAGCAGCTTGGCCCGGCCCTTGTCGTTGAAATAGAGCTTCAGCGGCACCAGGGTCATGCCTTCACGCTGGATGGCGGCGGCGAGTTTTCCCGCCTCGCGCTTGTGCACCAAGAGCTTGCGGTCGCGCTTGGGCGCATGGTTGAAGCGGCTGGCCTCGGTGTATTCGGGGATATAGGCATTCACCAGCCAGAGTTCGCCGCCCTTGGCGTTGGCATAGCTCTCGGCGATGGTGGACTTGCCGCCGCGCAGCGATTTCACCTCCGAGCCGGTCAGGACGATGCCGGCCTCCAGCGTGTCGCCGATGGCGTAGCTGAAGCGGGCCTTGCGATTTTCGGCGATCAGCTTGTTGTTGGGGTCGATTTTCTTTTTGGCCATGACTTGAAACTATAAACTCTCCATGGCCGGCCTCCGAGCCGGCCATCCAACTTTTTTGCTTGCCGCGAAGTTGGATGGGCGGGTCAAGCCCGCCCATGGTGAGGTGGGATGATGGTTCAGCTTGTGAGTCCGGCGAACTTCAGCGCTTCCTGTACCTTCGCGCGCGCCATCTCGTCGGCTTCCACCAGCGGCAGGCGCACTTCGGACGAGCACAGCCCCAGCAGCGAGGCGGCGTATTTCACCGGCGCCGGATTGGGATTGGTGAAGAGCGCGTCATGCAGCGGCAGCAGCCTGTCCTGGATCTTCAGCGCGGCGTCGAAGGCGCCCTGCAGGCAGGCGGCCTGGAACTGGGCGCACAATTTCGGCGCGACATTGGCGGTCACCGAGATGCAGCCATGGCCGCCATGCGCCATGTAGGCCAGCGCCGTGCCGTCCTCGCCCGAGAGCAGCAGCCAATCTTTGCGGTCATTGGCCTTGCCGATGGCGTGGCGCTCGCGCGACGGGCGCAGCAGGTTGGCGGTGGCGTCCTTCACCCCGATGATGTTGGGGTGCCTTGCCAGCTTCACCATGATGTCCAGCCCGATCTCGACAATGGCGCGCGGCGGGATGTTGTAGAGGATGATGGGAATGTCCACCGCATCGGCCACCGCCATGAAATGGCGGTACTGCCCTTCCTGCGACGGCTTGTTGTAATAGCCGGTCACCGACAGCACCGCGTCGGCGCCCACCGACTTGGCGTGCCTGGTGAAGGCGATGGCCTCGACCGTGGAGTTGGAGCCGGCGCCCGCGATCACCGGCACTCGGCCCTTCGTCTCCTCGACGCAGATTTCCACCACCCGCATATGCTCTTCGTGACTCAGGGTGGGTGATTCGCCGGTGGTGCCACACGGAACCAGGCCGTTGGTGCCCTGCTCGATCTGCCAGTTCACCAGCCTGCGGAAGGCGGCCTCGTCCACCTTGCCGTCCTTGAAGGGGGTGATCAGGGCGGTGATCGAGCCCTTGATGCGGTCCTTGATGCTCATGGCTGGTTCCGTTCGGTCTCATTCCTGCCGCCGCCGGGTGAAAGTATGGCCTGGGGACGGCTGCTCCGTCTAAGCTGAACCCTGCTTCGGAACAAGCATCGGGCCATGAATTCCACGTCTTTCCACACCGCGATCCTTGCAGGTCTGGCCGTCCTGGCCCTGGCGGGCGCGTCGGCCGCGCCCGTCAGGCCCTCCAGCGTGCATGTGCTCTCGGCAGGGGATCATGACCTGTTCCTGCGCGCCTATGCGGCGGCGGCGCGCGGCGACTGGAGCGGGGCGCGAAACCTGGCCGCCCAGGGGCAGAACCCGCTCGCCCGGCAATTGCTGGAATGGCGTTATGCCCGCGAAGGCGCCGCCACCTTCCCCGAAATCGACGCGGTGCTGAAAGCGAGCGCCGGCTGGCCCGGGCGCGGCCTGCTCCATGCCCGGGCCGAACAGGCCCTGCCCCTGGAGATGGGCGGCAGCGAAATCATCGCCTGGTTTGGCAGCCGCAACCCCGCCACCGCCACCGGACGGGTGCGCCTGGGCGAGGCGCTGATCGATGCCGGCCAGACGGCCAAGGGCCGCGCTCTGGTGCGCGACGGCTGGGTGGGCGGCAGTTTCGATCCGGCGACCGAACTGGCGATCGTGGCGAAGGATGGCAGCTTCATCACCCCCGCCGACGACCGCGCCCGGCTGGACAATCTGATCTGGCAGGGCGCGACGACGGCGGCCAAGCGCGAGATGGCGCGCGTCACCGGCAGCACGGTGGCGGCCAGGGCCCGCATCGCCCTCACCGCGGGGCTGAAAGCGGCCAGGGCAGCCCTGACGGCCGCGGCGAAATCGGACGATCCGGCGCTGCTGCTCGACTGGGCCACGGCCTTGCGCCGCGACGGCAAGAATGATGCGGCCCATGCCATGCTGCTGCGGGTGCCCGCCGACGCGATGCTGCCGGCGCACGCCGCCCGCTGGTGGACCGAGCACAACATCCAGGCGCGCGACGCCATGGCCGACAATGACGCGGCCCTGGCGCTGCGGCTGGTCAGCCATGCGGCGCTGACCGGCGGCGATGATTATTCCGAGGCGCAGTTCCTGGGCGGCTTCATCGCGCTCAGGCTGCTGAAGGCGCCATCGGCGGCGCTGCCCTGGTTCCAGCGCATGGAGGCCGCGGTCGGCCGCCCGATCTCCAAGGCCAAGGCGCAATACTGGCAGGGCCGCAGCCTGGAAGCGCAGGGCCAGGCCGACGCCGCCATGGCGCAGTACCGCAAGGCCGCGACCCATCCCGAAACCTTCTATGGGCAGCTGGCGCTGGCCAAGACCGGCGGCCTGCTGCATCTGGAAGACGCCGCCATCGAGGCGGCGCCGCAAAGCGAACTGGAATCGGCGCCGCTGCTGCCCGCCATGCGCATCCTGGCCGAACTGGGCGAGGAAGCCGATCTGCGGCTGTTCCTGGACGCCGATGCCGCCGCCAATCCCGCGCCCGCCCATCTCAAGCGGCTGATGATGGCGGTGACGGAATGGGGCTATCCGGAAATCGCGGTGCGCCAGGCCAAGTCGCTGGGCTATGGCGGCAGCCTGGTCCTGGCCTACAGCCACCCGGTGATCCCCCTGCCCGCTTTCTCCGGCGCCGGCACCGCACCGCCGCCGGCGCTCGTGCTGGGGCTGATAAGGCAGGAATCCGAATTCGACCCCTATGCGGTCTCGCCGCCCGGTGCGCGCGGCATCATGCAGATCATGCCGGCCAATGCCCGCAACCAGTCGAAAGTGGCGGGCATCCCCTATCGGCCCGAGGCGCTGGTCGGCGATCCCGCTTACAGCATCCAGCTCGGCATGAGCGAGTTTGGCGGCTTCCTGGCGCGCTACGACGGTTCGGTCGTCCTGGCCATGGCCGCCTACAATGCCGGTCCCGCCAACATGGCGCGCTGGCTCAAGACCAATGGCGATCCCCGCCAGGCCGGGGTGGACCCGATCGACTGGATCGAGCGCGTGCCCTTTCCCGAGACGCGCAATTATGAGCAAAGGGTGCTGGAGAATGCCGG
Organism: uncultured Rhizobium sp.; assembly: GCA_964572805.1. Lineage (GTDB taxonomy): Bacteria > Pseudomonadota > Alphaproteobacteria > Micropepsales > Micropepsaceae > Rhizomicrobium. Next base: position 1,833 of record CAZNGO010000028.1, on the reverse strand, counting down.
CGCCTACCGGGCGCGGCTGGCCGGAAAGGATGTGCCAGTGCAGATCATCAGCGATCTATACGCCCCGGGCACGCCGCCATCGCCGACGGGGCCGTAGGCGATTACAACAAGCCGAGAACCGCCTCCCCTTCGCGCGAAGCGCTTGGAAGGGGAGGTGCCTGTAGCACGCCAGGCCGCGCAGCGGCCGATAGCGTGCGAAGGGCGGAGGGGTTACTTAAAAATGTTGAGCCATTCGCGGGCGAGCTTTTGCGCCTGCGCGATCTGGCCCGGGTTCATCTCGGCGGCAATCACGTTGCGCCAGCGCTTGGCTTCCTCGATGCCGCGGCAGGCCGCCAGGTTGAACCATTTGTGGGCGACGACATAGTCGGCAGCAACGCCCTGGCCGGTGGAATAGGCCAGGCCGAGATTGTAGAGCGCCTCGGCGCGTCCCGCCTTCGCGTCCTGCTCGAACTGAGCCAGGCTGTCCATGTCGATGCACGCCACGTTGGTCTTCCCTCTTGGACCGGCTTGCGCGTGAAGAACCCTTCTCCATGCGCGGGCATCGTGGCGCGTGAGAAGCTAAGACGCGGTAAATGCGCGTTAGTCATAATCGCTAAGAACGATTAGGGATGGTGAAGGAAGGGCTAATGCCTCTGCCAAGCACAGGCTTTCTTCCCCCGCAATGCGAAGCATAGTGCGGGGGAAGATGTCCGCGGCAGGGCGCGCAGCGCCCGCGAGCGGACAGATGGGGGCGACAAAAAACAACGCGCCCGCCTAGCGGGCGCGTTGCCCGAAGAGCACCTTTTTATCCGCCTCGCTCAGTGCGGCCTTGCGCAATTCCTTGCCCATCGCCAGGGCGCGCTGGACGGCAGGGCGCCTTCCCATCTTCCCGAACCAGGCGGCGAGTTGGGGGAACTCGTCGAGGGACTGATATTTGGTGGCGGAGCGGACCCAGGGAAAGCAGGCCATGTCGGCGATGGAATAGGCCCCGGCAAGATACCTTACCTTGCCGAGACGGGTGTTCATCACCCCCAGCAGGCGGTGGACCTCATCGGTATAGCGCTTCCTGGCATAGGAAACCTCGGTGTCGGCATAGTGCAGGAAATGGTTGGCCTGCCCGGCCATGGGGCCCAGCCCGCCGACCTGCCAGAACAGCCACTCCTCCACCGCGACCCGGGCGCGCTCCTCCTTCGGGTAGAAGCGGCCGGTCTTGCGGCCGAGATATTGCAGGATCGCGCCGGATTCAAAGACCGAGACCGGGCGGCCGCCGGGGCCGTCAGGGTCAATGATGGCAGGCATGCGGTTGTTGGGGGAGATTTTCAGGAAGGCGGGATCGAACTGCTCGCCCTTGTTGATGTCCACCGGCACCATTTCATGGGGAAGGCCGGTTTCCTCCAGCATGATGCCGATCTTGTGGCCGTTGGGGGTGGGCCAATAGAAGAAGCGGAGGGGCCCCGGGCGCGCGGCGCCAGACCGGGATGGCTTTCGGACCTTTCGGGCCTTGCGCAACGTCTTTTTCCGGGTCCTGGCCGCCATCTGCGCTATCCGCCTGATCTGCCGGGGGAGTAATGCCGGGACGGCGATGATGTTCAAATGAAAAGTATGGCCTGGAAACAGCTTGGCCGCGGTGCCCTTTTCAGGGGACCGCGGCCTTCGCTTTATTCATCGGATGCTCCCGGATGAACCAGGGACCCGAGAAGAACTAACTGACCTTCAGGTCAATTACTTCTTCTTCTTGGCGGCCTTCTTCTTGGTCGCCTTCTTCTTGGTGGCCTTCTTGGCCTTCTTCTTCGCAGCCATGAGTACAACTCCTCTATGTTCGTCCGGGTCCGAGCGACTCATCGCCGCCCCCCA
>CAZNGO010000027.1:0-52357 GCA_964572805.1 uncultured Rhizobium sp. | reverse complement strand
AAAAGCAATGACACGATGGACTGTTACGCCGCCCATCACCGGAATTGCGACGGCGTCCCGCAATAACCGCCTGCGGCGTGGAACCTGAAGTTCCCCCGGCCGTTACCAGCGGCAAGACGGGAGGCCCCTCATGAAACCCATCGTTATTGTCGGCGTCGTCCTGATTGTGCTGGGCATCGGCGGCCTGGTCTTCCGAAGTGTGCATTGGACCGAGACCAAGAACGTCGCCAACATCGGTCCCCTCCACATCAACTCGGAGGAGGACCACAGCGTCTGGATTCCGACGGCCGCCGGTATTCTGGCCGTGGTCGCCGGTCTGGGCCTGGTGGTCGCGGGCCGCAAATCGGCCTGATCGGCCTACACACCTGTCGTTATTGTCCTGTCATCCCGGCCTGAGCGCCCTCAAACCCTGAGATGGCTCTGCCCAGCCCGGCGCCTTCGCAAATGCGAAGGGCCATTACAACGTTGACATTGCCGGAACCCGCCCGGAATCATGGTGGCAATGCCGCTTTTCGCGGCCAACAAGAAAAAGCCGCTAATTCCCAAGGGAGACGCTCATGAGAACCCTTTTCAAACTCGGCATGCCCATAGCCGCCCTCGCCGCCGGCGCTGGTCTCGCTTTCGTGCCCCCCGTTTTCGCCCAGTACCAGAACGCGCCGCCCCATGGCCCCCACGACTTTCTGACGGCGACCGTCAACGATCCCAAGGGGCCGCTGCCCGATCCCTCGCGTATCATCATGAAGCTGCCCAACCAGATCGTATGGACCGGTAACAAGGCCCTGCTCTATGGCGATCCCACCAAGGCGGGCGATCCCTATGGCGTCGCGGTGAAACTGGCGCCGGGACAATTCTCCCAGCCCCACACCCTTGCCAATGACCGCTGGGTCTATGTCGCGTCCGGCACCCTGTGGGTCAGCGACAGCGACGCCAAATCGAGCTACCCGGTCAAGCAGGACAGCTTCATTACCAACCTCGCCCACACCACCTTCGTGGATGGCAACCGCGCCGGCGCGGCCGAGCCGACCATGCTGATCATCACCGGCGTCGGGTCGCCGGATAACCGCATCATGAGCGATTATTCGCAGACCACCACCGTCAAGGTCAGCGATCCGGCGGGGCCCGCGCCGGCAACAACCAACACCACGATCGTGCCGGTCACGACCACCGGCAACCAGAACCTCTATGGCGGCGGACAACAGGCCCAGACGGAGGGTACGCCTTACGGGGTCGTCCAGATCTGGGAGCCGGGGCGGTCCTCCTCGCCGCACTATCACCCGCATCCCCGCTATATCTATGTTCTGACAGGGACTTGGTGGGTCAGTTCCAGCACCTATCACGACACGCGGCTGACCTATCCGGTCCCGGCCGGCAGCTTTGTGCAGGACCTGCCGCATGGCATCCATTGGGACGGCAACCGCATCGGCGATCCGCAGACCACCCGGCTCTACATCACCGGCGTCGCGCCGGCGACCAACCAGGCGGTGGATGAGGATGGCAAGGAAGTGATGAATGCCGGACGCGGCGGCGCTGGCCGCGGCGGCGCGGCGCCGGCCGCCGGCCGCTGAAATCCGGTTTGCGTGAAACCGCGCCGCCCGTTCTGATGGACGGGCGGCGCTGTGCTGTGATGGGGGATGCATGAACGAAGACAAACCGCAGGGCCGGAAATTCCATCCGGTCTATCTGCTGCTGCTGGTGCCATTCGTGGCGCTGCTCTGGGTGCCGTTCTATGACCGCGCCGAGCCCAGCCTGGCGGGCATTCCCTTCTTCTACTGGTACCAGATGGCCTGGACGCTGCTGGGCGCGCTCTGCACCTATCCGGTTTATCGTCATGAGGAGCGCGGCCGCCAATGACCGCCCATCCCGTCGCCATCGCCGTCTTCCTGGTTCTTTTCGTCCTGGTTTCGACCCTGGGTTTCGTCGCCACGCGCTGGCGCAAGGCCGACCTGCATTCGGTCCATGAATGGGGCCTGGGAGGACGCAGCTTCGGCACCCTGATCACCTGGTTCCTGTTGGGCGGCGATCTCTATACCGCCTACACCTTCATTGCCGTTCCGGCGGCGATTTTCGGCACCGGTGCAATCGGCTTCTTCGCCGTGCCCTTCACCATCCTGATCTATCCCATACTCTTCCTGTGCTTTCCCCGCCTCTGGGCAGTGTCGCATCGCCACGGCTATGTCACGGCCGCCGACTTCGTGAAGGGACGTTTCGGCTCGCGCCTGCTGTCGCTGGCGATTGCACTGACCGGCATCGCCGCCATCATTCCCTATGTGGCGCTGCAACTGGTTGGCATGCAGGTGGTGTTCGCCGGCCTGGGCATTCCTTCCAGCTTCGCCGGGATTCCCAATCTGCCGGTGATCATCGCCTTTGGCGTGCTGGCGGCCTACACCTATTCCAGCGGCCTGCGCGGCACCGCGCTTACCGCCGTGGTCAAGGATCTGCTGATCTATGCCACCGTGCTGACGGCGATCGTCGTGATTCCTTCGCAACTGGGCGGCTATGCCAAGGTGTTCGGCGGCATCAATCCGAAGCTGCTGACACTGGCGCACGGTTCGGATACCAGCCTGGGCGGGACTTTCACCTATGCCACGCTGGCGCTGGGTTCGGCACTGGCGCTCTTCCTGTATCCGCATTCCCTGACCGGAATCCTGTCTTCCTCCTCCAGCATGGCGATCCGCAAGAACGCCATCCTGCTGCCGACCTATTCGCTGGCCCTGGCGCTCCTGGCGCTGCTCGGCTTCATGGCGCTGGCGGCGGGGATCAAGGCGATGCCGGAATATGCCTCCGGCTTCGCCGCCTTCGGCAACAACTTCGCCATCCCCGCCCTGTTCCTGCACATGTTCCCCTCCTGGTTTGTCGGCCTGGCCTTCGCCGCCATCGCCATCGGAGCGCTGGTGCCAGCCTCGATCATGGCCATCGCCAGCGGCAATCTCTTCACCCGCAACATCTACAAGGCCTTCATCGCGCCGGACTGCAGCGACAAGCAGGAGGCGCGCGCCGCAAAGCTGGCCTCGCTGGCGGTCAAGCTGTTTGCGCTGGCCTTCGTGCTGGTCTTCCCGACCAAGGCGGCGATCCAGCTGCAGCTGCTGGGCGGCGTCTGGATCTGCCAGACCCTGCCCTCGGTGCTGCTGGCGCTTTACACCCGCTGGTTCCATCCCGCAGGGTTGCTGGCCGGCTGGCTGGCGGGCACCATCAGCGGCTCGATCATGGCCTGGCAGCTGGGCCTGGCCAGCAACGTCTATCCGCTGCATCTGTTCGGCGTCACCATTCCGGCTTATGCCGCCGTGCTGGCGCTTCTGTTCAACATCGTCGTCACCGTGCTGGTGACGCTGGTGATGAACGCGGTCAGCCCCGACAAGACCGACGAGACCGTTCCGTCAGATTATACCGGCTGAACCGAGACTTAAGCGAAAAGCGGGAACGGGATTTGACGGCGGCGCGCCGGAGCGGAATGCTGCATGCAAGCGCCCATGAAGGGCGGCAGACAGATAAGGAGGCGTCCTTGAAAACCACCCTGAAGTTCGGCCTGGCCGCGCTCGCAGTTGCGTCGGCGGGCGCCGTCGCTTTCACGTCCCGGACCCAGGCCCAGAATGCGGCCATGAGCCAACCGGCATCCGGCGGGCCGGGCTCGCCCGACGTCGTCACCGTCAATGATCCGGAAGGGCCGCCGCCCAATCCGAAAAACATTCCCTTTGTCCTGCCCAAGGACATCAAATGGACGGGACGGCCGGGCCAGCAGGAAACCGCCAATCTCTACGGCAACCCCAACCAGCCGGGGCCATATGCCATCCTGATCAAATGGTATCCGGGCAATTTCTCGCGCCCCCACACCCATGACAAGACGCGCTGGATCTATGTCGTGTCCGGCACATGGTGGGTGAGTTCGTCCAGCGTTTTCGACATTCGCAACACCTATCCGCTTCATGCCGGCAGCGCTTCGGTCGATGAAGCCGGGGCGATCCATTATGACGGCGCGCGCAAGGGCGAAAAGGAGCCGGGCGTGATCCTGCTGGCGGGCATCGGGCCGGTGAACAGCGTGCAGGTGGACGAAAGCGGCAGGCCGCGCCCGCCGGCTGCCGCAGCGGCGCCCGCCGCGCACTAGACCAAGGCCAGCATTGCCAGAAAAGAAAAAGGCCGCTGTTCTCGCAGCGGCCCAAGTTTTTCGCGTGGGTGAGGGCGGATCAGCGAAGGGTCCGGTGGACCTTTCGCCCGCTCGAACGGCGCAGCATCGCGCGCGCCAGCGCGATGCGAGCCGGGGACAGCGACAAGCTTGAATCGAAGCCGCAATGCCGCGCCCACACGGCATTGCGGCTGGAAAACCATCTTGCGCAAAAAGAAGAAGGCCGCTGTTCTCGCAGCGGCCCAAGTTTTTCGCGTGGGGAAACACGCTTGTGAACTCTGGTGGCGCTCAGCCGAAGCGGCCGGTGATGTATTGTTCGGTCTGCTTCTTGTCCGGCGCAGTGAAGATCTTTTCGGTCGGGCCATACTCGACCAGCTCGCCCAGATACATGAAGGCGGTGAAGTCGGATGCGCGCGAGGCCTGCTGCATGTTGTGGGTGACGATGACGATGGTGTAGTCGTTGGTCAGCTCCTCGATCAGCTCCTCGACCTTGGCGGTCGAGATCGGATCCAGCGCCGAGCAGGGTTCATCCATCAGGATCACTTCCGGGCGCGTCGCCACCGAGCGGGCGATGCAGAGCCGCTGCTGCTGGCCGCCGGACAGCGACAGGCCCGAGGCATCCAGCTTGTCCTTGACTTCGTTCCAGAGCGCGGCGCGGGTGAGCGCGCTTTCGACGCGGCCATCCATTTCCGACTTGGGGATGCGCTCATAGAGCTTGATGCCGAAAGCGATGTTGTCATAGATCGACATCGGAAAGGGCGTCGGCTTCTGGAACACCATGCCGATGCGGGCGCGCAGCAGGTTCTTGTCCTTGGCCTTGAGGATATTCTCCCCGTCCATCAGGATTTCGCCCTCGGCCCGCTGGCCCGGATAAAGCTCGTAGATGCGGTTGATGGCGCGCAGCAGGGTGGACTTGCCGCAGCCGGAGGGGCCGATGAAAGCCGTCACCTTGCGCTCCATCAGCGGCAGGCTGATATTCTTCAGCGACTTGTGCTCGCCGTAATAGAAACAGAGATCGCGGATGTCGATCTTGGCCTTGCCGTTGCCGTTCTCGGCGTGATGGGCGGTCGTCATGTGCAGGGCGGCGGCGTCCATGGTCAGTTCCGTTTGTTTTCAAGCATGCGCGCGAAGATGGAAAGGATCAGCACCGCGGCGGTCACGAGGATGGCGCCACCCCAGGCCAGGGCGTGCAGGTCTTCATAGGGGCCGGTGGCGAACTGGTAGATGATGTAGGGCAGCGAGGCCATCGGCCGCGTGACGTCCCAGGACATGAAATTGTTGTTGAGGGCGGTGAACAGCAGCGGCGCGGTCTCGCCCAGAATGCGGGCCACTGCCAGCAGCACGCCGGTGATGATGCCGGCGCGGGCCGCCTTCCAGGTCACCGCCTTGATGACGAAATTCTGCGAAGCCCCCAGCGCGAAGGCGGCTTCACGCAGGCCATTGGGCACCAGCGCCAGCATGTTCTCGGTGGTGCGCACCACCACCGGGATGACGATCACGGTCAGCGCCAGGGCGCCGGCAATGCCGGAAAAACGCTGGAATGGCGCCACCGCCAGTTCATAGACGAACAGGCCGGTGATGATCGAGGGCGTCGAGAGCAGGATGTCATTGACGAAGCGCACGACAAAGGAAAAGCGGCCATAACGGGCATATTCCGCCAGATAGGTGCCGGCGAATAGGCCGATGGGCGTGCCCAGAAACACCGCCCCAAGGCTCATCAACACGCTGCCGACAATGGCGTTGGAAAGGCCGCCCTTGCCGCCGGGCGGCGGCGTCGCCTCGGTGAAGAGGGTGGGCGAGAGCGCCGAAAGGCCGTTCTTGAGCAGGGCGTAAAGAATGAAGGTCAGCCAGATCAGGCCAAAAACCGCGGCGCCCAGCGAGAGCGCGATGAAGATGGCGTTGGCAAGACGGCGGCGCAGATAGAGCGTCGAACTGGCAAGGCTGGCGACGGGAGAACTCATTTGCCCGCCCTCCTTTCCATCGAGCGCAGCAGCAGCAGTGCGCCCACCAGCACCACGAAGGTGATGGCGTAGAGAACCAGCCCCAGATAGATCAGCGAGGAAACGTAAAGATCGCTGGTCGCTTCGCTGAACTCACTGGCGATAGTGGCGCTGATCGAGGTGCCGGCGGCAAAAAGCGAGGGGGCGATGCGGTGGGCGTTGCCGATCACGAAGGTGACGGCCATGGTCTCGCCCAGGGCGCGGCCCAGCGCCAGCATGGCGCCGCCGACAATGCCGACGCGCGAAAAGGGCAGCGCCACCTTCCACATCACTTCCCATTGGGTTGAACCCAGCCCGTAAGAGGCTTCCTTCAGCACGCCGGGCACCGTCTCCAGCACATCGCGCGTCACCGCCGAAATGAAGGGCAGGATCATGATCGAGAGAATCAGGCCGGCGGTGAAGATGCCGATGCCATAGGCCGGTCCGCCGAACAGGCTGTCCAGTCCGGGCACGTCCTGGAGAATGTTGATCAGCGGCTCCTGAACATTGAGCTGGAACCAGGGCGCGAAAATGAAGAGGCCCCAGATGCCGTAGATGATGGAAGGGATGCCGGCCAGCAGTTCGACGGCGATGCCGATGGGGCGGCGCAGGATGCGCGGGCACAGTTCGGTGAGGAAGACGGCGACGCCGATGCCCACGGGCAACGCCACCGCCATGGCGATGATGCTGGTCACCAGGGTGCCGTAGATCGGCCCAAGGGCGCCGAAGATTTCGCGGGTGGGGCGCCAGGCGTCGGAAACGACAAAGCCCAGGCCGAAGGCCTTGAAGGCGGGGATCGAGCCGACAATCAGCGAGCCGATGACGCCCAGGAAAATCAGCAGCACCAGGATCGCAGCGCCCAGCGCGGTGAAGCGGAAACGGGCGTCGCCGGCCCCGGACTTGCGGGCCGTCGCAGCTCTGGCAGCAAGGATCGAGGTGTCGGTCAAGCTGATATCGGTCAAGGAGAGCCCCGGCTAGGAGGCGGCAATTCACACGGCCCGCACGCCACGAACATCACAGTTTTGCAAAGCTTTCGTGACGCGGACGGACCGGCAACCCGGCAATCATTTATCTCATTGATATGGAAAGGTTAATTTCGATCCCTCGACCATTAAGAAAGGGTCCGGGCAATCGTCTGGGCGCCATCCTGGGGCCATACCGGCGCAGGGTCAAAAGTCCTGTTTTTTAAGGCTTCCTGAACCGGGAGGCGGGCAATGTTCCGGTCTTCCAAGGGCTGGGGCGGGAAGGCCCCTTTGAAGCTGAGCAATGCGGTGCTTCTGACGCGGATCATCCGGTACGTGTTCGGCGGCCTGGCCGGCGCGATGCTGCTGGCCGCCGTCGCCGACATCCTGTTGCGCGGTCATCTCACCATCATCAGCCCGATCAGTTTCGGCGCCCTGCTGGCGGTGGCGCTGGCCTTTCTGCTGCAGAACCTGCTGGTGGCGCGCGAGCGTGGCGAGATGTCCGCCGCCCAGACGCAGCAGCTCAAGCAGTTCGCCGCCCGGCTGGAAGCTTCGCTCAAGAACGCCGCCACCATCAACAACCGCCTCAACCAGAGCGAGATCCGCTACAAGGGTCTGGTTGACGCCCAGGGCGACGCCATCTTCCGGCGCGACGCCGCCAGCCGGCTCACCTATGGCAACGCCGCCTTCTTCAAGCTGTTCGGCATCGACCCGGCCCGCGCCATCGGCTATCCCTTCGCACCCGAGCCGCATCCGGAAAGCCGCGGTCCCCTGGTCGGCGTCTTCACCGCGCTGGAGCTGGGCCAGAACCGCTCGCGCTATGACCAGCACGTCCGTACTGCCCAGGGCTGGCGCTGGATCGCCTGGGAGGATTTCGCGGTGCGCGATTCCCATGGTCGGCTGGTGGAAGTGCAGAGCGTCGGCCGGGACATCACCGAATACAAGACACTGGAGCAGGCGCTGCGCGAGGCGCGCGATTCCGCCGAGGCCGGCAGCCGCGCCAAGTCGGGCTTCCTGGCGACCATGAGTCATGAGATACGCACGCCGATGAACGGCGTGCTCGGCATGGCGCGGCTTCTGGCCGAGACCGAAATGACGCCTGAGCAGCGCACCTATACCAGCGCCATCGCCGAATCCGGCGAGGCGCTGCTGGCGCTGATCGGCGACGTGCTCGACTTCTCCAAGATCGAATCCGGCATGCTCACCCTGGAGGAGGACGAAGTCGATCTGCGCCAGATGATCGGCACGGTCTGCGAGCTGCTCGCCACCCGCGCCCATGCCAAGCATGTCGAGCTGGTCAGCATCATCGCCGCCGACGTGCCGGCCATTGTGCGCGCCGACAAGGTGCGGCTGCGCCAGATCATCACCAACCTGGTCGGCAATGCCGTCAAATTCACCGAACAGGGCGGCGTCAGCCTGACGGTGACGCTGGCGGGGGCGCCGCCCAAACGCTTCCTGCGCTTTGAAGTGCGCGACACCGGCGTCGGCGTGCCGCCGGAAAAACGCGGCGAGATTTTCGAGGAATTCGTCCAGGCTGATTCCAGCCATGCCCGCAAGTTCGGCGGCACCGGCCTGGGCCTGGCCATTTCCAAGCGCCTGGCCGAGGCAATGGGCGGGCAGATCGGCGTCGATGCCGCGCCGCAGCTGGCGGGCATGGGCGGCTCGATCTTCTGGTTCACCATCCCCGCCATCGTGCTGGAGGGCGCCCCCGCTGCGCGCCCGCTGGCCGGCATGTGCGTGGCCGTGATGAGCGCCAACCGGCTGCTGGCCCAGGGCCTCACCGCCCAGCTGCGCGAAGCCGGCGCCGACGTGGTGGGCGCGGCGGCCAATCCCGGCGACCGGGTTGATGCGCTGCTGATCGACGGCGGCACCGAAGCCGAGCCGCAGCCGGTGGTGGAACCGCAAGGCGCCGTGCCGGCCCTGCTGCTGGCGGCGCCGGCGGCGCGCGGCCGCCTGGAAGCGCTGATGGCCGAAGGCTTCGCCGGCTATCTGCTCAAGCCCCTGCGCCAGGGCACGCTTGCCACGCGGCTGCTGGAATTGCGCGGGCCGGTGCCTCAGGCCGAGCCCGTTTCGCTGCTGGAAAGCTGGAACACGGTGGCGCCGCCGCTGGAGCTGCCGCCGCTGGTGACCGCGCCGCAAGAGACGCAGGCGCCGCAGGCTGCGGTGCAGCCCATGCCCGCCGAAGCGTCCGCCGCGCCGCATGGCGGCGCCAGCCGGACCGGTCTCACCATCCTTCTGGCCGAGGACAATCCCATCAACATGATGCTGATCCGCGAATTGCTGAAGCGGCGCGGCCATCAGGTGGTCGAAGTCACCACCGGCGACGCCGCGGTCAAGGCCGTGGCGCAAGCCCGCTTCGACCTTCTCCTCACCGACATCCACATGCCCGGCATGGACGGCATCGAAGCTGCCCAGGCCATCCGCAAGGACGAGGCGGCGTTGGGGCGCGCGCGCGTGCCGATCGTGGCGCTGACCGCCGATGTGCTGGAGACCGGCAAGCGCGCCTGCCGGGAGGCGGGCATGGACGGCTTCCTCACCAAGCCGGTGGACCCCGCCGAGCTGGAAGAAATGTTCCTGATGCTGTTCCCATCCGAGGACGGGCCGCTTATCGTCGCGGCATGACCGCAGCTGCTTCGAGCGTTGGCGCGAGCCAGAGCGACCAGAATAAAGTGCGCAGGCGCTACAAATTCCGCGATTATCTCAACCGCCGGGTGCTCACCATGCTGGCGCTCGGATTCTCCTCCGGCCTGCCCTTCCTGCTGGTGGCCAATACCTTCGGCTACTGGCTGCGCGACAAGGGCATCGCTCTCACCGCCATCGGATTTCTGTCCTGGGTAGGCTTCGCCTATTCCCTGAAGTTTCTCTGGGCGCCGCTGCTGGACCGATTGGGCGCGCCCGGCCTTTCCCTGTTGGGACGGCGGCGCGGCTGGATGGCCCTGACCCAGATCGTGATTGCCTGCGGCCTGATCGCGATGGCGCTGAGCGGCATCGAACACGGTCTGGTGCAGCTGGGCATTTGCGCACTGGTGGTGGCTTTCGCTTCCGCCACCCAGGACATCGCCATCGATGCCTGGCGTATCGAAGTGGCAGCGAACAAGGACGAGCTAGGCCTGCTAACCTCCGGCTACACCGTGGGTTATCGCACCGCCCTGTTGATGAGCGAAGCGGTGATCCTGCCCATCGCCCAGCGCATCGGCTGGAATGACGCCTACATCCTGTTCGCCGCCATGATGATCATCGGCCTGGCCGCGACCCTGCTGGCCAACGAGCCCGAACGCGCCGAGGCCGTTCTGGCGGCGAATGAAAAGGCCAGCCCGATCTGGACTGGGCGGGGCCTGTTCGACGCCATCGCCGGCCCCTTCATCGCTTTCTTCCGGGCGCATGGCGCCAACGCCATCCTGATGCTGGTGGCGATCAGCCTGTTCCAGCTTCCCAACTTCGTCAGCGGCCCGATGTACAACCCGATGTATGTCGATGTCGGCCTGAGCAAGGACATGGTTGGCGCAGTGCGCGGCAGCTTTGGCCTGGTCGGGGTCTTTGCCGGAGTGGCGGCTGGCGGCCTCCTCTCCGTGCGGTTGGGCCTGATCCCTGCCCTGATGATCGGCGGCCTCGGACAGATCGGCGGCACCATGCTGTATGCCGCCGTTCCTTACGCCCATGATCCGGCAAGCTTCGCCGCCATCATGCTGCTGGACAATTTTGGCATCGCCATGGCCGGCGTCACCCTGATTGCCTACATGTCCAGCCTGACCAGCCTGGGCTACACGGCCACCCAATATGCGCTGCTGTCGTCGGTCTATGCCCTGGCTGGCAAGTTCCTGAAGGGCTTCTCCGGCCTGACAGTGGATGAAATGGCCATCCATGTGGGCCGCATGGACGCCTATGTCCTGTTCTTCCTGGGCTGTGGCGCCATCGGGGTTCCCTCCCTGCTTCTCTTCGCCCTGCTGGAGCGCCGGCGCCGGACGGCCCAGCCCGCCCCTGCGGCGGGTTAACCTCCCCGTCAAACTGGGTTTTTAGTTCCAGGCCCTGTCACAATTCCCCTACCCACCACCCCCGTCCTTGGGCTAAAATTGCAGAACTGTCGCAGTTTAAGGGTAAGGACTGCGACGAAAGGGCGCGAATCGCAGCGTCCGCCAGGAATTGGGTCAGGGGTCAGGAAAGACCGTGGTCAACATCTACGAAGCCGGTCCCTTTGAAGGCCGCCTGCTGCAATGGCCGGTGCTGGCCGTTTCGGGCGCGCTGGAAGTGCGCCTGGCCGAGACCGAACACGAAGTGCGCCAGGCCCAGCATCTGCGCTACCAGGTCTTCTACGAAGAACGGGCTGCGGTGCCGACCGACGAGATGCGGCTCTCGCGCCGCGACTTCGACAAGTATGACGATGTCTGCGACCACCTGCTGGTGGTGGACCGCGACGCCCATGGCGAAGACGGCCAGCCGCTGGTGATCGGCACCTATCGCCTGACGCGCGAGAAGGACGCCGAAAAGGTCGGCGGCTTCTATACCGCCGGCGAGTTCGATCTCGGCCGCATGATCAGCGGCATGCCCAAGGGCACCAAATATCTCGAGCTGGGCCGCTCCTGCATCCTGCCCAGCTATCGCAGCCGCCCCGGCGCGATGCAGCTCTTGTGGAAAGGCCTGCTGGCCTATGTCGCCCGCTTCGACATTGACGTGATGTTCGGCTGCGCCAGCTTCCCCGGCACCGACCCCCAGGCGCTGGCGCTGGCCTTCTCCTACCTGCACCATTTCCATGCCATGCCGGCGGAGCTGATGGTGAAGGCCCGCGACGAGCTGTACGTTCCGCTGAACCGGTTGGCGCCCGAGGCGATTGATGCCCGTGAAGGCATCCGCAGCCTGCCGGCCATCCTCAAGGGCTATGTCCGCGCCGGCTGCTGCATCGGCGACGGCGCGGTGGTGGACCACCAGTTCGACACCACCGACGTTTTCATCTTCTTCCCGATGTCGGGCATCGACGCGCGCTACAAGAGCCGCTTCGGGCTGGTGAAGTAATTCTCAACCCCCTCCGGCTTCAGCTTCCGCTCGGCTGCTCAGGCTCCAGCCTTCGCACGCGCCTCGCTCGCTGAAACCACCTCCCCCTTGCGGGGCTACGCCCCAAGGGGGAGGCGGGTCTGTGTTTTCCTAGGCCAGGTCGAACAGCAGAACTTCCGCAGCCGCGAGGGAGCGCACCGCGATCTTTTCCTGGTCGGTGATGGCGGCGGCATCGCCAGCCCTGAGTGTGTGCCCGCACACTGTCACTTCGCCCTTCGCCACCTGCAGCCAGGCCTTGCGCCCCGGCTCAAGCGCGTGGATGGCCTCGACATCGGCGTCCAGCCTTGCCGCCCAGATTTCGGCGTCCTGCACCAGCCGCACTTCATTGGCCACCGGCTCGGGCGCGGCGATGCGGGCGAAATGGTTGTGCACCGCCTTGGGGTCTACGGCCTTCTGCTCATAACCGGGCGCAATGCCGCGCCTCGAGGGAATGATCCAGATCTGCAGCAAGTGGCAGGTTTCGCTGGCGCTGGCGTTGAACTCGGAGTGGGTGATGCCCGTGCCCGCGCTCATGCGCTGGATTTCGCCCGGCCGGATGGTGCCGCCGCCGCCGCTGGAATCCTTGTGGCTGATCGCCCCGTCCAGGATGTAGGTGACGATTTCCATGTCGCGATGGGGATGGGGCGGAAAGCCGGCCCCGCCCCTGATCCAGTCCTCGTTGATGACACGCAGAGGGCCGAAGCCCTGGTTGGCCGGATCGTGATAGTCGCCGAAGGAAAAGCTGTGCCGGGATTTCAGCCAGTCGATCTCGCTGCTGCCGCGCTCCTCGGATTTTCGGACCGTGATCATGCTGGCGTCCCGATTTCGGAATTCGCTTGAAACTTATATCAGGCCCTTGGCGAATTCCGAAATCGCAAGGATGCCAGCCACTTGATAATTGGCCAGTGTCGTTCTGGTTTCGAAGTTCGCTTCAGGACCGATATCGATGTTTGGAGAACTTCGATATCGCGACACTAGCGTTTGGCCTCGATGGCGTTCCAGATCAGGGCGGCGATGTCGGCGCCGCCGAAGCGCCGCACCTCCTGGATGCCGGTGGGAGAGGTAACGTTGATCTCGGTCATATAGTCGCCGATCACGTCGATGCCGGTGAAGATGAAACCGCGCCTTTTCAGTTCCGGGCCTATGGCGGCGCAGATCGCCTTTTCCCGCGCCGTCAGTTCCGTCGCCACCGGCTTGCCGCCGACATGCATGTTGGAACGGGCTTCGCCTTCCGCCGGCACGCGGTTGATGGCCCCGGCATATTCGCCGTCCACCAGGATAATGCGCTTGTCGCCCTTTCGCACCTCGGGCAGGTAGCGCTGCGCGATCACCGGCTCGCGATAGAAGGCGGTGAACATCTCCAGCAGCGAACCGAGATTTTCATCGCCCTCGCGCACCCGGAAAACCCCGGCGCCGCCATTGCCGTAGAGCGGCTTGAGAATGATGTCCTTGTGCTCGGCGCGGAAGGCCCTGATCTCCCGCGCGTCCGACGAAATCAGGGTCGGGGGCACGAATTCGGCGAAACTGGTGACGAAAAGCTTTTCCGGCGCGTTGCGCACTTCGGCGGGATCGTTGACCACCAGGGTCTTGGGATGGATGCGCTCCAGCAGGTGCGTGGCGCTGATATAGGCCATGTCGAAGGGCGGATCCTGGCGCATCAGCACCACGTCCAGCGTCGACAGGTCGCGCGCCGCCGCATCGCCCAGCGCGAAATGGTCGCCCTTGACGTTCTTCACGGACAGCGGGCGCATCATGGCGCTCACCACCCCGTCGCGCCAGGAAAGATCGCGCGGCCCGTAATAGAACAGCGCATGACCGCGCTTCTGTGCTTCCAGCGCCAGGGCAAAGGTGGAATCGCCATTGATGTCGATCTTTTCGATCGGGTCCATCTGGATCGCGACGGAAAGTCTCATCCCTATTCCCTCAAATCATCGGGCCGCCAGGCATCGGCATGATGCCGGGGCCAGCGCCCGTCCGCCACCGCAATGATGTCGAAGCGCGCGCCCCGCCGCACCAGGTCCGGACGGCCCGCCAGATATAGGTTGGCGGCGCGCATGATGCGAGTCCGCTGCGCCGCCGAAACCGACAGGATGGCAGCCCCTTCGGCGGTGCGGGCCTTGACCTCGATGAAGCAGACCGGACCGAAGACCGGCAGCGCCACCATGTCGATCTCGCCCAGCTTCGTCCTGAGGCGGCGGGAAAGGATGCGGTAGCCCTTGAGCCGGAGCGCCCAGGCCGCAAGGGTCTCGCCGTGGCGGCCGCGCGCTTCGGCGGCGGCCCTATTCATTCTTCAATTCCAGCGCCCGGTCATAGACGCTGCGGCGGCTCGCCCCGGTCAGGGCGGCGATCATCTCGGCGGCGGCTTTCACCGGCATGAAAGCCAGCGCCGCCTTCAGCGCGGCGTCGATGGCGGCGCTGTCGGGAGCAATCTCCTCCGGCGGGCCGATCACCAGCGTCACCTCGCCCTTGGGCGGCGCCTTGCGGGCATAATGCGCCGCGAGCTCGGCCAGGCTGCCCCGGCGCACCTCTTCATGCAGCTTGGTCAGTTCGCGCGTCACCGCCACCTGGCGCGCGCCCAGCACCTGCGCCATCGCGCCGAGGCTTTCGGCCAGCCGCTGAGGCGATTCAAACAGGATCAGGCTGGCGCGCACGGTCTTGAGTTCTTCCAGCGTTCGCACCCGCTCCCCCGCCTTCGCCGGCAGGAAGCCCGCAAAGAGAAAGCGGTCGCTGGGCAGCCCCGCCAGCGCCAGCGCCGCCAGCGCGGCGGAAGGACCGGGCAGCGCCGTCACGACGATGCCCTCGGCGATAGCCTGGCGCACCAGCTTAAAGCCGGGATCGGAGACCAGCGGCGTGCCGGCATCGCTGACCAGCACGATGGCCGCGCCGGCGCGCAATTTTTCCAGAATGCGCGGGCGCACCTCGGACGCATTATGATCGTTATAAGGTGCCAGGCTCTGGCGGATGCCATGGATGGCCAGAAGCTTGGCGGTGACGCGGGTATCCTCTGCCAGCACCAGCTCGGCGGCCCGGAGCGCGGCAAGACCCCGCAAGGTGATGTCGCCGGCATTGCCGATGGGTGTGGCAAGGACATAAAGACCCGGCGCGAGTTCCGATTTACCCGCCTGGGACGGGGCCTTAAGGTCGGCGCCAGAAGGATGATTTGATGCCGGTTTCATATCGCCGCCTTTGTGCCATTGCCTTGGCTGCCGGGATAGCCGCCCTGGCCGGCTGCGCCCAGCCGCCCGCGCCACCACCTGCCCCGCCGCCGGTGGCCGAAGCCCCGCCCCCGCCCCCGGTGGAGGAGCCCCCCGCGCCGAACCGGCTTTCCCAGGAAGCGCCGAATTTCCTGCGCCTGCCCAACCTGCCCGCCGACGCGACACCGGTGCGGGTGGGCGTGATCCTGCCGCTTTCCTCGACCAATGCCGCCACGCGCGCCCTGGCGCAATCCATGCTCAAGGCGGCGCAGCTGGCGCTGTTCGATGGCGGCAACGCCGCCATCGTGCTGATGGTGGACGACGAGGGCAATGGCGGGACGGCGGCGGCAGCCGCGGCCAACCGCCTGCTGGCGCAAGGCGCCGAAGTGATCGTGGGCCCCCTGTTCGGGCCATCGGTTGCCGCCGTCGCGCCGGTGGCGCGCGACAAGGGTGTGCCGGTGCTGGCTTTCTCCTCCGAAAAAACGGTGGCGGGACGCGGCGTCTATCTCATCAGTTTCCTGCCGGAGAACGAAGTGACGCGCGTCGTCGCCTATGCCGCCTCCAAGGGCCACAAGAACTTCGCGGCCCTGGTGCCCAGCAACGCCTATGGCGAACTGGCGGCCGGCGCCATGAAGGATGCCGTCGCGGCGGCGGGCGACAAGGTGGTGGAAGTGGACCAGTTCACGCCGACCACGGCGGCGGCAATGGACCCCGCCGCCAGGGTCGCCAGGGCCGGGGCCGATGCCGTGCTGGTGGCGCAGGGCGGCACGGTGCTGCGCGCCATCGCACCCACCATCTCGGCGCAGGGCAATCATCTGCAGCTGCTGGGAACCGGCCTGTGGGATGACGCCACCCTGTCCCGCGAGGCCTCGCTGGAAGGCGGCTGGTATGCCGCGCCCGAACCCGATGCCGACGCCAACTTCATCGCCAAGTACCGCGCCGCTTTCGGCGCCGCGCCGGCCAATCTGGCGTCGCTGGCCTATGACGCGGTGGCGTTGGTGGCGTTGCTGTCGCCCGGCGAGCCCTATCGCCGCTTCACCCGCGCCGCGCTGATGGACCCAAATGGTTTCACCGGCGTCAGCGGCGCTTTTCGTTTTCGACAGGATGGCACCTCCGAGCGCGGCCTGGCCGTGCTGGAGATGGGCCAGGAAGGACCGAAAGTGGTGGATCCCGCGCCCAGGACCTTCCAGCAGCGCCGGGGATCATAATGTTGAGGCGGTGGCTTGCGTTCGTCGCGCTGCTGCTGGCCTGCGCCCTGCCGGCGCGCGCCGACGTGCGCATCGACTTCTATTCCCACAAGCTGGCGATCGCCGGAGGCCCCGGAGCGGCCACCTATTTCCCGCACGGCTTTGTGCTGCTCTCGGGTGCAACCGCCGACGGCGTGCCGGTCAACGCCAATTTCGGCTTCACCGCAAAGAACATTTTCATCAACGTGCTGTGGGAGAAGATCGAGGGCGAACTCGATCCCACCCCCCTGCCGGGCGGCTATGTCGAAGGCGCGGTGCATCATTTCTCCGTTATCCTGAGCGAAGCGCAGTACAAGGCCGTGCTGGCGGTGGCCGACAAATGGAAGAACTGGCCGCAGCCTTCCTATGACATTGATGAACATAATTGCGTGCTGTTCGTGAAAGACCTGGCGGCGACGCTGGGCCTGACTGTCAGCGACGACAGGAAGTTCATCCATGCGCCGGGCGATTTCCTGGATGATGTGGCGCAGCGCAACGCCGCCTTCCTGGCGACGCATGGTACGGTTTATCGCGCCGGATCGGCGCCGGAAGGCGATCCGGCGACGCTGGAGCGGCGGGTAAAGCAGCTGGAAGCCGACGCCCGCCGCCGGGCGAACTGATTTTACCTACCCCCCATCCGCCGCAGCTCGGGTTTGCTCCGCAAACACCTCGCTGTCGCTACCGTCCGCTGCCGGGCTCGAGCTAGTTTAACAGCTCCGCGATCACGGCATTAAGCAGCAGGCGGCCCTGTGGCGTGGCGCGCAGGATTTCGCCGTCCTGCGACAGCAGTCCCTGCGCTGCCAGCGGCGCGATTTTTTCCGACGGCGGGCGAACGCTCCAGCGCTTCTCGTAAGCCGCCAGGTCAAGCCCTTCGGCCAGGCGCAAATTCATCAGCAGATGCTCGCGTGCGCCATCGCCCTCGGTGATTTCGCTTTGCTCGGCCAGGCCATGGCCGGCCTTCGCCACCGCATCGCGCCAGCGTTCCGGCAGCCGGATGGCGGCGGTGGCGATGCGCCGGCCGCCCAGCTGCAGCCGGCCATGCGCGCCAGGCCCGACGCCGGCATAATCGCCATAGCGCCAATAAATCAGGTTATGGCGGCTTTCCGCGCCGGGGCGGGCGTGATTGGAAATCTCGTAGGCCGGCAGCTTTGCCGCTTCCATCACCTCCTGCGTCGCCAGGAACAGCGTCACCGCCTGATCGTCGCCGGGAACATGCAGGCGGCCCTTCTGCTGCTGCAGGTCGTATGGTGTCTGCGGCTCTATGGTGAGCTGGTAGAGCGAGAGATGTTCGGTGCCGAAGCTGATCGCTTCTTCCAGTTCGGCGCGCCATTGCGCTTCGCTCTGGCCCGGCCGGGCATAGATCAGGTCCAGCGAGACGCGCGGGAAAGTCCTCTGTCCCAGCGCCAGCGCCGCCAGCGCCTCGCTTCGGTCATGCCGCCGGCCCAGCGCCTTCAGGTCGGGATCGTTCAGCGCCTGCACGCCCAGTGAAACGCGATTGATGCCGGCGCTGCGGTAATCGGCAAAGCGGGCGGCATCCGCCGAGGCCGGATTGGCCTCCAGGGTGATTTCGGGATCGTTCGCCATGGGCCATAGTGCGGCGATCTTCTGCAGCACCCGGCCCGCTGCCGCGCCCGACATCAGCGAGGGTGTGCCGCCGCCGAAGAAGACGGTTTCGACAACCGGCCTGCCCGCGCCCTGTTGCGCTACCGTCCATTCCAGTTCGCGTTCGACACCCGATATCCAGGCTTCCTCGTCCACCGCCGTGCGGACATGAGCATTGAAGTCGCAATAGGGGCACTTGGCGGCGCAGAAGGGGAAATGAACGTAGATGCCGAAGGGCACGGGAGCGTCAGCCCAGCAGGCCGCGCGATGCAGTCGCGCGGCCGTCAGCGTTAGGTTGCGCGACCATCGTCAAAGGCTTTCCGCGAACACGCCGCTATGCAGCAGCTTCTCGAACGCGCGCGCGCGGTGGCTGATGGCGTGCTTGGCGTGCGGTTCCATCTCGGCGAAAGTCACATCCATGCCTGCGGCGACGAAGATGGGATCATAGCCGAAGCCGTGATCGCCCCGCGGCGGAAAGGTGAGGCGGCCATGAACTTCGCCGGCGAAGGTGCATATCTGGCCGTGCGGACTGCACAACGAAAGCGCGCAGGTGAAATGCGCGGAAAAATCCGTCGCCGCCCGCTCGCGCAGTTCGCGTTCGATCCGTGCCATGGCGATGGCGAAGTCCTTCGCCGGCCCGGCCCAGCGGGCGGAATAGACGCCCGGCGCGCCGCCCAGTGCCGCGACGCTCAGTCCGGAATCATCGGCCAGGGCGAAGTGGCCGGACGCCAGCGCCGCCGCCCGCGCCTTCAATTCGGCGTTGCCGGCGAAAGTGGTTTCGGTTTCTTCCGGCTCCGGCAGGCCAAGGTCGCCGGCGCCGATCGGCTCGACGCCATGCGGGCCCAGCAGCGCCCTGATCTCACGCACCTTGCCGGGATTGTGGGACGCGACGACCAGATGGCTGCCGCGCGGCAGCTTCAAGCCAGCACCTGCTTTTGCAGCAGCACGAGTTCGCCGATGCCTTTCCTGGCAAGGCGAAGAAGATCGACCAGCTGGTCCTCGCTGAAGGGCGCGCCTTCGGCGGTGCCCTGGATTTCCACCAGCCCGCCGCTTCCGGTCAGGACGAAATTGGCGTCGGTCTCGGCGGTGGAGTCCTCGTCATAATCCAGGTCCAGCACCGGCTGGCCCCGCACGATGCCGCAACTGACGGCGGCGACGTTTTCGCGGATCACCGGCTGGCTGACCATGCCGACCTTTTTCATGAATGCGAGGCATTGCGACAGAGCGACAAAACAGCCGGTGATGGCGGCGGTGCGGGTGCCGCCATCGGCCTGCAGCACGTCGCAGTCGATCACGATCTGCCGCTCGCCCAGCACCGAGAGGTCGCAGATGGCGCGCAGGGAGCGGCCAACCAGGCGCTGGATTTCCTGGGTGCGGCCCGACTGTTTGCCGGCTGCCGCCTCGCGCCGCATGCGGTCATGGGTGGAACGGGGCAACATGCCATATTCGGCAGTCACCCAGCCCTTGCCGCTGCCCTTGAGGAAGGGCGGCGCCTTTTCCTCAAGGCTGGCGGTGACCAGCACATGGGTGTCGCCGAACTTCACCAGGCAGGAGCCTTCGGCATGGCGGGCGAAACCGGGCGTCAGGCTGACGGCCCGCATCTGGTCGGGGGCGCGATTTGAGGGGCGCATGGGGCAAGCCTATGGTTGAAGATGCAAAAGTCAGGCGTTACCTAGCGGCGTGGGAGGAAGGGCGCAACCGCCCCCCGGCCTCGCTAAATATGGTATATTTATCAAGGACTTGATTTTGGATTCGCCGCTTTCCCGCAACCCGCTTGGCGACTTGTTTCCGCTGGGCGACCGGCCGCGCGAGGTCTTCCGCCATCTGGTGGAGGCCTTCCTGGCCAGCGGCGAACCCGTGGGCAGCCGCACCCTCTCCCAGCGCCTGCCACTGACCCTGTCTCCCGCCTCGATCCGCAATGTCATGGCCGATCTGGAGGCAATGGGCCTGCTCTATGCCCCCCATACCAGCGCGGGCCGGGTGCCCACCGAGCAGGGCCTGCGCCTGTTTGTGGACGGGATGCTGGAAATCGGCGATCTCGCCGCCGAGGAGCGCGGCCAGATCGAGTCACGGCTGGTCGCCAGCGGGCGCAGGTTCGAGGAGGTCCTGACCCAGGCGACCCAGATGCTTTCCGGCCTGTCGCGCTGCGCCGGCCTGGTGGTGACGGCCAAGCAGGACGCGGCCCTGAAGCATGTCGAGTTCGTCGCCGTCGCGCCCGGCCGGGCTCTGGTGGTGATGGTGTTCGAGGATGGCCAGGTCGAAAACCGCATGATCGAAACCCCGCCGGGGCTGCCGGCCTCTGCCCTGTGGGAAGCGGGCAATTACCTGGGCGCGCGCCTGCGCGGCCGCACCCTGGATGATGCCCGCGCCGAGGTGCTGGCCGAGCTGGAAAGCGAGCGGGCGGCGCTGGACAGCCTGACCGCCAAGATCGTGGCCGAAGGCCTGGCCACCATCAGCCAGCCTCCTTTTGGATCTGGCGGCAGCGCCGAGGAAAAGACCCTGATCGTGCGGGGCGCGGCGCACCTGCTGGACAGTGTCGAGGCCCGCGCCGATATCGAGCGGGTGCGGCATCTGTTCGACGATATCGAGCGCAAGAACGATCTCATTCGCCTGCTGGAACTGGTCAAGGATGGCGACGGGGTGCGCATTTTCATCGGCTCGGAGAACCGGCTCTTCTCCCTCTCCGGCTCGTCCATCGTGGCGGCGCCCTATGCAAATGCCGCAGGGCAGATCGTCGGGGTCATCGGCGTTCTGGGGCCGACACGGCTGAATTACGGCCGCATCATCCCCATGGTGGACCATACCGCGAAAGTCATTGGACGATTGCTGGGTTAGGTAATAAAGAGGCCGACATGAGCGATACCGAAGAACCGACCCAACTCCCAGATTCCGAAAATCCGCATGCGGCGGAATTCGCCGTGCTGGAAGCCCTGAAGACGGAGAATGCCGAGCTCAAGGACCAGAGGCTGCGCGCCCTGGCCGAGATGGAGAATGTCCGCCGCATCGCCGCCCGCGAGAAGGGCGAAGCTTCGCAATATGCCGTGACCAAGTTCGCCCGCGACATGCTGGGCATCGCCGACAATTTCGCCCGCGCCCTGGCCGCGGTGCCGCCGGAGGTGCGCGCCGCCGCCGACGCCCAGATCAAAGCGGTGCTGGACGGGATCGAAGCCACCGACCGGCAGCTGATGGCGACGCTGGAGCAATATGGCGTCAAGGTCATCGATACGGGCGACGGCAGGTTCGATCCCAACCTGCACCAGGCGATCGCCGAAGTGCCGGGGAACGGCAAGCCGGCCGGCAGCATTGTCGATGTCGTGCAGGTGGGCTATCGCATCGGCGAACGGCTGCTGCGCCCCGCCATGGTGACAGTGGCCAAGAAAGAAGCCGGCGCGTCCGGCATAGATACAAAGGCGTAATTTAATGGTCGCGCGCCCTGCGGAAGACCGCTGCACACTTTTCCGGGGCGACGCTCCGACGGGGGAGTCATGTCCGACCTGAAGCTTGTCGTCGCCGGCGCCTCCGGCCGCATGGGCCGCACCCTGATCCGCGAGATCGCGCAAGGCTCGGGCATCACGCTGTGCGGCGCGCTGGAAGCCGAAGGCCATCCCAATCTCGGCATGGATTCCGGCACCCTGTCGGGGATGCAGGCCAATGGCATCAAGCTCACTGCCGATCCTTTGCCGGTGATCGCCGGTGCTCAAGGGATCGTCGATTTCACCACCCCGATGGTGTCATTGATGCTGGCCGATCTTGCCGCCCAGGCGCGCATTGTCCATGTCATCGGCACCACCGGCTTTGACGCCAGGGGCGAGGAGCGCATCAGGGCCGCTGCCCGCCATGGCGTCATCGTCAAGTCCGGCAACATGAGCATGGGCGTCAACCTGCTGGCGGCGCTGGTGGAGAAGGCGGCGCGTTCGCTGCCCGACTACGACATCGAGGTGCTGGAAATGCATCATCGCAACAAGGTGGACGCGCCGTCGGGCACCGCCCTGCTGCTGGGCCAGGCGGCGGCGAAGGGCCGCAACACCAATCTGGAACGTCATTGGGTGAAGTCGCGTGACGGCCATACCGGCGCGCGCGAAGATGGCGCCATCGGCTTCGCCACCCTGCGCGGCGGTACCGTGGTGGGCGAGCATTCGGTGATCTTCGCCGGATCGGGCGAGCGCATCACGCTTTCCCATTCGGCCGAGGACCGCACCATCTTCGCCCATGGCGCGCTTTCCGCCGCCAAATGGGGCCATGGCCAGAAGCCGGGGCTCTACAGCATGACGGACGTATTGGGCCTCTAGTGGCGAAGCCCTTTTCCAGGGCCGAGGTTGAAGATTTCTTCGCACGGCTGAAGAAACAGAATCCGTCGCCCAGGACCGAACTGGAATACACCAATCCCTATACCCTGCTGGTGGCGGTGGCGCTGTCGGCCCAGGCCACCGACAAGGGCGTCAACAGGGCGACGAAGGCGCTTTTCGAGAAAGTGCAAACGCCGCAGCATATGCTCGATATGGGCGAAGCCGGACTGATCGAGCACATCAAGACCATCGGCCTCTACAAGGGCAAGGCGAAGAATGTGATCGCGGCAGCGAAGCTGCTGGTGGAAAAGCATGGCGGCAAGGTGCCGAACGACCAGGCCGCGCTGGAGGAACTGCCGGGCGTCGGCCGCAAGACCGCCAATGTCGTGCGCAATGTCGCCTTTGGCGAAAAGACCATCGCCGTCGACACCCATATCTTCCGCGTTTCCAATCGCACCGGGCTGGCGCCGGGCAAGGACGTGCTGGCGGTGGAGCTGGCGCTGGAAAAGACGGTGCCGGACAAATACGCCCTGCACGCGCATCACTGGCTGATCCTGCACGGGCGCTACACCTGCGTCGCGCGCAAGCCGCTCTGTCCCACCTGTGTGGTGCGCGATCTCTGCCGCTTCAAGGAGAAGACGAAGGAACTGCCGCCGCAAAAGCCGAAGCTGAAAGCGCCTAGGAGGGCCGGCGCGCGTTCCTGAGAGCGGCGAGACACAGTGGATCGGCGGCGCTGGCCGCGCCCGCCGGCACGGTCTCGACATGCAGCACGGTCTGTGCGCCCTGCGGCCCGTTCAGGAAGAAGAAGGCGCGGCACTGAGCGCCGTCATAGCGCCACATCTGGGTGCCGCCGTCGCGGCGCATGAATTGCGGCGTGCCCAGCTGGGCCCGCAGATTGGCTTCGGGCAGGCCGAGATAGGCGGTGGGTTCGCCGCGCGGCGGCGCCGGCGGGATCGGCACTTGCGGCGGCGGCGTCACTGGCGGCGGCAGGATGGCAGCGGGCGCGGGCGACGGCGCCGAAACCAGCCTTGGCGCCTGGGCGCAGGCGGCCAGCAGCAAAAACAGGCCCAAAGGAACGGCGCGGCGGATCATGCGGCGAGTCCTGCACCATGCATCTTGCCTGTGCAAGCATCCCCGTCTAAGGCTGCCCCCCGGCACTCGGGCAAGGGGATTGCATGCCGCACAAATATCATATCGCCGGTCTGGGCAACGCCATCGTGGATATCATCGCCAGCGTCGATGACCAGTTCCTGCTGTCGCACAAGATCGCCAAGGGCGCGATGACCCTGGTGGACGAGTTCCGCGCCTTTGAACTCAACAAGGCGCTGGCGGCGGCCGGCAAGAACCACGAAGTGGCGGGCGGCAGCTGCGCCAACACCATGGCGGGATTGGCCTCGTTCGGCGCGAAAGGTGTCTATGTCGGAAAGGTCCATGCCGACCGGCTGGGCGCGGTTTTTTCCGCCAGCATGAAGACGCTGGGGGTGGACTACACCACCCCCCTGGCCAGCAAGGGCGCCGCCACCGCCTCCAGCATGATCGCGGTGACGGCCGACGGCCAGCGCAGCATGAACACCTATCTGGGCGCCTGCCGCGAACTGACGCCGGATGACGTTTTCCAGCACGAAATCACCGAGGCCGAGATTGTCTATATCGAGGGCTATCTCTGGGACGAGCCCGCCGCCAAGGAGGCCTCGCGCAAGGCGATGAAGCTGGCGCATGGCGCCGGCGGCAAGATCGCGCTGACGCTGTCCGACGGATTCTGCGTCGGCCGCTACCGGGACGAGTTCCTGCATCTGTTCCACAATGAACTCGACATTCTCTTCGCCAATGAGGACGAGGCCCATGCCCTGTTCCAGGTGAACAGCTTCGAGCAGGTGGTGGAGAAAGTGAAAGCCTGGGGCGGCATCGCCGCCCTGACGCGCTCCGCCAAAGGCTGCGTCATCGTCCATGGCGGCCAGAGCCATGAAATCCCGGCGGCGCCGGTGGCCAGGGTGGTGGATACCACCGGCGCGGGCGACCAGTTCGCTGCCGGCTTTCTCTATGGCCTGACCCACAACAAGGGGCTGGAGGATTGCGGCAAGCTGGGCGTGCTGGCGGCGGCGGAAGTGATTTCGCACTACGGCGCGCGGCCGGAGACTTCGCTCAAAGAACTGGCCGCCAAAAACAACCTCGTTTGATTTTTGGTCGCACGGCCGGACGGAAAACCGCTTCGCACTTTTCCTGGCCGATGCTCCCGCGGCGCGCGGCCGGAAGTTTCCCTGGCCGAGCTGGCGAAGAAAAACGGTCTCGCCTAGTCGCCGATAAGGTGCAGCAATACCTCGCGCCGGTGTGCGGCGTGGCGGTGCTCGAATAGATAAAGCCCCTGCCAGGTGCCCAGCGCCAGCTTGCTGTCCCGCACCGGTACCGACAGCGACACGGCGGTCAGGGCGCTTTTGATGTGAGAGGGCATGTCGTCCGGCCCTTCCTCATCATGCTTGTAGGGGAAATCCTCCGGCGCCAGCCGCGCGAAGGCGGCGATCAGATCTTTCTGCACATTGGGATCGGCATTTTCCTGGATCAACAGCGAAGCCGAAGTGTGGCGGATGAAACAGGTGAGCAGCCCCTCGCCGATGCCGCTCTTTTCGATGAACGCCGCCGCCGCGCCGGTGAACTCATACAGAAGCGCGCCATGAGTGGGAATCATGTGGGTATGGAAATGCTGCTTCACCGGCTCTTCCGCATATAGACATAGAGTGCACCGCCGCCACCATGGCGGATATGCGCCGGCTGCACCCGCGCCACCAGCGCCTTCAGCTCCGGCTCCGCCAGCCAGCGCGGCACCATTTCCTTCAGCACGCCATGCGGCGACCCAGTCCATGCCGCGGCATCGGGACTCCTCGGATTGCCCTTGCCCGTCACCACCACAACCAGGCGGTTTCCGACCTGGTGCGCCGTCTGCAAAAAGCGCTTCAGGGTGCGGTGGGCGCGGTCCTGGGTCATGCCGTGCAGGTCCAGCGTGGCGTCCGGCGCAATCTGGCCGCGGTCGAGACGGTCCTGGGTGTTGCCGTCAAGGCCCCCGCCGCCGCCGGGCTTTTTTGCCGCGCGCGGCGCGGCTTTGGGCTTGATCGGCCGGGCCAGCTTGAAGTCCTGCTGGAACTCCTTGCGCTCGCTGTCCGTCACCTTGCGCATCAGAAGCTGTGGCCCGGCCCAAGCTTTTCCGCCAGGGCATTGGGCAGCAGCACGAAGAGCTTTCCCGGCGCGTTCATGTGCCCGGCGCGCTCTTCCGCCTGCGGCCCAAAGCCGAAAAAGATGTCGCCGCGCACGGCGCCCTTGATGGCGCCGCCGGTGTCCTGCCCGATCAAGAGGCCATGCAGCGGATCGGGGCCATCGGCGGCGACAAAGAAAGGCGCGCCCAGGGCATTCATTTTCGGATCAATGGCCAGGCTGGCCAGCGGCGTCAGATTGGCGCCCAGCGTGCCGGTGCTGCCCAGGGCCGGATCGTCAATCGCCGCGCGCAGGAAGAAGACATAGGACTGGTCGGTCTCCATCACCCGCCGCGCCTGGTCGGGATGCGCCATAAGCCAGGCGCGGATGCTTTGCAGCGAAACCGTCTCGCGCGTCAGTTGGCCTTCGTTGATCAGGGTACGGCCGATGGCGGTGTAAGGCTGGCCATTGGCGCCGGCATAGGACAGCCGCACACTGCTGCCGTCGGGCAGGCGGGCGCGTCCCGAACCCTGGATCTGCAGGAAGAACAGCGCCACCGGGTCGGCGGCCCAGAGCAGCACCTCGCCGCGCGGCGGCACGGCATTGATCCCGGCGCGGTCGGGATAGGGCGCCAGGGTGTGATCCCGCACCTGTGCGGTGGCGTGCTGGCCCGCCAGCCGGGAATCGAACTCGCCCAGATCGAAGCGCACCCAGTCGTCCGGCAAGGCATAGATCGGCGTCTGGTAGATGCCGCCGCGCACCGGCGCGGCCAGGATTTCCGGTTCGTAATAGCCGGTAAACAGGCCATCGGTCTTGTCGCCTTCGCCGATGGCGTAAGGCGTGAAGCGGCTTTCAAAGAAGGCGCGCGCGTCCTCGGCGCTGGCGGCCTGCACGCACAAATCGAGCCAGTCGCCCACCGTGCCGGCATAGCCCGCCCCGCCCATGGCGCTGGCGAGCGGCTTCTTCGCCAGCTGGGCGCAGCCGCGCACAAAGGCGTCCCGCGCCGCGCCGAAGCGGGCGGCGTTCCAGTCCGGCAGGTCGGCGAAGCGGGCACGCGTCAGGCGCAGACCGGCGGCGGATGCCGCCGGCACGGATGTCGTGGATGGCGGCACGGCGGGCTTTGGCGCGGTGGCGCAACCCGCCAGCAGCAGCGCGGCCAGCAAGAGGGCGCGCTTCACGCCGCCTCCGTCGCCACCAGCGTCCAGTTGGGATCGGCGGAGCCGACGGCGCGGCTGAAGGCCCAGCGATCGCTCACCTGGTGCGGCGCACCGACCCCTTCCACGGTTTCGAAATTGGCCTCGAAGCGGACGGTGATCTCCATCTGCCCGTTCTGCGCCGAAGCGCGCTCGATCTGCGCGCTGCTGACGGCGGCAAAGCGGAAGCGCCGGGGCGCGGCACCCCGCGCCGCGATGGCGGTGGTGAATCCTTCCAGCACATCGGGCGAAACCAGCGGCTTCAATGCCGCGGCGTCGCCCTTTTCAAAGGCGGTGACGATCAGCCCATAGGCGGTGCGGGCGCCTTCCAGAAATTTTGCGGCGTCGAAACTCTTGTCGGCCATTTGCAGATCGAACAGGCCCGGTGCGTCCAGCTTTTCGGCCGGGGCGGACGGCGGGGTCGGGGCCAGATTGGCGCCGTCGCGGCGGCCGGTGGGCGGCACGGCCGGGAATTCGGTGCCGCTCTTGCGCCCCAGCACCAGGAACAGGCGCACCAGCACGATGGCGGCGACACCAGCCGCGGCCAGCAGAATGATCCATTGCACTTGCGCCATGGCACACCTGAAACCAAGGAAAGCAGCCTAGACCGGCTGTTTTTCCAGGGAAAGCACCCGCTTCGCTTGTCATGCCCGCGCGTTCCATGGTAGCGCCCCGGCGCCAACAGCGAGAGATTGTGACATGAGCGAGACCGGCAAGACCGAGGCCAATGAAGGCGCCCAGCCCCAGGTGGCCATCATCGCCCAGTACATCAAGGATTTATCCTTCGAGAATCCGGGCGCGCCGGCGCTGATGTCCCAGGGGCCCCAGATCGACCTGGGGGTGGACCTGCAGGCCCGCCGCGGCGATGCCGAGCATTTCGAGGTCGAACTGAAGCTGCGCGTCACCGCCAAGAATGCCGACAAGACCGCCTTCCTGCTGGAACTCTCCTATGCCGGTCTGTTCCGGGTCGTCGGCGTGCCGGAGGAGATGCTGCAGCCGCTGCTGCTGATCCAGGCGCCGCACATGATCTTTCCTTTCGCCCGGCGCATTGTCGCCGATGTGGTGCGCGATGGCGGCATGCCGCCGCTGATGATCGATCCGATTGATTTCGCCGGCCTCTACCAGACCAAGCTGGCCTCGGGCGGGGTTCAGACCGCGCCAATCGGAACGGCTTAAGCGATTTTTTTCCAGACGGCGCTCTCGCCCAGTTCGGCGGCGATGAAGGCGTCGTGGCGCGCCCGCTCCTCCTCGCTGAGGCGCGGGGCCAGCGGCGATGGCCGCTGGCGCGCCGGACCGGGGCCCGCAGCCGCCGCAGCCGCGATCTCGGCCGGCGCCAGCGAAAAGCCGCGCTGGCGCCCCCCGATCAGTTCCAGATAGACCTGCGCCGTCAGCTGGCAGTCCAGCAGCGCGCCATGCTTGGTGCGGGCGGAAAGATCGATGGCGAAGCGCTTGCAGAGTTCGTCCAGCGAATAGCGCGCGCCGGGCAGCTTGCGCTTGGCGATCTCGATGGTGTCGATGGCGCGGTGGAAGGGAATCGGCTCGCGGCCGATGCGCGCCAGTTCGGCATTGATGAACTTGATGTCGAAGGCGGCATTGTGGATCACCAGCGGCGCATCGCCGATGAAGGCCAGGAATTCGTCGGCCACGGCGGCGAAAAGCGGCTTGTCGGCCAGGAACTCGTTGGTCAGTCCGTGGACGCGCTGGGATTCGATCGGCACCTCGCGCTCGGGATTGAGGTAGAAGCGCAGTTCGTTGCCGGTGGGGAAGTGATCCACCAGCTCGACCAGGCCAATCTCGACGATGCGATGGCCGTCATTGGGCTCAAAGCCGGTGGTTTCAGTATCGAAGACGATTTCACGCATGGGCGATCTTGTTGCGAATGTCGGCCAGGATCATTTTCACCTGTTCGCGGGCGTGATCCAAGCCCTTGTCGGTCATCACCACATAATGCGCCTGTTGACGCTTTTGCGCGTCGCTGAGCTGGCGCGCGGAAAGGGCGGCGAATTTGCTCTCGTCCATGCCGGGGCGGCCCAGCACCCGCTCCTGCTGGACATGCGCCGGGGCGGAGGCCACCACCACCGCATCCACCGCCACGCCGGTTTCCAGCAGCAGCGGCACGTCGAACAGCAGGATCGGGGCTGCGGCATTGGCCTCCACAAACTGCTCGCGCATGTGCAGCACGACCGGATGAATCAGGGCTTCCAGCCGCTCCAGCTTTTCCGGCGTCATCTGGGCGGCGATGTGGGCGCGGCTGATACTGCCTTCGATGATGCAGCCGGGAAACAGGGACTGGATGTCGTGGGCGAGCGCCACCGGATTGGCATAGATGTCATGCACCGCCCGGTCGGCGTCGAACACCGGCACGCCCTCTTCGGCGAACAGGCGCGCGGTGCTGGTCTTGCCCATGCCCATCGCGCCGGTGAGGCCGATGATGAAGGGCCTAGCCACGGGATTTCAGTTCCGCTTCCAGCGCGGCGCGCAGGCCGGGGGTGACATCGGGATTTTTTTCAAAGAATGCTTCAAAGGCGGGCTTGGCCTGATACATCAGCATCCCAAGACCATCGATTGCTTTGTGGCCACGCTCGCGCGCCTCCTTGAGCAAAGGCGTCTCTAGCGGACTGTAAACAATATCACAGATCGCCGCAGTCTTTGGCAGCTTACTTAAGTCAAGTGAAAGAGGAGGGTTGCCCCTCATTCCGGCACTGGTTGTGTTGATGACCAGCCAGGCATCTTTTGCAGCGTCGGCCCAATCATCAAAAGAACCTGCGATGAAGTTTCCATCAGGCATATTGCTTTTTGCGAACTGAACAAGTTGGTCGGCCCGATCCGGATGCCGATTGAGAATCGCTATGCGCCCGACCTTGCGCATATAAAGGCCCAACAGCGCGCCGCGCGCCGCACCGCCTGCTCCCAGAAGAACAATGCTTCTTCCACCCAAAACAGCGCCGCCTAATTCCGGTTCAAGGCTGTCTATCAGTCCCGTACCGTCGGTATTGTCGGCGCCGATTTTCCCTTCTTTTGTAAAGACAAGAAGGTTGGCCGCGCCAGTCAATCGTGCATTCGGATTTCGCATTTCTGCGCGTTCAAAAGCTGCTTGCTTGTGCGGCACCGTGACATTGACGCCGGCATAGCCTTCCGCCCGAAGGCGCTCGATGGTCGCGGCGAACTCATCCGGCGCGGCGGGGATCTTTTCATAGGAACCGTCAATGCCATACTGCTTCAGCCAGTAGCCATGCAGCACCGGTGACAGCGAATGGGCGACGGGCCAGCCGATGACGCCTGCGCGTTTCATGTCGAAAGCACACCCTGCTCTCTCAGCGCCGCCAGCACCGGCAGAAGCGGCAGGCCGAGGATGGAAAAGAAATCGCCCTCAATCCTATCGAAAAGCTGGCTGCCGCGCCCCTCCAGGTGATAGCAGCCCACCGATGCAAGTGCCGCAGGGGCCTCTGCCGCCAGATAGGCGTCCAGAAAGGCCTCGCCCAGGGGCCGCATGGTCAGCGTTCCCTCGCCCACATGCCGCCAGACCACCTTGCCATCCCGCGCCAGCGCCGCCGCCGAGACAATGCGGTGCGCCTTGCCCGAAAGCCGCAACAGCAGCGCCCTGGCCACCGCCACATCGGGCGACTTGCTGATCTTTTCGCCCTGGAAATCCAGCACCGAATCCCCGCCCAGCACCAGCGCGCCGGGATGGCGAACCGCCACCGCCAGCGCCTTGGCTTCCGCCAGGGCCAGGGCCGCGCCTTCGGCCTCGGCGTCCTGCGGCATCAGCGCCGCCTCGTCGATATCGGCGGGATCGACCGTGAACGCCACCCCGGCCGCCGCCAGCAGCCGCGCCCGGCTGGCGCTGCCGGAGGCCAGCACCAGCCTCACGCGCCATCCCTGTTTTCCAGCAGACCGTTCTTTTCGGTCAGCAGGTTCATCACTGTCGCCGCCGTTTCCTCGATCGAGCGGCGGGTAACGTCAATGGTCGGCCAGCCCTGGTTCTCGAACAGCTGGCGGGTGGCGGCAACCTCGGCCCGCACCTGGTCGAGATCGACATAATCGGTGGCGCGGGTTTCACCCATGGTGGAAAGCCGGTTGCGCCGCACCTGCACCAGCCGGTCCGGCGATACCCACAGGCCCACCACCAGGGCATTCGCCGCCAGCAGCGCCGGCGGCGGCGCCATGCCCGGCACCAGCGGCACGTTGGCGGCCTTGATGCCACGAATGGCAAGATAGACACAGGTTGGCGTCTTGGAGGTGCGGCTGGCGCCGGTGAGGATCACTTCGGCCTGGGCGATGCCGTCCAGCGACTGGCCGTCGTCATGGGCGATGGCGAAATTCAGGGTCTCGATGCGGTCGAGATAGCGCTGGTCCACCTGATGCTGGCGGCCGACCTTGTGGCTTTCCCGACGGCCCAGGAACTTGCCCAGAAGGTTGAGCGGCTGTTCCAGCACATCGATGCAGTCCAGCTTGAGCTCGGCGCAGCGGCGCACCAGGCGCTCGTTCAGCGTCTGGCTGGCAAGGGTGAAGAAAACCAGCCCCGGCGCGGTCGCAATATTGTCCAGGGCGCGGCTGAGCTGGTGCTCGCTGCGGACCAGGGCATAGGGATGGATATGCACATCCACATTCTCGAACTGGGCCAGCGCCGCGCCCACCATGGCGTTGAGGGTATCGCCGGTGGAATCGGAGACCAGATGAAGATGGAATTTTTGCTCCACAAAGACTGCCCTGACTGTCCCCACCGGCCATAGCCCGCCGGGGAAAAGCCCGCAAGAGTGGGGATTTTTCTCCACCGCCTGTGTGCCGGGGTGCGGGTGTGGGGAGCAATCCGGTCCACCGTGGACAATCGGGCTGCTGCCCCCGCCCTGTCCAAGCGCTTGAGTCACCGCAAGCTTCGGCTTAGAGGGGGCGCATGTCCAAGGTTCCACCCACAGCCCACAGGCCTAACATCATCTTCATCATCCTTAGATTCTAGGAGTCTTGTTTTGAAGAAGGATGTGAAACTGCTGCGCGTGCTGGCTGGCGATGCCGCCATGCCGCCACCGGTCTGGCTGATGCGCCAGGCCGGGCGCTATCTGCCGGAATATCTGGCGGTGCGGGAAAAGGCGGGCTCCTTCTGGGGCATGGCGCTCAATCCGCAATATGCCGCGGAAGTGACGCTGCAGCCCATCCGCCGCTTCGGCTTCGATGCCGCGATCATCTTTTCCGACATTCTCACCGTGCCGGAGGCCCTTGGCCAGAAAGTCACCTTCACGGCCGGCGAAGGTCCCAGCCTGGCACCGGTGGCCTCGGCAGAGGGCTTCGACCGCGATCCCGCCCATTGGGCCGCCTATTTCGAGCCGGTCTATGAGGCGCTGCGCCAGACGCGCGGCGGGCTGGACAAGGAAGGCTTTGGCGACCGCGCCCTGCTGGGTTTCGCCGGCGCACCCTGGACGCTCGCCACCTATCTGGCGGCGGGGGCGGGCGGCGATGAGCAGAAGGCCGCGCGGCTCTGGGCCTGGCGCGATCCGGAGGGCTTTGGACAGTTTCTGGATATCCTGGCGGACTGCGTCGCCTTCCACCTCGTCCGCCAGCTCGAGGCCGGCGCCGATGCGGTGCAGATTTTCGACAGCTGGGCGGGCGGGCTGCCGGAACATCTGTTCGAGAAGCTGGTGATCCGCCCCACTCGCGCCATTGTGCAGAAGGTGCGGGGCGCGCGCCCCGATGCCCATATCATCGGCTTTCCCCGCGCCGCGACCCTTCAGGGCTATGAGAGCTATGCCCGTTGCACCGGGGTTGATGCGATCTCGCTTGATACCGCAGCCCCGATGGGCTGGGCCGCACGGACGCTGTCGCCGCTTTGCGCCGTGCAAGGCAATCTCGATCCCTTGGGTCTGGTGGCGGGCGGGGCGGCGCTGGACAAGGCCGCCGACCGCATCCTGGAGGCGATGGCGGGAACGCCCTTTGTCTTCAATCTCGGCCACGGCATCCTGCCGGAAACGCCGGTCGCGCATGTCGAGCAGCTGCTGAAGCGCATCCGCGGATGAAAGTCGCTGTTGTTCTGTTCAATCTGGGCGGGCCGGACGGGCCGGAAGCGGTCGAACCATTCCTGCGCAACCTGTTTTCCGATCCCGCCATCATCGCCCTGCCCGCGATCATTCGCCTGCCATTGGCGCGGTTGATCGCACGCCGTCGCGCCCCGGTGGCGCGTGCCATCTACGATCATCTGGGCGGCGGTTCGCCGATCGTCGCCGAAACCCAGAAGCAGGCGCGCGCCCTGGAAGCTTCGCTCACGGGCATGGAAGCCAGGGCTTTCATCGCCATGCGCTGCTGGCATCCTTTCAGCGATGGCGCGGCTCGGGCGGTGAAGGCCTTCGCGCCGGACCGCATTGTTCTATTGCCGCTCTATCCGCAATTCTCCACCACCACCACGGCGTCCTCCTTCAAGGATTGGGATCGCGCCGCGCGCAAGGCGGGGCTAACTGCACCGACGACCCGCATCTGCTGCTATCCCGACGAACCCGGTTTCATCGCCGCCCTGGCAGCGCAGGTGCGTGCGACGGCGCAGGATTTGCAGCCGGGCCTTGGCTATCGCCTGCTGCTGTCGGCGCATGGCCTGCCGAAGCGGACCATTGCGCGGGGCGATCCCTATCAATGGCAGGTGGAGACATGCGCCGCCGCCATGGTGCGGGAACTGGCGATGCCGGAACTGGAGTCGGCGGTCTGCTACCAGAGCCGGGTGGGGCCGCTGGAATGGATCGGCCCGGCAACCGATGCGGAAATCCGGCGGGCGGGGCAGGACGGAAAGGGCGTGATCGTCGCCCCCGTTGCCTTTGTCAGCGAGCATTCCGAAACGCTGGTGGAACTGGATATCGAGTATGCCAAGCTTGCGCGCGAGGCGGGGGTGAAGGATTATCGCCGCGCGCCCACCGTCGGCGCCGAGCCCGCCTTCATCGGCGGCCTCGCCAATCTTGTCCGCCAAGCCCTAATTGTTCGGGGAAATGGGGCCAGGCCGGGCACAATCAGCAGCGCCGAACGCCGGATTTGTCCGGCAGAGTTCTGCCGCTGCGCGATGGGAGAATGACATGGATCAACTGCGCGACACCCTGGCGAACTACATTCCCTGGATCCTGGCTTTCCACATCATCGCCGTGATCGCCTTCATGGCCGGGATGCTCTATCTGCCGCGGCTCTTCGCCTATCATGCCGCCAGCGCGCCCGGTTCGGAGTCCAGCGAAACCTTCAAGGTGATGGAGACGCGGCTGCTGCGCGGCATCATCCTGCCGTCCTTCATCGCGGTCTGGATTCTGGGGCCGCTGCTGGCCTGGCTGACCGGCGCCTATCTCGACACCTGGCTGCAGATAAAGTTCGTTCTGGTGCTAATCCTTTCGGGCATGCATGGCTGGAACGTGCGGCTGTGGCGCCAATTCCAGGCCGACAAGCGCGCGCACGCCCCCCGCTTTTACAAGATCGTCAACGAAATCCCGGCCCTGCTGATGGTGCTGATCGTGCTGCTGGTCAAAATTCAGCCCTTTGGGTGAGGGCGGATAAGCGCAAGGTCCAACGGACCTTCCAGCCGCCCGCATCGTACGGCCAGGCATGATGCGAGGCCGGGATGGCAGCCCCGCTCAGCCTTAACAGACGTTCAGAAATCCACTGTTTCCGGCCATATTTGCA
The DNA here is from genome assembly GCA_964572805.1 of uncultured Rhizobium sp. Taxonomy (GTDB): domain Bacteria; phylum Pseudomonadota; class Alphaproteobacteria; order Micropepsales; family Micropepsaceae; genus Rhizomicrobium. The sequence goes on along the minus strand of CAZNGO010000027.1, from coordinate 17,952 downwards.
TTGGCCAAAAATCCGGCTATAAACCCTCCGTCTCTTGATCCGCTGCCTTGCGCATGGCGCGCGGCGAACCGGCAAAGATTTCAAGCTGAAGACTTCAAAGCTTGGGGATCATTGTTCCGGGCGGGTCGCAAAACCCAACCTTCGCGTGTGACGGCAGCCGACGCCGGATTTCCCGCCAATTTCCCCAGGTGCATTCCATGACAGTCCAGGACGGCTTGCAGACCATGAAGCTGCAGGATCTCAAGGATAAGAAACCCGCCGACCTGCTGGCCTTCGCCGAGGAGCTGGAAATCGAGAACGCCTCGTCCATGCGCAAGCAGGACATGCTGTTCGCCATCCTCAAGGAGCTGGCCGAGCGCGAGGTCGAGATCACCGGCCGCGGCGTGGTGGAAATCCTGCAGGACGGTTTCGGCTTCCTGCGCTCGCCGGAGAGCAACTACCTGCCGGGCCCCGACGACATCTATGTCTCGCCCAACCAGATCCGCCGCTTCGGCCTGCGCACCGGCGACACCGCCGAAGGCCCGATCCGCGCCCCCAAGGATGGCGAGCGCTATTTCGCCCTGCTCAAGGTCACCACCATCAATTTCGAGGACCCCGAGCAGATCAAGCACAAGGTCCATTTCGACAACCTCACCCCGCTCTATCCCACCAAGCCCCTGAAGATGGAGCTGGACGACCCGACGCTGAAGGACAAGACCGGCCGCGTCATCGACATCGTATCCCCTCAAGGCATGGGCCAGCGCGCCCTGATCACCGCCCAGCCGCGCACCGGCAAGACCGTGATCCTGCAGAACATCGCCAAGGCGATTTCCGCCAACCATCCCGAAGTCTTCCTCATCGTGCTGCTGATCGACGAGCGGCCGGAGGAAGTCACCGACATGCAGCGTTCGGTGAAGGGCGAGGTGATCTCCTCCACCTTCGACGAGCCGGCGACGCGCCATGTCCAGGTCGCCGAAATGGTGATCGAGAAGGCCAAGCGCCTGGTCGAGCACAAGCGCGATGTCGTGATCCTGCTGGACTCCATCACCCGCCTGGGGCGTGCCTACAACACCGTCGTGCCGTCATCGGGCAAGGTGCTGACCGGCGGCGTCGACGCCAACGCCCTGCAGCGCCCCAAGCGCTTTTTCGGCGCCGCCCGCAACATCGAGGAAGGCGGCAGCCTCACCATCATCGCCACGGCGCTGATCGATACCGGCAGCCGCATGGACGAAGTGATTTTCGAGGAGTTCAAGGGCACCGGCAATTCGGAAATCATCCTGGACCGCAAGGTCGCCGACAAGCGCGTCTTCCCCGCCATCGACATCCTCAAGTCGGGCACCCGCAAGGACGAACTGCTGGTCGACAAGGCCACGCTGTCCAAGACCTATGTCCTGCGCCGCATCCTGGCGCCGATGGGCACGGTGGACGCCATCGAGTTCCTGCTCGACAAGCTGAAATCGGCCAAGAACAACGCGGACTTCTTTGAGAGCATGAATACGTAGCTCTGAATGTCATGGCCCACTTTACGTGGGCCATCCAGAGTCGGAAGCACCGGTGCCTGTTGCCCTGGATGGCCCGGGCAAGCCGGGCCATGACAATAAAAAGCGAAAAGACCGGGCTGTGAGGCCCGGCCTTTCTGTTTCAGGCACTATTCCTACTGTTTCACAATCTGTCCGTCCGGCAGGCGCAGTTCGCCCCAGCCGCCATTGAGATCGGTGGGCGAGGCATTGCGGCGGAAGGGATGCGCCGCCGCCGCCTTCTCGTCGATCTCCATGCCCCAGCCCGGCTTGTCGTTGGCGTAGAGATAGCCGCCGCGCATTTCCGGGCAGCCCTGGAACACCTGCTGCGAAGTGGCGTTGAAGGGCGTGTATTCCTGGATGCCGAAATTGGTGCAGGTCAGGTCCAGGTGCAACATCGCCATGTGGCCGATGGGCGAAACATCGCCCGGCCCGTGCCAGGCGGTGCGGACATTGAAGATTTCGCCCATCGCCGCCACTTTCCGCGCCGGGGTGATGCCGCCCATCTGCGAGATGTGCATGCGCATATAGTCGATCAGCCGGTCCTTGATAAGCGGCGTCCATTCATGCGGGCTGTTGAACAATTCGCCCATCGCCAGCGGCGCGGCGGTCTGGGCGCGGATGTTCCTGAACCACTCGATGTCTTCCGGCGAGAGCGGGTCTTCGAGGAAGAAAAGTCGGAACTTCTCCGCTTCCTTGCAGAACTGCACCGCCTCGGTCGGGGTGTAGCGCTCATGCATGTCATGCAGCAGCTCGATCTCCATCCCCAGCTGGGTGCGCGCCTGGGTGAAGAGGTCCATGGCGCGGCGCTTGGCGCCCTCGCGCTCGAACACCGGCGCCTCGTGCAGCGACGGAATGCGGACATTCTCGCCGCGCGGGCTGCCATAGCCGCTCATGCCGGGCACGCCGACCTGGATGCGGACATGGCGGAAGCCTTGGGCGATATAGCGCTTGGCGCTGTCGATGGTGTTTTGGATCTCGGCCCCTTCGGCATGGCCGTAGAGGTCGGCACCCTCGCGCACCTTGCCGCCCAGAAGTTCATAGACCGGCATGTTGGCCATGCGGCCCTTGATGTCCCACAGCGCCTGGTCGACGCCGGACAGGGCGTTGTTCAGGATCGGGCCGTTCTTCCAGTAGGAGGAATCATAGACCATCTGCCAGGTGTCCTCGATGCGGTCCACCGGATGGTTGAGAAGCAGCGGCTTGAGATATTTCTCCACCGCTGGCTGGATGAGGTCGGCGCGCTGGGTGAAGGTGGCGCAGCCATAGCCGTACAGCCCGGGCTGGTCGGTGACGATCTTCACCACGCAGAGGCGCGAGCCTTCCGGCGCGGTGTTGATGCAGATGACGTCCTTGATGACTGGCGCCTTCATGCCGCGCGTGGCATTGGCGATGGCGTTCTGGGCATGGGCCGTCTTGCTCGCCAGCAGGGCCGCGGCCGACGCCGTCATCGAACGGATAAGTTCACGCCTGTCCATGATTACCTCCCCAAGGTTTTAATCGTTTGCCGGCAGGTTAGGGGGGCGGCGCGCTTCCGGCAAGCAGACCATTCGCCAGGCTCGAGCCCGGCAGCGGAGCCGCCGGGCAACCCGCAGCATCCGACAGCTTCCTTCCCCCTTCGATGCGAAGCATCAGGAAGGGGGAAGGTGTCGAGGTGTCCGCCTCTTGGCGGACCCGAGTTGCGACGGAAGGGGGTTAAGGGATCAAGACCGTCGCGCCGGTGGTCCTGCGGCCTTCCAGCGCGTCATGGGCGGCTTTCGCCTCGGCCAGCGGGAAGCGCTGGTTGACGGCGATCTTCACCGCCCCCGACTGCATCACGCCGAACAGCTCCGCCGCGGCCCGCTCCAGTTCCGGGCGGGTGGCGATGTAGTGGAACAGGGTCGGGCGGGTGAGATAGAGGGAGCCCTTCGCCGCCAGCACGCCAGGCGAGAAAGGCGGCACCGCGCCGGAGGAATTGCCGAAGCTGACCATCAGGCCGCGGGGGCGAAGGCAGTTCAGCGAAGCCTCGAAGGTGTCCTTGCCCACCGAGTCATAGACGACCGGCACGCCGGCGGGCGCGATCTCGCGCACTTTTTTTTCCCAGCCTTCGGAAAGAACCAGTACATGCGCCGCCCCTGCCTGGCGCGCCGGCGCCACCTTGGCCTCGCTGCCGACCGTGCCGATCACGGTGGCGCCCAGGGATTTCGCCCATTGGCAGAGGATCAGGCCGACGCCGCCCGCCGCCGAATGCACCACGATGGTTTCGCCCGCCTGCACCTTCCAGGTCTCGCGCAGAAGATACCAGGCGGTGAGGCCCTTGAGCATCGCGGCGGCGGCGACTTCGTCGGAAACGCCGTCAGGAATTTTCACCAGTTCCCTGGCCGCGACATTGCTGGCCTCTGCATACATGCCCAGCGGCGCGCTGGCAGTGGCGACGCGGTCGCCCACTTTCAGGCCGGTGACGCCTTCGCCCAGCGCCTCGACCACGCCGGCGACTTCCTTGCCCAGGCCCGAAGGCAGCGGCACCGGATAAAGCCCACCACGATGATAAGTATCAATGAAGTTCACCCCGATGGCGGTATGTTTCAGCCGCACGTCTCCCGTGCCCGGCGGCGGCAGGGTGATGTCCTCGTATTTCAGCACCTCGCTGCCGCCGGTCTGATGGAAACGGATGGCCTTGGTCATGGGATGCTTTCCTTCATTTCGAACTGGCGGCGATAAAGATCGGCATAAAGGCCGCCGGACGCCAGTAATTCTTCATGCGTGCCGCGCTGGACGATGCGGCCCTCCTCCAGCACCAGGATCTGGTCCGCCCCGCGCACGGTGGAGAGCCGGTGGGCGATGACGATGGCGGTGCGGTTCCGGCGCGCGATCTCGAAAGCCTGCTGGATGGCGGCCTCGCTTTCCGAATCCAGATGGGCGGTGGCCTCGTCCAGCACGGCGATGTCGGGCGCCTTGAGCAGCAGGCGGGCGATTGCCAGGCGCTGCTTCTCGCCGCCGGAAAAGCGATAGCCGCGCTCGCCCACCAGCGTGTCCAGCCCATCGGTCAGCGAGCGAACCAGGGGTGCGATCTGCGCCGCCTCAAGCGCCGCCCATATTTCCGCCTCGCTGGCTTGCGGCCGGGCATAGAGCAGGTTGGCGCGGATGGTGTCGTGGAAGAGATGTGAATCCTGGGTCACCATGCCGATGCGGGCGGCGAGGGAGGAAAGCGTGGCGTCGCGCAGGTCGATGCCGTTGATGCGGACGGCCCCGGATTTCACGTCATACAGCCGCGCCAGCAGCTGGGTGATGGTGGTCTTGCCGGCGCCCGACGGGCCGACCAGCGCCGTCATGCTGCCGGGGGCGACGGTGAAGTCGATCTCCTGCAGCACGATGCGTTCGGCCTGCTTGGAGGGCGGCTTGGCCACCGGTTCCAGCGAGGCGAGCGAAACCTCGGCCGGGCTGGGGTAACGAAAGCTGACATGGTCGAAGCGGATTTCCGCCGCGCCCGGGGCAATCGCCCTGGCGTCCGGCTTCTCGGCGATGGCGGGCTTCAGGTCCATGACTTCGAAGACACGGTCGAAGCTGACCAGCGCCGTCATCACCGTGATCTGGACATTGGAAAGGCCGGTGATCGGCCCGATCAGCCGCTGCAGATAGGAGACCAGCGCGAATAGCGTTCCGATCTGCAGCTTGCCGTCGATGGTCAGCAGGCCGCCCCAGCCCAGAGTCAGGATGACCGCGCCGCCCGCCATCAACTGCAGGGCGGTGAAGAAGATGCGGCCATAGACGGCGCGCTTCACCGACAGCGTGCCCACCGCCAGCGCCTTTTCGGCGAACAGCCTGGACTCGTCTGCCGGCCGGCCGAACAGCTTGGCCAGCATGGCGCCGGCGACGCCGAAGCGTTCGGTCATCACGCCATTGACCGCGGCGTTGAGGTCGTAGCTCTCCCGCGTCATCTGCTGCAGGGCGCGGCCCATGCGCCGCGCCGGCAGGATGAAGAGCGGCAGCAACGCCAGCGCCGCCAGCGTGATCTGCCAGGACAAAGTGAGCATGAAGCCCACCACCGCCACCACCGCGACCAGATTTCCCAGCACCGAGGACAGGACATCGGTGAAGGCGCTTTGCGCGCCGGAAACATCGCCATTCAGCCGGCTGACCAGGGCGCCGGTCTGGGCCCGCATGAAAAAGGCCAGCGGCATGCGCTGGATATGATCGAAAAGCTGGACCCGCAGCTTGAGCAGGATGTCGCGGCCGATGCGCGCCGAAAGCCAGGACTGGAGAAGACCCAGCCCGGCATCCGAAAACAGGATCAGCGCCATCACCAGCGCCAGCCGGATCACCATGGCGCCGTCATGGGCCGGAATCGCGTCGTCGATGATGCGCTTGTAGAGCAGCGGATTGAGGTTGCCGATAACGGCGCTCAGCATCACCACCACACCGAACAGCGACAGCCCGCCGCCATAGGCGATGGCAAAGCGCAATATCCGCAAGGTGGTGCCGGGCTTGATGCGCTCCTTCAGGACGGAAGCGTCCTGGCGCAGTCCCCAGCCCGCACCCATCATGCCGCCGCGCGCCATCGCCCGCCTACGCCAGATGACGGCGGAAGAACTCTGCCGTGCGGCTGTTGGAGAGATCGGCGGCGGCCTGGTTGAAATGCTTGCCGCCCGGCCGGGCGAAGGCGTGATCGACGCCGCCATAGCTGTAGAGCGTGACGTTGGCATTATCCTTCAGCCCGGCGGCCATCGCCTCCTGCGCCGGTTTCGGGACAAATCCGTCCTCCACCGCGATGTGCAGCATCAGCGGTTTTCGGATGCTTGCCGCTTCATTAAGGAAAGCCGGAATGTTCACGCCATAATAGCCCACCGCGGCATCGGCATCGGTGCGGGCGGCCGCGAGATAGGCGAGCAGCCCGCCCAGGCAATAGCCGACCGCACCCACCTTGCCGACGCCCGGCATGGCGCGCAACGCCGCGATGCTGGCCTGGATGTCCAGAACGCCGCTGGCGACATCGAAGCGGTTCATCAGATCCAGCGCCTTTTTCCATTCCGCGTCGCTCTGGTCGGTGATGTCCACGCCAGGCTCCAGCCGCCAGAACAGGTCGGGGACCAGCGCGACATAGCCCTGTTGCGCCAGTTCGTCGGCGCGGTCGCGCATCACCTGGTTGACGCCGAAGATTTCCTGGATCACCACCACGCCCGCACCGTTGGGCGCTTCCGGCTTCGCCAGATAGCCCTTCATGCCGCCGGCGATGGCGATCAGGCTCATGCGTCCGGCCTTTTTTGCTGCGGCAAAGTCAGAAGCTGGCCCAGCAGCACCGGACTGGTGATCGGGCCGGCCCTGGTGGCGCCCTGGCAGAGATAGGCCGTGGGCTGGCCGTTCTGCATGCCCGCCTGGGCGCAGGGATGGCCCTCGGGCAGACTCATCCCCGGTTCCACCACCAGCAGCAGGCGGCCCGGCAGGGCCTTGCCCCAGACGGTGCGGATCAGTTCCTGGGTCTGGGAATTGCCGCGTGCGCCGAACACCACCACCTGCAGCGCCATGGAATAGGTCTCCGCGCCGTTGAGATAGGCGGCCATGGCGGGGAAGTTCTGTCCCGTCGCATTGGCGAAGGCGCGCAGCAGACGCGGCGCGCGCTCGGCATAGGAGGCTTCGCCCGTGAGCAGGATCAGGCGCGACAGCACGCCCAGCATGGTGGCATTGGCGGGCGCGGCGGGATTGTCGGTGACAAAGCGCGGCCGCAGCACCGGCGGAGTGGCGGTGTCGGCGGTGTAGAAATAGCCGCCGCGCTCCTCGTCCCAGTAATGGGCGTCGAGCGTCGCCACCCAGGCCCTGGCTTTTTCCAGGAAGCTCTTGTCGCCGGAGACTTCGTAGAGCTGCAGCGCCGCCCGCGCCATGTCGGCATAATCGTCGGCAAAGCCTTCGCTGCCATGGCGGCCGTCCAGGGCGGCGTGATGCAGGGCTGCGCCCTGGCCCAGCGTGGCGCCGACGGCGTTGAAGGCGGCGACCGCTTCCGCCGTCCAGTCGGCGCGCTCGAATACTGCGCCCGCCTGGGCGAGGGCGGCGATCATCAGGCCGTTGGCGTCGGCCAGCATCTTGTCGTCGCGCAGCGGCGGCGTGCGCTTGTCGCGCGCCGCCAGCAACAGGGCACGCTGTTTCGAAAGCAGCGCTTCGTCGGCGTCGGAGGTCGGCTGGCTGGCCTGCGACAGGCGGCGCGGAACGTTGCGGCCGAAGAAATTGCCGTCGCGGCTGATCTCGTAGATGGACTTGAACTTGGCGGCGAAGGTGCCGGCCAGGGCGGCATCCACTTCCGTCTCGGTCCAGACGTAATAGAAGGCTTCCTGGCCCTCGCTCTGGGAATCGAGATGGCTGGCGAAGCCGCCGCCGGGCAGCTTCATCTGGCGCAGCAGCCAGGCCACCAGCTCCTCGGCGCGGCTGCGCACCAGGGTGCTGCGGTTGATCTGGTAGGTATAGCTGAGCATGTCGAGCATGAGGGCGTTGTCGGCCAGCGCTTTCTCGAAATGCGGCATCATCCAGCGCTCGTCATGGCAGTAGCGGAAGAAGCCGCCGCCGACATGATCCCACAAACCGCCATAGAGCATGTTGTCCAGCGCGCCGAACAGCAGCTGGCTGTATTGCGGCAGGCCGGTGCGCAGCCAGGCCCGCCACAGAACTTCGAGCTGGCCGGCCAGCGGCGCCTTGGGCGTGCCGAGCTGGCCGCCGAAGAAGATGTCGTAGCGCTGGGCGATGCGCAGCGCGGCAAGATCGAGCTGCACCGCTTCCGGCCCGGCCGAGAGGTCGGTGTTGTAAAGCTGTTCCAGATCCTTGCGGACATTGCCGGCCTGTTCCAGCGCCTGCGGCCGGCGTTCGTTCCACAGCACCGCGGCATCGTTCAGCACGCTGTTGAAGGAGGGGGTGCCAAGCCTTTCCTGCTGCGGGACATACTGGGTAACGAAGAAGGGGGCGCCGTCGGGCGTCAGGATCAGGTTGAGCGGCCAGCCGCCGGAGAGCCCCATCAGCGGCAGCGCGGACTGGTAGAACTGGTCGATGTCGGGACGCTCCTCGCGGTCCAGCAACACCGGAATGAAATTCTCGTTGAGAATGGCCGCGGTGGCCGGATCGGAAAAGCTGTCCTGGTTCATCACATGGCACCAGTGACAGCCGGTATAGCCGATGGAGAGGAAGATGGGCTTGTCCTGCGCTTCCGCCTCGGCCAGGGCTTCGGGTCCCCACACCCGCCAGGCCACCGGATTGTCCTTGTGCAGGCGCAGGAAGGGGCTGAGGCTGGTCTGGAGAGTGTTGGACGGCATGTGGTCTTGTTCCGAATGGGCGGCAGGGCGATGCTTGGCCGCCCGGTGGTTTTTGGGCCGGTGTTCTTAGCCTGAACGGGCCCCGCGACAAAGCCCGGCGGCGAGCCTTGATGGAGACGGCATGAAGGTGCGTATCGAGATGGACATGACCCCGGAAGAAGCCCGCGCCTTCATGGGCTTGCCTGATGTCGCCCCCATCCAGCAACAGATGCTGGAAGAGATGCGGGGCCGGATGCGGTCCGCATTCGATGCCGGCGATCCCGAGGCGATGATGAAGGCCTGGATGCCGCTCGGGGGCCCGGAGGCCTTTCAGAAATTCCAGAAATTCTTCTGGGACAGCGCCACGCTGGCGGCGGGGCGCAAGCCCAAGGAATGAGTGCCGACACCATTTTCGCCCTGGCCAGCGGGGCAGGCCGCGCCGGGGTGGCGGTGGTGCGGCTGTCGGGGCCCGGGGCCGGCGCGGCTTTGGTGTCCTTGGCCGGCCCCCTGCCCGCGCCCCGTGCGGCGGCCGTTCGGCTGCTGGCCCATGCCGGCCGCAGAATTGACCGCGCGCTGACCCTCTGGTTTCCCGCGCCGGCCAGCTTCACCGGCGAGGATGTCGCCGAGTTTCATCTGCATGGCGGGCCGGCGGTGCGCGAGGCGCTGTTCGGCGCCCTGCTGCAGCTGGGCCTGACGCCGGCCGAGCCGGGCGCGTTCAGCCGCCGGGCGGTGGAGAATGGCAAGCTTGACCTGACCCAGGCGGAAGCCATCGCCGATCTGGTGGAGGCGCAAACCGAAGCGCAGCTGCGGCAGGCGCTGGCCCAGTATGATGGCGCCCTGGCCGGGCTTTATGAAGGCTGGCGGGCGCAGCTCATCATGGCGCTGGGGCGGGCCGAGGCGGCGATCGACTTTTCCGATGATGGCGTGGGCGAGGCCGAAGGCGATGCGGCGCGCGCTGCCGCGATTCATCTGGCCTCGGAAATACGGGCACATCTGGCGGATGGGGGGCGTGGCGAGGCGCTGCGCGACGGCGTGCGCCTGGCCATCATCGGCCCGCCCAACGCCGGCAAGTCATCGCTGTTGAACACATTGGCCAGGCGCGATGCCGCCATCGTTTCGGACCGGCCCGGCACCACCCGCGACGTGATCGAGGTACGGCTCGATCTGGGCGGCGTGCTGGTCATCGCCTCCGACACCGCGGGATTGCGCGACAGCAGCGACGCCATTGAGGCCGAGGGCGTGCGCCGCGCCCTGGCGCGGGCACGCGACGCGCATCTGGTCCTGCTGCTGCAGGATGCCAATGCTGCGGATCAGGCCGCAGCAATTCCCGGCGGGCTGACGCCCGATCTGGTGGTCTGGAACAAGACCGACCTGAAGCCCCATGACGGCATCGCGATCTCGCTGAAAACCGGCGACGGCGTTTCCGGGCTGCTGGATTTGCTGCAGCAAAGGGTGCAGCAAAAATTCGCCGCCGGACCCCCTGCCCTCACCCGCGCCCGCCACCGCGCTGCCCTGGAGGAGGCGCTGGCGGCGCTGGAGCGGGCACATGACGCTCTTGCGCCGGAGCTGCTGGCAGAGACCTTGCGCCTGGCGCTGCGGGCGGTGGGCCGGATCACCGGCCGGGTGGATGTGGAGGAGGTTCTGGATTTCGTCTTCCGGGATTTTTGCATTGGTAAGTGAATACTTACGATAAGCTTTGAGTTGTCCACAGGCGGGTTTGGCTCTATTCCCCGCGGCCATGAAGCGGTTCGACGTCATTGTCATCGGCGGCGGTCATGCCGGCTGCGAGGCGGCGGCGGCCTCGGCCCGCTTCGGCGCCCGTACCCTGCTGCTGACCCACAAGTACGAGACCCTGGGGGAGATGTCCTGCAACCCCGCCATCGGGGGCGTCGGCAAGGGACATCTGGTGCGGGAGATCGACGCCCTGGACGGGCTGATGGGCCGCGTCGCCGATGCTGCCGGCATCCAGTTTCGCCTGCTCAATCGCCGCAAGGGACCGGCGGTGCGGGGCCCCCGCGCCCAGGCCGACCGCGCGCTCTATCGCGCGGCGATGCAAAGCGCGCTGGCGCGGATTCCGAATTTGACAATCAAGGTGGCGAGCGCGGAAGACCTGATTTTAAAGGATCAGATGGTCATCGGGGTTCGCACCGCCAGCGGCGAGGAAATTTTCACCGGCGCGGTTGTGCTCACCACCGGCACCTTCCTGCGCGGCCTGGTGCATATCGGCGAAGTGCAATTTCCCGCCGGCCGCATGGCGGCGCATACCGCCGATGCCGATCAGGCGGATCCGCCTTCCATCGGCCTGTCGAAGACGCTTTATGGCCTGGGCCTCTCCATGGGCCGGCTCAAGACTGGTACCCCGCCGCGCCTGGATGGGCGCACCATTGCCTGGGAGCGGCTGGAGCGGCAGGAGGGCGACAACCCGCCAACGCCCTTTTCCTTCCTTACCGCGGCAATCACCACGCCGCAGATCGCCTGCCACATCACCCGCACCACGCTTCAGACCCATGAGATCATTCGCGCCAATCTGCACCGGGCGCCGATGTATTCGGGGCAAATCCAGTCCACCGGCCCGCGCTATTGCCCCTCCATCGAGGACAAGGTCAGCCGCTTTGCCGACCGCGAGTCGCACCAGATTTTCCTTGAACCGGAAGGACTTAACGACGACACGATCTATCCCAACGGCATTTCCACCTCCCTGCCGCAGGATGTGCAGCTTGCACTTCTGGCCACCATCCCGGGGCTGGAAGCGGCGTTGGTGCGCCGTCCCGGCTATGCGATCGAATACGATTATGTCGATCCGCGCGAACTGACCCCGGCGCTGCAGGTCAAGCGCCTGCCCGGGCTTTACCTGGCCGGTCAGATCAATGGCACCACCGGGTACGAGGAAGCTGCCGCCCAGGGCTTGATGGCAGGCTGGAATGCCGCCCGGGCCGTTTTGGGAAGCAAGGCGGTAATCCTGGACCGCGCACAGGCTTACATCGGTGTTCTGCTTGATGACCTGGTGACCAAGGGCGTGTCTGAGCCCTATCGCATGTTCACCAGCCGGGCCGAATATCGCCTCACCCTGCGGGCCGACAATGCCGATCAGCGTCTGACCAGGCTTGGTGAAAAGGGCGGAATTGTCGGCCGCGAGCGCCGTGATGCCTTCGCCGCCAAGCTGGAACGCCTGACTGTTTCACGTGAAACAATGACCCGTCTGAACCTGACCCCGCCACAGGCGGTCGCGCATGGCATCGCCGTGCGCCAGGACGGTATCCGCCGCAGCGCCCTGGACCTGCTGGCTTTGACAGACCTTGCCACCCTCGCCCGCATCTGGCCGGAGGTCGGCGGCCTCGCCCCCGACATAGCGGAGCAGCTGGAAATCGACGCCCAATATGCCGGCTATCTGGATCGCCAGGAGGCCGACATCCTCGCCTTCCGGCGGGATGAAGCCCGGACCCTGCCCGCCGGGCTGGATTATGGCGCCGTCGCCGGGCTTTCCAACGAAGTGCGGCAAAAGCTGGAGGCCATCCGCCCCGCCACCCTGGGCCAGGCAGCCCGCATCGAAGGCGTGACGGCGGCAGCCCTGACCCTGGTCCTGGCCCATGTGAAGGCTCGGAAGAAGCTTGCAAGTGCCTGATTTCACATCGGAAAACTTCCAGACTGAAACCGGTGTTTCACGTGAAACACTGGCCCGGCTGAAGGCTTATGCCGATCTGCTGCAGGACTGGAACCAGCGGCACAATCTGGTCTCCCGCAGCACCCTGCCCGACCTGTGGCGGCGGCATTTTTGGGACTCCGCCCAGCTCGCCCCCCTGATCCCGGCCGAAGCACGCACCTTGGCCGATCTGGGTTCCGGCGCCGGCTTTCCGGGGCTGGTTCTGGCGGCGATGCGGCCGGAACTTGCAGTGACTTGCCATGAAGCCACCACCAAGAAATGTTCCTTCCTGCAAGCTGCCGCCGCCCGCATGGGCCTGAAGGTCGGGATCGAGAATGCCCGTCTCGAGGAACTGCCGGCCAGGCCTTATGACGTGGTCACGGCCCGGGCGCTCGCCCCCCTGCCTCGGCTGCTGGGCTACGCCTATCCGCTCACAGCTCCGAACAGCGTTTGCCTGTTCCTGAAGGGACAAAATCTGGGGTCCGAATTGACCGAAGCCCATAAATCTTGGAAAATGCAGACCTCTCAGATCCCCAGCAAAACCGACCCGTCGGGTGCTATTCTGGTGGTGAGAAAGCTGGCTGCCCATGACCAAACCCCTTCCCCCAAAGCCCCGCGTTCTGGTCGTCGCCAACCAGAAGGGCGGCGTCGGTAAAACCACCACCGCCATCAATCTGGGCACGGCACTGGCCGCCATTGGCGAGCCGACCCTGGTGATCGACATCGACCCCCAGGGCAATGCCTCGACCGGGCTGGGCATCCATCGCCAGGACCGCGGCACCACCATCTATGAAGTGCTGACCGGCGAAGCCCGGCTGGCAGCGGCCATCGTCCCCACCCGCATTCCCGGCCTGTCGCTGGTGCCGGCAACGGTGGACCTTTCCGGCGCCGAGCTTGAGCTGGCCGACATGCCGCGGCGCAATTTCATTCTCAAGGACGCGATCGCGGAATACTCCGCACACGGACAAAACCGCTTTTCCTATGTGCTGATCGACTGCCCGCCTTCCCTCACGCTCCTGACGCTGAATGCGATGGCGGCGGCGGACGCGGTGCTGGTGCCGCTGCAATGCGAGTTCTTCGCCCTGGAAGGTCTTTCGCAGCTGATGAAGACCATCGAGCTGGTGCGCGACAAATTAAATCCGTCACTGGAGATGCAGGGCATCGTGCTGACCATGTTCGACAAGCGCAACAAGCTTTCCGACCAGGTCGCCGACGATGTCCGCGCCACCCTCGGGGAAAAGGTCTATGCCACCGTCATCCCCAGAAACGTCCGCATTTCCGAGGCTCCCAGCCATGGCGTGCCGGCGCTGGTCTATGACCTGCGCTGTCCCGGCAGCCAGGCCTATATCAAGCTGGCCGGCGAACTGATCCAGCGCGAACGGCTCAGGGTCGCGGCATGAATCCTCCCGCTGAGCGTCCGCGCGGATTGGGTCGTGGCCTTTCCGCCCTGATCGGCGACGAGATCGCCGCGGTGAAGAACGAACCGGCGGCGCGCAAGGACACGCGCACCCTGCCCGTCGCCTTCCTGCGTCCCGGCAAGTACCAGCCGCGCAAGCAGTTCGACGAACAGCCGCTCGCCGACCTCGCCGCCTCGGTGAAGGAAAAGGGCGTGCTCTCGCCCATCCTGGTGCGGCCGCTGGGTCCGGACTCCTACGAGATCGTGGCGGGGGAGCGCCGCTGGCGCGCCGCCCAGATCGCCAAGCTGCACGACGTGCCGGTGGTGGTCCGCGAGATGGCCGATGGCGAGGCGCTGGAGCTGGCCATCATCGAGAATGTCCAGCGCGCCGACCTCAATGTGCTGGAGGAGGCGGCCGCCTACCAGGAGCTGATCGAGACCTTCGGCCGCACCCAGGAAGAGGTCGCCCGGGACGTCGGCAAGTCCCGCCCCCATGTCGCCAACACGGTTCGGCTGCTGCGGCTGCCGGAAAAGGTGAAGGCCTGGATCCGGGAAGGCAAGCTGACGGCAGGCCATGCCCGCACCCTGCTGGGCGCCGCCGATCCCGAGGTGCGGGCGGCCGAATTGATTGCCGGCGAAATGACTGTCCGCCAGGCCGAACAGCGTTCGGGCAAAAAGGCCAGGGGCGGTGGAAAAGCCCGCAAGGACCCCAACATAGTTGATCTGGAATCAAGCATTTCCAACCGGTTAGGGTTGAAAGTTGAGATAGCGCACAAAGGGGATAAAGGCGGGGATATCCGGATTGCCTACAAGACCCTGGAACAGCTGGACGACCTCGTCCGCCGCCTCAGCCGCCCTTCCTAGGCCACGAACAGCGTTCAGGAATTGGCCAGGGCGAGGGCGGCGGGAATATCGATCCGCCCGTCATACAGGGCGCGGCCCACCACCACACCCTCGATCCCGGGTTCCCTTGCCGCGACCAGGGCCTGGATGTCGGCATTGGAGCCGACCCCGCCCGAAGCGATCACCGGGATGGACAGGGCGCGGGCGAGGGCGGCGGTCGCCGTCACGTTCACCCCGCCCAGCAACCCGTCGCCGTCAATGTCGGTGAACAGGATGGCGGCCACCCCGGCATCCTCGAAGCGCCGCCCCAAATCCACGGGCGTCAGCTCCGACACTTCGGCCCAACCGGCGGTGGCGATCCTGCCGCCCTTGGCGTCGGCCCCGACGACAATCCTGCCGGGGAATTTGCGCGCCGCCTCTTTCACCAATTGCGGATCGGTCAGGGCGGCCGTTCCCAGGATGACGCGGGTAATGCCGGCGGCCAGCCAGGCCTCGACCGCGCCCAGGTCGCGGATGCCGCCACCCAGCTGGATGGGCAGGTCAATCGCGGCACGGATGGACCTGATCGCTTCGGCATTGGCGCTCCGTCCCGCGAAGGCGCCGTTGAGATCGACGCAATGCAGCCATTGAAAGCCCTGCGCCTTGAAGGCCCGCGCCTGCGCCGCCGGATCGTCATTGAAGACGGTGGCGTCCGCCATCACGCCCTTCTTCAGGCGCACGCATTGTCCATCCTTCAGGTCGATGGCGGGGAACAGGATCATGGCTTCCACTTCAGGAAGTTGGAGAGCAGCATGAGCCCCGTCGCCTGGCTCTTTTCCGGATGAAACTGGGTGCCGGCGATATTCTCATTGCCGATCATCGCGGTCAGCGCGCCGCCATAATCGGTGGTGGCGATCAGGTCATCGGGCAGGGCAGGGACGAACTGGTAGGAGTGGACGAAATAGGCATGGGCGCCGCTTTCGATGCCGTCGAGCAATCTGTGCCGCTGCAGGATCTTCAACTCATTCCAGCCCATGTGTGGAATTTTCAGCGCTGGGTCCGACGGTTCGATTTTCACCACTTCACCCGCGATCCAGCCCAGGCCGAGATGATTGCCGAACTCCTTGCCGACCGTCGCCAGCAGCTGCATGCCGACACAGATGCCCAGGAAAGGCGCGCCCTCTTTCAGCACTTTCTCGCGCAGCATCGGCACCATGCCGGGCACGGCGGAAAGTCCCCTCATGCAGTCGGCGAAAGCGCCGACGCCGGGCAGCACCACCCGTTCGGCCGCTTTCACCTGGGCGGGATCGGCCGTGACCACGATCTCGTGTTTCGTCGCCTCGGCAGCGCGCATCAGCGCCTTGGCCGCGCTGGCCAGGTTGCCGGAGCCATAATCAATGAGAGCGACGCTTGCCATTTCGGCCGCGTCTATAACGGCTAATAATGGCTGCAGCCAGTGCCGGAGGGGGTGACGGAGAGGCGCGCGCCGGCCACCTGCAGATCATCCCAGCCGGGCAGGGCGGCCAGCACCGAAAGGTGTCCCGCGCGCAGGTCCGCAAGAGTGGCGCCGCAGCCTGCCGCCAGCCGCCCTGCCAGCCGCCAGCGCCCCGCCGCATCCTCCTCCATCACCGCCGCCCACCAGCGGGTTTCGCTGCCGGTGACCAGCAAAATCTCCGGGTGCTGGTCGCCATTGAGGTCAAGGAAGAAGGCCTCGCAGGCCTGGGCAGCCGTGGTCAGGCAGGGCGGTGCGCCTGCCGTCTGGCTCCAGTCGCGCGCCAGAAGCGTGGCGGGCAGGCGCGCCCCCGGCGTGCGCACGGCAATATTGGCGCCGATTTCGGTGGGATTGAGGGACTGCGTGAGGCGCGCGCCGCCCTGGGCCTGCGCCGCCGCGCGGGCAATGTCGGGATAGAGGCTGTGCGACAGGGCGGCCAGCGCCTCGTTGCCGAAACGGGCGCCATCGCGCCCGAGATTGACGAAGTCGAAACGCTCCACCGTCACCCTGCCGTCCACCAGCCGTGCCGCCTGGGTTAGCGGCGCCAGGCGCAGCGGATCGGCCAGGGGCGAGGCCAGCGCCAGCAGGCCCAGCAAGGCTGCACCCGCCAATGCGAGGTTGATGACGCCAAGGCCCTTCAGGCCATGGCCGCGCACCAGGGCGAAGACCGCGGCGAGGCTGTAGCAGAGAGCATAGGCGCAGAGCAGCGCCAGGGCGGCGGCGGCGAACAGGCGCGGCGCGGTCCAGCCCAGCGCTGTGACACGTGCCGCCAGTTCCCACACCGCCAGCCCCGCCAGCAGCGGCAGCAGCAGGGCGCCGACTGATTCCAGGCCTTCGCGCCAGAGCGGTCGCGCTGCGCCACCCTGCCAGGAGGCGCCGATGGCGATGACAAGGCCGCCCATCAGCGCCAGCAGCACCGCCAGCGGCGGTTGCCTGCCCACCAGGCTTGTGCAGAGCAGAATGACGGCGGCGGCCATGGTGACGGGCAGCAGCACGGTGGCGGTGGCGAGCGCCCATTGCCGGAGCGAGGCGGCGAACGGCACGCCAAGCTGCAAGGCCAGTGCGCCGCAAAGCCCCAGGAACGGCATCGCGATGATGTCGCCGCGTTCCAGCGCCAGGCCCGGCAGCAACTGCACCAGCAGCAGGCCAAGCCCCAGCGCCGGCAGCAGCAGGATCAGCCGCGCCGCCAGCGTCCAGGCCGAGGCCAGGAAATCAGCGGGGGCGATGCGGCCATTCCGGCCGGCCGCTTCCAGGAAGGATTGCGCCAGGAACAGCGCCGCCCCCGCCAGCAGCAGCATCGAGAGCCCGGGCTGGCCGATCTCCGCGCCGGCGATGCGCCAGCGGTGATACCAGCCGAGTGCCGCCAGGATAGCGGTGGCGAGAGCGGCGAAGAGCGCCAGGCGCGGCAGGGCGATGCGGCCAAGCCCGGCCATCACGCTCCAGGGCAGGAACAGCGCGGGCAGGGCGATGGCGTCAAACAGGAATGGGTTGTTGCCGGGCCAGAAACCGTCGGCGCGACCGCGAAAAAGGAAAAAGAAAAGAAAACCCTGCGCCAGGCCGATGCCCAGACGCGCAAAGCCGAAAGACGCAGCGGCCTCTTGCGCATGTGCGGGAACATCCCTTGCCGCCGCCGGCGACCAGGGACCAGCTTTCGCCGTAACGGGCACTGTCGCGGGAGCCGGTTCGCGCCGGGGCGAGAAGCCCAGCGATCCATCATCCACCCATAGCGGCACGTCGTTCTGCGCCATGATTTACCCTACTCTCGCGAGGGGGCGCTGTCGCCGGGCGTTAAGGGGCGTGGTTAACCCGAGCGGTGCTCAATTGTCGTCCATCTTCAGCGCGGCGATGAAGGCTTCCTG
>CAZNGO010000026.1:0-63525 GCA_964572805.1 uncultured Rhizobium sp. | reverse complement strand
GATTTCACCTGGGTGGCCCGCACTCCGGCGGGCCATGACATTGTAGCGGAGTGTTAGAAGAATGATACCGGATCGACATCGACGGTAACGCGCACCGCGCCGGGCACTTTCACGCCCGCCAGCCACGTCCGCAAAAAGCCCTGCACATCCACCCCGCGCGCCGCCTGCACCAGCAGGCGCTCGCGGGTCTGGCCGCGCAGCAGGGCATAGAAGGCCGGCGTCGGCCCCCATACCTTCACGTCCTTGGCGGGCGGCGCGGCGCGCGCCAGTTCGCGCGCAATCGCGCGCACCTGTTCGCCGTCGTAACCGGAGACGATGACGGCCGCCAGCCGCCCGAAGGGCGGCGCCCCGGCGGCCTCGCGGAACTGCCGCTCCTGCGCGTAGAAACCGTCACGGTCACCCTTCGCCAGCGCCTGCATTACCGCATCTTCCGGACCTCGCGTCTGCAGCAGCACCAGCCCCGGCTTCTCGGCCCGGCCGGCGCCGCCGGCCACCTGGTGCAGCAGCTGGAAGGTGCGCTCGCGCGCCCGCACATCGCCATCGGCACCGCCCAGATCGGCATCGATCACGCCGACCAGCGTCAGATGCGGGAAATGATGGCCCTTGGCGACGATCTGGGTGCCGATCAGCACATCGACTTCGCGCCTGGCGAATGCGCGCAGCGGCCCCTGGATTTCACCGCGCGTCGCCATGGTGTCGGAGGAGGCGATGGCATGGCGCGCATGGGGGAAAAAGGCAGCGAACTCCTCCGCCACCCGCTCCACGCCGGGGCCGCAGGCGATCAGGGTGCCGCTCTCATGGCATGCCGGGCAATCCGAAGGCGCGGCGATCTCATAACCGCATTGATGGCAGGCCAGGCGGCGGCGGTATTTGTGCTCCACCAGCCAGGTGGCGCAAGCAGGGCAGGTGAATTTGTGGCCGCAGGCCTCGCACAGGGTCAGCGGGGCATAGCCGCGGCGGTTGAGGAACAGCATCGCCTGCTCGCCCGCCGCCAGCGTTTCCTCCAGCGCGGCGCGCAGCGGCGGCGACAGCCATTGCGCCTTCACCGCGGCATCGGCGCCATCGCGCTCCTTGCGCAGATCAACCAGCCTTACCGTCGGCAATTGCGCCACGCCATGCCGCCGGGGCAGGCGATGATGGACGTAACGGCCGCCGGTGGCGTTGACGAAGCTTTCCAGCGACGGCGTCGCCGAAGCCAGTACGACCGGCGCGCCTTCGATCCGCGCCCGCACCACCGCCATGTCGCGGGCGTGATAGAGCGCGCCGTCCTGCTGCTTGAAGGCCTGCTCATGCTCCTCGTCCACCACGACCAGGCCCAGCGACGGGAACGGCAGGAACAGCGCCGAGCGCGCCCCCACCACCACCCGGGCCTCGCCGGACATCACGGCGCGATAGACCCGCCGCCGCTCCTTGGTGGAAAGATCGCTGTGCCATTCCGCCGGCCGCGTCCCGAAGCGGGCGGCGAAGCGCTCCAGGAACTGCGCCGTCAGGGCGATTTCCGGCAGCAGGATCAGGACCTGCTTGTCTGTCGCAAGCGCCGCCGCCACCGCCTCGAAATAGACTTCGGTCTTGCCCGAGCCGGTGACGCCGTCGAGCAGATGGGCGGAGAAGTTTCCTGCCGCCACCGCCGCGCGCAAGGCCGCCGCGACGCGGGCCTGGTCCGGGCCCAGTTCCACCGGCGCGAAATCCGGGTCGGGCATGGCGAAGGGCGCAAATTCCGGCAGGGTCGTCGCCACCAGGGCGCCGGCCGCCACCAGCCCGCGCACCACCGCCGTGCTGACATTGGCGTCTTCCGCCAGCCCCGGCACCGAGCGCGCCAGGCCATCTTCCGCCACCGCCAGGGCACGCTTGCGCGCTTCGGACATCCGGGGCGGAACAATATCGCCCTTCACATAGGCGGTGCGGCGCGCTTCGGGCTCGAAGGCGCCCCTGCTGCGCAGCGCCATGGCAAGGATCGCCCCGGGCGGCGACAGCGTGTATTCGGCCACCCAGTCGACAAAGTCGCAGAGTTTTTCGGGCAGGCGCGGACCATCTTCCAAGGGCACCGCGACTTTCAGCCGGTTGTCGCCGACCGCGCCTTCGGCCGGGCCCCAGACCACGCCCAGCACTTCACTGCTTCCCAGCGGCGCCGTCACCAAAGCGCCGCGCGGCGCGTTAACGCCGTGTGGCAGCTTGTAGTCATAGGCCCCGGCAAGCGGCCGCGGCAGCAGCACCCCGGCGCGCGGCGCGGCGTGTGGCAGGTCGGGAACCGGCTTGGGCTGGGGCCGTCGCATGGGGTACAATTCGTCACGCCAGGTCGGAAGGGTCAAACAAAATATGAAAATCTTTCTCGACACCGCCGATGTGGCGGAAATCCGTGAATTTGCCGCGTCCGGCCTGGTCGATGGCGTCACCACCAACCCCTCGCTGGCGGCCAAGACCGGCAAGGACTATGTGGAATCGCTGAAGGAAATCTGCGCCATCGTCCCCGGCGCGATCAGCGCCGAAGTCCTGGCCACCGACTATGACGGCATGATGGCCCAGGCGGGCGTCTTCCGGAAGATCGCGACCAACATCGCCATCAAGGTGCCGCTGACCTGGGACGGGCTGAAGGCCTGCAAGGCGCTTTCCGAAAGCGGCGCCAGGGTCAATGTCACCCTCTGCTTCTCGGCGGTGCAGGCGATGATGGCGGCCAAGGCCGGCGCGTCCTTCATCTCGCCCTTCATCGGGCGCCTGGACGATATCGGCGAAGACGGCATGACCCTGATCCGCGATATCCGCGCCATCTACGACAATTACGGCTACCAGACCGAAGTGCTGGCCGCTTCGGTGCGCAGCGTCAGCCATGTGCTGCATTGCGCGCTGGCCGGCGCCGACATCGCCACCATTCCGACATCGGTGTTCAGGAAGCTGCTGGATCACGCCCTGACGGAAAAGGGCCTGGCCGCCTTCCTTGCCGACGCCAAAAAGGCGAATGTCGTCATCAAGGGTTAGCGGGCAAGGGGTAGCGCTTGGCCAAGGGGCGGGGCTTCGATGAATTGCGCAAGCTCTGGCTGAACCAGCTGGCGCATGAACGCCGCGCCTCGCCGCACACGCTGCGCGCCTATGGCGACGATGCGGCGCGCTATGGCGGTTTCCTGGCGCTGCATCTGGGCGAGGAGGCCGGCGAGGCGGCGCTGAAAAAACTGAAGCCCACCGATATTCGCGCCTTCATCAGCCATCGCCGCTCCGAAGGGCTGGGCGCGGGCGGGGTGCAGCGGGCGCTGGCGGCAATCCGCAGCTTCCACCGATTCCTGGCGCGCGAGGGGATTCTGGAAAATGCCGCGCCCCAGGGCGTGCGCAGCCCACGCCTGCCCCGGCGCCTGCCGCGCCCCCTGTCGCAGGACGATGCGGCGCGGGCGCTGGAGCTGGCGCGCGATCATGGCGTTGACTGGCTGGGCCGCCGCGATGCCGCGCTGCTCACCCTGCTCTACGGCATGGGCCTGCGTGTCTCCGAGGCGCTATCATTGAAGCGGGGCGACGTGCCCCTGGGGACAAGCCTCACCATCCTGGGCAAGGGCCGCAAGGAACGCAGCGTACCGGTCTTGCCGCTGGTCGCAGGCGCGGTGGCCGATTACGCCGCCGCAATCCCCTTCAGCGGCGGGCCGGCCGCACCGCTGTTCCTGTCGCGGCGGGGCCGGGCGATGAGCGCGCGCGAGGCGCAGAGCCTGATGCAGAAGCTGCGCGGGGCGCTGGGACTTTCGGAAAAGGCCACGCCGCACGCCCTGCGCCATTCCTTTGCCACGCATCTGCTGCAGGGCGGCGGCGACCTGCGCAGCGTGCAGGAACTTCTGGGCCATGCCTCGCTTTCGACCACCCAGGTCTATACCGCGATCGAGACCAGCCAGCTTCTGAAGACCTATCAAAACGCCCATCCGCGAGCCAAAAAGCCCGCCTGAACATCTTTTGGCAAACGTTTCCCGCTGCTATGCTGGAGCCATAAAAACAAGGCTCCGGGGAGATGTCATGATCCGCAACTGTGCTGTTGCCGCCATCCTTGCGCTTGGCTGCGCGCCCGCGCTCATTTCACCAGTCCGGGCACAGGAGCCGGACGGGCTGAAACTGCCGGCGGGCTTTCATGCCCAGGTGGTGACCACCGGCCTCACCGGGCTGCGCCATATCGTGGTGCGCGACGACCACACCATCTATGCCTCGGTGCGTGGCGGCGGCGGCCGTGGCGCCGGCGCGCAAAGCCCCGGCACCGTCGCCCTGCATCTGGACAATGACCACAAGGCCGACAAGACCGACCATTTCGGCAGCATCACCGGCGGCACCGGCATCCGCATTCATGGCAACTGGCTCTATGTCAGCAGCACCGCCGAAGTGGCGCGTTTTGCCCTGAAGAAGGGCGAGGACGTGCCCAGCGGCGCGCCGGAAGTAATCGTCACCGGCATGCCGACCAACGGCTTTTCCAACCGCATCATCGCCTTTGACGGCAAGGGCGACCTCTATGTCTCGGTCGGCGGCAGCGGCAATATCTGCACCGCGCCGGCCGGTCGCGGGGCCAGGCCCAAGGGCCTGAATCCCTGCCCCGGCGTCACCGATCGCGGCGGGGTGTGGAAATTCAATCCCAGCAAGGTGGGCCAGAAATTCCCCGCCGACGGCAAACAGGTCGCCACCGGCCTGCGTGAAAGCGTTTCGATGGATTACCGCCAGGGCGACGCGGTCTATCTCTTCGCACAGGACCGCGCCGACACCCACATCACCTTCCCGGACGTCTTCAGCGAACAGGATGAGGACAATCTATCCGAGGAGCTGTTCCGCTTCGCCGGCAAGGATGTGGTCAACATGGGCTGGCCCTACACCTATTATGACGCCGTGAAGAAGGCCCGCATCATGGCGCCCGAATATGGCGGCGACGGCAAGATCGGTCCGCCGCCCGGCATCTATGCCACGCCGGTGCTGGCGACCCATCCGTCGCACACCTCGCCGATTGACCTGCTGTTCTATTACGGCAGGCAGTTTCCCAAATCGTATCGCGGCGGCGCCTTTGTCGCGCGCCATGGCGGCACCGGGGCGGACCTGCCGCAGGGCCATAACGGCTATGACGTGGTCTTCATGCCCTTCACCGCCAGCGGCAAGCCGGCCGATCCGGTGCCCTTCGCGGACGGCTTTGCCGGCACCACGCCGCTCAGCCACAACGTCTCCAAGGCGGCCTACCGGCCCATGGGCCTGGCGACCGGCCCTGACGGTTCGCTTTACCTCGCCGATTCCCAGAAGGGCCGGATCTGGCGCATCTATTACACCGGCAAATAGCCGGAACCGGCCGGCAAGGCCGGTTTGTTAAGGAAAGTCTGTTGCAGTCGGGGCGGGGGATGCGTTATCTCCCGCCTGCTTTTTGGATTATCAGTGGGTCGCACCGCCTGACGCGAAGTCTGTCAACTTCACGGGGCGGTCGCTCCCGGGCCGCCTTAGCTCAGCCGGTAGAGCACGTCATTCGTAATGACGGGGTCGCGTGTTCGAGTCACGCAGGCGGCACCATTCATCTCCGTTTGCTGCGCAACCGGAGATGAATGCCAAGCCGGCCCCAGCGACAGCGTAGTGGGCCGGCGCGGCAGGGGGATTGTTCTGCGGCAGAGCCAATTTCCATCCGCAAACGGAGATGAATGCCAAGGCCCGATAGGCCGCACTAGCGACAGCGTAGTGTGCGGCCGTCATCGGGCCGCGGCAGAGGAATGCTCAGACCCCGCGCGGCAAGCTTCCGAACAACTATTGCGGCTTGCGCGTATAGCGCGCCACCTGGCCGAAGGGCGCGACCTGCGACACGAAGATGTGTCCCGCCGCGTCGGCGACCACGCCCTCCGGCCCGGTAGTGCCTTTCAGCGGAAACCAGGGCGTTGGATTGCCCAGCACATCGGGAATGAAGCCGGTGACTTCACCGGTCCTGGCATTGCCGATATGGACGCCGCGGATGAAGGCATTGCCTTCCTGCACGCTGGAAACGGAGTCGCCGGCATAAAGCACATCATGCCTGTCGATATAGAGGCCGCTGGGTTTGCCGAACTGCTTCCATTCCGCCAGCTTGTTGCCCTCCTGGTCGTAGATCACCACCAGGCTGTTGCCGCGATCGGCGACGAAGAGACGGCCCTGCGAATCCATCGCCAGGCTATGGCTGCAGTCGAACGTCACCATGCTCTTGCTGCAAAGATCCCAGGCCTTGAGGAACTTGCCGCTCTTGTCGAACTTCATGATGCGCGGCGGCAGGTTTTCCAGTTCATGGCCATCGGCGACGAAGATGTCGCCATTGGGCGCGGTGATGACGTCCGACGGCTGGTTGAAGTGGCTCTCGTCCTTGCCGTAATGGCCGGCGGTGCCCAGCGTCATCAGCAGCTTGCCGCTGGGGCTGAATTTCAGCACCCGGTTGCCCGCCGGCGTCGCACTGGCGGCCGCGGGGTTGGGCGTGCCGTTGGTGCGTTCGATGTTGGACTGGGTGTCGGCGACCCAGACATTGCCATCCCGGTCCACCCACAGGCCATGCGGATAGACCAGCAGGCCGGCGCCGAAGGCGCGCACCAGCTTGCCCGATGCGTCGAACTTCATCACCGGATTGGTTCTGGTCGCGACGCATCCGCCATTGCCGGGGCAGCGTTCCGCCAGCCAGACCGATTTGCCGTCCTTGTCGATGTCCAGCGCGCTGGTGGGGCCCAGCTCCTGACCCTTGGGCATTTTCAGCCAGGTCTCGTCACGGTTGTAGTCATTCGGCAGCGCGATCTCGGCGGCGGTGCGCAGTGTATGGCCGTAATCGCCGGGTGGAACGCCGGTGGCGTTCAGTTCATTGCGGTGCTGCTGCGCCAGCGCCGAAGAGGCCGCCAGAAAAGCGGCCGCCATGAACAAGCCTGCCCGATAATGCCGTACCATGCGCGCCTCCCGCGATATCGCCATCATGCCAGTCGTGGCGATTTTCCTGCCTGTGGCCTCAAACTATCAGCCACGCCGCCGCGCGGGCAACGGCAATCGCGCCCGGCAATCCCTTGCGCCCCGCCAGCCCTGCCGCATACTCTTTGGAAAACAGAACAATCCGGGGAGGCTTTCATGCGCGTTGCGTCTTTCACGATGGCCGCACTTCTTCTGGCATCCGCCGTCTCCATCTCCGTTGCCTGGGCCCAGCCGACCAGCGGCCCGGCCGCGAATGGCTCGCCCGCCTGGTTCCTGCAGATGCCGCCGCCGCCGCGCGTCAGCACCGTCCTCACAACCCCCGGCGCCCCGCCGCCCGCGCGCCGGCCGCAACCCACCACCACGCCCAACAACAAGGCCGGCGTGCCGCTCTGCATTCATTCCACGGTCTGCGATCCGGAGCATGGCGGCTCGTCCAACCGCGGCCAGCTGGCGCGGGTGCAGTGGAAGCAGACCATGGGCTACACTTTCTCCTATCCCTTCAAGCTGCCCTACACCGACGACAATGGTCCCTATCACAGCGGCGTGCCGGCCGTGGGCGTCGATTCCAAAGGCAATATCTGGGTCTTCCAGCGCAACCTGCCGGGCGAAGCGCAGCTCACCAAGTTCGATTCCAGCTACAGGCAGATCATGACGGTGGGCGACGACGTGATCGGCCACCAGGAAAAGCCGCACGGCCTGGCGGTGGACGCCCAGGACAATGTCTGGATCGTCGATGCCGACGCCGCCACGGTGATGAAACTGTCGCCGGACGGCAAGCTGCTGAAAACCTTCGGCACCAGGCTGCATCGCGGCGACTGGGACGAAGCCAGGGGCCAGCGCCTGTTGTGGCAGCCGATGGATGTCGCCTTCGCGCCCAACGGCGACATCTATATCGGCGAGGGCCATGCCAATGAGAGCCCCAATGACGTCGAATCCCCCGATCCGGAAAATGTGATCGGCGCGGCGCGGGTGCTGCATTTCGACCGCGACGGCAACTTCATCAGCCAGATCTTCGGCAACAGTGTCGGCCAGGGCAAGTTCAGCATGGCCCATGGCATCGCGGTGGACCCGAAGAGCGGCGATCTGTGGATCGGCGACCGCGAGCAGTACCGCATCGTGATCTACACAAAGGACGGCCACTTCCTGAAGACTCTCCAGATGCGCAACCTGATCTGCGCCATTGATTTCGATGCGGCGGGCAATCCCTGGGTGGCCTCGGGACAGGACGGACAGATTCTGCGCATCGACCGCAATGGCAGGGTGCTGGGCGCGATGGGCAATGGCTATGGCCGCGAGCCGGGCCAGGCGATCGAGACCACCTACATGGCCTGGGACAAGGACGGCAACATTTATACCGGTGACACCAGCGTCGGGCGCGTCACCAAATGGAGCAAGCCGAAAAAGAAGTGAGACTCAGCGGTCGAGCAATTCGCCGCTGTAATTCTCCACCACCAGGCTGATCGGCGTCTGGTCCGGCGTCAGCAGCACCGCCTTGACCTGCAATACGGCGCCGCCACCTGCGGGCTGTGAAGTCTCCACCGTCTTGCGATGGAAGTTCAGCGGCCTGACCACGGTGCCGAACGGCGTGTCGGTGGTGTCCAGCGCCTGGTTCATCTCTGGCGTCAGGCGCGACGGCACATACCAGTTGTCGGCTTCGGACAGCACATGCCCGCCGCAGGTCAGGCGCACATGGCGGTGACGCACCTTTTCCTCCGCGCCGACATGCAGCAGGGCGCGGACATCCGCCGCCGCGCCATCCGCCGCTGCAATATTCTCGGCCCGCACCGCCGCCGGTTCGGCCAGATGCAGTTCGGCACAGCGGGCGGTGAGGAATTGCGTGGCGCTGGCGGCGCCCAGAATGTCGCGCGTCAGCCGTTCCAGGCTTGTGTCCTGGGCAAGGACGGATACCGGCAGCAATGCAAGGGCCGCGATACAAAGCATGCGGCGAAGAAAAGTGGTCATGACACAGCATGCCACTTCTTTGCTGCGATGCAAAATGGCCCGCGCTTGCGTCATGCGCCAATCGCCGTCACTCTCGCCGCAAGGCCGAACAATCGGAATTCCCGGGGGAACCATGACGACCGACGCCGCGCAAAAGCCCACACGCGTCCGTTATCTGATGCTGGTGATGATGTTCTTCACCGTGGTCATCAACTATCTCGACCGCAACAACATCTCCACCACCGTCACCGCCATCAAGGGCGAGTTCGGCTTCGACAATATCCATATGGGATGGATTCTGGGCGCTTTCGGCTGGACCTATGCCCTGTTCCAGATTCCCGGCGGCTGGCTGGTCGACCGCATGCGGCCCCGCATCTTCCTGCCGCTCATCCTGATCCTGTGGTCGCTGGCGACGCTTTCCACCAGCCTGGCCAGCACGGTCTTTGCCTTCATCGCCATCCGCCTGATGGTGGGCCTGCTGGAAGCGCCGGCCTATTCCATCTTCAACCAGGTGACGACCTCCTGGTTTCCCACCCGCCAGCGCGCCACCGCCGTCGGCGTCTTCATCTCGGCCCAGTTCCTCGGCCCGGCTTTCATCACCGGCCTGCTGGTCTTCATGGTCCATGCCTATGGCTGGCGCTCGGTCTTCTATGTCACCGGCGGCGCCGGCCTGGTCTGGGGCATCGTCTGGTATCTGGTCTATCGCGGCCCGCGTGAATCCAAGCTCGCCAACCAGGCCGAGCTGAATGAGATTGAAGCCGGCGGTGCCATCCTGGACCTGGGCAGCATCGCCGCCGCCAAGACCAAATTCACCTGGGCCGATTTCCTTACCGTCTTCAAATACAAGAAGCTCTGGGGCATCTATATCGGCCAGTTCACCATCACTTCCAGCCAGTTCTTCTTCTTCACCTGGTTTCCCACCTATCTTTCGGAATACCGCCATCTCAGCGTGCTGAAGACCGGCTATTATGCCTCGCTGCCCTTTGCCGGGGCGTGGCTGGGCGCGCTCTGTTCCGGCTTCTTCTCGGACGCGCTGCTGCGGCGCGGCTTCACCTTGGGCACGGCGCGCAAGACCCCCATCATCATGGGCCTGCTGATCTCCAGCGTCATCGTGATGGCCAACTATGTCGAGTCGCCGGAACTGGCGGTGTTCTTCTTCACCCTCGCCCTGTTCGGCAATGGCCTGGCCTCGATCGGCTGGTCGCTGATCTCCTCGGCGGCGCCGCGCCGGCTGATCGGCCTGACCGGCGGCGCCTTCAACGGCATCTCCAACCTGTCGGGCATCGTCACGCCCATCATCATCGGCTATCTGGCGGAAAACGGGAACTTCGCGCCCGGCCTGATCTATATCGGCTGTGTCGCGCTGGTCGGCGTCTTCGCTTACGTGACGATGATCGGGAAGCTTGAACCGGTCGAGTAAGGCTCAGTGCAGTTTCAGCCTGGGCCTTATGATCCGGTTGATCCAGCTATAGACCACCATCGCGGTGCCCTTGACGGCGCCGTGAATGGCGTAAAGGTGCATGCGGTAGAGCGAGGCATAGACGAAGCGGGCGATGCGTCCCTCGATCGCCATGCGCCCGCCGACCAGATTGCCCATCAGGCTGCCGACCGTGGAATAGCGCGACAGCGACACCAGCGAACCGTGATCGCGATAGACGAAGGGCTTCAGCGGCCGGCCCGCGATCAAGCGCCTGAGGTTGGCGAAGGCGGCCGACGCCATCTGGTGCGCCGCCTGGGCGCGCGGCGGCACCGGGCGTGAAGCCCCTGCCGGAATGAAAAGCGCGCAGTCGCCGATGGCGAAGATGCGGTCATCGCGCGTGGTCTGCAGCGTCGGGCGCACCACCAGCTGGTTGCCGCGGCCGGTTTCCAGCCCGCCAATGTCCTTGAGGATGTCCGGCGCCTTCACCCCCGCCGCCCAGACCCGCAGGTCGGCCGTGATGAACTCGCCGCCTGCCGTCTTCATGCCGTCGCGCGTCGCTTCCACCACCGCCATGCCGGTCAGCACGCGCACCCCCAGCGCCTCCAGCTCGGCGCGCGCCGCCTCGGCCAGGTCGTCGGGCAGGGCGGGCAGGATGCGCGGTCCCGCCTCGATCAGCGTCACTTCCAGGCGGCTTTCATCGAACACTTCCAGCCCGTAATGCTTGAGCTCCGCCGCGGCGTTGTAGAGCTCGGCCGCCAGTTCGACGCCGGTGGCGCCGCCGCCGACCACGGCGATGCGGACATGGGCGTCAAGGCCCGGGCTTTCGCTCATGCTGCGCGAGACGCGCAGGCAATGATCCAGCAGTTTTGAGCGGAAGCGGTCGGCCTGCAGCCGGCTGTCGAGAAACAGGCAGTGCTCGCGCACGCCCGGGGTGCCGAAATCATTGGAAACCGAACCCAGCGCCAGCACCAGATAGTCGTAGCGGATGCGGTGACGGCCCATGATCTCGCGGCCATCCTCGTCCAGGATCGGCGCGATCAGTACCTGGCGCGCGGCGCGGTCAATGCCTTCCAGCGCGCCATAGAAGAAGCGATAGCCCCAGCGATGGCCATGGCTGCGATAGCCGACCTCGTCCAGGTTGGCGTCCAGCGAACCCGCCGCCACTTCGTGCAAAAGCGGCTTCCAGACATGGGTGCGGTTCTTCTCGACCAGGATGATGTCGAAAGCGCTGCGCCCGAAATGCGCCCCCAGCCTGGTCGCCAGTTCCAGCCCGCCGGCGCCGCCGCCGACCACGACGATCTGGGTTTTCTTGCTCCCCCCCGTCACAGTTTTGCGCCCGCGGCTTTGAGCAATTGCGTCGTCAGGGCGACATCCTCGCGCACCGCCTGCCGGTTCTTGCCCAGGTCGATCACGGCGCTGGCGCTTGCGGGATATTCGCCCGGCAGCACGGCGCGCACGCCCTTCACGCTGGCGCCGTCAATGGCGATGGCCTGGCCGTCGGGCCGGGTGAAGGTGACGGTGGCGCTGGCGGGCGCGGCGGAAGCGATCCTCAGGCCATTCTCTCCCGGCCTTGGCGCATCGCCCAGGCGGATGCGGATATTGGTGAGATAGGCGATGGTCTCGGCGGGCAGGTCGCGCGTGCCGGCCAGGTTGGCTTCCAGATTGCCCGGCCCGTCATTATAGGCGGCGAACAGGGCGGGATAGCCGTATTTGCCGTCGAGGAATTTGATATAGGCGGCGCCCGCCATGACATTGTCGTGCGGGTCATAGGGATTGGCGCCCAGCCGGTAGTCCAGCCGCATGTCGCGCCAGGTGTCGGGCATCACCTGCATCAGCCCCATCGCGCCGGCGATGGAGGTGATGGGCACATCGCCCTGCAGCACCGTGCGGCCGCCCGATTCCTGGCGCATCACCGCGACAATCCAGTCGCGCGGCACGCCGAAACGTTTTGCCGCCTCGTCCACCAGCCGGTCCCAGCGCGCCAGCCGGTCGGGCAGCGCCATGGCGTTCTCGGCGTCGAACACCGGTTGGGGAAAGGCGGCCTGCGGCGTGGAAACCAGAAGGGGCAGATCGTCAACCGGCGCGGCATCGCGCTGCGGCGGCTGGAACGGCTGGACGGTGCTCCACAGGCCCAGGCCGCCCAGCGCGACAAGTCCGGCCATCAGGGCGGCGGCGCAGAAACTGTCCGATGGTCGGGGCAAGGCGGGCTCCGGGAAGCGGCAGGACTGAAAACGCCATGGAAGCAGGAAAGCGGGGGCGCCAAGCGATACGGGGCGGAACCGTGCCGTGCAAGAGGGGCTGGCCGCAAGGCTGCCCAGGCGAGCAGGAAAATAAAGCAATAACAATGATATAGCCCAAGGCCGGGGCGCCCCGCCGGCAGTCTCGGCGCCGCCTGGCGGCAGGGAGCAAAAAGGCTTTTGACGGCGGCCCGCCCCAAGGCTTTGATAGCGCTAACAACAAGACAGAGCAGACGGGAAACCTCATGAACGTGACGCCGCATCGCCGCCCCGCCACCATCAAGGATGTGGCGCGCGAGCTCGACATTTCCGTCGCCACGGTCAGCCGGGCGATGTCCAAGCCGCATCTGCTGCGTCCCGCCACGGTCGAGCGCGTGCGCGAAGCGGTGGCGCGGCTGGGCTACCGGCCCAACCTGGTGGCGCAGAATCTCAAGCTCGGCTCCACCGGCATCGTCTATGTCGTGGTCCCGGCGATGAGCCTGTTCTTCTTCGACGTCTTTCGCGGCATCGAGCGCGCGGCGCTGGAGCTGGGCTATTCCGTCGTCGCCGCCCATACCGGGCGCGATCCGGTGCGCGAAGGCGAATATTTCGACCAGGTCGCCTGCGGCCGCGCCGATGGCGTGCTGCTGGTGTCCAGCGCCCGCATTGAAACCCGCCCGCCGCACCAGCATCAATATCCGCCCACCGTCTCGGTGCTGGAAGTGGATGAGGGGCGCGAATTCCCGAGCGTGCGCGTCGATCATGTCGCGGCGGCGCAGATGGCGACCGAGCATCTGATCAGGCTCGGCCACCGCCGCATCGCCCATATCAGCGGCAATGCCCTGGCGCCGATGGCCGAGCATCGCCGCAACGGCTTCCTCAAGGCGATGGAAGCCGCCGGGCTTTCCACCGAATATTGCGTCCCGGGCGAATTCTCGCCCGAGGCCGGCCAGTCGGCGATGGAGATCCTGCTGGCGCGCGCGGTCAGGCCCACCGCCGTCTTCGCCTCCAGCGACGAGATCGCGGTCGGCGCCATCCGCGCCATCCGCGCCGCCGGGCTTTCGGTGCCGGGCGACATTTCGGTGATGGGCTATGAGGACCAGCGGCTTTCGCGCATCTACGATCCCCAAATCAGCACGGTGCACATCCCGACCTTCGACCTGGGATACCAGGCGATGGTCAAGCTGCGCCGCATCCTGGCGCGCGAGCCGTTCGAGCAGGACGCGCTCTTGCCGACGCACATCATCGAGCGGGCGACGACAGCGACGCCGAAGGGTTAGCGCACGTCCGGCCAGAATGTCATGGCCCACCGGAGTGTGGGCCATCCAGGTGCCACAGACTCCTTTTTCGAAAGTGGCTGCGTCACCTGGATGGCCCGCATTCGCGGGCCATGACAGTTGAGATAATGCAGCCTAGCCCTACTTCGTGTACATCGGACGCTCGCCCGCCACCAGCAGCGGCAGGCGGTAGATGCCGGTCGAACCGGTGATGTAGAGCGTCTTCATGTCGCTGCCGCCGAAGGCGAGATTGGCCGCCACTTCCGGCAGCACGATCTGGCCCAGCACCTTGCCGGCGGGCGAGATGATGCGGATGCCGCCTTCGCCGGTGCACCAGATGTTGCCGGCGCTGTCCACCTTCAGCCCGTCCGGCACGCCGGCGCCCTTGTCGGCGGTCCAGTCGAACATCAGCTTGCGGTTCGCCACCGTGCCGTCCGGCTTGACGTCATACTTGTAGAGTTGCGCCTTCGGCTCGGTGTTGGAGATGTAGAGCGTCTTGCCGTCGGGCGAGAAGCCGATGCCGTTGGGCCGCGCCAGGTCGGTGATGACGGCGGTGAGCTTGCCGTCCTTGTAGCGATAGACATTGTTGGTCCGCTGCGTGCCCTTGACCTTGGTGGCGTCGGTCATGCCGGCGACCGGATCGTTGAAGTAATAGGGCGGGTCGGTGAACCACAGCGCGCCGTCGGCGGCATAGACCATGTCGTTGGGGCTGTTCAGCGCCTTGCCGTTATACTTGTCCAGGAAGCTGGTGGCGCGCATCTGGTCGTCCAGCTTGACGATGCGATGGCCCGAATGCTGTGCCAGCAGCAGGCTGCCGTCCGGCGTGTTGACCATAGCGTTGGAGCCGCGGAAGAAGCGCGTGTCGAAGCTGTCCACGCCGCCGGCATGGTCCAGCCGCATGGTCAGCTTGCCGGCGGGGCTGATCGAATAAACCTTGTTGCCGCGCAGGTCGCTGAACCACATCTCGCCATTGTGCCAAGCGGGGCCTTCGGTGAAGACGAAGCCGCCGGCGAGTTTTTCGATCTTCGCGCCCGGGGCGATGATCTTGTCCAGCGCCTTGTCGCTGCGGGTGATGCTGGCGCCCTGCGCCGTCTCAACCTTGGCGACTGGCGCGGGCTGGGCGGCGGTGGAATAGTTGGGCGCAGCCCAGGCACTGGTGGTGGCGGCGAAAGCCAGGGCCAGGAGGGCGCCGCCACGGAAGGCAGCAGCAAGGCGTAGGGTCATGGTCGTCTCCTTGATAAGGGCCGCCTCTGGCGGTCCCGCTTTTTCGGCCGGCATAGTTCCGGAAAAGCAGGCTTCCGGCTACCCGTGCGACACTGTATCGGCTTGTATGCAAACGTTTGCTCAAATATCGCAGATGCGAAAGGACCCGCCATGACCGCGACCAGGGACATTGATGTCCTCACCATCTGCCAGCTTCTGCGCCCCGCCGAGGAGCGCTGGATCGCCAGCCGCTACCGCCTGACGCGGGCCGACAAGGATGCAGTGCCCGATGACGTCGCCGCCCGGGCGCGGGCGCTGATCACCAGCGGGCTGGACGGGGCGCCGGGCGCGCTGCTCGACCGCATGCCCAACCTGGAAATCATCACCGTCAACAGCGTCGGCTATGACCTGGTGGACCTGAAGAAGGCGCTCTCGCGTCACATCCCCGTCACCCATACCCCCGACGTGCTGACCGACGATGTCGCCGACCTTGCCATCGGGCTGATGATCATGACCTCGCGGCGGCTGGGTGTGGCCGACCGCTTTGTCCGCGCCGGGCGCTGGACACGCGAGAAATTCCCCGTCGCCGGCAAGGTCAGCGGCAAGAAGCTGGGCATCCTGGGGCTGGGGCGCATCGGCCGCGCCATCGCCCAGCGGGCGGAAGGCTTTGGCATGGAGATTCTCTATACCGACCGCGCCAAGCTGAACACGAACTACCGCTTCCTGCCCGATCTGGTCAGCCTGGCGAAAGAAAGCGATTTCCTGATGGTGGCGACTTCGGCCGGGCCCGATGCGCGCCACATGGTCAATGCCCAGGTGCTGGAGGCGCTGGGGCCGGAGGGAATTCTGATCAACATCGCGCGCGGCAGCGTGGTGGACGAAAAGGCCCTGCTGGCCGCCCTGGACGAAGGCAGGATCGCCGGCGCCGGGCTGGATGTTTTCGAGCATGAGCCCAATGTGCCCCCGGTGCTGTTCAGCCGCGACGATGTGGTGCTGCTGCCGCACATTGCCTCTTCCACCCGCGAGACGCGGGGCGAAATGGGCCGGCTGGTGATCCGCAATCTCGAAGCCTGGTTCTCCGGCAAGCCGCTGGTGACGCCGACGCCCGAGACACTGGCAATGCTGGCGAACCGCTGATATAGCGCGGGCCCATGTCAGAACCCATCGACGTCCTGCAGGTCGCCGCGCTCGTTCCCGCCATCGAGGCCAGGCTCAAGGCCGCCTATCGCGTCCATCGCGCCGCGCCGGGTGACACCGTTGCGCCCGACATGGCCGCGAAAATCCGCGCCGTCGTGGCGGGCGGCGCCGCCCCGGCCGGGCTTATCGCCCAATTGCCGAAGCTGGAAATCGTCGCCTCGGCCAGTGTCGGCTATGACGGCATCGGCGTCGCCGAAGCGGCGGCGCGCGGCATTCCCGTCACCAACACGCCGGGCGTGCTGAACGACGATGTCGCCGACCTCGCCATCGCCCTGATGGTGATGACGGCGCGGCGCCTCGCCCTGGGCGACAAATATGTCCGCGATGGCCAGTGGGTGAGCCAGGGGCACATGAAGCTGGCCCGCAGCGCCAGCAACAAGAAGCTCGGCATTGTCGGGCTGGGGCGCATCGGCCGCGATATCGCCCGCCGGGCCGAGGCGATGAACATGACGATCTCCTACACCAACCGCCGTCCGGTCGAAGGCGTCTCCTATCGCTTCGTGCCGGATCTGGTGGAGCTGGCGCGCGACAATGATTTTGTCATCGTCATCGCCTCCGCCGGTCCCGACGCCACGAAAATGATCAGCCGCGAGGTGATCGAGGCGCTGGGGCCCGACGGCATCCTGGTCAATGTCTCCCGCGGCCGCGTCGTGGACGAGGCGGCGCTGGTCGAGGCGCTGAAGACCGGCAGGCTGGGCGGGGCAGGGCTGGATGTGTTCGAGGACGAGCCCAATGTCCCCGCCGCGCTGATGGCACTCGAAAATGTGGTGCTGACGCCGCATCTGGGCAGCAGCACCATCGAGACCCGCACCGCCATGGGCCAGCTGGCGCTGGACAATCTCGCCGCCTGGTTCGCCGGCAAGCCGCTGATAACGGAAGTTCCTGAAACTCAGGCTGCCAGGCGCGTCGCGAAGTAGAGAAACGCCGCGCCCGCGCCGCTCGCCGTCAATGTCGCAAGGCCGGGCTTCGCCCGCTGGCTGGCGGGCAGCAGGTCGCAGGCGCCGATATAAAGAAAAAAGCCGCCAAAGCCGGCCAGCACCAGGCTCATCACGTCCGCTGTCGGCGTGAACAGAAAGCTCAGACCCGCGCCCAGCACCGGCGCCGCCGCATCCGCCGCCAGCCAGCGCAACGCCGCCGCCCGCGAGGCGCCATGCCGCGTCACCACATTCACCGTGTTGAGGCCGTCGGCGAAATCATGCGCCAGCACCGCCGCCGCCACCACCAGCCCGACCTGATGGCTGACCTGGAAGGCCAGGCCCATCGCCAGCCCGTCCAGCACGCTGTGCAGCGAGAAGCTGGCGGCGCCGATGACGCCGCGATGCGGATCGTCATGGCAGTTGTGGTCATGGCCGGCAAAACGGTCGATCACCGCATACAGGAAGAAACCCAGCGCCGCCGCGCCCACCATGGGGCCGTTATTGCCCTGGCCCAGCCGGAAGGCTTCCGGCAGCAGATCGAAGAACGCCACGCCGATTACCGCTCCGGCGGAAAAGCCCAGCGCCAGCGGCAGCTGCTGCTTCAGGCGCAGGGCCAGGAACCCGCCGGTCATGGTGACAAGGGCGGTGGCCAGCGCCAGGGCGAGGACCGGAAGGGACGACATCGTCCCCTTCTATTCGTCTGCCGGGATGACGTCCACGCCGACATCGACGACATGGTCGTGCCCGCCCAGGATGATGCCGGTCACCGGCGCGACATCGCCGTAATCACGCCCCCAGGCGGCGGTGACATGGCCTTCGCCGACGATCACCGCATTGGTGGGATCAAGATCGACCCAGCCGAAAGGCGGCGCGAAGACGCTGAACCAGGCGTGGCTGGCATCGGCCCCCACCATGCGCGGCTTGCCCGGCGGCGGGCGGGTCATCAGATAGCCGGAGACATAGCGGGCGGGCAGCCCCAAGCTGCGCATCGCCGCGATGCCGGCATGGGCCAGGTCCTGGCAGACGCCGGCGCGGATTTCATAGACCTTGTCCACCGGCGTGGCGGCGTCGGTGACGGTGGTGTCATAGCGGAACTCGTCATGGATGCGGTGCATCAGCTCGATGGCCGCTTCCAGCACCGGCCGTCCCGGCGTGAAGCTCTTCAGGGCATAGGCGGCGATGTCGCCGGTAAAGGCGGTGAAGGGCGAATCGAAGATGTACTGCACGGCGTCGCGCACCGCCTCGTCGGGCGGGCTTTCCAGCAGGGCGCGCAGCTCTTCCCAGGACAGGCTTTTGCCCGCGTCCCGCTCCGGCGCTGCCGCGACCGTGACCCTGCTGTCGGCCACCACCTCCAGCAGATTGTGGACGCTGTCGAAGAAGAACCATTCCACCGCATTGCCGAAATAATCGGCGCGCACGGTGCGGCTTGCGGCCTGCGGCGTCAGGGTGACCCTGCTGTCCGCCACGCTCTGGGTCGGGGTGGCGCGCAGCAGCAGATGCGACAGGTGCCAGGACTGCGCCACGTCCTGCAGGTAGCGATAGGTGGTGCGGTGACGAACGGTATATTCCATCAGCGGATTTCTCCACGTGGGGCCGCCCCGCCGGTGCGATGGCGCACCGCATGCTGGAAATAGGCATCGGCCAGCGCGTCCGACAGCAGGCCGCAGTCATTGCCGATGGCCTCGGCCAGCTCGATCAGGCCGGCGCGCCGGCCCTGCAGGCAGAAGGCCAGCCGGGCCGGATGGGCATTGGCGATCAGCCGCCGCAGCTCATAGGCGATGGCGCCGGGCACGTCATGCTGCTGGGCGCGGGTGATGCGCGGCAGTTCGCGCAGATGGCTTTCGATCGCCTTGAGCTGGAAGGCGGTGGACCGCGGATTGGTCTCGTCCAGCAGCAGCAGGTCGACGAACGGCACGACCTGCACCTGGTTGAGATAGCGCGAGCGATAGGTCATGGCGCTGTCGGCGATCTCCAGCAGCATGCGGATATGATCGGCTTCGCGCTCGCCGGCTTCGCCCACCGCCTGGCGCACCGCCCAGGCCATGTGGGCGGCGCGCTCGATGCGGCGGCCCATTTCCAGGAAGAGGAAGTTGGGACCGCGCGTCATGTTCTCGGCGGCGAGGCCCGACAGCGCCGCCTGCCGCCGCACCAGGGCGTCGAGATAGAAGCGGCTTTGCGTGCCGTCGAAGGCGCGGGTTTCATCGGGCAACCCTTCGCTGTCCACCAGGGCGTGGATGGTGCGCCAGGTGTCGAGCGAGAGCCGGTCGCGCACCGACCAGGCCGCCGCCTCGACGCGGCCCAAAAGCTTCTGCAGGCTGCGCTGGTGGCGGCGGCTGTAGATCAGCAGCTGCAATTCGGCCAGCAATTCCTCCGGCCCGGCAAGGGCGCGCTCTTCCGGATGGGCCTCGGCGTTCTGCGCAAAGGGTATCAGCAGCTTGCCGGCAATCTCGATGGCGGACGCCGGATCGTCGGTGGCCCGCCCCGCCACGGCGCGCAGGATGCGGACAAAGGCTTCCGAGCGTTCGGTATAGCGGCCCAGCCAGAACAGATTGTCCATGGCGCGGCTGGGCGCGGCCTCGCCCTGGCGCTTGATCTCCAGCGTCTTGCCGCCGCCGGTAAGCAGGCTGAAGGAATCCACCGGCGCGTTGGTCAGCACCCAGGCGTCCTTGCTTGAGGCGCCCGACTGCATGGACAGGGCGCTGGCGCTTTCCTCGCCGGCGACGCGGGTCAGCCCGCCCGGCATCACCATCCAGCCTCTCGGCGTCCAGGCGGCGAAGACGCGCAAGGAGATCGGGCGGGCGCCGAAATGGCCATTCTCGTAAGTGGGCGCCATGCCCAGCGGCGAGATCTCCTGCACCACCAGCGTCTCGCCACGCCGGGCAATGCGGTCCGCGGCCCTGGCGCGCTCCTCGGCGGTCATGCTTTCGCCCAGCCGCGCCGAGGAACGGCGCGACAGCAGCGGGCGGGCATCGAAGGCGTCGCGCAGGATGGCGTGCGGCAGCCGCGCCAGCGCTTCCTTGCGGCCCCATTCGGTGCCGCACCACACCGTGTCGATGTCGGGGATTTTCAGTTCCTCGTCCAGCAGGGCGCGGCAGACATTGGGCAGGTAGGCATCCAGCGCCGGGCTTTCGACCACGCCGCCGCCCAGCGCATTGGCCAGCACCACCCCGCCGGCCCGCACCGCCTCGACCAGGCCGGGCACGCCCAGGGCCGAGTCGCCGCGCAGCTCCAGGGGATCGCAGAAATCGGAATCGACGCGGCGGAAAACGGCGGAAACCCGCTCCAGCCCGGTCAGGGTCTTGAGGAAGAGCTTGCCGTCGCGCACCGCCAGGTCATCGCCCTGCACCAGGGTGAGGCCGAGATAGTGCGCCAGATAGACATGTTCGAAATAGGATTCGTTGTAGGGCCCCGGCGTCATCAGCACGGCGCGGTCGCGGCGGCTGTCGCCCATTTCAAGAATGGTTTCGCGATAGGCATTGAAGAAGCTGGCCAGCCGCGCCACCCGCATGTCGGCAAAGGCGTCGGGAAAGGTCTGCGACACCACCAGCCGGTTTTCCAGGGCATAGCCCAGCCCGCCCGGCGCGTCGGCGCGCGACGCCACCACTTTCCAGCCGCCATCGGGCGAACGCGCCAGGTCGGCGGAATACAGATGCACATGCTGGCCGCCGGCCGGGGTGACGCCGCCCAGCGGGCGCAGGAACTGGGGATGGCCGGTGACCAGATGCGCCGGCAGCTCGCCGGACTGCATCAGCTTCTGCTCGCCATAGACATCGCGCAGCACCAGTTCGGCCAGCTGGGCGCGCTGGATCACCGCCGCCTCGATCGCCTTCCAGTCGGAGGCGGACAGGATGAAGGGCACGATGTCGATCTGCCAGGGACGGGCCTGGCCGGCGCTGTCGTCATAGACATTGTAGGTGACGCCATTGTCCCGCACCGTGGCGCGGGCGGCGGCCTGGCGGCGCTCATATTCCGCAAGCGGCAGGGCACCCAGGGTGCGGGCGAAAGCGCGCCAGTGCGGCCGGATCAGCCCTTCCTCATCGCGCAGCTCGTCAAAGCGCGTGGGCGCAGCTCCAGACGGTGCAGCGACGGACGATTGCGACAACCCTTGCTCCCCTTACGCTCTCTCTGGCGCCGCGCGGCGCAAATCAAGAGTATAGGGGAAGTCGGGATTGGGCGTCTCGCGTTCCGGCTTGAACAGTCCACCGGTAAATCCGCGCGGCTCGAAGCGGGCCAGGCGCCGGCCTTCCGCCTCATAGGCGTTGACGGGGAAAATCTCCGAATTGCGTCCGCCCGGATGGGCGACATGATAGGTGCAGCCGCCCAGGGAGCGCTGCTTCCAGCCGTCCCAGACCTCGAACACCAGCGGCGCCTGGGCCGGGATGGTGGGATGCAGGCCATGGGCCGGCTTCCAGGCCTTGAAGCGCACGCCGCCGACGCTGGCGGCGCCGCCCAGGGATTTGAGCGGCACGGCGCGGCCATTGACCAGAACCTGGTGACGGCCTTGCGTCAGCCCATCGGCCCTGACCTCCAGCCGCTCGACCGAGGAATCGACATAGCGCACGGTGCCGCCGGGCGCACCTTCCACGCCCATCACATGCCAGGGCTCCAGGGCGGTGCGCAGTTCCAGCCGGACATTTTCATATTGAACTTCGCCCAGCTTGGGGAAGCGGAATTCCCAGTGCGGCTTGAACCATTCGGCGTCGAAGTCGAAGCCATGGCCGTTCATGTCGTCAATGACGTCGGCGAAATCGGCCCAGACCAGATGCGGCAGCATGAAGCGGTCATGCAGCCCGGTGCCCCAGCGCACCAGCTTCTGTTCATAGGGCTCGCGCCAGAAACGCGCGATCAGGGCGCGCAGCAGCAAGGATTGCGCCAGGCTCATCTCGGCATGGGGCGGCATCTCGAAGCCGCGGAATTCCACCAGGCCCAGCCGGCCGGTCGGGCCGTCGGGGGAATAGAGCTTGTCGATGCAGATTTCGGTGCGGTGGGTGTTGCCGCTGCCGTCCACCAGCAGGTTGCGGAAGATGCGGTCCACCAGCCATGGCGGAATGCTGGCGCCGCCGCGCGGCGGGACTTCACCGAAGGCGATTTCCAGCTCATAGAGCGAGTCATGGCGCGCTTCGTCGATGCGCGGCGCCTGGCTGGTCGGGCCGATGAAAAGGCCGGAGAACAGGTAGGACAGCGCGGGATGGTTCTGCCAGTAGGCGACCAGGCTTTTCAGCAGGTCGGGCCGGCGCAGGAAGGGGCTGTCGGGCGGATTCATGGCGCCGACCACGATGTGGTTGCCGCCGCCGGTGCCGGTGTGGCGGCCATCGAGCTGGAATTTCTCCGCCGTCAGGCGGCTGGCCGCGGCGTCCTCATACAGGCCCCGGGTGATGGCGATCTGTTCGCGCCAGTTGCGGGCCGGCTGGATGTTGACTTCGATGACGCCGGGATCGGGCGTCACCTTGATCAGGTTGATGCGCGGATCGTAGGGCGGCGGATAGCCTTCAATGTGAAGGGCGGTGCCGGTTTCCTCGGCGGCGTCTTCCACCACTTCCAGCAGGGTGAAATATTCCTCGGCATTATTGGTCGGCGGCATGAAGACGCAAAGCTTGCCGTCACGCGGCTCCACCGTCAGGGCGGTGCGCACCGCCAGTTCGGCATCGAAGCCGTTTTCTTTCCGATAGTCGTTGGCGATTTCGGGCGGCCGCACTTCCTTCGACCAGTCGGCCGCGCCCAGCCTGCCTTGCCGCGCCGCTTCGCCCGGCTCGGGCAGCGGCGGCAGTGGCGCGAAGGGATCGGGCGGCGGCACGAAGCTGCGCGCCTGCGGCGGCACATGGGGCAGCGAATCCAGCGGCAGGCGAAAGCCGATGGCCGAGTCGCCGGGCAGCAGGTAAAGCCGCGCGCTCCTCGTTTTCCAGTGCTCGGAATGCCAGGTGCGTCCCGCTGCGCCGTAACGCGCTTCCACCGGCAGGACGTAACCGACGGTCTGGGTGATGCCGCGCTC
This sequence comes from uncultured Rhizobium sp., assembly GCA_964572805.1. Taxonomy (GTDB): domain Bacteria; phylum Pseudomonadota; class Alphaproteobacteria; order Micropepsales; family Micropepsaceae; genus Rhizomicrobium. The sequence goes on along the minus strand of CAZNGO010000026.1, from coordinate 40,471 downwards.
GAACACCCGCGCCAGCCGCGCCCGTTCCTCGGGCGCATCAAGCTTGGAATTGACGGGATCGACATTGACCGCCAGCGCCCGCTCCTTGCCCAGGTGATGCCAGAAATCCTCATAGGCGGGGATGACATGGCTGGCAGCAATGCCCAGCCGCCGGGCGATGGCGCGCGTCAGCGCCAGCGCGTCTTCGGCGGTGGGGCGAAAATTGGCGTTCTCCGGCGCGATGCGCTCGGCGTTCTTCCACAGCGGCTTGCCGTCGGCGCGCCAGTAGAGCGAGAAGGCCCAGCGCGGCAGCGATTCGCCCGGGTACCATTTGCCCTGGCCGTAATGCAGCAGGCCCCCCGGCGCGAAGCGGTCGCGCAGGCGGCGGATCAGGCCATCGGCCAGCGCCCGCTTGACCCCGCCGACGGCGGCGGTGTGCCATTCGGCGCCGGAACGGTCGTCGATGGAAATGAAGGTCGGCTCGCCGCCCATGGTCAGGCGCACGTCATGGCTGTTGAGCACATCATCGACGCGGTCGCCCAGACTTTCGATCGCGTTCCATTGTTCGGGCGTATAGGGCTTGGTGACGCGCGGGCTTTCCTTCACCCGCGCCACCGTCATCTCGAAATCGAACAGCACTTCGGCGGGCTCGACGCCGCCGCTGATCGGCGCGGCCTGGGCCGGGTCGGCGGTGCAGGCCAGCGGGATATGGCCTTCCCCGGCAAAAAGTCCCGAGGTGGGATCAAGCCCCACCCAGCCGGCGCCCGGCAGATAGACTTCGCACCAGGCATGCAGGTCGGTGAAATCGACATCGGTGCCGGACGGCCCGTCCAGCGACTTCACATCGGGCCTGAGCTGGATCAGATAGCCGGAAGCGAAACGCGCGGCCAGGCCGAGATGGCGCAGCAACTGCACCCTCAGCCAGCCGCTGTCGCGGCAGGAGCCGGATTTCCTGGTCAGGGTTTCGTCGGGCGTCTGGATGCCCGGCTCCATGCGGATGGTGTAGGCGATGGTGCGCGACAGGGCGGCGTTGATGTCGAAAATGAAATTGGTCGCCTGCTTCTTCTCGCGCGGGATCGCCGCCAGATAGGCGTCGAATTTTTTGCCCTGCGGCGCGGTCTGCAGATAGGGCTCCAGCTCGGCCTTCAGTTCGGGCGCATAGCGGAAGGGGTAATGCTCGGCGTCCGGCTCGAGAAAGAAGTCGAAGGGATTGATGACTTCCATTTCGACCGTCAGATCGACCGCGACGGTGAAGTGATCGGTTTTTTCCGGAAAGACGGCGCGCGCCAGCCAGTTGGACTGCGGATCCTGCTGCCAGTTGAGGAAATGCTCTTTGGGTTCGACCGTCAGCGAATAGGCCAGCACCTTGGCGCGGCAATGCGGGGCCGGACGCAGGCGGATGGTCTGGGGGCCCAGCGCGATCCGCCGGTCATAGCGATAGCGGGTGACGTGACGCAGCGCGGCCTGGATGCTCATCGGAATTTCCCCTGTGGGCAAAATTATGCCGCAACTGCGAAGGCCGGGCTACAGACCGACCGCCGCAGGATGGAACCCCCAGCCTTTCCAGGCCGTTCCTGCTGGCGGAAAATCCGGAAAATCGCGGCAAAATGAAGCTTTTCAGCTGCCAGGGCTGTGGCCAGCTCCTTTATTTCGAGAATTGGCGCTGCGAAGCCTGCGGCCGGCTGCTGGGCTATCTACCCGACCGGGCCGAACTCACCGCCCTGGAAGCAGACGGCACCGCCCTGGCGGCGCCCGAGATGCCCTACAAGTTCTGCAAAAACAATGACTTGGGCGTCTGCAACTGGATGGTCCGGGCGGACGGGGCCGAGGAGTTCTGTGCCGCCTGCCGCCACAACCGGATCATTCCCGACCTTTCGGTCGCCGGCCATGATCGGCTCTGGGGCCGGATCGAGGCCGCCAAGCACCGGCTGTTCTATTCCCTGATGCGGCTTGGGCTGCCGCTGGAAAATCGCGCCGACGATCCCGAACACGGCCTGGCGTTCGACTTTCTCGCCGATGCGCCGGAAAGCCACGCCAGCGGCGTGATGACCGGCCACGACAAGGGCCTCATCACCCTGGCGCTGAAGGAAGCCGATGACGCGACGCGCGAAAAAGTCCGCGAAGGCATGGGCGAGCCCTATCGCACCCTGCTGGGCCATTTCCGCCATGAAAGCGGTCATTATTGCTGGGAACGGCTGGTGGCGCCCGATGCCGCCCTGCTTAACGGCTTTCGCACCCTGTTCGGCGACGAGCGCCAGGATTACGCCGCGGCGCTGAAACGCCATTACGCGCAGGGGGCGCCGCCGGACTGGCAGCAAAGCCATGTCAGCGTCTACGCCACGAGCCATCCCTGGGAGGATTTCGCCGAAAGCTGGGCGCACTATCTGCACATCGTCGATACGCTGGAGACGGCAGCGGCCTTCGGCCTCCGGGTGCGGCCGCGCCTGGCGCGCGGCCACATCGCCGCCGCGATCGACTTCGATCCCTATGCCTGCCGGCGTTTCGATCCCCTGGTCGAAGCTTGGCTGCCGGTGGAGTTCGCCACCAACAGCATGAACCGCAGCATGGGCCTGAGCGATCTCTACCCCTTTGTGCTGGCGGAAAGAACGATCGAAAAGCTGGGCTTCATCCACGCCCTGATGCACCGGCCCGTGGCGCTGGAAAAAACGGGCTAGGCCACTTTCAGATTGGCGCGGGGTTTCAGGCGGCCACGCGGGAAAGTGACGGTGACGCGGGTGCCGCGGCCGACATCGCTCTCCAGCATGACGCTGCCGCCATGCGCCTCGGCCAGGCCCTTGACGATGGAAAGACCGAGCCCGGTGCCCTTGTCGGCGATGGCGACATCATGCTTGCCCTGGCCGAAACTGTCGAAGACCCGCACGACATCCTGCGGCGCGATGCCGATGCCGGTGTCGGCGACGCCGAATTCCAGATCGCCGAAGCCGTCCAGCCCGGCGAACACCGTCGCGCTGCCGCCATTCTGGGTGAACTTCACCGCATTGGAGAGCAGGTTGAGCAGGATCTGCTTCATCGCGCGGGCATCGGCATGAAGGAAGGGCAGGGTTTCGGGGACGCTGTTCACCAGGTTGACGCCGCCGCCTTCCGCCTTCCAGGACAGCAGCTGCAGGGCGTCGGCGGCGCTGCGGTGAAGGTCGAGGTCCTGCTCCTCGGGCTTCCAGCGTCCGGCCTCGATCTTGGCGAGATCGAGAATGTCGTTGATCAGGGTCAGCAGGTGCAGGCCCGAACCGTGGATCATCCGGGCATATTCGTAATTGCGCTCCTGCTCATTGTCGAAAATGCGGGTCGCGATCAGTTCGGAAAAGCCGATGATGGCGTTGAGCGGCGTGCGCAGTTCATGGCTCATATTGGCGAGGAATTGCGACTTGGCGAGGCTGGCGGCCTCGGCCTTTTCGCGGCCATGGTCGGATTCCAGCTTGGCGCAGACCAGTTCGGCCAGCAGGCCGTTGCGTTCCTCCGCCAGTACCAGCGCGGCGCGCGCCCTGGTGTGATGCTGGCGCGCCATCACCGCGACATAGCCGACATAGAAGGGCGTCACGCCGGCGAGATAATAATAGACCGGCGCATGCGCCTGCAGCGGCACCAGCGTCATCGCCAGGCCGTACCAGCAGAAGGCGGGCAGGGCGACGGCGCGGCAGGGCCCCACCAGCGCGGCATGCGCGGTGAGCGCGGTGGCCAGCACCAGCTGGATCAGCAGGTGATCGAAGTCGTTGCCCGGCATCCAGAGCAGCCAGCCCAGCGACGTCCAGGCCATGACATAGAGCAGGTTGGCGATGGCGGCGCGGCGCACCCATTTGCCGGTCTCGGCGACGCAAAGATTCCCCGCCGGCATCATGCGGCCGACCAGGAATTGCGGCACGAGTCCCGCCAGCACGATTGCATACCACAGCGACAGCCGCAGGATGCCGACCCAGGGCGAGAACATGGCGCAGACACCCAGCGCGAACAGCGGCATCATCACGCGGTTGGGCTTGAGATTTTCCATGACGCCGCGCAGCAGCGCCAGCTCGAGCCGGCTTTCCCTGGCTCGTTCCTCCTGCGCGAAAGGCTGATAGGCCACGCTGGCCTTGATGCTGCGCATGTGTCCCCGGTCTGGCGGGAACTTTACCGGGCCAGGAGTTAAGGGGGCTTTGCGTTAACCCTTACAGCAGTTCGCGCTGGCGTGGGCCCGCTGTCCCGAAATAGAACGTCCCATATTGAAACGCGCATCGCTTGCCCCGCGACACGCTTTGGAAACAAAGGAGAGTGTCTTGAGGTATGGCCTGCTCGCGTCCGCGAGCTTCCTCGCTGTCGTCTTCACCATGTCCACGCCCGCCCAGGCTGCCGATTGCGGCTGCCGCGACGTCGTTCGCGCGGCCCTGGCCAAGGAAAAGGTCATGACGCATCCGGCGGCAAAGAAACCGGCGGCGAAAAAGCCGGCGATGAAGAAGCCGGCCCCCCGGCCGATGGCGGCGATGCCCGCCGCCAAACCCGGCCTGCCGGCCAATGGCGACTGCGGCTGCAAGGACAGCGTCCGCGCCGCCCTGGCGCAAATGCCGGTTCCGGCGGCGCCGATGCCCGAGACGGCGCCCGCGCCCATGGCGGAAGCCGAAGCCTTCTATGATTACGCCGCGGCCAGCCCGATCGACTATTATCCCTACACCCATCACTGGACGGTGGCGCCGCAGGGCTATGTCCCGCCGCTGGCCATGATGACGCCGCAGCAGCCGGTCCTGGCGGCGAACGCACCGGTCAGCTTTGCGGCGTCGGCAATGTCTGGCGATGACCAGGGCGATCTGCCGCTGCCGCCCGAAGCGTCCATGGACGTCGCGGCGCAGGGCGCCGCCACCGCCTATGCCTATGCCGGCGGCAATGACTATGGCGCGGCCAATGCCGGCAGCGGCGGCAGCGCCCCAGCGCCTGCGCCCTATGAAGCCGGCATCACCATCGAGCAGCAGGGCTGGTATGGCGGCGTCAGCCGTGCGGTTTCCGGCGTCGGCTTTGGTGGCGGCGGCGGCGGCGGCGGCGGTGGCGGCGGCGGCGGCGAAGGCGGCCTGACCCTGACCATGTCGCGGCCCGACAGCCTCAACGGCCCGAGCTACAACAGCTTCGGCGAGAGCTATGGCGGCGATTACCAGTCCGCCCAGGTGGTCAACCAGATGCGCCAGCAGGCCTTTGCGCCCCAGCCGGTGTCATCGCCATCCAACAGCGGCTCGGCGACCCAGCCCAATACGGGAACAGTGAGCCACTAGAGCCAAGTCACAGGCCCGCCTCCCCTTCATGCGCGAAGCGCATGAGAGGGGGAGGTGGCCGTAGCAACGCGAAGCCGCGAAGCGGCGAGCAAGGTTGCGAAGGCCGGAGGGGGTCAGAAGCGTATTCAGTTTGCCCGAGGCGCGTCGCATGGCTCCGGCTGTGCGGCGCGCTGGGCGTAGGGCCGGAGCCCATTTCAACAGGGGCCTTCAGGCCGGATGCTTCGGCCGTGCGCCGAAAATGGCGAAAGGAATGGAGACGACATAGATCAGCAGCGCCGCCGTCAGCGTCGCCCAGGTCCAGAGGATCAGCAGCGTCGCCAGGGCGGCGAAGGCCAGCACCGCCAGAACGCGATGCTGGCGCTGCAGCTTCATGTACTTGATCGAGGGCGTCGGCAGGGTGCTGATCATCAGCAGGGAGGTGACGACCAGGATCACGACTGAAACGCCGGGGCGCTGCACGATGGGATCATCCCACAGAAAGGAGACCAGCAGCGGCAGAAGCATCAGCCCGGCCGCCGCCGGCGTCGGCAGGCCGGTGAAATAGGGCCGCACATTGGTGGCGCCCTCGTCGCGCGCCGCCTGCACATTGAAGCGCGCCAGCCGCACCGCCGAGGCGGCGCAGAAAACCAGGGCGGCGATCCAGCCCGTGTCGTTCAGGGTCGAAAGCGTCCAGCTGTACATGATGATGGCGGGGGCGACGCCGAAGCTGACCAGGTCGGCCAGCGAATCGAGCTGCGCCCCGAAGCGGCTGTCCGCCCCCAGGATGCGGGCGGCGCGGCCATCCAGCATGTCGAAGATCATCGCCAGGATCACGAAGTCCACGGCCCGGGGCCACTGCCTGTCCACCGCGAAGCGGATGGCGGTGACGCCGCTGGCCAGGCCCAGAAGCGTAAGGAAAGACGGCACCAGCCGGGCGATCGAAAGGTCTTCCAGTTTCTCCAGCCGCGCCGACACCAGTTCACGGGCGCGGGCGCGGCGGGTCTTGCGCTCGCCATCGCTATCCATGCTCAGCTCAATTCCGCCAGAATGGTTTCGCCCGCCACGGTCTTCATGCCGGGTACCGCCACCACGCGGGCGCCGGCCGGCAGATAGACATCCAGCCGGCTGCCGAAGCGGATCATGCCGAAGCGGTCGCCGCGCGCCACCGGCTGGCCCTGGCCCAGGTCGCAGACGATGCGCCGCGCCACCAGGCCGGCGATCTGCACCACAACAAGGTCCCCAGCCCCGCCATCGGGCCGCACACGGATCGCCATGCGTTCATTGTGCACCGAAGCCTTGTCGAAGCTGGCGTTGAAGAATTTTCCGGGGCGATAGGCCAGGCCCGCCACCGTGCCGGAAACCGGATTGCGGTTCACATGCACATTGAAGACGTTCATGAAGATGGAAAGCCGCACCCGCGGCGCATCGCCCAGGCCCAGTTCCGGCGGCGGCGCCGCTTCCACGATGGGCAGCAGCCTGCCATCGGCCGGCGAGATGACCAGGCCGGGGGCGGTTGGCGTGTTGCGTTCGGGATCGCGGAAGAAGGCGATGCACCAGATGGTCAGCGGCAGCAGCAGCAGGCCGAGCCAGGCGGCGATCAGCAGGGCCAGCAGGTTCACGCCCGCGAAGAGCGCTATGAAGGGATAGCCCTCACGATGGATAGGCAGGTTCAAGACGAACCTCTTTTCTTTGGTCGCTCCGGCTCTCGCCGACGCTCCTCGCGATGGATCGGCAGGCTCACGTCTCAGGCGACGCGCGTGCCGGTGAAGGGGAATGAGCCGAAGCTGCCGGCCTTGACGCTGCCCGAGAGCTTGTCGCCCTCCACCGTGCCGGTGAAATCCAGGGTCATGGGCATGGGCGAAGTGATCTTGGCCGACCAGGAAACGGCGTTGCCGTCGATCTTGCCGTTTTCCAGCGGCCCGGAACCCTGCGCCGCCTGCTGCGTGCCCGTGAGACTGGCGCCTTGCGCCTTGAGATCGAGCTGGGCCTTTTGCGCGCCCAGGGGCGAATTGATGACGATCTCCCACTTCCCGTCCACGGCCATGGCAAATCTCCCTGATTTGCGGGCATCTAAGGACGGTACGGAGTGGTTCGCAAGGGCTTTGCCTGATCCCATCTGTCGCGTATGGGTCATTTGTTTGTATAACCCCCTCCGGCCTTCGCAACCTTGCTCGCCGCCTTGCGGCTTCGCGTTGCATCGGCCACCTCCCCCTGTGGATGCGCTGCGCGCATAAGGGGGAGGCGGGCCTCTGGAAATCCCGACAGGAGAAGCATGTCGCGCAAGACTGTCATATTGCCCAAGGGCCATCGCGCCCGCAGCGGCAGCCCCTGGATCTTCTCCAATGAGCTGCGGATGGACGCCGCCGCCAAGGCCATCGCGCCCGGCAGCATCGTCAATGTGCGGGGCGAGGACGGACGGGCCTTCGGCACCGGCATGTTCAACTCCAAAAGCCTGATCGCGGTGCGCCTGCTGGCGGCGGAATGCGATGTCGCGGTGGATGCCGATTTCCTCGCCGAACGGATCGGGCGGGCGCTGGCGCTGCGCCAGGCGCTGCATGACAAGCCGTTCTATCGGCTGGTCCATGCCGAAGGCGATGGCCTGCCGGGGCTGGTGATCGACCGCTTTGACGATGTGCTGACGCTGCAGGCGGGCACGGCGGGGATGGAACGGCAGCTCGATGCCCTGCTGGCGGCGCTCGATGCGGTGCTGAAGCCCAGGACGGTGATCCTGCGCAACGATGCGCCGTCGCGCGCGCTGGAGGGGCTGGAGAGTTATGTCCGCGCGGCGCGCGGCGAAGGCGCGCGCATCGCGGTATGGGAAAATGGCTGCCGCTATCTCGCCGACCTGGCGTCGGGCCAGAAGACCGGCTGGTATTACGACCAGCGCGACAATCGCGCCTTCATTGCCGCGCTGGCAAAGGGGCGCAGCGTGCTGGATGCCTACTCCTATACCGGCGGCTTCGGCCTCCTGGCGGCGGCGGCGGGCGCGAAGGAAGTGATCTGTCTGGATTCCTCGGCGCCGGCGCTGGCGCTGGCCGAGGAAAGCGCCCGCGCCAATGGCGTGAAGCTCAAGGCGGTGAAGGCCGATGTCTTCGAGGAGCTGGAGCGGCTGGGCGCGGCCGGCGAGACTTTCGACATCGTGGTGGCCGACCCGCCGCCTTTCGTGAAATCGAAAAAGGACCTGGAGCCGGGGGCCAAGGCCTATCGCAAGCTGGCGCGGCTGGCCGCTGCGGTGACGGCGCCGCAGGGCATCCTGCTGGTGGCGTCATGCTCGCACAACATACCTTCAGATCGCTTCGCACTTGAATGCGCCGCCGGCATCGGGCGCAGCGGCCGCGCCGCGCGCCTGATCCGGCAGGCGGGCGCGGGGCCCGATCATCCGGTGCATCCGCTCTTGCCGGAAAGCGCGTACCTCAAAGCCTTGGTTTACGCGCTGGATTGAGGCCGTAATTGACCGCTTATGGCGCAAGGCGGATATCGGGTTTCTTGCGCCTCACGCCAGGCCCCGCCGCCGCACTTCAGGGCAATCCGGCGATAATGGCTCGGAAATCCGGATATGGCCGTTGAACCGCGCGCGCGGCGACACGGTATAGGCGCCCATCGCCCTCAGCGCATGGCCTGCTTGAAACTGGTGTTGTCCAGGACCGCGCCGTCGAATCGCGTCGGCAGCGTTACGCCGCTCTGCAGCTGCAGCGGCAGCAGATTGGCCTGGAAGAAGCTGGCATGCGCCAGGTTGGTGCCCCGGAAGGAGGCGCCGCGCAGATCGGCGCCGATGAATATCGCGCCGCGCAGATCGGCGCCGTCGAAATTCGCCCCCTGCAGCTCGCAAGCCGTGAAGTCCGCATTGACCGCCATGGTTCTGGCGAGCTTGATCCCGGTGAGCTTGCGGTTTTTCATCACCGGCGCGAGCAGGCGGATATCCTCGCCTTCGAGATTGGCGGCAGCGCCCTGGCGGCCGCCGGATTCGACCCAGAGCTGCGCACCCTGCAGCGCCTCCATAAGATAGGGAAGGCGCGATTTCTGTTCCGGGCCGGGATCGGTGATGCAGTTGCTGAGCTTCGACGCCGGCACACGAAGCTCCGAGATTTTGACGCCGATCAGAACCGCGCCCTCGAACGTGGCGTTCTCCAGGGTGGTGCCGGCAAAACAGGCGCCGTTCAGCAGCGCGCCGTCAAAATTGGCATTCTTCAGGTTGGCGTTCTGCAGGTTCGCCCCCTTGAGGGAGCAGTTGGCGAAGCTAACCATGGTTGACCCGTTCTTGTCCTGCCCGGCGATCGCCCAGCTGTCATTGCCGGCGACGGCGATGGTTCCCTGGCGGAAATCGACGCCGTCCAGGTTGGCGCATTCGAAGCTTGCGCCCAGGATGCGGGCGCCGCGCAAATCCGCCTTCCGGAGACTGGCCTCGGTCAGGTTGGCCCGGCACAGATCGGCGCAGGACAGCAGCGCCTCGTCGAGGCTGGCGCCCGCAAAGTTGGCCCCTTGCAAATTCGCGCCGGTAAAATTTATCCCGTTCAGCCGGCGGCTGCTCAAATTCACACGCGCAAGCTGGGAGAAACGCAGGTCGGCGCGCCGGCCGCCGCAAAGCCGCGCGGCATAATCCTCATGGGCCCTGATTGTCGCGACGAAATCCTTGGCGCTGATCGGCTCGCCGCGGGAATTGCAGCCCGGGCTTTTCGCTTCCGCGGCGCTGGGAACGCCATTGTCGTCCGTGGCGCCATGCGGGCCCGATGACGGTTGCCTGTCCGGCACCTTCGCTTCGCTTGAACTCACCGCAACACAGACAGACATGGCGGCCCTCCCATGACAGGAAGTCAGGTGCGGGATGATAGGGAATGGCCGTTGTGCAATACCGCCGGGGAAATTTAAAATTTTATCGATCCGGGACGGGGGGCAAGTTACCAACCAATTGATCTGGTTATAGTATTTCTACTATTGCCGCCGGATTGCAGCCATTTAACCCGGCCATTTCTCAGATCGAAACCTGCGTCCCCAATTCCACCACCCGCCCCGGCGGCAGGTGGTAGAAGCTCGCCGGCGACAGCGCATTCGACGCCAGCCACATGTAAAGCGCCACCCGCCAGCCCGGCAGCTCCGGCTTCTCGCCCGCCACCAGCACTTCGCGCCCCAGGAAATAGGTGGTGCTGTCTTCCTCCAGCGCCAACCCTTGCGCCCGCGCCAGGGAAAAGGCCCGGGGCAGGTCGGGCGTCTCGAAGAAGCCATAGGTGATGCGGACCGCGAAAAAGCCCTTGCCCAGTTTCTCCACTGTCACCCGCTTGGCATCTGAAACCATTGGCGTGTCGCAGACATTGACGGCGCAGATCACCACCCGTTCATGCAGCACATGATAATGCTTGATGCTGTGCAGCATGGCGTTCGGCACGATATCGGTGCGCGGGGAAAGGAACACCGCCGTGCCCTGGATGCGCTGGCTGATCCTGTCGGCGCGGGCGAGGAAGAGATCGAGCGCCAGCGCATTGTCGCGCATCTTGTCCAGGTGCACCCGCCGGCCCAGCCGCCAGGTGTCCATCACGACAAAGACGCCGCCCGCCACCGCCAGCGGCAGCCAGCCGCCTTCGGCGATCTTGAGGCTGTTGGAGGCCAGGAACAGCAGGTCCACCAGGCCCAGGCCACCGAACACCGCCAGCACCAGGGGCCGCCGCCATTTCCAGCGATGCGCCGCCACCACGGCGACCAGGAAGGTCGAGATCACCATCACGCCGGTCACCGCGATGCCATAGGCGGTGGCCAGGGCATCGGACGATTTGAAGATCAGCACGATCAGCACCACGCCGACGCCGAGCATGGCGTTGCTGCGCGGGACATAGATCTGGCCCTGCTCGGTGGCGCTGGTGTGGCGGATTTCCATGCGCGGCAGCTGGCCCAGCTGCACCGCCTGGCGGGTGATGGAGAAGACGCCGCTGATCACCGCCTGGCTGGCGATGATGGTGGCAAGGGTGGCCAGCGCCACCATGGGATAATGCGCCCAGCCCGGCACCAGCGCATAGAAGACGAAACCCGCCGCATCCGGCCGCGACAGCAGCAGCGCCCCCTGGCCGAAATAGTTCAATACCAGGGCGGGAAAGGCGATGAAGATCCAGGCGAAACGAATCGCCTTGGCGCCGAAATGGCCCATGTCGGCATACAGCGCCTCGCAGCCTGTCACCGCCAGCACCACCGAGCCCAGCGCGACAAAGGCGGTCCAGGGCTCATGGGTGAACAGCGCCAGGCCATAGGCGGGATTGACCGCCTGCAGAATCTGCGGCGCGCGCGCGATGGCGATGGCTCCCAGGAGCGCCAGCACCGCGAACCACAGCAGCATCACCGGCCCGAACAGCCGGCCGATTCTGTGGGTGCCGCGGCTCTGCACCGCGAACAGGCCGACCAGCACCGCCAGGGTCAGCGGCAGGATGAAGGGCTTGAAGCTGGCATTCTCGACCCCGATGCCTTCCAGCGCCGAGAGCACCGAGATGGCCGGCGTCAGCATGCCGTCGCCATAGAACAGCGCCAGGCCCATCAGGGCGGCGATGCCGATGGCGGTCTTGGCCCTGCGGCTCACCGGGGCGCGATGCGCCAGCGCCGCCAGCGCCATCACCCCGCCTTCGCCATTGTTGTCGGCGCGCATGATGAAGATCACATACTTGATCGTCACCACCACGATCAGGGCCCAGAAGATCAGCGACAGCGCGCCATAGACCGCCATGGCGCCCGGCACGTTGCCGCCCGCGGCCTGGGCCGAGGCGCGCATGGCGTAGAGCGGCGAAGTGCCGATGTCGCCGAACACAACGCCCAGCGCGCCCAGCATCAGGCCGAGCTGGCGGCGGGGTGACGATCTAGATGGTGATTTGTGTTCCAAGCTCGACCACGCGGTTTGGGGGCAGGTGATAGAAGCGGGCAGGCGACAGGGCATTGCCCGCCAGTTTGCGATAGAGCCAGTTGCGCCAGGCGGACAGGTCGGAATGCTCCGCCGGCACCAGCGTCTCGCGGCCGATGAAGAAGGTGGCGGTGGAGACGTCCAGCGCCAGGCCGAAGCGGCGGGCATCCTCCATCGCCTGCGGCATGTCCGGGGTCTCGAAGAAGCCGTGATGCACCTTCACGGTGTAGAAGCCCTTGCCCAGCTTCTCGACTTCCAGACGGTTCTCCGGCCTGACCAGCGGCGTATCCTCGACCACGGCGTTGGCGATCACCACCCGCTCATGCAGCACCTTGTTGTGCTTGAGATTGTGCAGCAGGGCGCCGGGCACCACATCGGTGCGCGAGGCGAGGAAGACGCCCAGCCCGGCGACGCGGGTGGTATTCTTGTCCGCCCGCTCCATGAACAGGCTGAGAGGCAGGGATTCGCTGCGCACCTTCTCCAGATGCACGCGCCGGCCGCGCCGCCAGGTATCCATCACCAGGAAGGCGCAGGTCGCGATCAGCAGCGGCAGCCAGCCGCCCTCGGGTATCTTGAGCGCGTTGGCGGTGAAGAAGGTCATGTCGCTGGCGGCCATGGTGCCGAACAGGCCCAGCGCGAACAGCAAAGGCCAGCGCCATTGCCGCTCGGCGACCACGCCGGCATTCAGGGTGTCGATCACCATGACGCCGGTCACCGCGATGCCATAGGCCGCGGTCAGCGCATCCGAACTCTTGAAGATCAGCACGATCAGCACCACGCCGATGCCCAGCAGGGTGTTCATCTGCGGCACATAGATCTGGCCGTAATCGGTGGCGCTGGTATGGCGGATTTCCATCCGCGGCAGCTGGCCCAGCTGCACCGCCTGCTGGGTCATGGAGAAGACGCCGGTGATGACCGCCTGGCTGGCGATGATGGCGGCCAGGGTCGCCAGCAGCACCATCGGCATATGCGCCCAGTGGGGAATGACGGTGAAGAAGGCGATGCCGGCGTCGCCGGGCTGGCGCAGCAGCGCGGCGCCCTGGCCGAAATAGTTCAGCACCAGCGCCGGCAGGGCGACGAAGAACCAGGCATACTGGATCGGCCTTTTGCCGAAATGGCCCATATCGGCGTAGAGCGCCTCGCAGCCCGTCACCGCCAGCACCACCGCGCCAAGGCTGACAAAACCCACCAGCGGCGCCTGCAGGAACATCTGCAGGGCATAGAGCGGATTGACCGCGGTCAGGATCACCGGATTGCGCAGCAGCGAGGCCAGGCCAAAGCCGCCCAGCGCCAGGAACCACAGCACCATCACCGGGCCGAACAGGCGGCCGATCCTGTGGGTGCCGCGGTTCTGGATCACGAACAGGGCGACCAGGATCGCCAGCGCCAGCGGCAGCACCAGCGGCGTGAAGGCGTGGCTTTCCACCTTCAGGCCCTCCACCGCCGACAGCACCGTGACGGCCGGCGTCAGCATGCCGTCGCCGAAGAACAGGGCCAGCCCGACAATGGCGCCGATGCCGATCAGGCCCTTGGTGCGCCGTGACAGGCCGGACGAGCGATGCGCCAGCGCCGCCAGCGCCAGGGTGCCGCCTTCGCCGTCATTGTCGGCGCGCATGATGATGAGGACATATTTCACCGTCACCACCAGGATCAGGGCCCAGAGGATCATGGAGAGCGAGCCCATCACCGCGACATGGTTGGGCAGGCCGCCTTCGGTCGCCAGCACCGTGGCCCTGAGGGCATAAAGCGGGCTGGTGCCGATATCGCCAAAGACAACCCCCATGGCGCCGAGCATGAGTGCGGCGGTGTTGCGGCGGCTGGCGGCGAGGGCGTGGGGACCGCGCTCTTCCGCCCGCGAATGCGGTTCGGGGTGCGGCGCCTCGGCAAGCGGGTCGCTGGAAAGAATGGGTTCGGGGGCCATCACAGGCGGGCGGGGCTTTTCATGAAAAGAAAACGCACCAGACGGATCACACGGGAACCCCGCGAAAGGCCGGGACAATAGTCCTCATCCCCGCCCGGCCAAAGCGGGGCGAGGCACAATAGCGCAGATTCGGGGGGATAACCCTGAGTCTGCTCAGTTATTCGGCTGCAGCGCCAGGTCGGATTCGGTCAGGGCAAAGCCCGAATTGGGCGCCGGATTGCGGTCGGCCGGGGTCATGGACACCGGCACGACCGGGTTGGCGGCGCGGGACCTGACGCTTCGCGCCGGCTGGACCCTGGCGGCGGCCGAGGCAACCGGGCGCTGGGGCGGCGATGGCGCGTCGGTGGCGTCCTCGTCATCGGCGGCCACCACCGCGTCGTCCGGCGGCGGCGCGCTGCGGTCCTCACCGGGCACGCTGCCGCTGCCCGGCCCGATGAAGCCCTGCACGGGATAGACCCTGCTGCCCCAGCCGCCGGTCTTGATGTTCCAGACCCGGATCTGGCTCCAGTCATTGGCGGCGCTGACATCCACCACCGGATCGTTGACATAGATGGCGCCGTCATCGAGCCAGTTGGCATGGTCGATGCGGATCTCGCGGGCCGAAACCACCCGGCGCACCACCGCGACATGGCCCCGGCTCGGGCCGGCGTAATGGAACAGCACCATCACCGTGCCCTGGGCGGGATTGGCGCCACGCTCATAGCGGCCCGCCGCCTGGTCCCACCAGGTATAGGCGTCGCCGGTGATCTTGATGGCGGAATGCTCGCGGGCGTAGGGCACGCATTGCAGCAGCGCCTGGCCCGGCCGTTCCTCGACATGATTGGTGCCGCGTTCTGCCGGCAGCCCGGGCGGCGCGATGCTGGCGACGCGTGGCGTGGCGTCATAGGCATCGTCGCCGCCGCTGGCGCAGCCGCTCAGCGCCACGCCCAGCGCCAATGCCAAAATGATTTTATGCCAGTGCCCCATGGCTGCGCACCGTTCTCCCATTCCCGGAAGGATGGATACGCAACTTCGGTTCAAGACCGGGTTAGACCGATTGATCGCATTTTACGGATCGGCGGATTGCGCGCCTTGACGGTGCGCAAGGGTGGCTAACAGGCGTTAACCACGCTGGCGGGAAATTCGCTATTCGGCGGGGGTGCCGATGGAACGCCGCACCGGCTGCGGCATCAGCGCCCCCATGGTGCCGATCGAGACCAGGCCCGAAACGGCGAAGACAAAGAACATCGCCCCGAAGCTGCTTTCGGCCACGGCCAGCACGGCGACGGAAGAGCCGACGATCAGCTCGGGCGCGCCGCGCCAGCCGCCCTTGACGATCTCGCCGGCGCGCAGGGTGCGGATGAAATCCATGCGGTTGGAGAAGAAGGCTTCCAGCGTCGCCCAGGTGTTGGCCAGAATCAGGCCGGACGGAAACACCAGCGCCAGCACCAGGGTGCGGTGCAGTTTCTCGGTGCGCTGGCGGCCCAGCATGCGCTGGCCCAGCCAGAGATAGCCGATGGAGCAGAAGATACCCAGGAAGGTGACGCCGATGCCGAACGCCTGCACCGCCGGATAGGCCTTGATCCCCACCGACATCATGGTGAGGGAAATCACGGCGCTGATGAAGGCCAGGGTGTAGAAGGCGAACTGGCACATCTGGCCGGTCATCGCCAGCTTCACGCCCAGCGTCTTGTCACTGGCCCAGACCAGCGGCAGCAGCTTGCGGGCGCATTGGGCATGGCCTTTTGTCCAGCGCGCCTGCTGCGCCCGCCAGGCCGCGGCGGTGGGCGGCAACTCGCCCGGCACTTCGATGTCGGGCAGCATCGCCATGCGCCAGCCCTGCAACGCGCAGCGCATGGAAAGATCGAGATCCTCGGTCAGCGTGTCGCCGGTCCAGCCGCCGGCCTGTTCGATGGCGACCCGGTTCCACACCCCGGCGGTGCCGTTGAACGACATGGGCAGGCCGGCGCGGAAACGCGCTTCCTGCTCCACCGCGAAATGGGAATCCAGCAGCACGCCCTGCACCCGCGTCAGCCAGTTGGCGCCCCGGTTGTTGTGGCCCCAGCGCGCCTGCACGAAACAGAGGCCGTCATCGGCCAGCAGCGCCGGCACGGTGCGGCGGAGGAAATCCGGCGCCGGCACGAAATCGGCGTCAAAGATCGCGACATAGGGCGCTTCGGAATGGCTGAGGCCGAAAGCCAGATTGCCGGCCTTGAAGCCCTTGCGGTCGCCGCGGCGGAGCAATTGCAGATGGACGCCCGGCGGCACGATCCGCGGCAGGCGGGCGGCGAGCAGGCGATGATTTTCCTCGGTGCCGTCATCCAGCAGCTGGATGGTCAGGCGGTCGGACGGCCAGTCCAGGGCGCAGGCGGCGGCGGCGACGCGCAGCGCCAGCTCGCCTTCATTGCAGACCGGCAGTTGCACCAGCACATGCGGCAGCCCGGCATCGGGCAGACGCGCCATCGCCACCTGCGGCGCGTCGCGGAACAGGCGCACCCAGGCCAGCAGGATGAGCTGGACGGAGAGGAAGCTGACCACGATCAGGATGAGGCCGAGGGCGGAAGAGAGGACGTAACCGAGCGTGATCATCGTCCCCCCGAAAGGCTCAAAAGCCTGGCCTGGCAGACCTAAAGCCCTGCATCCGGCCCGGCCGCTTGGGCCTTCGGGGACCATGCTGCGGCGCGAGATAAATGGCAAGGGGTCAGGCGGGCCGGATTAATCCGGCAGGCCCGCCAGGCCCCTGAACATAAAGAGAATATAAGTTCCGGAACCGCCCCCTGCCGCTGCCGGTTTGCTATCATGGCGCGGGGGCAAGGAGCATGACCATGATCCCGATCCGTTTCTCCCAGCTCGCCGCGGCCCTGGGCCTGGCGCTGACGCTGGCGGCCTGCATGGCCCCGGCGGCCTATGGCCCCCGCCGTCCCGGCGAGCCCACCGGCTACACCGACCGCGAACTGGCGCCGGGCCGCTATCGCGTCACCTTCACCGGCAATTCGGTGACGCCGCGCGACACGGTGCAGGATTATCTTCTGCTGCGCGCCGCCGAAGTGACCCTGGCGGCGGGCGGCAGCCATTTCGTCTTTGACGACCGCGATACGCGCGCCCGCACCACCTATCACGCCAACCCGCCCTATTATGGTCCCGGTTTTGGCGGCGGCTTCGGTTTCGGCTGGGGCTTCCGGCCGCGCTGGGGCTACAGCCCCTTCGGGCCGCCGCTGATGATTTCCCAGACCACGCGCTATGAGGCGTCCGCCGAAGTGGTGGTGCTCAAGCCCGGCCAGGAAAAGAACGAGCCGCGCGCCGTGGATGCACGCGCGATCATCGATCATCTGTCGCCGCAGGCGCATCCGGCGCCGGACCACGTCTGAGACGAAAGACGCGCCAGCCTTCCGCTTCGCTGACGCTTTCCACGCCATGACCATGGCCATGGCACATGTGCGCAATGTCCACTGCCGCCAGCGGATCGTCGGCCAGCACGATCAGCACGGCGCCGGGCGCGCGCCCGCCCAGCGCCTTCTGCGCCAGAAGCGCCGGCAGCGGGCATTTCAGCCCGCGCAGGTCCAGTTCCTCGTCCATCGCTCCATCTTGCGCCGTGGCTGACACAGGCTCAATCTTCCCGTCAGGGATGGAATCATGCCGCTGGCCGCCGCGATAAGGCGCGAATACATCTATATCAGCACCATCCTGCGCACCCTGTGGCTGCTCAGGCTGGTGAAGCCGGGCGCGGCCCGCCTGATCTGCGACATCGTAGCCGCCCAGGCCCGGAAATCGCCGGACGCGCCCGCCATCCTGCAGGGCGATGCGGTGCTGACCTATGGCCAACTCGATGCCCGCGCCAACCGTTACGCCCATTGGGCGATGGCGCAGGGCATCGGGCGCGGCCACGCGGTGGCCCTCCTGATGGAGAATCGCCCGGATTTCATTGCCTGCTGGCTGGGGATGTTCAAGGCGGGCGCGGCGGTGGCGCTGATCAACACCAATCTCACCGGCGAGGCGCTGGCCCATTCCATCGCCATTGCCGGCGCGGCCCACGCCATTGTCGGCGCCGAACTGGCGGGTGCGTTCGAGAGCGCCAAGCCGTTCCTGCAGCAGGCGCCGCGTGCCTGGATTCAGAATGGCGGTGACCTGGACGCAGTTCTGGCCTCGCAGCCTGCCGGCGATCCGGGACTGGCGGCGCGTGGCGGCCTGACGGCGAAAGACCGCGCCTTCTACATCTATACTTCCGGCACCACCGGCCTGCCCAAGGCGGCCAATTTCAGCCATATGCGGATGCTGTTCATGATGAGCGGCTTTGTCGGCGCCCTGCGGCCCAATGCGTCCGACCGCATCTATGATCCGCTGCCGCTCTATCATTCCACCGGCGGGGTCTGCGCCGTGGGCCTGGCCTTCTTTTCCGGCGGCGCCCTGATCATCAAGCGCAAATTCTCGGTGCATGAATTCTGGTCCGACATTCACGCCCATGGCGCCACCATGTTCCAGTATGTCGGCGAACTCTGCCGCTACCTGCTCAACGCCCCGCCATCGCCGCTGGATCGGGGCCACAGGATCCGCGCCATCACCGGCAATGGACTTTCGGCTTCGATCTGGCGCGAGTTCCAGGCCCGCTTCGCCATTCCCCGCATTGTCGAGTTCTATGGCGCCACCGAGAGCAATGTCTCGATGCTGAATTATGACGGCACCGTCGGCGCGGTCGGGCGGGTGCCGGACTATTCCGAAAGGCTGCTGCCCGCCCGGGTCATCCGTTTCGACGTCGAAAGCGAAATGCCGGTGCGGGGGGAAAACGGCCTCTGCATCGATTGCGGCCCCGACGAGGCGGGCGAATGCGTCGGCGGCATGTCCCGGCTGGCGGGGCGGGAGTTCGAGGGCTATACCAACCGCGCCGACAGCGACAGGAAGATGCTGCGCGATGTTTTCCGCAAGGGCGACATCTGGTTTCGCACCGGCGACCTGATGCGGCGCGACGAACATGGCTATTTCTATTTTGTCGACCGCATCGGCGACACCTTCCGCTGGAAGGGCGAGAATGTCGCCACCAGCGAAGTGGCCGCCGCCCTGGGGCGCGAGGCCGGCATCAGGGAAGCCAATGTCTATGGCGTGCATGTGCCCGGGGCGGAAGGGCGCGCCGGCATGGCGGCGCTGGTGGTGGATGGCGGCTTCAATGTCACGTCGCTGGCGGCGCATTTGCGCGCGCGCCTGCCGGCCTATGCGCGGCCGATCTTTCTGCGCCTGACCCCGGCGCTGGAGGTCACCGGCACCTTCAAGCAGCGCAAGATCGACCTGGTGCGGGACGGTTTCGATCCCGCGACGATTGCCGATCCGCTGTATTGGCTGAACCCGGCGACGGGGGCGTATGAGCCGCTGACGCCGGCGCGCCATGCGGAGATTGTCGAGGGCCGTGTGAAGCTCTGAATCTGAAAGCGCTCTCGGCGTGGTAATTTTACAACAAATTTAGAGTAGTTAATATTGGCCAATAGGTTAGCCGTTTATCATGCCGAAAATGCCAGGCGCCGGTACAAAAAACGTGCACATGACCGCGTAAAAGTACCAGGCGCCGGCTTGATTGGAACTTTTCTGGTGGTAAATATGCAGGCGCCGCTGACCTGCCTCGGAAAGACAAGGATCAGCGGCGCCATCGTTAATCCCCGTTAGGAGACCACCCATGCAAGTTAATGCTCACATCAACCGCAAGCAACTGCCCAGCCTTCCTGAGGCAATGACCGCTGCCTACATGGAAGCCGCCAATACCGCCGGCTTTGTGTTGACCGGCGTCTTGTTTCGCCAAGGCTCTCGCCAATGTGTCAGCACAGCGTTCCCGGTCAGGCAGGTGATCGCATCATTGCAGGTCAATCAGGCCAAGAAAGGTAATAGTGTTGCGGAAGTGCAGGCCGCTACCAACCGCCCTGTCATGACCGACCATGTTGATGCCATCGCCCAATATCTGGTGGAGAACGTGGGCGCGAAATATATCCTTCCACCCATGACGCTGAATGTGCAGCAGGCGATTTCGCTGTACGAGCCCGATTTCAATTCAGAGATGAAGCCGGTCTACATTGTCATCCCGATAACGGCCCGCTTGGCAGTTACTGATGGCGGCCATCGCACCACCGCCATTATCCAGGCACTGGAGAACCTCTCCGCCGAAGATCGCGCCCATTTCGAAGGTGACGCTGTTTCGGTGATGATTACTCTGGAAAGTGATATGAGCCAAGTTCATCAGGACTTCGCAGACTGCTCGAAAACAAAGGCGCTGCCTCCGTCGCAACTCGCCGCATATGACCGCCGCAACCCTGCCAACGGGCTTGTCCTCGACATTATCGAGAGCTGCCCCTTGTTCAAGAACCGCATCGACAGCACATCCAAGACTCTTAGCAAGAAGAGTAACCACTTGTTCCTCACGAACCAAGTGCGCCAGCTCATCAAGGAGCTGTTGGTGGGAGACTACGGCATGGCGGATTCGGCCTTCGAGGATAAGGCGAAGGATATTCTCGGTTCTAGCGAGACCGAAGTGTACAAGACGGAGCGCGCCCGCTTCATTGAGTATGTCCAGGCTGTCACGGAGGCGATTCCAGTGCTCCGCGGAATCGCCAAGCTGCCCACCGCCGGCGTGGCGAGTACCAAGGTCAGCGACCATCGCGAGGAAGGCTATGTGTGCCTGTCCGCCACCGGGTTAGTCATTATCGGTCGTATCGGGCACGAGCTTTTCAAGTCGGAAAATGCGAACTGGAAAGACGTTGTGGCTCGCTTCTCTGAAATCGACTGGAAGCGGAGCGGTCCTCTGTGGGACGGAAACGTCGTGCGCGATGGCAAGATCGTCACGCAGCGCGCCGCAGTAAAGGCAGGCGTCGAAAATGTGCGCATCGCCCTCGGGTTCAAGCCCGACCCCAAGTTCAGCATCGCAGCTGAGCTTGAAACCCTGCTCGGCGATTTCAACCTGGAGGATGATATCCGCCAAGATGCGGTACCGGCCAGTGTAGCCGTGCCTGCCGCTATTTAAGAGGTGCTGTCATGGCGACCATGAAAGATCTCTCCGTGGAGGATATTGCTATCATTAAGGGGCGCATCAGCCGTGGCGACAAGTACTCTGATATTGCTTCTGATTACCGTCTCAATCAGGGGCGGATTGCGGACTTGAAGTTCGGGCGCATTCGGCCTGACATTGACCCCGCGAAAGTGCTGTCCGATTCGACGCCGCCGCCCACTAACAAGAAGCTCGACCAGCCGACGCTGTTCTGATGCGATTTATTGGTGATGGGGTAGACCAACTCCGTCACCAATAGTTTTGCGAGCCTACTGGAAATCCTTCGCCAGCGCCGCCTTGGTCTCCTCCGACAGCACCGCCATGTGGCCGTAATTGCGGTGCGACAGGCCGATCACCACTTTGCTGGTGAGGAATCGCCGCTTCTGCTCCGGCGTCAGCGAAAAGCGCAGCCAGTGCACCGAACTCGTCTTGCCGTCGGCGGTGGTGCGGTCGTCATATTCGGTCGGCGTCGCCTTCAGCGTTTCGCCGCCAATTTCCATGAACACGCTCTCCTCGATGCCCCCCAGGGTCAGCAGCACCCTGGCCCGCCGGTCGGCATCCTCGATCTCCAGCATCAGAGTGGCGATCAGCTCGTCGCCCTGCGGGATCAGCGGATTGTAGGCCGCCAGCTCGCCCGGAATCTGTTCGTCGCCGCCCTTCTCGATCCGCAGCATCTCCATCACCTGCAGCCACATGGTGGCGTAATTCTCGAAATAGAAGGTGGCGAAAGGCCCGACCTCGACCCGGCGCGCCTTCTTCACCGGGATCAGGTTCTGCTTCAGGGTCTTGCGCTGCTGCTCATACTCGGGCAGCGGCAAGAGGTCGGCGGCGGTGATCGTGCGGGCGGTCTCGGGCATTGCTGTTTTCTCTGTTTCAAACACTCAACTTGTCATGGCCCACTTAATGTGGGCCATCCAGGGATCGTGGAGCGCGCTGGTTGCCCTGGATGGCCCGGGCAAGCCGGGCCATGACAAATGTGGTTACTCGATAAGCCCAAACGACCGCGCCATGATCTGGATCGGATGTTCGGGCTCGGTGACGCCGGTATCGGTGTGCGCGACGATATGCGCCGCCGCCAGCGGGCAGTCGGAGACGATATGGCCGCGCGCCTGCTTCTCCGCCGCGCGGAACACCGGCTTGCCCACCTTCACCGCCACCTCATGCGTCGGCCTGACCACGCCGAAGGTGCCGCCATGGCCGCTGCAGCGCTCGATCACGTCCACCGGCGTGTCGGGGATCAGCTTCAGCATCTCCGCCGCCTTGGGGCCCATGTTCTGGGCGCGGGCATGGCAGGCCAGGTGCACGGTGACGCCTTCGGGCAGGGATTTCATGCCATGCGGCACGCCATCCTTCTTCATCACATCGACGACAAACTCGTCGATGTCCCAGGTGTGCTCGGCGACTTTCTTCACGTCGGCATTGTCCGGGCAGATCAGCGCCCATTCGGCTTTCAGCATCAGGCCGCAGGACGCGGTGAGGGCGACGATGTCGTAGCCCTCATCGATCAGCTTCACCAGTTCCTTCGACACTTTCGCGGCGTTGTGCGCCACGCGCGCCAGCTCGGCCTGTTCCAGGAACGGCATGCCGCAGCAGCCGGGATAGGCCACCTTGGTCTCGACGCCGAGATGGTTCAGCACCGCCCGCGCCGCCATGCCGGTGGCCGGCTTGTTGTAGTTGACGAAACAGGTGGCATAGAGCGCGGCCTTGCGCCTGCCGCGGGCCGGACCGGCCTCATTGGGATGGATTGGTTCCTGCCGGTCGGCGGAAACGAAAGTGCGGCTGTGGAATTTCGGCAGCTCGGCGTCCTTGTCGATGCCGGCGGTCTTTTCCATCACCGTCCGCATCGGGCGGTTCTTCACGTCCGACGCCCAGTTGATCACCGGCGCGGCGATGCGCGCCAGGGTGCCGTTGCGGTCCATCTCGGCCAGCTGCGCCTGCGTGAAATCCTTGTGGCCCTTCTTCGCCTCGGCAAAGCGGTGGCGCAGCATCAGGTGCGGGAAGTCCAGCATGAAGGGATGCGGCGGCACATAGGGGCATTTGGTCATGAAGCACATGTCGCAAAGCGTGCAGGCCTCGACCACCGGCTTGAAGTCTTCCGACTTCAGGCTTTCGACATCTTCCTTCTCGCTGGAATCGATCAGGTCGAACAGGCGCGGGAAGGAATCGCAGAGATTGAAGCAGCGGCGGCAGCCATGGCAGATGTCGAAGACCCGGCGCATCTCCTCGTCCAGCTTCACCGGATCGGCGAAATCCGGTGACTGCCAGTCGATGATCTGTCGTGTGGGGGCGCCGAGACTGCCTTCGCCGGTCATGGGGTGCTCTGCGGAAGCTCCGGCCCGCCTCCCCCTTCTGCGCGAAGCGCACTCAAGGGGGAGGTGGTTTCAGCGAGCGAGGCATGTGCGAGCGCGAGAGCGCGAGCAGCCGAGCGGAAGCTGAAACCGGAGGGGGTTTATTTACCTAAAGTGTCCAGCGCCTTCTGGAAGCGCCCGGCGTGGCTCTTTTCCGCTTTCGCCAGGGTCTCGAACCAGTCGGCGATTTCGTCAAAGCCTTCGTCGCGCGCGGTCTTGGCCATGCCCGGATACATGTCGGTGTATTCGTGGGTCTCGCCGGCGATGGAAGCCTTGAGGTTGGCGTCGGTGGCGCCGATCGGCTCGCCGGTGGCCGGATCGCCCACTTCCTCGAGATATTCGAGATGGCCATGGGCATGGCCGGTCTCGCCTTCTGCGGTGGAGCGGAAAACGGCGGCGACATCGTTATGGCCTTCGATGTCGGCCTTCTGCGCGAAATAGAGATAGCGGCGGTTGGCCTGGCTCTCGCCGGCGAAAGCCTCTTTCAGGTTTGCCCAGGTCTTGGTGTCTTTCAGTCCGGCCATTGCCGTCTCCTTGCAGTGAATATCGGACGCCAGATTGGCCCCGGAGAAACCCGAAGTCAACAACATTAGAATAATTCTAATCTGTGAGAATCGCTCTCAGGGCGCGCGCTTGACCCGCACGACCACGTCCACCCGGTCCACCTGAAGGCCGGCCGGCGCCGCCGGAACGCCCGAAACCCGGACCTGCTCGCCGGGAATGTCGATCAGGAGGCCCTCATCCTCGACGAAGAAGTGCTGGTGATCGCCGATATTGGTGTCGAAATAGCTGCGGGCGGCATCCACCACCACCTGGCGCAGCAGGCCCGCCGCCTGGAACTGGTGCAGGGTGTTGTAGACCGTGGCGAGGCTGACCTTCACCCCGGCGCGGGCGCCTTCCTCGGCGAGACTCTCGGCTGTCACATGCCGGTCACGGCCGGTGAACAATAGTCTGGCCAGTTCGATGCGCTGGCGCGTCGGCCGCAGGCCCGCCGCTTTCAGGCGGCTCGCCTCGGCATGGGGCAGCCGCGAAGGGGTCGGGGCCATTGCGCGTTTCATCGGGACGGTCCAATTCCCTGTCAGGGGCGGAGCAGAACTGCTAAACTGCCTCAAAGACTACATCTTAGAACGTTTCTAAGCAAGAATGGCGCTTTTCAGGGGTTTTCGCGGTGCAGGAGCCGCTTTTTCAGGGACGGATATGGATCAGCCGGTTCGCAAATCGAGTTTCAGCTTGGAAGACCTGCTGGAATGCGCCAGGGGCAAGATGTTCGGCCCGGGCAACGCCCAGCTGCCGCTGCCGCCGATGCTGATGTTCGACCGCATCACCAGGATCAGCGATGTCGGCGGCACCGACGGCAAGGGCGAGATCGAGGCCGAGTTCGACATCCATCCCGACCTCTGGTTCTTCCAGTGCCATTTCCAGGGCGATCCGGTGATGCCGGGCTGCCTGGGGCTGGATGCGCTGTGGCAGCTGGTCGGATTTTTCCTGGTCTGGATGGGCGGGCGTGGCAAGGGCCGCGCCCTGGGCGTCGGCGAAGTGAAATTCACCGGCATGGTGCTGCCCACCGCCAGGAAGATCACCTATGTCATCAACCTGAAGCGGGTGATCATGCGCAAGCTGATCATCGGCGTCGCCGACGGCATCATGAAGGTGGACGGCAAGATCATCTACGAAGCCAAGGACCTCAAGGTCGGCCTCTTCGTCGAGGAAGCCGCCGCGGCCCTGTCGGCGGCCCCGGCTTGACGGAAGCGGCCGCCGGGCCTATCCGCCCCGCCGTCACACTCTGGGAACCGCCATGAGACGCGTCGTCGTCACCGGACTGGGTATCGTCTCCTCCATCGGCAACAACGCCCAGGAGGTCACCGCCAGCCTGCACGATGCCCGTTCCGGCATCGTCGCGGCCGAGGATTACATCCGCCTCGGCTTCCGCTCGCAGGTCCATGGCTCGCTCAAGATCAATCTCGACGAGGTGGTGGACCGCCGCGCCCGCCGCTTCCAGGGCGACGGCGCCGGCTATTGCTGGGTGGCGATGAACCAGGCCATCGCCGATGCCGGGCTGGAAGAGAAAGACATTTCCAATCCGCGCACCGGGCTGATTGTCGGCTCGGGCGGGCCTTCGACCAAGGCCATCGTCGCCGCCGCCGACATCACGCGGCAGAACAACAGCCCCAAGCGCATCGGGCCCTTCGCCGTGCCCAAGGCGATGAGCTCCACCGTCAGCGCCAATCTTTCCACCTGGTTCAAGACCAAGGGCTACAATTATTCCATCTCCTCGGCCTGCTCGACTTCGGCCAACTGCATCGGCAACGCCTTCGAGCTGATCCAGTGGGGCAAGCAGGACATGATGTTCGCCGGCGGCGGCGAGGAACTGGACTGGACCCTGTCGGAACTGTTCGACGCCATGGGCGCGATGTCGTCCAGGTACAACGCCTCGCCGCAGAGCGCCAGCAGAGCCTATGACCGCAATCGCGACGGCTTTGTCATTTCCGGCGGCGGCGGCATCCTGGTGCTCGAGGAAATGGAACACGCCAGGGCGCGCGGCGCCAAGATCTACGCCGAGATGGTGGGCTATGGCGCGTCCGCCGACGGCGCCGACATGGTGGCGCCCAGCGGCGAAGGCGCGGTGCGCTGCATGAAGCTGGCGATCGAGAATGTGAAGGCGCCGATCGACTATATCAATCCGCATGCCACCTCGACCCCGGTGGGCGACATTCCCGAGATCAACGCCATCCGCGAAGTCTTTGGCGACCGGATGCCGCCGATCAGCGCCACCAAGTCGCTGACCGGCCACAGCCAGGGCGCCGCCGGCGTGCATGAGGCGATCTACACCCTTTTGATGATGCAGGCCGGCTTCATCTGCGAAAGCGCCAATATCCAGGAACTCGATCCGGCCGTCGCCGGCGCCAATATCGTGCGCCGGCGCATCGACAACGCGAAGATAGACACCGCCCTGTCCAACTCCTTTGGCTTTGGCGGCACCAATGCCTCGCTGGTCTTCCAGCGCCACAACGGCTGACAGGCGTATCGAAATGGAACAGAAAACCCCGCGCGACGCTCTTTCCGCCCTGCCCAGAACGGGACTGATGGCGGGCAAGCGCGGCCTGATCATGGGCGTGGCCAACGACCATTCCATCGCCTGGGGCATCGCCCGGATGCTGGCGGCCCAGGGGGCGGAGCTGGCCTTCACCTACCAGGGCGAGGCCCAGAAGAAGCGGCTGGGGCCGCTGGCGGCCGGCGTCGGCTCCGCCATCGTGCTGCCGGCCGATGTCGAAAGCGACGAACAGCTGGATGCGGTCTTTGCCCATCTGCAGGCCGCGTGGGGCGGGCTGGATTTCCTGGTTCATTCGCTCGCCTTCTCCGACGCCCGGGAATTGTCGGGCCGCTATGTCGATACGACGCGGGCCAATTTCCTCAGAAGCCTCGATATTTCCTGCTTTTCCTTCACCGCCGTGGCCAGCCGCGCCACCGCCCTGATGCGGAATGGCGGCAGCATGGTGACGCTCTCCTATCTCGGCGCCCAGCGGGTGATGCCCAACTATAACGTGATGGGCGTGGCCAAGGCGGCGCTGGAAGCGTCGGTGCGCTACCTCGCCGCCGATCTCGGCCGCGACAATATCCGGGTCAACGCCATCTCGGCCGGGCCGATGCGGACCCTGGCGGGCAGCGGCGTCACCGATGCCCGTGTCGTCTTCAAATGGGCCGCGGCCACCTCTCCCCTCCACCGCTCCGTCGAACTTAACCATGTCGGCGGCGCGGCACTCTATTTGCTTTCTGACCTCTCAGGCGGTGTCACCGGCGAAGTCCACTTCGTCGATGCCGGCTTCAACGTGGTTGGCATGCCGCCGACCGCGGATCTGAAGGGCTGGGCCCCGCCGCAGAAGGATCAGGAGCAAAGCAATGGGAGCTCCCCGCAAGGTTAGGATCGCGCTGGCCGCCGCCGGCGTCTTCGCTGTTTCCGCCACCGCCGTGTTGGGCGCGGGCTGGCGCGACGAGGCCTCCGACTATGACATCAACCGCCTGCAGCTGCTGGAACAGTGGCGCGACAAGGCGCTGCACGAGGTCCAGACCTACAGCGATTCCCGCGGCGATTTCGGCGCCCTGAAGGCGGTGATGGAGCCGCAGGGCCGCACCGTTCCCGCCAGGGCGCTGATCGGCAACTGGCGCTGCCGCAACATGAAGATGGGCGGGGTCAACGCCTTCATCGTCTATCCCGACTGGTACAACTGCCGCGTCAGCGTGGTGAACGGCGCGCTGTTCTTCCAGAAGACCCAGGGCTCGATCCGCACCCAGGGCATTCTCTATCCCGAGAGCGGCGCCTGGATCTATCTCGGCGCCGCCTCGACCACCGGCGAGCCCTGGCATACCTATTCCGGCCGCCATCCCTCGCTGGGGGCCCAGGCCACGCCGGACGACCAGATCGGCCTGCTGTCGGGCATCGGCAACAATCACCTGCGGCTGGAAATTCCCGGCCCGGTTCTCGAGTCCACTTATGATATTATCGAACTCGCGCGCTAGAGCGCGCGGGGCGACATCATCGAGCTTCAGCGCTGATCTTGGCGTGACACCCTGGACGGCAAAAAGGCCCGGCTCCAACGAGCCGGGCTTTTTCATTTGGAGTCCTGCCGCTAATCTCGCGCGAAGGGAGCCGCAATGAGTATCACCATCACCGTCCTCGAACGCTCGCCCGACGGCGGCAGGGGGCTGGCGCGCGACACCCGCGTGCGGTGGGCGCTCGAGGAGGCGGGCCTGCCTTATCAGGTGCGCGGCGTTTCCAGGGAGGAGCGCAAAGAGCCGGCGCATCGCGCGCGCAATCCCTTCGGCCAGATTCCCACCTATGAGGAAGACGGGCTGGTGCTGTTCGAGACCGGCGCCATCATCCTGCACATCGCGGAGCGGCACTCTGGCCTCCTGCCGGCTGACCCGAACGCGCGGGCCCGCGCCATCGCCTGGATGTTCGCGGCGGTGAATACGGTGGAGCCGCCGATGATCGAATTGCAGAACGCCAAGCTGCTGGAGGGCGACAGGCCCTGGGCGGCGGAACGTCTGCCGCTGGTGCGCGATCGCCTGTGTCCGCGGCTGGAGCAGCTCTCCGCCTGGCTTGGTGATGCCGACTGGCTGGAAGGCGTTTTCAGTGCCGGCGACCTGATGATGGTACATGTGCTTCAGCGGCTGAAGCCGTCAGGGATGCTGGACAAATTCCCGGTACTGGCCTCTTACGTCGCCCGCGCCGAAGCACGGCCGGCATTCCAGCGCGCCTTTGCAGCGCAGCTTGCGTTCTTCAATAACGCCTAGGATTTCGTTCGCGCGCGTCGATACGCTGCCGCTATCGACCGCTGTCGCTAGCGCGCTTTGCGCGAACTCTTCGCCGCGGCAGCAAACCGCTCGAACAGGTAATGCGAATCCATCGGCCCGGGCGAGGCTTCGGGATGATACTGCACCGAGAACACGTCCCGGCCTTCCAGCGCGATGCCGCAATTGCTGCCATCGAACAGCGAGACATGGGTCTCTTTCACATTTTTCGGCAGGGTCGCGGTGTCCACGGTGAAGCCGTGGTTCATCGAGACGATCTCGACCTTGCCGGTGGCGAGGTCCTTGACCGGATGATTGGCGCCGTGATGGCCCTGCGGCATCTTTTTGGTCTTGCCGCCCAGCGCCAGGCCCAGCATCTGGTGCCCCAGGCAGATGCCGAACACCGGCACGCCGCTGTCGATCACGCCCTTGATGGTCGGGATGGCATATTCGCCCGTCGCCGCCGGATCGCCGGGGCCGTTGGACAGCAGCACGCCATCGGGCTTGTGGCGCATCACCTCTTCCGTC
Source organism: uncultured Rhizobium sp. (assembly GCA_964572805.1). Taxonomy (GTDB): domain Bacteria; phylum Pseudomonadota; class Alphaproteobacteria; order Micropepsales; family Micropepsaceae; genus Rhizomicrobium. The sequence continues at coordinate 11,310 of CAZNGO010000026.1, read as the reverse complement.
GTGGCGCTGGCGGGCACCACGGTGATGTCGGCGCCCATGCCGGCCAGCAGGCGCAGGATGTTGCGCTTGACGCCATAATCGATGACGACGGCCTTCCAGCTCGGCTTGGCCTCGTGCTGGTAGCCGACGCCCCACAACCACGGCGTCTCGCTCCATTTGAAGCTCTGGGGCGATGTCACGTCCTTGGCCAGGTCCAGGCCTTCCAGCCCCGGAAAGCTTTTTGCCTCTTTCAGCAGCGCCGCCTGCTCGGTGACGCCGTTGCCGATGGCGCCATGCGGCATGCCCTTTTCGCGGATCAGGCTGGTGAGGGCGCGGGTGTCCACGCCGGCCAGCGCCGGGATGTTGTGCTTCTTGAGCCAGCGGTCCAGCGTCGAGAGCGCCCGCCAGTTGGAAGGATGCTCGGCATCCGCCCGCACGATCAGCCCGCGCACCACCGGCGTGGTGGTTTCCAGGTCTTCGTCATTGGCGCCGACAATGCCGATATGCGGAAAGGTGAAGCAGACGATCTGCCCGGCATAGGAAGGATCGGAGAGAATCTCCTGATAGCCGGTCATGGCGGTGTTGAAGCAGACTTCGCCCACCGCCGTGCCCGCGGCGCCGAAGCCGGTGCCCTCGAAGCGGCTGCCATCGGCCAGCACCAGTGCGCCGCGCGGAAAAGCGGCCTCCGCGCTGGCGGAGGGGGCGGTCTTTGCATCGGTCATGGAGGGCCTCGAATTTTCGGGAAAGTACGGATGTGAGGCTTTGGCGTCAACCAGAACTAACACAATGGAATCAGGCGGTTGGAATTGTCCCCAGTTTCCCGCTACCGTCGCGCCGCTGATTTGAAAGGCAATCCCATGGCCCTGCGCGAAAAACTCACCGAGGCGATGAAAGACGCCATGAAGGCCAAGGACGCCAAGCGCCTGGCCACCGTGCGCCTGATGCTGGCGGCGCTGAAGGATCGCGACATCGCCGCCCGCAGCGAAACCAGCCGCGAATTGCTGGGCGATGACGAAATCCTTTCCCTGCTGGCCAAGATGATCAAGCAGCGCGAAGAGTCCGCCGCGGTCTATCTGCAGGGCGGCCGCCCCGAGCTGGCCGACAATGAAAAGGCCGAGATCGTCATCATCCGCGAATTCATGCCCCGGCAGATGGACGAGGCCGATGCGAAAGCCGCCATCGCCGCTGTGGTGGCCGAACTCGGCGCCACCTCGGTCAAGGACATGGGCAAGGTGATGGGCGCCCTGAAGGAGCGCTATGCCGGCCAGATGGATTTCGGCCGCGCCTCGGGCCAGGTGAAAGAGGCGCTGACGCCGAAATAGGGCGCGGCCCTGAATCGCAGTTGGCGGCAATGGAACTTTCCCGGCCAAGCTGCTAGAGGACCGAAGAAACTCCACCCCAGCCAAGATGAACGATCTTCCGACCCTGACCCGCGCCCTGTTGGGCTATCGCCAGTCCAACGCCGCGCGCGCCCTGTTTGAACTCGGCGTCACCCTGGCGCCCCTGGTTGCGCTCTGGGCACTGATGTGGCTGTCGCTGGATGTCGGCTACTGGCTGACTTTGCTCCTTGCCGCACCGACCGGGGCCTTTGTCGTGCGCCTCTTCATGATCCAGCATGATTGCGGCCATGGCACATTCTTCGGCGACAACCGGGCGAATGACTGGCTTGGCCGCGTCCTGGGCGTTTTCACGCTGACGCCCTATGACTACTGGAAGCGCAATCACGCCATCCATCACGCCACTTCCGGCAATCTGGATCGCCGCGGCATTGGCGATATCGAAACCCTGACCGTGGCGGAATACCAGGCGCGGTCCCCGGCAGGCCGCCTTTTCTACCGCTGCTATCGCAGCGCCATCGTGATGTTCGGCATTGGCCCGGCCTATCTTTTCATATTGCAGCACCGGCTGCCCTTTTATCAGATGCGCGCCGGCTGGCGGCCCTGGATCAGCGCCATGGCCACGAATGCCGGGATCGCCGTCTTCGCCACGGCCATGATCCTGCTGGTGGGCCTGCGGCCCTTTCTTGCGGTCCATCTGCCGGTCATGCTGGTTGCGGCCTCCATCGGGGTCTGGCTGTTCTATGTCCAGCACCAGTTCGAGAATGTGGACTGGAGCCGCGACGGCGACTGGTCGCATGCCGGCGCCGCCCTGTCAGGCAGCTCCTATTACGATCTTCCCGGCGTGCTGCGCTGGCTGACCGCCAATATCGGCATCCATCACGTCCATCACCTCAACAGCCGGATCCCCTTCTACCGGCTGCCGCATGTCCTGCGCGACCATCCCGAACTGAAAAAGGTCCATCGGCTGACCATCACCGAAAGCCTGCGCAGCATAAACCTGGCCCTGTGGTGCGAAACCCGCGGCAGGCTCATTTCATTCCGGGAATGCGCCGCGCTTTAGCGCCGCCGCCAGGGTCTTCACGCCCAGGGACGCGCCCCAATCCACTTTCACCCTGCCGGCCGGTTACAGGGGTAAAGTGATCGTCGCGCCGCAGCCTGGCGTCAGAGATAGGACGCCAGCGCGCGGCCGACAGCCATTGAGAGTGTCTTGGTCGCCGCGATTTCCCTGTCGGTGAACTTCCGCCTGTCGCGCCAATAGGCGCCGATGGCGGCGACCGGCGGCTCCAGCACCGGGGTCATGATCAGGCTTTTGACGAAAGTCGGGCGATAGGCCTCGTGCGGAATGCGCGGATCGGCATAGATGTCCTCAATCACCGCGGTCTCGGCATGCAGCATCGACCAGCCGGAGATGCAGGTCGAAAGCGGAAAGCGCATGCCTTTCCACAGGGGGCTGATGGCGTCTTCCTCGACGTAATGGCAGAGCTCGCCCTGCTTCAGCACGAAGGTGACGCCGTCGGCGCTCAGCACGCCGCGCGCGGTTGCGCGCACCACCTCGATGATCGCCTCCTTGCTGAGGGCGGCCTTCAGCCGCTCCTCGGCCACGGCCAGCAGCTTCCAGCGGGGATTGTCCGGTTCGTCGAACAGGTTCATCGCAGCCTCGCGGGAATACTGTGCGCCCGACAACTTAAGGTTTCATTCACAGGGGAATCAACCCGCGCCCCCCTTTTGGCGGCGGTTTTGTCCTAAACTCGCCGCCATGCGCTATGGCGAAGGATTGCTGGAGGAAATCCGCAGGCGGACCGACCTGGTCGGGCTGGTGGGCCGGCGGGTCAAGCTGGTGCGCAAGGGCCGGGTGATGTGGGGCTGCTGCCCCTTCCACCCCGAGAAATCCCCCAGCTTCAAGGTCGAGAATGAGCGGCGGCTCTACAAATGCTTCGGCTGCGGCCAGGGCGGCGACGCCTTCAAATGGCTGATGGAAACCGAAGGCATGAGTTTTCCGGAAAGCGTCGAGAAGCTGGCGGCGGAAGCAGGCGTCGAACTGCCAAAATGGTCGCCGGAAGACGAGGCGCGGGAGAAGCGCAAGAAGTCGCTCTATGAGATCGTCGAGCTGGCGGCGGTTTTCTACCAGGAACAATTGTTCGGCGAGGGCGGCCGGGCGGCGCAAAACTATCTCAAGGGGCGCGGGCTGGATGGCGCGGCGGCCCGGCAGTTCCGGCTGGGTTACGCCCCGGCCGGCGGCAACGCCCTGATCGCGCATCTGACCGCGCACAATGTCACCCAGGACGAAATGATCGAGGCCGGGCTGGCGCGCCCCGCTTCTGATGGCAGGCCGATGCGCGACTTCTTCTTCGACCGCATCCTGTTTCCCATCACCGACGGGCGCTCGCGGGTGATCGCCTTTGGCGGACGCGGCATGGCGCCCGACGCCAAGCCGAAATACATCAACACCGGCGAGACGCCGCTCTTTTCCAAGGGCGGCAATCTCTACAATTTTCCCGCCGCCCGCGCCGCCGCGATCAAGGCCGGCACCATCATCCTGGCCGAAGGCTATATGGATGTGATCGCGCTGGTGCGCGCCGGTTTCGCCCATGCCGTCGCCCCGCTCGGCACCGCCTTCACCGAGGACCAGCTGCAGATGCTGTGGCGCGCCGCGCCCGAACCGGTGCTGGCCTTCGACGGCGACAATGCCGGGCAGAACGCCGCCCTGCGCGCCGCCCACATGGCGCTGCCGCACCTGAAGGCGGGCTATTCGCTGCGCTTTGCTTTTTTGCCCGAGGGCGAAGACCCCGATACCCTGATCGCCGCCCAGGGGCCGGGCGCGATGGGCGGGCTGATCGACACCGCCATGCCGCTGGTGGACCTGCTGTGGCGGGCGGAAACCCAGAACCGAGACTTTTCCACCCCCGAACGCCTGGCCGGGCTGGAACGCCGCCTGGCCGAAATCGCCGCCACGGTCGGCGACGGCCAGATCGCCACTTATTACCGGGAAGCCTTCCGGGAAAAGGTCTTTGCCGCCTACAAGCGCCGGGGTCCCGCCGCTCCGGCGCGCGCAGGGCGCCAGCCGGGTGCCCCCGGCCGGCGCGGCTTTGTGCCCCCCCGCCCCCTGCCGGGCACGGCCGAGGCGGTTTCCCCCGCCCTGCGGGCCAGCAAACTGGTTAAGTCCGGCGAGGCCGCCGCCCGCCAGGTCAAGGAAAGCGAACTGGCCACCCTGTTGCTGGAAGACCCCAGAATCGCCCTCCACCACCCCGAACTGCTGGCCGGGCTGCCCGTCAAGGACCCTTCGCTTGACAGGCTGCGCGCCGAACTCTTAAACCTCGCCGCCTCCGGCTCCAGCCTTGAAAAAGCTGGGGTTCAAACCCATTTCGCCCGTCTGGGAATGGCCGATTTCGCGGCGCGTCTGGCGCCCCGGAATACCTTCCCCGACGGCGAACGGCAGGAGGCTGGTACGCCAGAGGATGATCCGGAAGCCCGTTTTCTGCGCGCCGCCCAAAGCCTGCGCGAGATGGCCGATGGAACATCCGACCATCACCGTTTGCTGGACGCCCGCAAGGCGGGCCATGACGGCGGTTTTGGGCGTTGAATCTTTGAACGGGCCTCGCCTCGGGGCCTCTGGGATCGAGTAGTGGTAACCAAGCCTTCCAAGAAGCCCGTGAAGAAGTCGCCGCCGGTGAAGAGTGCGCCGGCCAACAGGCCGCGCACGGCCGCCAAGGCGGCTGCCGCCAAGACCGCGGCGGTGAAGAAGGCGCCGCCCGCCAGGGGCAAGGCCGCCGCCAAGCCCGCCGCGAAGACCAGGGAACTTTCCAAGCTCGAAAAATTCAAGGCCGCCGAAAAGGCGAAAGCCGAGACGCTGAAGAAGATCGCCGCCGCCGCGAAAGCCGTCAGGCTCGATCCGAAAGCGGCGAAGAACGCCAAGCCCGATCCGAAAGCGGCCAAGGCCGAGAAGCTGAAGAAGGGCGCGCCCGCGCCCGTGCCGGTCAAGCCGGCCAAATCCGCCAACGTCAAGCCCGCGCCCAAGAAGCCGGGCGAGGCCGAGACCCCGGGCGACGCGGACTCTCCGCTGCTGGATATGTCCGATGTCGGCGTGCGCAAGATGATCGCCAAGGCGAAGGCGCGCGGCTACGTCACCTATGACGAACTGAACAAGGTGCTGCCGTCCGACAAGACCTCGTCGGAGCAGATCGAAGACACGATGGCGCTGCTCAACGAGATGGGCATCAACGTCATCGAAAGCGAGGAAGCCGAGGAAGGCGAGGAGGGCGGCGCCCTGGTCGCCGAAGGCTCCAAGGCGCTCGCCACCACCAAGACCGGCGAGCAGTATGACCGCACCGACGATCCGGTGCGCATGTATCTGCGCGAGATGGGCAGCGTCGAGCTGCTCAGCCGCGAAGGCGAAATCGCCATCGCCAAGCGCATCGAGGCCGGCCGCGAGCTGATGATCGGCGCCCTGTGCGAAAGCCCGCTGACCTTCGAGGCGCTCACCGTCTGGCGCGACGAACTCAACGAAGGCAAGGTGCTGCTGCGCGACATCATCGACCTGGAAGCGATGTATGGCGGCGGTCCCGAAGCCCAGGCCGCTCCCGCCGAAGGCGGCGAAGCACCGGCGGAAGGCGCCGCCCCGATCGCCTTCAAGCCGCCGGAGTTCAAGAAGCCCGAACCGCCGCCCGAGCCGGCGCCAAAGCCGGCGCCCGCGCCGAAGGCCGAAGGCGAGGAAGGCGGCGAGGCTGCCGCCTCCGCCGACGGCGCCCAGGACGGCGATGATTTCGACGACGAGGGCAACCTGCCGCTGTCCGCCATGGAAGCGGCGCTCAAGCCCCAGGTGCTGGCGGCGCTCGATTCCATCGCCGGCCTCTACAAGAAGCTGGGCAAGCTGCAGGACGCCAGTGTCGAGGCGGCGCTTTCCAGCGAGGACCTTTCCACCGGCCAGGAACGCCGCTTCAAGAAGCTGCGCAACGAGACCATGGACCTGGTCAAGTCGCTCAAGCTCAACAACAACCGCATCGAGCAGCTTGTCGACCAGATGTACGGCATCAACAAGCGCCTGGTCGGGCTGGAAGGAAGGCTGCTGCGCCTGGCCGAAAGCCATGGCGTGGATCGCGGCGATTTCCTCAAGCAGTATTTCGGCAACGAGCTCGACCCCAACTGGGCCCGCCGCGTCGGCCGCCTCACCGGCCTGGGCTGGCACGATTTCGTCACCGAGGAGCGCGACAAGGTCAAGGCGATCCGCGACGAGATCCAGGCCCTGGCGCAGGAGACGCGCCAGTCGGTCAGCGAATTCCGCCGCAACGTCCAGACCGTGCAGAAGGGCGAGCGCGAATCCGGCGTCGCCAAGAAGGAAATGATCGAGGCCAATCTGCGCCTCGTGATCTCCATCGCCAAGAAATACACGAACAGGGGTCTTCAGTTCCTGGACCTGATCCAGGAAGGCAATATCGGCCTGATGAAGGCGGTGGACAAGTTCGAGTACCGCCGCGGCTACAAGTTCAGCACCTATGCGACCTGGTGGATCCGCCAGGCCATCACCCGCTCGATCGCCGACCAGGCCCGCACCATCCGCATCCCGGTGCACATGATCGAGACCATCAACAAGCTGGTGCGCACCAGCCGCCAGATGCTGCACGAGATCGGCCGCGAGCCGACGCCGGAAGAGCTGGCCGAACGCCTGGCCATGCCGCTGGAGAAGGTGCGCAAGGTCCTCAAGATCGCCAAGGAGCCGATCAGCCTCGAAACCCCGATCGGCGACGAGGAAGACAGCCATCTCGGCGACTTCATCCAGGACCCCAATGTGGTGCTGCCGATCGACGCCGCCATCCAGGCCAATCTGCGCGAAACCACGACGCGCGTGCTGGCGACGCTGACCCCGCGCGAGGAGCGCGTGCTGCGCATGCGCTTCGGCATCGGCATGAACACCGACCACACGCTGGAGGAAGTCGGCCAGCAGTTCAGCGTCACCCGCGAGCGCATCCGCCAGATCGAGGCCAAGGCGCTGCGCAAGCTCAAGCACCCCAGCCGGTCAAGAAAGCTGCGGAGCTTCCTTGATAACTAAGTGCAAGGTATTCGTCGCCACGCGCCGGACGCGCTAGCGACCCTGGAAAACTGATGCAGCTCACGCTCCTCAAAGGCAAGATTCACCGCGCCACGGTCACCCAGTGCGACCTGCACTATGAGGGCTCGATCAGCGTCGATGCCGCCCTGCTGGAGCGCGCCGGCATCCTGGCCCATGAGCAGGTGGACGTGCTCAACATCAACAATGGCAGCCGCTTCACCACCTATGCCATCACCGCGCCCGCCGGCAGCGGCATGATCGGCATCAATGGCGCCGCCGCGCGCCTGGCCCAGGCGGGCGACCTGGTCATCATCATTGCCTATGCCCGCATGGAAGAGGCCGAGGCGAAAGGCTTCATCCCCCGCGTGGTGACGGTGGACGAGAAGAACCGTCCGCTCTCCCCCAACCTCCGCATCCTGGAAAGCTGAAAGACGACAATGGCGCAGCGCGACGATTCCAAATTCAGCAACCGCCTGGAGGACGCCCAGAAGGCGCGCGCCGCGATGCTGGAAAAAGCCAAGGCCCGCGCCGAGGAAGCCCGCCGCAAGCTGGCCGACACCGCCGACGAGCGCGCCGCCGCCGCCGAAGCCAAGGAGCAGCGCCGCAGGCAGAAGGAAGAGGAAAAGCGCCTCGCCGCCGAACGCGCCATGGCCGAGGCCAGGGCCGCCGAGGAGGCCCGGATCAAGGCCGAAGCGGAAGCCAGGCTGGAAGCCGAGCGCAGGAAGCGCGAGGAAGCCGAGAAGATGGTGCAGCTGCTGGCCGACCAGAAGGCCGCCCGCGACGCCAAGTACGCCGCCCGCAAGGAGCGCGGCAAGAAGAAGCGCTAGCCGCCCAACATTGCGGCAATTTCATCCTGGCCGGCCGGGCGCCGATTGCTCCTGGGCCCGTCCTGCCCCCAAATGGCGCAAAGCGACAGGCCGTCACACAGGCGGCAGGCGGGGGCGTCCATGAAGATATCCAGGCTGCCGGTCATTCTTCTTGGCGTGGCCCTGTTGTGCGCCCAGACGCCGGCGCCGCCCCTGACGCCGCAGCAGCTGGCGTCGGTCGTGGCCTCCTCGATCCGCGTCCGGCAGCGCAACCTGGACATCACCGTGCTTCCCGACGGCAGGCTGGTCACGCTCAACACCATGAAGGTCGAGGTGCTGAGCGCCGCCTTCGCCCATTCGGCGCAGATTCCCGCTTCCTACAACGCCACGCTCGAGGATATCGAGATTCCGCAGGCCTATACCCTCAAGGCCAATGGCCAGAAGATCGCGGTCGATCCGTCGGTGATCCTGACCCAGCGGCCCGCCGCCACCGACACCATGGCCCCGGTCTATAGCGACCGCGAGCAGAAGCTGGTCATCTTCCCCCAGGTCGAACCCGGCGACACGCTGGTGCTCGTCAGCCGGACGACCCAGAAAGCGGCGGTGATTCCGGGGCAGTTCACCCTCGCCATCTATCCCAACGACACGCTGCCGGTGGATGACGCGGTCTATTCCCTCACCGCCCCGGCGGCGATGGCGATGTATGCCGATTCCACCTGGCCGCGCGAGACCAGCCGCCAGGGCGACACGGTGACCTGGCGCTGGCACCAGGTCGGCACGCCCGCCGCGGCCTCGCCGCCGCCGCTGTTCGATCCGGTCAAGGCGCCGCATCTGCTGGTCTCCTCCTTCAAGGACCATGAAGTCTTCGGCCATGCCTATGCCGCCATGGTGAAGGACAAGATCGCCGTGACCCCCGCCATCCAGAAGCAGGCCGACCTCATTGCCGGCGGCCTCACCGACAGCAAGGCGGTGGCGCGCGCCATCTATGACTGGGTTGGCCGCAATGTCCGCTATGTCGCCATCGAGCTGGGCGCCGGCGGCATCATCCCGCATGACGCGGAATGGACGCTGAACAACCGCTTCGGCGACTGCAAGGACCATGCGCTGCTGTTCGCCAGCCTGCTCAAGGCGCGCGGCATCGACGCCCAGCTGGTGCTGATCAACGCCACCAACCGCTACAGGCTGGGGCCGGTGCCGACCATCGGCGATTTCAATCACGTGATCACCTGGCTGCCCGAACTGAATCTCTATGCCGACACCACGCTGGCCTGGCTGCCCTTCGGCCAGTTGCCGCCCGGCGATTCCGGCAAGCCGGTGCTGCATGTGGTGGAGACCGGCACCGCCCGGCACCAGACCCCGGCCGAGCCCGATGGCGCCCTCACCAGCAGCTACACGGTGCGCGCGGTGATGAACGAGCAGGGCGGCATGGTCCTGGACATGACCACCAAAGCCAGCGGCGCCTGGGCGGCTTCGCTGCGCCGGCTGGACGAGAATTTCCGCGGCTATGGCGCCGACCTGGCGGCCAGGCGCATTCTCACCCAGCGCAACTTTCCCAACGCCACGGGCACGCTGATGCCGGGCAGCGGCGATGACGAGACCTACCAGATCACCGGCACCGCCCGGCTGGGCCGCCCGGCGCCGACGGCCAACCTCATGGCGCTCGCCAACGCCCTGGAACTGATGACCCGCGCCGGCGACGGCCTGGCGGGTCCCCTGGGCAACCGCGCCCTGACCGCGGCCGACGACACCCCCTGCTATTCCGGCCACCAGAGCGAGGACATCGCCATCACCTTCCGCCCCGGCACCAGGCCGGGCCAGGTGGTGCCGGCGGACGTGCATCTGAAGACCGCCCATCTCAGCTATGACACCAGCTGGAAGGTGGAGGGCGACACCATCACCCTGCATCGCGACTTCGTTTCCCGGATGCAGGAGCCGGTCTGCACCGGTGCCGTCCGCCGCGAGACCGCCGAGGCGCTGGAGAAGATCCGCGCCGATTATGGCGTGGCGGTGCGGCCGCCCGCCGTCAACCCGGGCCCGCCGCCGCCGCCGCCCGTGCTGCAATAGCGCGGCGCCCACGCCGGGCTTATACTCCGCAAAATTCCGGGAGGGCGGCATGCGCACCACCGACATGACGCGGCGCGGGGTTGTGGCCTCGGCCGGGGCTTTGGCCTTTGCCGCGCCGTCGCGCGCCGCCGAGCCGGTCTTCGACGATACGAAGCCCACCACGGGCACCGTGATCCCCGAGGCGAAGCTGGCGGAGATGAACGCCGCGCCGCTGATCCCCAGGAAGCTGACCCGGCTCTATTCCCTCCAACCCACCATCCGCGAACCCAACGCCCTGCAATTCACCCCGTCGGGCACCCTGCTGGTGCTGGACCAGGCCGATCCCAACAAGGTGTTCGAGATCGCCCCCGCAGACGGCAGGATCATCCGCAGCGTCCAGACCGAGGCGATGCATGGCAGCGGCATCTGCGTTGACGCGCTGGGCTGCTGGCTGGTGACCTCGACCAAGGGATTGCAGAGCGGCGGCCCGCCGGTGACGCTGCGGATAGACCCCAGGACCGGCGCGACGCTGCAGAAATGGGTGACGCCGGGCTGGGGCTATTACGGCGCGGTGCGCCAGGAGTCGGGCTCGCCCTCCGGCGGCCATGACGTGAAGTGGGCGGGGCTCGGGCGCTACTGGCTGGCGGTGCCGGCCTCGGGCCGGATTTTCCTGATGGACGAGGCGAGCGGCAGGCCCGTCCGCTCCATCCCCGCCCCGGTCTTGCGCACCCACGGGCTGGCGATTGACGGCGATACGCTGTGGAGCGTCGCCTCCGACTATCAGCAGATCCACCGCATTGCGCAGAGCGACGGCCGCATCCTGGGCAAGATCCAGCTCGCCAAGACCGATCCCACCATCCACGGCATCGAACTGCGCGACGGCGTCATCTGGTACTGCGACGCCGACCGCAACAGCGGGTGGGTGTGCACGCTGACGTGAGATTTTTCCTCCCCCGCCTGCGGGGGAGGGGGACCGCGAAGCGGTGGAGGGGGGAGCATCACCGTCTTCTACGGAGTGGGGGGCCCCCCCCCGCGGGGGGGGCCGGCCCCCCCCCCCCCCCACCCGCCGGGGGTCCAATTTGGGGGGCCGCCCCCCCCC
>CAZNGO010000025.1:0-40616 GCA_964572805.1 uncultured Rhizobium sp. | reverse complement strand
CCGCGGGGCGCGCGCCGGGCAGCGGCGGCACCGCCGGCACGGCGGGCTGCGCCAGGGCGCTCCCGGTGGAAAGCAGCAGGACGGCAAGGACAAGACGCGAGGACATCAGGACGGGTGCTCCACATGCTCAAGCTGGATGATGAAAAGCAGCGACTGGTCGGGCGGCACATTGCCGGCGCTGCCGCCGCCATAGGCCTGCTCGGCGGGCAGGATCACTTCCCAGCGGTCGCCTTCGCGCATCTTCAGCAGCGCCTCGGTCCAGCCCGGCACGACGCGCGAGACGATGAAGGTCTCGGGCTTGCCCGGCGGGCTGAAGCCGAAGCGCTTGCCGTTGATGAGGTAGCCCGTATAGGTGACGCTGACCTTGTCGAGGCGGCTGGTGACGGGTTCGCCGCTGCCGCTGGCCTGGACGCGGTACATCACCCCGTCGGGCAGGCTGGTGATGCCGGGCCGCTTGGCCATGTCCGCCAGGAAGCGGATATTCTCGTTCTGCGAGATGCCGTACTTTTCCGCCGCCATCGCAGGCAGGGCGCCAAGGGCCAGTAGCAGGGCGGCGGATCGCAGCATAGGACGATCATAGCCGCATTGACGGCGAAAATGTGGAGTCTGTTGCCGCAGCCGGGCCGGAAAAAGCCTTTCCCAGCCTGCTAGAATGGCCGTCAAAGGGGATTCGGGCCTTGGAGAAACACCGCCTTCTGGCCATGACGGACGGCGTCATCGCCATCATCATCACAATAATGGTGCTGGAACTGAAGACGCCCGCCGAAGCCGCGCCCGAGGCGCTGCTGGCGGAATGGCCGGTCTTCCTCGCCTATGCCTTCAGCTTCGCCTACGTCGCCATCTACTGGAACAACCATCACCACTATTTTCATCTCGTGAAGCGCATCAACGGCGCGGTGCTGTGGGCCAATTTCGCGCTGCTGTTCTGGCTGTCGCTGGTGCCTTTCGCCACCGCCTTCGCCGGCGAGCATGAATTCGCGCCCTTCCCGACCGCGGTCTATGGCGTGGCGCTGTTCCTGCCCGCCATCGCCTTTCGCGTCATGCAGGCGGCGGTGATCGCTGCCGACGGCGGCCCGGCCCATTCGGCGCTGGGACAGCTGCTGGGCCGCGACCTCAAGGGCACGGTCTCGCCCCTGATCTATGCGGCGGGGATCGGCCTCAGCTTCGTCGCGCCCTGGGCGGCGATGCTGTGCTATTTCACCGTCGCGATGCTGTGGGCGGTGCCGGATCGCCGGATCGAGAAGCTGAGCGAGCCGCGCTAGAGGCGCGCGGTCAGGACCGCAGAACCTTTTCGCCCACTGCCAGGCGCTTCCAGCCAAAGGCGATTTCCGGCGTTTCCTCGCCCATGATTCGCGTCACGCGGTTGCCGACGCGGCGGCCGCCCATCGCCTCGTAGAAGAAGCAGGCATTGTTGCGGGCATGGGCCCAGATCACGCAGGAGCGGTATTTCTTCTCCGCCAGCGCCGCGAAGGAGGCCGCCAGCAGCGTGCGCCCGGTGCCGCGGCCCAGGAATCCCGGATCGACATACAGGGTGTAGATTTCGCCATCCAGGCCGAGGCCCTTGTCGCGCGCCGGCCCCAGGCTGGCCAGGCCGATCGGCCCGAAATGCGAATCTTCCGCGATCAGCACCGCGCCCGGCCCGCGCATGGTCTGCTGCCAGCGCGCCGCCTGGCCCTTGCGCGACATCGCGGTGAGCAGGGAATTGGGAAGAATGCCGGCGTAGGTGTCCTGCCAGGATTCGATGTAGATGCGCGCGAGGTCTGCGGCATCAGAGGGCCGCGCTTGCCTGACATGCAGCGCGAGATCGTCCATGCGGGAAAGCATTATCCAGCCGCAGGCGTCGCGCAAGTGTCAAATTATCGGAAAAAATTATTTCTTGAGATTGCAGTTCAGCTTCGGTTCAGCCCACGATGGGCTTGTCCTGAATCTTGGCGAGGAATTTCGCGTTCTGCTCGCCGCCTTGGCCGTAGGGCTTGGCGGTGGACCAGTCGGCGATCTCGCCCAGATGTGCGGCGATGTCCTCCGCCGTGGCGGCGTGGCCGAGATTGGCGCCGTCGGTCTCCTCCAGCCTTGCGGCGGCGAAGACGCCGGCCGCGGCGGTGAGAATCATCCCCGTCGGCGCCTCCTCCGAGGCCAGAAACGCCACCGCCGGCGAGATATACTCCGGCTTCAGCATTTCCTGGATGGCGGGCGGCAGCAGCGCTTCGGTCATGCGGGTGGCGGCCACCGGGCAGATGGCGTTGACCCTGATGTTGTCCTTGGCGCCTTCCAGCTTGAGAGAATGCATGAAGCCGACCAGCGAGGCCTTGGCGGCGCCGTAATTGGTCTGGCCGAAATTGCCGTAGAGCCCGGTGGAGGAGGTGGTGACGACGATGCGCCCGTATTTCTGGGCCTTCATGATTTCCCACATCGCCCTGGCCGGCTTGACCGTGCCCATCAGGTGCACCGCCATCACCGCCTCGAAATCCTTGAGTTCCATCTTGCCGAAGCTCTTGTCGCGCAGGATTCCGGCATTGGCGATCAGCACGTCGATCCGGCCCCAGGCGTCCATGGTCTGCTTGACCAGATGCGCCACCCCGGCATCGTCCGAAACCGAGGCGCCGTTGGGAAAAGCCTCGCCGCCGGCCGCCTTGATCTCGGCCACCACTTTTTCCGCCGCTTCGGAATTGCCGCCGCTGCCGTCCAGCGCCCCGCCCAGATCGTTGACCACGACTTTGGCGCCGCGCCGCGCCAGCTCCAGGGCATGACAGCGGCCCAGGCCGCCACCGGCACCGGTGACGATGGCGACTTTGTCCTTGAAGGAAATGGTCATGGGCAATTCCGGGGTTGTTATGTGATCCCCGATGCTGGCGCGGCCTTGCGCGGCTGGTCAAGCCGGGCGCGCAGCCATTTTGCCGCCGGCTTTTCCACCCATTCCGCCAGCGCCCCGCCCCAGACGGCGCAGACCAGCACCAGAACGGTGGGTTCCAGCCACCACATCAGGGTGGAGAATTTCTCGCCGAGGACCAGCGTGTCGGGCCCGGGATAGAAGCGCTGCTCCAGCACCCGCATATATTGCAGCCAGAAGGTCTGGCCGAGATAGACGGCATAGGACCAGTCGCCCAGGGTCTGCGGCAGGCGCAGCTTCAGCAGTTCCGCCAGCCAGCCCTTGTCGAAAGCCAGCAGGAAAATGAAGGCCTGCATGGTGAGGGCGATATAGAGATCGTTGCGTGTGTGCGACCAGCCGATCTGGGTGAAGACATAGGCGAGCAGCGCCAGCAGGGCCGTCTGCGCCAGGCTGTGAACCCAGGCCGGCAGGGCGGCGAGCGCGCCGGCGTTGCGGAACAGCACCGCCATGCCGGCGCCGACGGAAAAATCCGCCAGGCCCCGCAGCACGCCATTGTGATAGGTGAGATCCAGGCCGTACCGCGAAGCCGCCAGCAGCGCCATCATGGCGGCGATACCGGCCGCCACCAACGCGAAGCCCCGCCACACGCCACCATTTTGCGCCTTGAGGAACAGCGGAAACAGCAGGCAGAGCGCGAACTCGACACTGACGAACCAGGAGACGCCGTTCCAGGTGAGATAGTTCAGCGTGTTCCAGCCCTGCACCAGGAACAGGCTGAGGAAGAAGCCCTTGGTGTCCACCATCGGGTGGTAGACGCTGTCATAGATCGAGGCGTAGCCGCCAAGATGGCCGGCGATGCGGGTGCCGGTCACCAGCCCCAGCAGGACCAGAAGCAGGAACAGGTGCAGGGGATAAAGCCGGATCAGCCGCGCCTTGAGAAAGCCGAAATAGCCCGGCCTCGTCCACAGCTCCCGCACCCGCGCGCCATAGACATGGGTGAGAATGAAGCCGGATAGGGCGAAGAAGAACTCGACCCACAGATAGCCGCGCGTCGCCACCAGGTCGAGCAGCCGCAACCCGGAATAATGATGACCCTCGCTGAAGTGATAGAACACGATCAGCAGCGGCGGCACCGCGCGCGCGCCTGCCAGCGCCGCGATGGTGGCAGGCTTGCCGTGACTGCTGCGAGTCCCCATTCCGGCGCGGATTCTAATGACAAAGCGGCGATCTGTCATGGGTGAGGCGCGACCACGCGAAGCGTGGGCGAAATGGTCCAGCGGACCGTTTCGAGGGCCGAACGCCGCGAGCCAAAGCGAGCGGCGGGATGACGCTGCTGCAAATCCCTCGGTTGCCGCGCTTGCGCTGCGGCGGCGGGAAAGAGTTTACTGTCAATGCAACGGCCCCGGGGACCGGCATGGACGCGCTACTTCCACACCTCCAGTCGGCGCTGGGGATCGTCGCGATCATCGCCATCGCCTGGGCGGCGTCGGAAGACCGCACCGCCTTCGACTGGCGCATCGTTGCCGGCGGACTGGGGTTGCAGCTGGGCCTGGCGCTCTTGCTGCGCATGGTGCCGGGGGCCCGCGACGTGCTGTTCGGTCTCAACGGCGCCGTCACCGCCCTGACCACCGCCACCCGGGCCGGCACCGCCTTCGTCTTCGGCTATCTTGGCGGCGGCGATGCGCCCTTCGCCGTCTCCAATAGCGGCAACCTCACCACCCTGGCCTTCACCGTGCTGCCGCTGATCATGACCATCTCGGCATTGTCGGCGGTCCTGTGGCACTGGGGTATCCTGGGCGCGATCGTGCGCGCCATGGCCTATGTCCTGCGCCGGGTCATGGGGCTTGGCGGCGCGGTCGGGCTGGGGGCGGCGGCCACCGTCTTTCTGGGCAATATCGAAGGGCAGCTGGTGATCCGGCCCTATCTGGCGCGGATGAGCCGCACCGAGCTTTTCATCCTGATGACCACGGGCCTGGCGGTGATCGCCGGCACGGTCTTCGTGCTCTACGCCACCATCCTGGGGCCGGTGCTGCCCGGCGCGCTGGGGCATCTGCTGGTCGCCTCGATGATGTCGCTGCCCGCCGCCATCATGCTGGCCCGCATCATGGTGCCCGGCGATGCCGAAACCGGCGACAGCGGCAGCGACGGCCACAAATACCGTTCCACCATGGACGCGCTGGCGGACGGCACCTGGGGCGGCGCCCGCATCTTCGCCCAGGTCATCGCCATGCTGCTGGTGACCGTGGCGATGGTGGCGCTGGTCAACATCGTCCTGGCGCAGCTGCCCGGCCTGGATGGCGCGCCGCTGACGCTGGAGCGCATCCTGGGCTGGGTCTTCGCGCCCGTGGTCTGGCTTTACGGCGTGCCCTGGAGCGAGGCGGTGACGGCGGGCGGGCTGATGGGCACCAAGGTCGTGCTCAACGAACTGATCTCCTATCTGAACTTCGCCAGGATGCCGCCGGGCACGCTCGATCCGCGCGCCACCCAGATCATGGTCTATGCCATGTGCGGCTTCGGCAACCTGGCCTCGGTCGGCATCCTCATCGCCGGCATGGGCGCGCTGGTTCCCGAACGCCGGGACGAGATCGTGCCCCTGGCGATGAAGGCGCTGCTGTCGGGGGTGATGGCGTCCGGCCTGACCGGCTGCATGATCGGGATGCTGCCCCTCTGAAACCTGAACCGGCGCCTCATCTGGCTGGCTACCGTGACGGCGGCGCAAAAGCGCGCTAGGAATGTTGCATGCTGATGCGCAAGCCCGCCCTGGCCGCCGAGACGCGGGGCGATATCCTGCCGCCGGACCGCCTGGACGCCGAACTGCTGCGGGCGGGCGTCGCCATGTGGCAGGCGCTGAAACATGACGCCCGCTTCCCCAGCCGCGCCCGCATGACTTCCTGCCTGACGCAGAAGCTGCGCGAAGGCAGTTTCCTGGTCGAAGTGCTGGACGGGGGAGCCGACTATCGCTACCGCGATGTCGGTGCGGCCCTGGCCAGGGGATTCAACCAGGATTTCTCCGGCCGCTGCCTGTCGCAGATCATCGAAAGTGCGCCGCGCTTCGGTCTTGGCGTGCGGATGCTCTATGAAATGGTGCGGGCAGGCGGCGAGCCGCTGGGCTATCGCGGCTGGGTGGGCGAGGATCTGCCGGACGCCGCCTTCATCCATCATGAAAGCGCCATCCTGCCGCTGGGCGAGGATGAGGTCGTGGATCACCTGCTGGTGGTCAGTTCACTGGTGCTGCGCCACGCCGGCTAGCATACTGCGCGCATGAAATTTGCCATCCTGTTGCTTTGCGCGGCCATGGCGGGCTGCGCCGCCGTCACCGCGCCGCCCGGTCCGGGTTCCACCACGCCGCAGCTGACCGATGCCGCTTTCACCGCCCGCGACGGCATGGTGCTGCCGTTGCGGCACTGGGGCCCCTTGGAACATCCCCGCGCCATCGTCATCGCCCTGCATGGCATGAGCGATTACGGCAATGGTTTCGCCATGCCGGGCGAGGCATGGGCGAAGCGGGATATTCTCACTTTGGCCTATGACCAGCGCGGCTTCGGCGCCGCGCCCAATCCCGGCCTCTGGCCGGGGGCCGATGTCATGCGCGCCGACCTGCGCGACGCAGTGGCGGCGGCGCATGCACGCTGGCCGGGCGTGCCGGTCTTCGCCCTGGGCGAAAGCATGGGCGGGGCGGTGGTGCTGACGGCGCTGGAACAGAAGCTCGACGTGCGCGGCGTCATCCTGGTGGCTCCCGCCGTCTGGTCGCGGGCCGACATGCCGCTGCTCTATCGCGCCGCCCTGTTCTTTGCCGCCCATTTCCTGCCGGGACTGGTGCTGTCGAACAGCGCCGCCAGCCATGTCGTCACCATCTATCCCTCCGACAATATCGAGATGCTGCGGGCGATGGGCCGCGATCCCCTGGTACAGCACAAGACCCGCGCCGACGCGGTGTTCGGGCTCACCAACCTGATGGACGAAGCCCGCACCGCGCCGGAAAAGATCACGCAAGCGCCGCCGATCCTGCTGGCCTATGGCGCCAGGGATCAGGTCATTCCCGCCCCGCCGACCGAAGCGGTGATCGCGGCGCTGGGCGCGCGCGCGCAAGTGCGCCGTTACGACAATGGCTATCACATGCTGCTGCGTGACCTGGACCGCGCCAAGCCCCAGAACGACATCGCCGCCTGGATAGTTCGCGCAACGGAAAGCCGGCCCTGACGTTACCTTCCGGAACCCCGGAGGAATTGTGATGACCGGAACCCTGAAAGACGTACGCGACCAGAAGGGCCAGCCGCGCGCGACGCCCGATCTCAATGACGTCAAATTCGCCGGCGACGAGAACCGCAAGGTGATGCCCAGCTCGGGCAGGCTCGTCACGCCGGACCCCGGCAATGTGCCGGAAGGCCAGGCGACCAAGGGCTAAAGCCCCGTTGCCGCGAAGACCCCGCGCGGCCTTTGGCCGTGCGGGTTTTTGCATTTGCGGGAAAGCGGGAACTTCGGGCATAAGCGGCCCATGCCCAGGCTCGCCAGTCCCCATGTCGTCAACATCGCCGATTTGCGCGCCCTGGCGCGGCGGCGCCTGCCCAATGCCGCCTTCGATTATCTGGACGGCGCCGCCGAAGGCGAGGCGACGGCGCGGGACAATCTCGCCGCCTTCTCGGAAGTGGTGTTCAAGCCGCGCCAGGCGGTGATGACCAATCCCGATCTCGCCACAAATATTCTGGGCGTCGATCTCGCCGTGCCGTTCATCCTTTCGCCCATCGGCTATTCGCGCATGCTGCATCCGCGCGGCGAGCTGGCGGGCGCGGGCGGGGCCAAACGCGCCGGCACCGGCTATATCCTTTCCACCATTTCCGGCCATGCGCTGGAAAGGGTGCGCGAGCAGAACGACAAGGTCTTCTTCCAGGTCTATCTGATGGGCGGTCGCGACGCGACGCTGCGCGCATTGGAGCGGGCGAAGACGCTGGGCTATCGTGGCCTCTTCGTCACCATCGATACAGCGGTGGCGGGAATGCGCGAACGCGACCACCGCAACGGCATGGGGCCCTTGATGGCGCGGGCGCTGCTGCCCAAGCTGCGCTACCTGCCGGAGATCATGGCGCACCCGCGCTGGCTGGCGCGCTTCCTGCTGGATGGCGGCATGCCGGCCCTGCCCAATGTCGTCACCGAGGAGGGGCCGCTGCAGGCCACCGATGTCGGCCGCGCCCTGACCAACGCCCATGTCTGCTGGGAGGATCTGAAATGGATTCGCCAGGCCTGGAACGGCCCCATCGTCATCAAGGGCGTGATGGGCGCCGACGACGCTCAGCGCGCGGTGGACGAGGGGGCGGACGGCATCGTCGTCTCCAACCATGCCGGGCGCCAGCTCGACGGCGTCGCCGGCACGCTCAGGGTGCTGCCGGGCATTGTCGAACGGGTGAAAGGCAAGACCGCGATCATCTTCGATGGCGGCATCCGCCGCGGCGGCGACATCGCCAAGGCCCTGTGCCTGGGGGCGCAGGCCTGCCTGGTCGGGCGCGCCTATGCCTACGGGATGGCGGCGGCGGGCGATGCCGGGGTGGACCGCGCCCTGGAAATCCTCAAGGCCGACCTTGTCCGCACCATGAAGCTGCTGGGCGCGGGCACCGTGAACGACCTGACGCGCGCGCTGGTGGCGCTGAAACCGGGCTTCCGGATCGACTGACATGGCCCATCCCGCCGTCAACATCGCCGATCTGCGCGCCGCCGCGCGCCGCCGCCTGCCGCGCGCTGTGTTCGACTATCTCGACGGCACCGCCGATGATGGCGTCACCGGCCGCGACAACATTGCCGCTTTTTCCGAAGTGGTGTTCTGCCCACGCCAGGCCCTGACCGTCACGCCCGATCTTTCCACCCGCCTGCTGGGCATCGATCTGGCGGTGCCCTTCATGCCGGGGCCGGTGGGCTATTGCCGGCTGCTGCATCCGCGCGGCGACTATGCCGCCGCCGGCGCCGCCGAACGCATCGGCACCGGCTATGTTCTGGCCACCGGCGCCGGCACGGCGATGGAAGAGGTGGCCAAGTGCAACCGCAACCTGTTCTACCAGGTCTACAAGATCGGCGGGCGGGCTTGCGCCGAACGCGCCATCATGCGCGCCCAGGCGCTGGGGCTGAAGGGCCTGGTCCTGACCATCGACACGCCGGTCAGCGGCAACCGCGAGCGCGACCCCAGGAACGGCATGGCGGCGCTGATGGGGCGCAAATTCCTGCCCAAGATTCCCTATGTGCCCGAGATCATCAGCCATCCGCGCTGGCTGGCGCGGTTCGTGGCCGACGGTGGCACCCCGCCCATGCCCAATGTGCGCGGGCCCGACGGCAGGGCGCTGCCGGCGGTGGATGTCGCCGACGCGCTGGCCCAGGCCAACATCCTGTGGGACGACCTCGCCTGGATCCGCACGCTGTGGACCGGGCCCATCCTGATCAAGGGCGTGATGACGGCGGCCGACGCGCGCCGCGCGGTGGAGGAAGGCGCCGACGGCATCGTCGTCTCCAACCATGGCGGGCGGCAGCTGGACTGCGTCGCCGGCACGCTCAGGGTGCTGCCCGGCATCGCCGAGGCGGTGAAGGGCCGCACCGCCATCCTGCTCGACAGCGGCATCCGCCGCGGCTCCGACATCGTCAAGGCGCTCTGCCTCGGGGCGGATGCGGTGCTGGTCGGGCGCGCTTATGCCTACGGCCTGGCGGCGGCTGGCGATGCCGGCGTGACGCGGGCGCTGGAAATCCTGCGCACCGATGTGCTGCGCACCATGAAGCTGCTGGGCGCGGCGACGCTGGCCGACCTCAGGCCGGAACTGGTGCGCCTGCCAGATGGCTTTCGGGTGGATTGATCTAGAACCGTTCAATTTCGTGGGGAAAGGTTGCTGAAAACTGCGGCCACCAATTGAAACGTTCCGACAATCTCAAAGATATCCGCGGGCGAAAGATGTAAAGCCGATCCAACAGCGAATCGCTTCTCCTTGTCCTGCAGCTCTGCTCTCGCAGCTGCACCGTGAATGTGTTGCATCCCAACGAGTGATCCCATCGGTCCGCTGACTTCTATCGTGGGGCTTGGTGTGCCACCAACAACCTCAACTTTTGCAGCGAGCCATCGAACTACAAGATCATTTCCATCTGTGACATCTCGAGGGCAAACAATACCTTGACGGTGAGCTAAGCAATTTCTGGCTCTGTTATATCCGACAAGTCTAGATGTCCATTCCGGACTAATGGCGAAGTTGTTCGAAAGAGTGAGGAGCTGATCTTCAATTCCCATGCGCTCAAATCGATCTAGCGTGACCGAGTAAGTTGGTCTTGGGTGCGCATGTATGGTGTTGCGATAGACTTCAGTGAGAAAGACCGAAAAGTCTTCAATGATGTCTCGGAGAATAGTTCTCGCAGCCCAACGTTGAAACTCGGCGTGGAGTAGGTCGTCACTCACCCTCTGAATGGTCTCAAAGACGTATTCCATACTCCCGATCTTCAGTCTGCGATCTGCGTTCGTGGGGCGCGCTTTCATGCAAACAATGTAATGTATTCCTGCTAACTGGATTGCGTTTCGCATTTTTTCGAGTGCAGTGGGCGACTGGCCAGGCATTGATGCCATCCCTGTTTGCTTGGCTAAAATAGCAGTTACGTCACCAGCCCTTGTCCCCAAAATGTGCGCTGTAGAGCGGCCCCGCTTCCTTGCGGATGTCGGCGCCCAGTTTCGCGCCCAGCGCCAGGGCGGCGTCCATGGTCGCGGCGGCGTCGCCCTCGCGCCGCCAGCGATGCTTGCCGTCCGGCGTCAGCACTTCGCCGATGAAGGAAAGGCGTCCGCCTTCGATCCGCGCCAGCGCCGCGATCGGCGTGCGGCAGGAACCGTCCAGCGCCGCCAGGAAGGCGCGTTCCGCCGCCGTGGCGATGGCGAATTCGGCGATGTCCAGCAGTTTCAGCTCGGCCAGCGTTCCGGCATCGCCCGCGCGCGCCGTTATCGCCAGCGCGCCCTGCGCCGGGGCAGGCGGCATGGCCTTCGCATCCACGATGCTGGCGGCATGGTCCTGCAGCCCCAGCCGCTTCAGGCCCGCCAGCGCCAGATAGGTGGCGTCGAAGGCGCCGCTTTCGATCTTCGCCAGCCGCGTCTCCACCCGCCCGCGCAGCAGCTCCACCTTCAGGTCGGGGCGCGTGAACAGGGTCTGGGCCTGGCGCCGCAGCGAGGCGGTGCCGATGGTGGCGCCGGACGGCAGATCGTTCAGCGTTCCGGCCCGCAGGGCGATGAAGCCGTCGCGCGGATCTTCCCGGGCCGGCACCGCCGCCAGCACGATGCCTTCGGGCAGGCGCGTCGGCAGGTCCTTCATCGAATGGACGGCGCAGTCGATCCGCCCGTCCAGCAGCGCTTCGTCAAGTTCCTTGGTGAAGAGGCCCTTGCCGCCCGCCTCCTGCAGCCTTCCGGTGATGCGGTCGCCGCTGGTGATGAAACTCTGGATGGCGCTTTCGTCGGCGCCCAGCATTTTCGCCACCGCCCGCGCCTGCGTCAGCGCCAGGGGCGAGCCGCGCGAACCGATAATCATGTCCACTCCGCGATCGGCGGCATGGAAGACAGAATGCTCTCGACATTGCCGCCGGTCTTCAGGCCGAAGGTGGTGCCGCGGTCATAGAGCAGGTTGAACTCGACATAGCGGCCGCGCCACCTGGCCTGCTCATGGCGTTCGGCGTCGGTCCAGCTTTCGCCCATGCGCCCGCGCACGATTTGCGGATAGACGGCACGGAAAGCCTCGCCCACGCCCTGGGTAAAGGTGAAATCGCATTCCCAGTCGCCCGACTGGTGATGGTCATAGAAGATGCCGCCGACGCCGCGCGGCTCGCCCCGGTGCGGCAGCCAGAAATAGTCATCGGCCCATTTTTTGTATTTCTCGTAGCGGCCGGGATGGAGTTCGTCGCAGGCCGCCTTCATCGCCGCATGAAAGGCCACGGCATCGGGATGGCCTTCCGTCCGCGCCGCATCCAGGGTGGGATTGAGGTCGGCGCCGCCGCCGAACCAGCTTTCGGTCGTCACGATCATCCGCGTGTTCATGTGCACGGCGGGCACGCGCGGATTGCGCATATGGGCGATCAGGCTGATGCCGCTGGCCCAGAACAGGCGGTTCTCGCCGGCGCCTTTCACCTGTCTGGCGAATTCCGGCGAAAGCTGGCCGAAAACGGTGGAGGTGTGCACGCCCACTTTCTCGAACAGCCGCCCGCGCATCATGCCCATGACGCCGCCGCCTTGATCCTGGCCGTTCTCACCTTTCGCGCGCTGCCAAGGTGTCTTGACGAAACGGCCGGCGGCGCCGGGATAGAGCGCGGCGGGCGCTTCGTCTTCCAGCGCCTCGAAGTCCGCCACGATCCGGTCCCGAAGGGTCTCGAACCAGGCGCGGGCCTTGTTTTTGTGGGCTTCGTCCATGGCGCGGGACACTGGCGCAAGGCCCTTTCAGGGTCAATTCGGCGGCTTGCGCACACTGTCGCGGCACGGAATCATAGGTCAGGCCTCCCTTTGGCGCGGAGCGCTGCAAAGGGGAGGTGCCCGCAGCACGCCAGGCCGCGCAGCGGCCGTTAGCGTGCGAAGGGTGGAGGGGTTCACGCATGAAGACTCGGCGGCAAGTCCTGGGCGGCATGGCGGCGTTCGCAGCGACACCGGCCCTGGCGCAAGACGCGGCGAAACTCGCCTTCGCCATGCCCGATGGCGCCTGCGACTGCCATCATCATCTCTATGACCGGCGCTGGGCCTATCTGCCCAATGCGGTCAACAAGCCGCCTTTCGCCACCCTGGCCGATTACCGCCGGCTGGTGATGCGGCGCCAGGGCTTTTCCCGCCATGTCATCGTCCAGCCCTCGACCTATGGCCTGGACAATCGCTGCATGCTCGACGCCCTGGCGCAGGAGGGGACACGCGCCCGCGGCGTGGCGGTGGTTAGCGCCGCCATCACCGACGCCGAACTGCGCCGCCTTCATGCGGCGGGGGTGCGCGGCGCCCGCATCCTGATGGGGCTGGGCGATCCGGTGAAGCTGGACGAGGTCGAGCCGCTGGCCCGCCGCATCGCGCCGCTGGGCTGGCACATGCAGTTCAACCTGCTGCCGGCGCAGTTCCTGGAACAGCAGAATTTCCTGTTGCGCCTGCCGGTGCCTGTGATCATGGACCACATGGCGCGGGTCAACGACGTCAAGTCGGAGAATTTCCGCGTCCTGCGCCGCCTGCTCGACAGCGGGAAGGTCTGGGTCAAGATTTCCGGCGCCTATCTCTATGGCGCCGCCCCCGGTCCCGACTATGCCGACACCAGCCGGGTCGCCCGCGCCCTGGTGGCGGCGCATCCGGAGCGCTGCGTCTGGGGCACCGACTGGCCGCATCCCGACGCCTCCTCCGGCCGGGTGAAGATGCCGGACGATCTCAACCTGGTGAACCTGTTCGGCCGCTGGGTGCCCGATGCCGCTTTGCGCCACCGCATCCTGGTGGAGAATCCCGAACGATTTTACGGCTTCGATCCTGCGAGGCGTCCGAAAGCGGGTTCCACCGCCTGAGCGCCGGAAATTGAATAAAAATCGAAGGACAAGGGTGAACCGCCCGCAAGTTTTTCCCCCTATGCTGGCGGCTCCTTCGAAGGGGCATGGGCTTGGGCATTCTCAGCGTGCAGCAGACACGCCGCAAGGCGGAACGGCGCAAGGTGCTGTGGGGCGCGCGCCTCGCCAATCTCAGCGGCGAGCGCTATCTGCGCTGCCTGACCAAGGATATCTCCAGCGCCGGCGCGCGCGTCAGCATCGAGGAACAGTTCCTCGACAAGACCGCCTACTTCCTCGATCTGCGCAACCGCTTCGCCTATGAGGCGCGGGTGGTGTGGCAAAGGCCGCCGGAGCTGGGCCTGGAGTTCATCCGCGGCTATCGCTTCGACGAGGTTCCGTCGGAACCGCTGCGCCGGGCGATCGCGGGCGAATACTGAGCTTCAGCGCAGCTCGCTCCAGGCGTCCACCGCTTCCTGCGAAATGCGCCCGGCATAATAGCCCTGGAAGGGAATGCGGAAGGGCGCCTCGGCGGCCGGCCGCTGCAGCACCGCCGCCAGGTTGGCGTTGCGCCCGATGCGGCCCCCCTTCGCCAGCTCCAGCACCGCCTCGCGGCTGGCCAGGCTTTCCAGGCGCGGCGGCCTGATCTCGGCATAGAGCATCAGGTGGACGCGATAGCCATTGGCTTCTGCCAGGTCCCAGAACAGGGTCGGCTGCAGGGCGTAGAAGCCGTGATCGACCCAGCCGACAAAGGGCGCATGGTGGATCATGAAGCCGCCCGGCCTGGTCAGGTTGTGGATGTTGCGGAAGGCCTGGGCGATGTCGAAGACATGCTCCAGCGTGCCGGCATTGTGGACGATGTCGAAGCGCTGGCCGATATCGATGGGCTGGTTGAGATCGAGCTTCCTGGCGATCTCGGTGCCGTCAAAGTCTATCGCGGTGATCGAGGACGGCGCCAGGAAGGTCTGCCAGAAGATCTTGGCGATGTCCCATGATGCCCGCGCATCGCCGCGGGCGGCGGCGGCTTCCAGCGCCGCCAGCAGCTCCGCGCTTCGTTCCGGCGCGGCGAAGCGGCCAATGTCGGCGCGCAGCAGGTCGAGGCTGATGTCGCCGTACCAGTTGGCTTCGCCGATCTCCAGCAGGTCGCCGCCGCGCGCAAACAGCTTCTGCTCCTGCAGCGTGCGGACAAGCTGGTATTCGATGACGCTGATCGCCATGCGGCCAAGGTAGGGGAGAAAGGCGGTTGACGCCATTGGGAAGTATGGCCCCCCGGCGCTATGCTCGCGCCCTGTGTGATGGGAGACGTGATATGGCAGTCCAGGGCGCTTGCCATTGCGGAAAGGTGAAATTCCGCGCCGAATTGGTGGATGGTGTGAAAACCGCCCGCCGCTGCACCTGCTCCTATTGCCGGATGCGTGGCGCTGTTCCGGTCTCGGCGACGTTGGCGGGGCTGCAAATCCTGGAAGGTGCGGAGGCGCTTTCAAAATACCAGTTCAACACCAGGACGGCGGAGCATTTCTTCTGCTCGAATTGCGGCATCTATACCCATCATCGCCGCCGCTCCAATCCCAACCATTACGGGGTCAATCTCGCCTGCCTGGAAGAGCGCAATCCGTTCGATCTCGACGAGATACCGGTCGTGGATGGCGTGAACCATCCTTCGGATACGGGCGAGTTGCGAGTGCTGGGGGTGATGAAGTTCGTCAGGGCGTGATGCCACTTGCCGCGGCCGCTTGGCACCATTTTGCCCGCCATGCGGGCAAAAATGGTGGGCGCGCCCCGCGCCGGGTGAGGCGGATCAGCAATCGCCTGCCGGCGATTGCCCGCCGAACACGGCGCAAAACAAAAAAACTGGAGCGCCCACCATTTTCCGGGGACCGGGACGGTGTCGGGAGAAAAATGAAGATGGTGGCAGGTTGACGGCTGCCGGAAAATGGTGGGCGCGACAGGGATTGAACCTGTGACCCCTCCCGTGTGAAGGGAGTGCTCTCCCGCTGAGCTACGCGCCCGCCGAGGCGGAAATGCAGGAAGGGGCAGGGCTATAGGGCGGCAGGTCGCCGGGCGTCAAGCCGCCTGCTTCGAGGCCAGGGGCAAATCCACCCAGAAACGGGTGGTCCGGCCCGGCGCGCTCTCGAAATCGATGCGGCCGCCCTGCATTTCCACCAGCAGCTTGGCGATGGACAGCCCCAGGCCGGCGCCCGGCACCGAGCGGCCAATGTTGGGCGCCCGGCTGAAGGGGCGGAAGATGTTCTCCCGCTCTTCCGGCGGAATGCCGGGCCCGGCATTGACGATCTCGATCCGGCCATAGCCGTCGGTGGTGGCGGCGGCGCTGACGCGGATCGGCGAATAATTGTCGCCATACTTGTAGGCGTTGGCGATCAGATTGTTGATGATCTGCGCCAGCCTGATCGGATCGGCCTCCACCGCCAGTTCCTCGGCGATGGGATCGATCACCAGATTCTTGCCGCCCAGGGCGGTGTCGAGGCGGATGCCGCCGACGCAGGCGAAGACGGTTTCGGCGACCTTGACCTTTTCCGGCGCGATGGAGAGGGCGCCGGCTTCGGCGCGCGACAGGTCGAGCAGATCGTCATGCAGCCGCTGCAGCAATTCGCCATTGTGCACGATGATGCTGGCGAATTCCGGCGCCCGCTCCGCCGACAGCGCGCCGGTCTCCAGCATGCCGGAAAAGCCGATCACCGCCGAAAGCGGCGTGCGGACCTCATGGCTGACATGGGCGAGCAGCTGGCTCTTGAAGCGGCTGGCGCGCACGGCGCGCCGCCGCCGCCGCTCGATGATGGCGATGTGCATGTCGCGCTCGTTCATCAGCAGCGCCGCCCGCACCGAGACGATGCTGCCGATGGCGAGGAAGAGCTGCAGCGTCTCCACCGCCATCAGATTTTCCCGGTAGCGGTCGGCCCCCGCCAGGGCGATCAGCCCGGCCAGGGCCAGCGCCGCGCCCGCGCCGATCAGGCGGAAGCGCACCCCCGCCATGGCGATGGCGGCCAGCACCAGGAACTGCAGCGGATAAATGGAGTAATGAAAGGCCAGCAGCGAAGAGGCGGCGACGAAACCGAGCACCATCAGGGCCTCGCCGCGCCGGCGCGACAGCCTCAGCTTGGCGATCTGGCGCAGCGACAGCGTCATGCCCAGCGGAAAGAGCATGCAGACGGCCAGGAAGTTGGCGAGGAACCATTGCGCGGCGGCCAGCATTCCGTCGCCGCCTTCCAGGGTCACCAGCAGGCTGGCGAAGACGGCGCCGAACAGGGCGGGGCTGATGGCGGCGGCGACGGCGAAGCGGCCGGCGGTGCGCCAGGTGGTGATGCGCGGCGCGCCCAGGCTGCGGATGGCGATCAGGCCCGCCAGCATGTCCAGCAGGTTGATGACGCTGAAGCCGAACGTGGTGGTCCAGTCGGCGCCGCCCAGGATGTTGGCCAACAGCCCCGCCGGCAGCATCGCCAGCAGCATGGCGGAATCGTCGGCGCGCGAGCGCGACAGGCGCAGCATCAGGCAAAGGCCGAAGGCGGTGCCGGGCCAGAGCGGGGAGGGTGTCCGGACGTGGTCGCCCCAGATCAGGATGCTGCCCCAGCCCAGCAGGAAGAAACCGATTCCGGCGATGGCGGCCAGCAGAAGACGGCGCATGGCAGGCTCCTGACCGAACGGCATGTCCCCTCCGACGCAACTGGGGCGCAAATTCAGGGCATCGCCGCAAAAAACACAAGGGCGCGCGGGCGCGGGCGAGGGAAAATTAACGGCCTTGCGGCAATCTGCGCCGCGTCAAAAGGGACCTCCGGACAATGCCGGGCATGAAACAGCGAATCGTGATCGCCGACGACGACCTCACCATCCGCAGCCTGGTCTCGGTGCGGCTCGGCCTGGCCGGCCTTGACGTTTTGTCAGCCGAGAATGGCCCTGATGCCATGAGAATGATCCGGGACAACAAGCCCTGCGCCGTTCTCCTCGACGTCCGGATGCCGGGCGGCGGGCTGGAGACGCTGGACGCCATCCGCGCCGATCCGGCCACCAGCGCGCTGCCGGTGATGATGCTGACGGGCGAGCGCGATCCCTCCACCGTGGTGACGGCGATGGGCGCCGGCGCCAACGACTATATGGTCAAGCCTTTCCGTCCCGACGATCTGCTGGAGCGGGTCAACCGCCTGATCGCAGCGCCGCCCCGGAAAAGGGCCGCCGCCGCGCCCGCCAGGCCCGCGCGATCACAGCCGGTTTGGGAGTTGTAGAAGCGGTACAAATTTTTCCCCTTCCTCTCGCCGGAAAGCGTGCTATCAATACCTAGTATTTCTAGGTATGAGGGCATGGCGCGCGGACCCAACCCCAATTTCATGGCCGGGGTGCCCGAACTGGTGATCCTCAATCTCCTGCGCGAGCGCGAGATGTATGGCTACCAGATCGTCCAGGCCATCCGCACCGGCTCCGCCGGCGCCCTGTCGCTGGCGGAAGGCGTCATCTATCCCGTCCTGCACGAACTGAAGCAGGAAGGGGCGCTGAAGGCGCGCCGCCAGAGCGTCGAGGGCCGCAGCCGGGTCTATTACAAGCTGACCGCCAAGGGGCAGACGCGCCTCGCCGCGCTCACAAGCGACTGGACCGGCCTGACCGCCGCCATCCAGGTCCTGCTGGGAGGCCATCATGCCAGAGCCGCTTGAAGAGCTGCGCGAAAGACTGCTGCGCGCCGGCGTGGCGCCGCGCCATGTGCGCGCCTATCTCGCCGAACTGCGCGAACATCTGGCCGACCTGACCGAGCGCGAAAGCGCCGCCGGCGGCGACCCCCGAGATGCGTTGCGCCGGGCCCGCGCCGCGCTGGGCGATGACGAAACCCTGGCGGCGGCGATGCTGTCGCGTTCCGGCGTGCGCGCGCTGACGGCGCGGGCGCCCTGGCTGGTGCTGGGTCTGCTGCAGCCTTTCACCATGGTGCTGGCGGTG
Source organism: uncultured Rhizobium sp. (assembly GCA_964572805.1). Taxonomy (GTDB): domain Bacteria; phylum Pseudomonadota; class Alphaproteobacteria; order Micropepsales; family Micropepsaceae; genus Rhizomicrobium. Next base: position 22,369 of record CAZNGO010000025.1, on the reverse strand, counting down.
TTTTTCATCTCGATGCTTTCGCTGGCGGGGTTCCTGGTCTTGCGGGAAGTGCTCGGTCTGGAAGTCCGTCCGTGGGGTTCCTCGCTCATCGGCGTGGGCAATCTGATGGGCGCGCCGCTGGTGGCGCTTCTGTTTGCCGTGATCGCCTGGCGGCAGCGCGTGGCGCCCGCCTGGCTCCTGGCCGGCAGCGCGATCATCCTGCTGGTCTTCCCGCACATGGATTTCTGGCCGGCACGGCCGGACCCCGGCAGCTTTCCGCCGGGTTTTCGGCTGCAATACAATGCCGGCCAATTCGTTCTCGGCGTCGGCCTGTTTCCACTTTTCCACCCGCGCGCCTGGGCCATATTCGCCGCGCATTGGCCTGTTGCCATCGTGCAGTCCGCGCTCACCCTGCTGCCGGCCACCTGGCTGTGGCTCCATCGGCGGCGCACGGAGCAGGGCGCAGCCTGATGCGCAAGCTCTTAGCCTTTGCGCTGATGCTGTTGGCCGCGCCCGCGATGGCACAGGACGCCGCGCCCATAGAAACCATCGAAAGCAGCGGCCTCAATACCCTGACCGGCATCTGGAAGATCGCTTTCCCTGAAATGATTCTCAACGATTCCTATCGCTGGAGCCAGGCCACCGAAACATTCTGCCGGGTAACGCATGATGGCGGTGACCAAGCTTCAATTACCTGCCTTGCCGGAGGGGCTGGGCGTAACGGGACGGCAACGCTTGAGGAGAAAAACCTTCACCTTGCCTGGGGCTCAATGGTGGCCCGCATGGTCGTTGATGCCAAACTTGACGGCACCAGAACGTTCAGTGGGGTTTATGCTCTTAAATTGACCGGAATCCGGCATGACGCCGCCACGCCGGCGAGCGGTGAGCGCTTCACCGTGCCGGAAACCGCGCCGGACACCGCCGGCCACGCAGCGCTGGTTTCGGCGGCCCTGGTGCAGCTGGCGGGCGGGGCGGCGCTTCCTCCGAACGATATCATCGCCCGGCAATATCTGGGTGCGCAGCCCAATACGCCCGCCGAGATCCAGGCGCTGGGCAAGCTGGAAGCCGTCCTCTATCTGGGCGAAGGCAGCCAGCAGCGATGGCCCGCGAAGAAGGGCGATCCGGTGCCGCCGCCTGTTCTCTTCAGTGTCTATCAGGTCGAGTTCGCGAACGGCCAACGCCTCTGCGCCATCCATCTGGGGGGCGACGGCGCGCGCGACGGCTTTTACTGCGTCTAGAAAGCTGAACAGGCAGGCAATTTTTCGAGGTCGCCATGCGCAAACGCCTTATCGCCTTTTGGCTCGTTCTTTTTGCCATTCCCGCCATGGCTGCGGACACCGAAACAGTCACGGTGGAAAATGCCAGCATCATCGGCGTATGGAAAATCAATCTCCCACAGAGCTTTTCCTTTCACCTTCTCGGCAAAACCGAATGGGGCCCGATGGTGGATCAGTTTTGCCAGATGGAGGAAATTCGCCGCGAACTGACGGTCCATTGCCTGGGATTTCGCATCAACCGGCAGGACGTCAGCCGGGGCAGTTTGAGCATAAAGGGCAACAGGATCCGCATGGCCTGGGGGTCCATGATGCTCTATTTTGCGATGAACGGCACGCTGCGCTCCGCCGGCCAGTTCGAGGGCACGGTTTCCGTCCAGGCTCTGGGCATTTCCTCCGATGCCCCGGACAAGGCGACGGGGACAAGGCTCTCCTTGTCCGCGAATGCGCCCGACACAGGCGGAAAATCAGGCCTGCTCGCGCGGGTGCTGCAGGAGATGGCGGACGGCGTGTTTGTGGTGCCCTCCGATGCCAATGCGGACCAAATCAAAATTCTGAAACCGGAGACGCTCCGCCCGATGGGCGCCATCCAGTCCATCATCTATCTCGGCGAGACGGTCTTCAAGAACACTGCCCCGCCGGTACCGGATTCGCACAGCGTCTATGATGTCGAGTTTGAAAATGGCCATCTGATTTGTGGACTGCATCGGCGCGCCGATGGCGGGCTCGACAATTTCGACTGCGGCTGAACGCGCCGCTACAATAGTCCCAGCGTCTTCAGCGCCGCCGGCAGCTGCGCAAAATCGTCCAGCACGATGTCGGCGCCCAGGTCTTTCGCCGGCACCGGCGTATAGCCATAGGACAGCAGGACGCAGGGCACGCCGGCGGCGCGTGCCGTCTTCAGGTCGGTGATGGAATCGCCGATCATCACCGCGCCCGGCCCGGCGCCCCCGATGTCGCGCACCACGTCATGGAAGATGCGCGCATCCGGCTTGACATAGGTCATGCGGCCGGCGCCATAGACCTCGGCGAAATAATCGCGGATGCCGATCAGGGGCAGCAGCTGGTCGGCGAGGTATTGCGGCTTGTTGGTCAGGACCGCCAGCCGCGCCCCGTCCGTCTTGAGCGCGGCCAGGGTCTGCGCGACGCCGGGAAACAGCACGCTGCTGTCGGCGATATGGTCGTGGTAGTGGGCCATGAAGATATCCACCAGGGGCGACAGCGCCTCCGGTCCCAGCGGGTGCGCCACCGCCTCCATCGCCTGCTCGATCAGCGAGCGCGCCCCGAACCCGACCATGTGGCGCAGGGTCTCGGGCGGGATCAGGGGCAGGCCCTGCGACGCCATCACCACGTTGGTGGCTTCCAGCAGGTCGGGGGCGGTGTCCACCAGGGTGCCGTCCAGGTCGAAAATCAGGGCGGGAGAGGGCATGGCGATTAAGGCATCCGGGGCTAGAATCAGAGCAATATAGCGTCGTATTTCGTCACTTCACCTTTTTCCTCCGGGACACTACCGAACCGCCATGGCGATTGCCGCTATCATCCTGGCCGCGGGACAAGGCACCCGCATGAAATCGGCCCTGCCCAAGGTGCTGCACAAGGTGGCGGGCCTGCCGATGCTGGGCCATGTCATCAAGGCGGTGCGCGGGGCAGGGGCCGAGCGCATCGTGGTGGTGACCGCGCCGGCCGGCGAGGAAGTCCGCGCCTATGCCGCCGCGTCAGGCTGCGAGACCGCGATCCAGCAGCAGCAGCTCGGCACCGGCCACGCCGCCGCCGCGGCAGGCGCGGCGCTGGCGGACTTTGCCGGCACGCTGGTGGTCGTGGCGGGGGACACGCCCCTGATCACGGCCGGGCTGGTTTGCGACCTGCTCAAGGCGCAGACGCGCACCGGCCTGGCGCTGGTCGCCTTCAATGCCGCCGATCCCGCTTCCTATGGCCGGGTGATGATGACGCCCGACGGCTTCCTCAATCGCATCGTCGAGTTCAAGGACGCCAGCGAGGCCGAGCGCAAGATCACCCTCTGCAACGGCGCCCTGTATGCCGCCGAGGCGAAAGCATTCTTTCGCTGGACCGCCGGCCTGAAGAACAGCAACGCCCAGGGCGAATATTATCTCACCGACATGCCCGCCCTCGCCCGCGCCGACGGCGTCAAATGCGCCCTGGCCTTCGCCGACGAGACGCTGGTCGCAGGCGTCAACAGCCGCGCCGAGCTGGCCGCCGCCGAAAGCCTGATGCAGCAGGCGATCCGCCGCCGCTTCCTCGATGCCGGGGTCGGGATGACCGCGCCGGAAACGGTGTGGTTCAGCCACGACACCGAAATCGGCAACGACACGATGATCGAGCCGCATGTGGTCTTCGGCGCGAATGTCCGCGTCGCGGGCGGTGCCGCCATCCGCGCCTTTTCGCATCTGGAGGGGGCGCCCAGCCAACCTGTTCATGTTGCGGCCGGCGCCGTCATCGGGCCTTACGCCCGCCTGCGTCCGGGCGCCGAGATCGGCGAAGGCGCCCATATCGGCAATTTTGTCGAGATCAAGAACGCCACCATCGGCGCCGGCGCCAAGGCCAACCATCTCACCTATCTGGGCGACGCGGCGGTGGGGGCCAAGGCCAATATCGGGGCCGGCACCATCACCTGCAACTATGACGGCTTCACCAAGGCGAAAACCGAGATCGGCGCGGGCGCCTTCATCGGCTCGGACACCGCGCTGGTGGCGCCGGTCAGCGTCGGGGCGGGCGCCATCACCGCCGCCGGTTCGGTGATTACGCAGGACGTGCCGGCCGACGGCCTGGCCATCGCGCGCGGCACGCAGACGGTCAAGCACGGCTGGGCGGCTTCATTCCGCGAGGCCAGGAAGAAATGATCCTCACCCTTCGACAGGCTCAGGGTGAGGGGCTTTTACAATATCCTCATGCTGAGCGTGTCGAAGCATGAGGGCAGGAGAATAAAGCATGTGCGGCATTGTCGGCATCGCCGGAACGCGCGAGGTCGCGCCCGTCCTGGTCGAGGCGCTGCGCCGGCTGGAATATCGCGGCTATGATTCCGCCGGCGTCGCCACGCTGGTGGACGGAAAAATTGACCGCCGCCGCTCGCCCGGCAAGCTGGGCAAGCTGGATGCGGTGCTGAAGGAGCGTCCCTTGCCCGGCCGGACCGGCATCGGCCATACCCGCTGGGCCACCCATGGCGCGCCCACCGAGGCCAACGCCCATCCCCACGCCACGCCGCGCGTCGCCATCGTGCACAACGGCATCATCGAGAATTTCCGCGAGCTCAAGGCCGAACTGGCGGCCAAGGGCCATGTCTTCGAATCCCAGACCGACAGCGAAGTCGCCGCCCATCTGGTCAGCGCCTGCATGGACGAAGGCCTGGCCCCCGCCGAAGCCGCCAAGGCAGCGGTGGCGCGGCTGACCGGAGCCTATTCCATCGCCATGATCTTCAAGGATCATGAGGGCCTCCTGGTCGGCGCCCGCAAGGGCTCGCCCCTGGCGGTGGGCTATGGCGAGACCGAGACCTATCTCGGCTCCGACGCCTTCGCGCTGGCGCCTTTCACCAACCGCGTTTCCTATCTGGAGGAAGGCGATGTCGCGGTGATCCAGGGCACCGATGTCGCCATCTTCGACGCGCACGGCCGGCCCGCCAACCGCCAGATCGTCATCACTTCGGCCAGCGCCGCCATCGTCGACAAGGCCGGCCATGACCATTTCATGGCCAAGGAAATCCATGAGCAGCCGGAAGTGATCGGCCATACCCTGGCGCATTATCTCGATCCCGCCGGTCCCACGGTGCGCCATCTCGGCGTCGGGCTGCGCCCCGCGCTGGCCAAGGCGCAGCGCCTGACCATCTGCGCCTGCGGCACCTCCTTCTATGCCGGCATGGTCGGCAAATACTGGTTCGAGAAGCTGGCCCGCCTGGCGGTGGAGATCGACGTGGCGTCGGAGCTGCGCTACCGCGACGCCGTCTATCCCGAGAACGGCGCGGCGCTGTTCATTTCCCAGTCGGGCGAGACCGCCGACACCCTGGCGGCGCTGCGCGATGCGAAGGCCAAGGGCCAGACCATCATCGCCATCGTCAATGTGCCGGAATCCAGCATCGCGCGCGAGGCCGACATCGTGCTGCCGACCTATGCCGGGCCCGAGATCGGCGTCGCCTCGACCAAGGCCTTCACCTGCCAGCTCGCCGCGCTGGCCAGTTTCGCCATCGCCGCCGGGGTGGCGCGCGGCCACCTGACGGCGGCGGACGAGAAGCAGCTCTGCGCCGCGCTGCTGGAGACGCCGCGCCACATCGCCGAGATGCTGCAGCAGGAAACGGCGATCAGGACGGTGGCGCAGGAGGTGGGACGCGCCCGCGACGTGCTCTATCTCGGCCGCGGCGCGTCATACCCGCTGGCGCTGGAAGGGGCGCTGAAGCTGAAGGAAATCAGCTATATTCACGCCGAGGGCTATGCCGCCGGCGAGATGAAGCATGGTCCCATCGCCCTGATCGACGAGGATGTGCCGATCATCGTGCTGGCGCCGCATGACGCCCATTTCGAGAAGACCATCTCCAACATGCAGGAAGTGATGGCGCGCGGCGGCAAGGTGCTGCTGATTTCCGACGCGGAAGGCGTCGCCAAGGCGGGCAAGGTCTGGGCCGGCATCACGGTGCCGACCACCAACGCCTTCATCACCCCGCTGCTTTACGCCATCCCGGTGCAGCTCCTGGCCTATTATGCCGCCATCGCCAAGGGCACCGACGTGGACCAGCCGCGCAACCTGGCGAAGAGTGTGACGGTGGAATAGCCCCCAATGGAAGCATTGGGTAAAGTTGAACTGGAAGAAGCTTTTTTCCATTCGTTTCAATATTTCGAGCGTGATGCGAGATTCGGTACGACGCGAAAATCGGAACGGCCGGATTTTCTAATAACTGCGGAAGATAAAGTGATCGGTGTAGAGGTGACGGCCCTTTACACCAGAGATCGTGAAGTCGCAGCGGAGCACACAAAAGACGAAATTACATCGCTTTCCCAAGCGGAGGCGACAAAGCTTGGGTTGCCATTGGCAAACGTGATGCTCTTTTTTAGCACCTCCCGTCCGTTAGTCTCAAAAAAGCGAAAAGACGTTGCGGCTAAAGTCGCAAGCACGGTGGGGCTGTATATGCCCGATAGCGGCGATCAGGTTTCACTCGAAATGAAGCCGGGACAACCTTCGGAGGTTGATCTCATAATGATTGATCGGAGTTCAGACCTTCATGGACAAAAATGGCGATGGATGGAGGCGAGCATTGTTATGAAAGACACGCACTCGCTTCTGCAAGCTGCAATCGACAAGAAGAGTGCAAAGTTGTCAGAATATCTGGAAAATTGCGATGAATGCTGGCTTTTGGCGGGAGTAAATTCCTTCCGGCCTTCGGGAAAAATTCGACCTGAAAACCTCGAAAGGCACGCATTCTTTTCTCAGTTTCATAGAACATATTTTTTGGATTATGGTCGTGGGAAGTTGACTAGGCTTAATACCATTAGGCGCCCATGACCGACCAGAACGCACTGAAAAAAGCCGTCGCCGCCAAGGCGCTCGAATACGTCGCCGACGGCATGACGCTGGGGCTGGGCTCCGGCACCACCGCCGAAGTCTTCCTCGACCTGCTGGGCCCGCGCATCCGCGGCGGCCTCAAGCTCACCTGCGTTCCCACCTCCGAGCGCACCGCCGCCTATGCCAGGAAGCTGGGCATCACGCTCGCCCAGCTTGACGATCTCGCCCCGCTCGACCTCACCATCGACGGCGCCGACGAGGCCGACCGCGACCTGAACCTGATCAAGGGCGGCGGCGGCATGCTGCTCAGGGAAAAGATCGTCGCGGCGTCGTCGAAGGCCATGGTGGTGATCGCCGACGAATCCAAGCTGGTGCCGCGCCTGGGCAAATATCCGCTGCCGGTCGAAGTGATCGAGTTCGGCCACAAGGCCACCGCGTTGCGCCTGGCCGCCGCTTTCGCCGCGCTGGGCTATGCCGATGTGCCGATGACCCTGCGCCAGAAGGACGGCGCCCCGTTCAGGACCGACAGCGGCAATGTCATCTATGACTGCGCCTTCGGCATCATCCAGAGCGCGCCGAAACTTTCCGCCGCCATCCGCGCCGTGCCCGGCGTGGTCGAGGACGGGCTTTTCGTCGGCATCGCCACCACCCTGCTGATCGCGGGGCCGGGCGAAGTCGAAGTCATCACCAGGTCCTAGAGCGCCAGCGCTGCCCTCATGCTTCGACGGGCTCAGCATGAGGAAAAGGAAAGCCTCACCCTGAGCCTGACGAAGGGTGAGGGTTCCTAGTTCGGCTGCAGCGGCAGCACCAGCGGCACGATGTTGCGCAGCAGCTTCTGCTCGAAGCCGGGCCGGCGCGCCGCTTCGACCTTCAGGGCATAGCGGCCCTTGCCCTGCGCGCAGGTCCCGCCGCTCCAGTCGGCGCAGGTCAGGGTGCCCAGTTCCGCGCGCCTGTCCTGCGAGGCGCCGTCCAGCAGCCACATCAGGTCGTCGAGCATCTCGTACGAAAAGACGAAATAGGCATGGCCGGAAATGTCGCCGGTGGCCAGGCTGGCATCCACCACCTCGACGCGCGGGTTGGCGCTGGCATAGTCCATGTCGCGGGCGGGATGGCTGCCGGCGCGGGCGATGCCGCCATGGGCGCTTTCCGAAGCGATCAGCGCCAGGTCGTTGTCGGAGGCATAAAGCGTGGTGCGCCGGGCGCAGGCCGCATCGCGCTTCAGCAGCCGGCCGAAATCGTCATCCGTCGGGTCGGCGCTGACATCGGGCGCCGCCAGGATCACTTCGCCCGCCACCGGCCGCGCATTCTGGCAGAGCGCGGACAGGGCGCTCAAGGTTATGCGCGCGCCCATGCTGTGCGCCAGGATGTCGGGCCTGAGGCCCGCCATGTTCAGCGCCCGCAGCAACTGCAGCATCAGCGGCACGGCATAACCGCTATGCTCGATGTCGGCGGCATAGCGGTTGAACAAGGCCTCGCTCGACCAGTTGAACAGGATGGTGGCGCAGCGCCATTGCGCGTCGTTCGCCGCCTGGGCGCCATGCAGCAGGGCGGTGCGGAAGCTGAGATTGAAGCCATGCACGATCACCAGCACGCGGCCGCAAGGCGCCGCCGCCGCCGCGACCTGGGCCGCGAAGGCGGCCATGGCGGCATCGCCCTCGCACGCAACGGGCTCCAGCTTCGGATCGGGTGCGGGCGGGCTGTTGGCGCTGGCGATGGTAACGGTGGCACGGCCGCAATGCGCCGCGCCGCCGCCCCAGTTCAGCGAAAAGCCGTTACCCTCGGGCTCGCGGTCGGTGATGGTGAAGACGCTGCGCGGCGGCAGCGGCCGGCCCCAGACCGAGAAAATATTGTTCTGGCGCAGGGAGTCCGACAGCACGCAGCCCGACAGCAGCGTTGCCGCCATCATCATCAGGATTGCCGTCACGCCCTTGTGCATTGTGGCCCGGTTCATGCCCGGCTAGCCTAGCGCGGCACAAGCGGGCCGCCAACATGACGAAGTTTGATTATGACCTGTTCGTGATTGGCGGCGGCAGCGGCGGCGTGCGCGCCTCGCGCATGGCGGCGCAAGCCGGCGCCCGCGTCGCCCTGGCCGAGGAAAGCCGGATGGGCGGCACCTGCGTCATCCGCGGCTGCATCCCCAAGAAGCTGCTGGTCTATGCCAGTCAGTTCGCCGAGAACATCAGGGACGCCGAGGGATTCGGCTGGAATTTCGGCGATCCCCGCTTCGACTGGGCCCGGCTGATCGCCAACAAGGACCGCGAGATCGCCCGCCTGGAAGGCCTCTATCGCGGGGCGGTGGAAAAGGCCGGCGTCACCATCTTCGGCGACCGCGCCGTCTTCGAGGATCCGCACACCTTGCGTCTGCTCAATTCCGGCAGGCGCGTCACGGCGGAAAAAATCCTCATCGCCACCGGCAACACCCCGACGCGCGAGCTGGGCGGCAGCCATGTGATTTCCGGCACCGAACTCTGCATCACCTCCAACGAGGCCTTTCACCTCAAGGAGCTGCCGCGCCGCATCCTGATCGCCGGCGGCGGCTATATCGCCCTGGAGTTCGCCCATATCTTCCAGGGCCTGGGCAGCAAGGTGTCATTGGTCTATCGCGGCGAGAAGCCGCTGCGCGGCTTCGATGACGACATGCGCGACGCGCTCTGCGACTCGATGAAGGAACGCGGCATCGAGGTCCTGCTGGGCTGCGAATTCACCATGATCGAGAAACGCGGCGATTGCCTTCATGCCGAGACCAGCAGGGGCGGCAAGATCGACGCGGACCAGATCATGATCGCCATCGGCCGGCGCCCCAACACCGCCGCCCTGCATGTCGAGAAGGCAGGGGTTGAACTGGGCAGGAAGGGCGAGGTCCGGGTGGACGAATTCTCCCGCACCAGCGCCCGCCATGTCTGGGCGATCGGCGATGTCACCGACCGGCTGCAGCTGACGCCGGTGGCGATCCATGAGGCGATGTGCTTCGTCGAGACCGCCTTCCGGGACAATCCGACCCGCCCCGATCATGAACATGTCCCCAGCGCCGTCTTCACCACCCCGGAACTGGCGGCGGTCGGCCTGACCGAGGAAAAGGCCCTGGCCCTGGGCCATCCCGTCGATGTCTACAAATCCACCTTCCGCCCGCTGCTGCACACGCTTGGCGGGCGCGAGGTCCGCACCCTGATGAAGCTGGTGGTCAATTCCGCCACCGGCCGGGTGCTGGGCTGCCACATCTTCGGCGACCATGCCGCCGAGATCGTGCAGACCGCCGCCATCGCGCTGCGGATGGGCGCGGCCAAGGCGGATTTCGACCGCACCATCGCGCTTCACCCGACCGCAGCGGAGGAACTGGTGACCATGCGGACGAAAAGCTATTCGAAGCAGCCCGGCTGAAGCTCAGCGTTGCGGGTCGGGGCCGGCCCGCTTGCCCTGGCGGCCGGCGACAAAGGCGTCGATGTTGAAATAGACGGTCAACAGCTTCCTGCTCCTGGCCTGCAGGCCCTGCAGGACGAAATAGAAGCGGCCGTCGCTGCCGCGCGTCTGCTGCAGGTGGGTGCGGACATCGATATGGCGGTTGGCCAGGACATCATCGATCTCGCGCCCGGTGGTGACGACATAGGCGGTCTTCTCGCTCCTGCCGTCGCCCGAACGCATCAGCGAGCGCACCAGGCCATTGGCGATGGCGTCCTCGCGCCTGGCGGTGCCGGGGTCCTTCTTGCGCAGGCAATCGGCCTTGAGCGCATGGGCGGCGTCGATGGTGAAATCGTACTGCAGCACCTGGGCGAGATTGGCCAGCGCCTGCGGGCAGTCTCCCCCCTTGGCCGCGGTGATGGCCTGGCTGAGCGGCCCGTCCGCCTTGTTGTTGAAGAAGGCCCATTCCGGCGCCTGCACCGAGGCGGCCCTGAGCGCGGTATAGTCCAGCTTGCGGCCGGCCTCGGCGTCGGCCTTCAGCCGCTCATAGGCGGCCTGCGCCTTCTGGCGCGCCTGGCGCATCGCTTCCAGCCGGGCGGCATCGGGAACGCGGTCGCCCAGCGCCACTTCATTGCCGCAGGGGCTTCCCACCCAGCCCATCTGGAAGCGGCTGCCCTCGAAGCGGATCGAGCCCTTGCCATTGTTCAGCTGCACCCGCCCGGTGCCGTCGGCTTCGATCTCGGCGCGGAAGATGCTGGTCTTCCATGGCGCGTGATTGATGCCGAGCATCTGGCCGCCGACCACCACCAGGCGCAGCAGGGTGCTGGCGTTGCAGGGCTTGGCCATGGCTAGGCGCTCGGCCTGCCAGGCGCCGTCGAACGGGCTGGGCGTGACGGGTGCGGGCGCAAGCTCGGCATGGCGGCGGCAGGCATTGTTGCTCCAGTCGAGCAGGAGATGGCCGTCACCCTGCCGCAGCGTCCCGCGCACGGCATTGTCCACGCTGACGCTGCCGCTGCCGTCGGGCATGAATTCGCCTTCGATGCTGGAATTGCCGCGCGGCGTGGTGATGGTGCCGAAGACCAGCCCGTCCGCCGCCAGCAGCATCACGCCGGATTCGAAGTCGCAGCCGGGCGATGCGGGGATGGCGCCGGTCCAGCGTCCCGCCGGGACATCGGCCAGCGCCGGCTGCGCCGCCAGACCCAGGCAGAGAACGAGAATCGCCAGACCGCGCATTGTCCCCTCAGCTGCTGGTGGTGACGATCAGCCCGCGCACCATGATCGCCTGGGGATCGCGCAACAGGGCGCGGGGGTCATAGCGCGGACCCGAATGCGGCTGGACGCGCACCGGCCGCGGCAATGGCGCCGGCGTCGTTGCCGCCAGCGGCATGGCGCCGGGCGCCGCCTGGGCGAGCTTGACGGCATGGGCCTCGGCGATGACGGATCGGGTGCTGACGGCATGGGCCCCGGCAATGCCCAGGCTGGCGGCCAGCACGGTGGCGGCGGCAATGCCGCGCACCCAGCCGCCCAGGGCCCGTTCCGGTCCGCCGTCCAGGATGCGGTCCACCCGCCAGGCGATATCCGGTCCCTTGGCCATCGCCACCAGCGCGGCCATGGGCCGGGCCTGGCGCGCCACCTCCAGTAGCAGTTCGGCATAGGAGGCGCGGTCGCCCATCCGTCGCACCGCCGCCGCATCGCTGGCGCTTTCCGCCAGCACGCAAAGCTCGCGCAGCAGCCACCAGGAAAAGGGGCTGAACCAGAACAGGGCGCAGTAGATCCGCGCGCCGAGCTGGAGGAAGAAGTCGCCGCGCCGCACATGGCATTGCTCATGCGCCAGCACAGCGTCGCGCCGCGCCGGATCCCAGTCCTGCCATTGCGGCGGCAAGAGGATGCCGCCGCCGAAAACCATCGGGCTGCGCAGGGCGGGGCTGATGCGCAGGCCCGGCGCAATCGGCACGGCGCGGCGCCAAAGCCCGAGGCCCAGGACCAGGCCGAGCGCCAGCCGCGCCAGCAGCGCCGCCGCCATGGCCAGATAGAGAGCCCGGAACAGCGCCGCATGCGCGCCCAGCCAGGCCCAGGCGGTGGGAGCTGACGGCTGCTGCGCCGCCAGGGGTTGCGCCGGCAGCGGCAGGCCCGGCAGGCGCGCCTCGGCCCATGGCATCAGCAGCGGCATCGCCAGCGAAACCAGCAGGACCAGCGTCCAGACCGAGGTCTCGGTGCGGGCGTCGCGCAGCCGCAAGGCCCGCAGCAGCGACCAGATGCAGGCGCCCAGCAGCAGCGCGCGCAAGGCCGACTGCAGCAGCAGGATCATTTCTTCTTCGCCCTGGCGATTTTTTCCGACAGCGCCTGGAGCTGTCTGGGATCGAGCGCCTTGTTGTCCACCAGGCCGACCAGCACTTCCTCCAGCGAACCGCCGGTGAACCAGTCCATGATCTGCTGCACCGCCTTGGCGGCGACGGTGCCGCGCTTTTCGGCGGCGCGGAAGTGGAAGGTGCGGCCTTCGACCGTGTGGGTGATGTAGCCCTTGTCCTCCAGCCGGCGCAGCACGGTGCGGACGGTGGATTCCTTCAGCGGCCGGTTCAGCCTGGCGCGCACCGCCTCGGCGGTGACGGGGCCGTGGCGCCAGACCAGCTGCATCACGCTGCGCTCCAGTTCGCCCAGGTCGGGCAGGGCATCACTCAACGCAATTCTCCCAGGTATGTTACGAAAAGTAGCACATGATCCGTTCCGGGCAAGCCCGCCCTGTGGCGGCCGGCGGTGGCCGGACGCGCTTCCAAGCCCCTGACAAGGCTTGCATTACCGGCGATTCACCCCTGCCGGCCGCGCTTCTGGTAAAAGCGGATGCCTTCCCCTATATCCGGGGCCGTTTTTGCAGGAGTGCATGGCCGTGGCCCAGTGGAGCCCGCAAAGCTGGCAGGACAAGCCGATCCGTCAGGTTCCGACCTATCCGGACCAGGCGGCGCTCGACCGCGTGCTGGGCCAGCTCAAGACCCATCCGCCGCTGGTGTTCGCCGGCGAGGCCCGCAACCTGATGGCCTCGCTCGGCCAGGTGGCGGAAGGCAAGGCCTTCCTGCTGCAGGGCGGCGACTGCGCCGAAAGCTTCGCCGAATTCCATCCCGACAATATCCGCGACACCTTCCGCGTCCTGCTGCAGATGGCGGTGGTGCTGACCTTTGCCGCCGGCGTGCCGGTGGTGAAGGTGGGCCGCATCGCCGGCCAGTTCGCCAAGCCGCGCTCGGAAGACACCGAGACCAGGGGCGGCGTGACGCTGCCCTCCTATCGCGGCGACAACATCAATGGCGGCGAGTTCACCCGCGAGGCGCGCATTCCCGATCCGCAGCGCCTCCTGCAGGCCACCGCCCAGTCGGCGGCGACGCTGAACCTGCTGCGCGCCTTTGCCCAGGGCGGCTATGCCGACCTGCACAATGTCCATCGCTGGATGCTGGGCTTCATCGCGGACTCGCCGGCCAGCGAAAAATACCAGGGTCTGGCGCAGCGCATCACCGAAACGCTGGAGTTCATGGATGCCATCGGCATCAATTCCGGTTCGGTGCCGCAGTTGCGCGGCACCGACTTCTACACGTCTCATGAAGCGCTGCTGCTCAACTATGAGCAGGCGATGACCCGAATCGATTCCACCAGCGGCGACTGGTACGACACCTCCGCCCACATGCTGTGGATCGGCGACCGCACCCGCCAGCCCGACGGCGCCCATGTCGAGTTCATGCGCGGCATCAGGAACCCGATCGGCCTGAAATGCGGCCCCAGCCTCGATCCCGAGGAATTGCTGCGGCTGATCGACATCCTCAATCCGCAGAACATTCCCGGCCGCCTGACCCTGATCGCACGCTTCGGCGCCGACAAGGTCGCCGAGAAACTGCCGCCCATGGTCCGCGCCGTGCAGCGCGAGGGCAAGAAGGTGGTGTGGTCGTCCGATCCCATGCATGGCAACACCATCAAGCTGCAATCGGGCTACAAGACCCGGCCGGTGGACCGCATCCTGGAAGAGGTGCGCAGCTTCTTCGCCGTGCACCGCGCCGAAGGCACCCATGCCGGCGGCGTCCATTTCGAAATGACCGGCCAGGACGTGACGGAGTGCCTGGGCGGGGCGCAGGGCCTGAAGGAAGTGGACCTTGCCGACCGCTACCAGACCGCCTGCGATCCGCGGCTCAATGCCAGCCAGGCGCTGGAACTGGCCTTCCTGCTGGCGGAGGGCATTCGCGACGAGCGGATGAAAAGCGCCGGCCTGGCGGTTTCGGCCTGACGGCTTCCCTCGGAATGTGCAGGGTAATTCCAAAAATTCACCATGGCCGGGCTTGACCCGGCCATCCAACTTTCTTTCATGCGGAACGAAGTGGGATGGGCGGCCCAAGGCCGCCCATGGAGAGGTGGTTTGATGGTTCGGAACAGCGGATGGGCATAGCCCGCCTTCTCGCCAAGGGTTGGCTCCTGTTCTGCCTGGTCGCGGGCGGCCACGCCCTGCACCTGGCCCTGGGCGCCGGCACGGCGCCGGCCAATGCCTGGCTGGCGATCCCGGTCTGCGTCCTGCTCTTCGCCGCCATGGGCCTGCTGTTCATCGGCGGCTTCGGCGCCTCCGGCGGGCTGCCGCCGTCACAGGGCGGCACGCCGCTGCTGACCTGGCTGCGGCCGCATCATTTCGTTCCCGGCTTCAACGAGATCGTCTTCCTCGCCTTTGTCGCGATGAGTTTCATCGTGCAGGTGGCGCTGGCCCCCGCCACGCTGGAGATGCCCTGGGCGCATGCGCTGGAAGGCGCGGTCACCTTCGCCATTCCCGGCCAGCGGGCGCTGGTGCGGGCGCTGGATGGCTGCGACATGGATGGCGGGCGCATCTTCGCCGCCGCCTTCGCCTGGACGCTGGCGGCGGTCTATCTCGCCTCGGCCTGCTCGCGGCTGAAGCTGCAGGCCGGGCTGATCCGGCTGGAGCAGGGCGCCAAGCCGGAAATCATCGGCCCGGCGCTGCGCGCCTTCCTGTTCGGGGTGGTGGCGGTGGCGGCGATCCAGTTCCTGGTGATGGGCTCGGTCTTTCCGCTGCTGGAATGCCGCGCCTATGTCGACATCACCGGCGCGCTGCTCACCGGCCTGGCGCCGCTGATGACCGCCTATCTGGTGGTGGCGGCGATGGCGTCGCTTTTGGCCAGCGCGCCGGCGGCGTGACTGTCCGCCTTGCGCCAGAAGCGGTCATTCCCCGTTCAAGGGGGCATGCCATAATCTGCATAATTTGCTGCAATTCCGGGGCTCAGCGCTATGGCAGCCGCCATATCAGCCGCGCCGCCCTTTTCATCACCGCTTCTCGCTTTGGCCTGCCCACGCACATAGAGGGACGCCGGCAATCTCGGATTGAGAGCAAGAGCAGAGTCGAACGTCTTTATCGCGGCTGGATAATTGGCCATCCGGAAATAAACGAATCCCAGAGAGTCCAGGGTAGCCGGATCGTCCGGCAATTGGCGCAAGGCTTCATTACAATCCGCCAGGGCCTCATCAAGTTCTTTCTTGGCAATCGCCCTGTACCAGCAACGGGTATTGAAAGCACCCGGTGAATTGGGGTCAAGCGCGATCAGCGCAGTGATATCCGCAATCGCGTTGTCATACTGCTTCAGAGCGAAATACGTATTGGAGCGATTGTTCAGCACAGCAATGTCCGCATGCCCAGCGGCGCGTATGGAGTTGTTAAAGTCCTCAAGCGCCTGTTCATGCTGGCGCAGCCGTGCCTTAAGCGCTCCGCGATTATTCAAGGCACCCGCATCGTTCGGGGCGATTTTTATCGCCTGGTTGAGGTCCTGTAGTGCGAGGTCCATTTGCCCCAGTCGGGAATATATGTCGGAACGATCCGAATACGCCCCCGCATTATCGGGATTCAACTTGATGGCCTGGGCGAAATCGCTGAGCGCCTGTTCATTCTGGCCGAGCTTCGCATAGGCTATGCCGCGCGCAACGAACTCCGTGCTGGTCGTCGGGCTGGATTTTGTCGCCTGTCTGGCGGCATCCAGCGATCCCAGATTTTGCAGATTGCGTTGTGCATTGGCCCGAAGATTCAAGGCTGCGGCATCGCCAGGATTCAGCTTGAGGGCCTGGTCAAAATCCTCAATCGCTCTGGCATACTGGCCAATCAGGGAATAAGCCTGCCCGCGATTTCGCCAGTTATCGGAGACTGTAGGTTGCAGCTTGATCAGCTGGTCGAGATCCGGAATTTCCGCGGAATACTGGCGCTGAACTGCATTTGCACTTGCCCGCAGGCGATAGGCGTTGATCAGATCGGGCTTAAGTGCAATCGCCTTGGAGAAATCCGCAATCGCGAGGTCGTATTCTCTTGCATTCAGGTGTGACACGCCGCTGTTGAAAAAGCCCCTGGCCGCATTCATGGCCGCGTCGCCAGCCTGCCCGCGCTCCACAAATGAGATGGTTACATCGTAGCTGTCCGATATCCGTTTGAGCGCGGCGGCCGATAGGGCGCGAATGGTTCCGCTGCACAGGGGCTGGTCGATCTTGCTGGTGAAGTCGCGGTGAACGCTCATTGTGTCGCCGTCCAGCGACCAGTGCGCCACGAACAGCAGATTCGGCGTTTCGACCCGAAGGTCGTTCGGCTTGCCGTCCCACTGGGTGCCGTCAGGCGCCTTCAGCGACAGATCCTCGCTCTGCTCGGCGCTGAAACACACGGTGGGTTCGCCGGGTTGCAGCTTGCCCGGATCGAACGGGCCCATGATGCCGTCGCCCGACTGGCCCAGCAGCCGCAGCGCCGGCGGCATGTAGAAGCTGTATTTGCCGGATACGTAATCGCCCCATCCCGTCCATTTGAAGGTGCCGGAAATCGTATAGTCGGGGGCAAACCCGTTGGGCGTGCCCAGCGCAAGCGTGCCGCTGGCATTCTCGTATCCCATCGCCGTCAGCAGCCTGGCCGCCGCGGTCGGGCCCGCCGCCTGAATCTGCAGGCCCAGGGCCCGCAGGGTGATGGCATAGGGCCCGCTCGCCGTCGTGGTGGTCGTGCCCGTCACTTCGCCATTCTTGTCCAGCGCCGCCACGGTCTTGAGCGTGATCTTCGCCACGTCCGGCGCCAGCACCGGCATTCTTCCCTGGCCCGGGGAGTCCCGCGCGGCCACGACCATCGGCTTGCCATATTCCTGCATCGGCAGGATGCCGAACGGCGCCAGCCCGGCGCTGCTGTCGAGATACAGGTCGAACTGCGGCACGAAGGTGATGACGTGGTCCAGCGTCGCGAAGGTGGGAACCTGCGTCAGGGAATAGCTCTCGCCGGCGTTGAGCAGGATGCTCCGCGATTCGATGCCGCGCGCCTTGAGCAGGACCTGGAGCAGAAGGTCGTGATCCTTGCAGTCGCCATAGCCGGTGGCGACGATGGCATCCGCCTCGCGGGGAATGAAGGAGCCGGTGCCCAGCTCGATGCCGACATAGCGGATATGGCCGTTGACCCATTCATAGAGCTTCTGGGTCTGCGCCCTGGGGTCGCTGGTCCCGGCGGTTATCTCGTCGGCCAGCGCCTTGATCCTGGGCGTCACCACCTGGCGCGGCTCGGCCAGCGCCGCATAGGCGCGCCCCAGCTGCCCATAATCCTTGAAGCTGGAGGCGAAGAAGCGCGGCGTGTGATCCAGCGGCGAGAAGGTGACAGGCACCTCCGCCGCCGGCCTGGGCGCGGCATAGTGCCAGCTGTAGATCACATTGGCGCCATCGTCCCGCCTGCTGGCTTCGACATCGTGGCTTTCGACATAGAGGGGAAAGCTTTTCGGCGCCGTGATGGTTTCGCGCACCTCGTTGAAGGCCTGGGTGCGCGGGAAAAGCTCGTCATAGCTGAACTGGCCGGGAAAATTCGGATGCCGCGTCGTCGTCCTGATGGTGTAGACGGCGGTGTCGCCGGCCGCGAATTGGGGAAAGACGATCAGCTTGGCGCGCAGGCCATTGATGATCAGCGTGGTCTGCCCCGGCGGGGTCTGGTCGTAGATCGCATTTGTATCCACCGCCAGGGTCTTGCCGTCGGCCTTCAGCGTATGGGCTTCCACCACCGCGAGGTCCTGCGCCGAGGAATCGAAGGCGATGCTTATCTGGCCGATCTGCAGCGCCCCCGCGTCATTGCCGGCGCGCATCTCGATATGCTGGGTCCTGGTGTCGCTGCCGTCGGCGGCCACCTGCACATCGGTGGTCAACAGCAGGACGGTGACCGAGGCGGCGGCATTCTGGCCGTCCTGCGCCGCCGCGGCGCCGCCGAGGCAGAGCAGCAAGGGGAGGCATATCCCAAGCCGATGATGAATTTTCATGGTCCCCGCCCCAGGACGGCAAATGGTCATTTGCGCGTTCCAGGGCGATGTTATTGCGGTTCGCCGCCCGATAGGAGTCTTAATTCGCCAAAGGGCGGTTGCCGTTCGGCCGCCCCGGCCGGTCTCAGGCGAAAGCGCCCTGGAGTTTGAGCACCGCGGCCTGCGCCAGCCCGGCAAGGCGCTTCTCGACCCGCGCCAGCATCACCCGCTGCTGCAGCACCCGCGCCAGGCGCGGCGCGGCGAAAGAGGTGCCGCAGACAAAGCGCAGCAGCGGCCCGAAATTCTCCATCGCCAGCGGCCCCAGGGCATAAAGCCCGTCCAGGTCGGTCTCGAACGACGGCGAGACGTTCAGCGTCGCGCCGGTGCGGGCGATTGTCCGCCGCACGCCATCGCTGAGGAAGGAGAGCCGGCTGAGCGCCATGCGATAGCCGGTGGCGGCGAAGACATGGTCGCAGGTGAGCTTGCGTCCATTCGACAGGGCGACATGCGCCTTGCCGTCCGCTTCCCAGGCGCCGGTGATCTGCTGGCCCAGGACTTCCGGCACCTGGCCCATCACCTTGTCGCGCATGAACCAGCCGGCGGCCGGCTTCATGTGGTTCTTGATCGAGCGGGCGCGCCAGGCGCGCGGCAGGCGGTAGAACAGCTGCGGCAGCAGCGCCGGCAGCAGCGAGCGCCAGCCCTGGCCGAACGGCGCGGGCGGATTGGTCGCCAGTTCCCACGGCGACAGCGCCCTGGGGTTGGGCAGCTCGTGGTATTCGATGCTGGGTCCACGCGCCAGCATGGTGACCTGTGCGCCGGCCAGGCGCAGCTCATAGGCGAGATTGACCGCCGAGGCGCCGGCCCCGACCACGACGGTTTCCTTGCCGGCGAACTGATGCACGGTGCGGTGGTCGAAGGAATGCGAGACGAGATGGGCGGGCAGGGCGGCCAGCGCCGCCGGGGTGTAGGGGAACGCGGTGATCCCCACCGCCATCACCACCTGGGCGGCGCAAAGCTGCGCCCCGTCTTCCAGCGTCAGGCGATAGCCGGCATCGTCGCGGTCCAGCCCTGTCACCATGCGCTCGTCGAGCTGTTTGACATGGCGGGCGCGGAACCAGTCGGCATAGGCGACAAAGGTCGCCAGCGGCACCGGCACATTGAGGTCGCCATAGGTCAGGCCATGCAGGCGGCAGAAGGTCTTGAGACTGGAGGCCTTGCCGTCCGGGGCGCTGAGGTTGGAGGCATAGCCGTTCGACTTCAGCATCATGTTTTCAGGCATGTGATGGCGCCACAGCTCCATCGGCCGGCCGAAAATGCGGAAATCCACCCCGCGCGCGGCCAGATGCGCCGCCAGCGACAGGCCATAGGGACCTGTGCCGATGATGGCCACTTCACAGTCCTGATGTGGCTGGGGCTGGGTCATGACGCGACAAATGTTCCGTTCTGGACCGTGGGGCCGGCCCGGCAAGGCGATCTGGCTCTCAACCAAGCCAGCTTCGTGCCAGCCCGGGCGCTGCCGGAACGGGGCGGCAAAAGCCGTACGCTGTTCAGGTAATTACATAACTGAAACAATGGCTTATAATGGTAACAAGCCGCAATATCTTATCAGTCGCCCTTTGCTGCACCGCAGGGCCTAGTGATCCCCTCAAATCACAGCCAGCAGGGGCTTTTCTTGTTTCTTCGCCGCCGGGTGCCTGAATCGGGTCCGCTGAAAGCCGCCGTCATCGGCGCCGGCGCCTTTGGCCGCCATCACGCCGCCAAATATGCCGCCATGGCCGACAAGGGCGTGGCGCTTTTCGCCATCGCCGATCCGTCCGCCGAAGTGCGCGCCGCTCTTTGCGCCAAGCATGACGGCGTGCTGCTTGTCGCCGACTGGCGCGAATTGCTGGGCAAGGTCGATCTGGTCAGCATCTGCTCGCCCGCCATGTCCCATTACGAGATCGTCAAGGCCTTCCTCAATGCCGGCGCCCATGTGCTGGTGGAAAAGCCCATCGCCACCAGCCGCGAGGAAGCCGCCGACCTGCTTTCCATCGCTGAGGAAACCGGCCGCATCCTCACCGTCGGCCACCAGGAACGCTTCGTTTTCGCCCGCACCGGCCTGCTCGACCTCGACGCCACGCCGCTGGAGATCACCTGCTGGCGCCAGGGGCCCTGGACCGGGCGCGGCGACGATGTCTCCGCCGTGCTCGACCTGATGATCCATGACCTCGACCTGGTGCATACGCTGGTGCCCGGTCCCGTCGCCGCCGTCACCGCCAAAGGCCTGGTCGAATACGGCCCCTTCGCCGACGAAGTCTCCGCCACCGTCACTTTCGCCAGCGGCACCGTGGCGCATCTGGAAACCAGCCGCGTCGCCGCCGAGCGCAAGCGCGGCCTCAAGGCCGTCTATGCCGACGGCGTGGTCGAGATCGACTTCCTCACCCGGGCGGTCACCAACACCACGCCCCGCCCGCTCGGCGTCTTCGAGATGGGCGATCCGCTGGGTGAATCGGTGACCGGCTTTGTCGCCGCCATCAAGGGCGCCGCCCCGGTGCTGGTGACGGCCGCGCAGGCCGCCCAGGCGCTGGACACCGCCCTCCTGATCGAGGAAGCGGCGGGCGTTTCCCAGCCCTTGCCAATGGCCCAGCCCCGCATCGCCGCCGCCCGCTAGGCACCGCTTCCCGACCGGTCTAAACAACGGTCATGGCTGATCGTTTCCGCATCGCCCTGGCGCAGCTGAACCCCGTGATGGGAGACATCACAGGAAATCTCGATCGCGCCCGCAAGGCCCGCGCGCAGGCCGGCAACGCCGACGTCATCCTGTTTTCCGAACTCTTCATCACCGGCTATCCGCCCGAAGACCTGGTGCTGAAGCCTGCCCTGCAGGCCGATGCCCGCGCCGCGCTGGAAGAACTGGCGCGCGATACGGTGGACGGCGGCCCGGCGGTGCTGGTCGGCGCGCCCTGGGTGGAGGATGGCCGGCTCTACAACGCGGTGCTGCTGCTGGACGAGGGCCGCGTCGCCAATCGCACCTGCAAGGTGGACCTGCCCAATTACGGCGTCTTTGACGAGAAGCGCGTCTTCGCCGCCGGATCGACGCCGACGCCGTTGCGCGTGCGCGGCGTCCATCTCGGCGTGCCGGTCTGCGAGGATATCTGGTCGCCAAGTGTCTGCGCCGCACTGGCGCAGGGCGGGGCGGAAATTCTGGTGGTGCCCAACGGCTCGCCCTTCGAGGCCGGCAAGGAGGATGTGCGCCTGGCCCTGGCGGCGGCCCGCGCGAAGGAAACCGGTCTGCCGCTGGTCTATCTCAACCAGCTGGGCGGCCAGGACGAGCTGGTGTTCGACGGCGCTTCCTTCGTGCTGAACGCCGATGGCGCGCCGGCGCTGGCGCTGCCGGGCTGGGAAGAGAAGCTGGTCATCAGCGAATGGTCGCGCGGCGCGGACGGAAAATGGGTTTGCGCGGCGGGTGGCCGCTTCGTCCCCGAAAGCCGCGAGAGCCAAGTCTATCACGCCATGATGCTGGGCCTGCGCGACTATGTGAACAAGAACCGTTTTCCCGGCGTGGTGCTGGGGCTTTCCGGCGGCATCGATTCCGCGCTCAGCGCCGCGGTGGCGGTGGACGCGCTGGGTCCGCTGCGGGTGAAATGCCTGATGCTGCCCTCGCGCTATACCAGCCAGGACAGCCTGGAGGATGCCGATGCCTGCGCCCGCCTGCTGGGCGTCGATTACGGCACCATCGAGATCGAGCGCGCCGTGGCGGCGATGGACAAGACGCTGTGGCCGATGTTCGCCGGGGCGCAGCTGCCGGGCCATGCCGACACCACGGCGGAGAACATCCAGTCGCGCCTGCGCGGGGTGATGCTGATGGCGATGTCCAACAAGTTCGGCCACATGGTGCTGACCACCGGCAACAAGAGCGAGATGAGCGTCGGCTATGCCACCCTCTATGGCGACATGTGCGGCGGCTACAATGTGCTGAAG
>CAZNGO010000024.1:0-9032 GCA_964572805.1 uncultured Rhizobium sp. | reverse complement strand
GCGGAAGCGGCCCTGCTTGCCCTTGAGCATGTCGGCCAGCGACTTGAGCGGCCGCTTGTTGGCGCCGGTGATGACGCGGCCGCGGCGGCCATTGTCGAACAGCGCGTCAACCGATTCCTGCAGCATGCGCTTTTCGTTGCGCACGATGATGTCGGGCGCCTTCAGCTCGATCAGGCGCTTCAGGCGGTTGTTGCGGTTGATGACGCGGCGATAGAGATCATTGAGGTCGGAGGTCGCGAAGCGGCCGCCGTCCAGCGGCACCAGCGGGCGCAGCTCGGGCGGGATCACCGGCACGACGGTGAGGATCATCCATTCCGGGCGGTTGCCGGAATCGAGGAAGGCCTCGACCACCTTGAGGCGCTTGACCAGCTTCTTCTGCTTTTCGCTGCCGCTGGTGGCTTCCGCCACGTCGGCGCGGATTTCGTCGCGCAGCTTCTCCAGGTCGATGGCCATCAGCAGCTTGCGGATGGCCTCGGCGCCGATCTCGGCGGTGAAGCTGTCATTGCCGTATTCGTCCTGCGCCTTGTAGAACTCGTCCTCGGTCAGGAGCTGGCGGTCCTTGAGGGGAGTCAGGCCCGGTTCGATGACGATGTAGTTCTCGAAATAGAGAACCCGCTCCAGGTCCTTCAGCGTCATGTCGAGGATCAGGCCGATGCGCGAAGGCAGCGACTTGAGGAACCAGATATGCGCCACCGGCGAGGCCAGCTCGATATGGCCCATGCGGTCGCGGCGCACCTTCTGCACGGTGACTTCGACGCCGCACTTTTCGCAGACGATGCCCTTGTACTTCATGCGCTTGTACTTGCCGCAGAGGCACTCGTAATCCTTCACCGGCCCGAAGATGCGGGCGCAGAACAGGCCATCCCGCTCCGGCTTGAAGGTGCGGTAGTTGATGGTTTCGGGCTTCTTGATCTCGCCATGCGACCAGCGGAGAATCTGGTCCGGGCTGGCCAGCGAAATCTTGATGCGGTCGAAGGCGGGAATTTCCTTCTGCTGACCGAAGACATTCATCAGCTCTTGATTCATACGAGCGTCCTTTCGATACGAACGGAGGGCATGCGCCAGTTCCGTTCCATTCCTTGAATTCCCCTGCCCTTTGCCGGGCGCAAGGCAGGGGTCACTTCATTCCTTCGGCCACGCGCTATTGCGCGGGACCGCCATTCACCAGTTCGACATTGAGGCCGAGCGAGCGCATTTCCTTGACCAGCACGTTGAAGGATTCCGGAATACCGGCCTCGAACGTGTCTTCGCCGCGGACGATCGCCTCGTACACCTTGGTGCGGCCGGCGACGTCGTCCGACTTCACGGTCAGGATTTCCTGCAGCGTGTAGGCGGCGCCATAGGCCTCCAGCGCCCAGACTTCCATCTCGCCGAAGCGCTGGCCGCCGAACTGCGCCTTGCCGCCCAGCGGCTGCTGGGTGACGAGGCTGTAGGGGCCGATCGAACGGGCGTGGATCTTGTCGTCCACCAGATGGTTGAGCTTGAGCATGTAGATGTAGCCGACCGTGACCGGACGGGTGAAGACCTCGCCGGTACGGCCGTCCTGCAGACGGACCTGGCCGGAATTGGTCAGGCCGGCCTGTTCCAGCATGTCGACAATGTCGTGCTCCTTGGCGCCGTCGAACACCGGGGTGGCGATCGGCACGCCGAAGCGCAGATTGTCGGCCAGCTCTTCCAGCCCCTGCTCGTCGATCTGGGACAGGCGCTCGTCATTGCCATAGACGCCCTTGAGGTGGCGGCGCAGCGGCTCATGCTTGCCGTCGCGGCGCACCTTGTCGAGCATGTCGCCGATCTGGCGGCCAAGGCCGGAACAGGCCCAGCCCAGATGGGTTTCCAGGATCTGCCCGACATTCATGCGCGAAGGCACGCCCAGCGGATTGAGCACCACGTCCACCGCCGTGCCGTCTTCCAGATGCGGCATGTCCTCGATCGGAACGATGCGGCTGATGACGCCCTTGTTGCCATGACGGCCGGCCATCTTGTCGCCGGGCTGCAGCTTGCGCTTCACCGCCACGAAGACGCGGACCATCTTCATCACGCCGGGCGCCAGCTCGTCGCCGCGGCGCAGCTTCTCCACCTTGTCGGCAAAGCGCTTGTCGAGACGCGACTTGGAGTCGTCATACTGGGTGCGCAGGCCCTCGATCTCGGCCATCGCCTTCTCGTTGCGCAGGCCGATCTGCCACCACTGGTGGCGGGAAACGGTGTCCAGCACCTGCTGCGTGATCTTGGTGTCGGGGGCCATGCCCTTGGGACCGCTGGCGGCAGTCTTGTTCAGCAGGATTTCCGACAGGCGGGCGAAGATGTTGCGCTCCAGGATGGAGAGCTCGTCATCGCGGTCTTCCGCCAGGCGTTCTTCCTCGGCGCGCTCGATCGACATGGCGCGCTGGTCCTTGTCCACGCCGTGGCGGTTGAAGACCCGCACCTCGACGATGGTGCCGGTGACGCCCGGCGGCACGCGCAGCGAGGTGTCGCGGACATCGGCGGCCTTTTCGCCGAAGATGGCGCGCAGCAGCTTCTCTTCCGGGGTCATCGGGGTTTCGCCCTTGGGCGTCACCTTGCCGACCAGGATGTCGCCCGCCTGGACCTCGGCGCCGATATAGACGATGCCGGCCTCGTCGAGATTCTTGAGGCTTTCCTCGCCGACATTGGGAATGTCGCGGGTGATTTCCTCGGGCCCCAGCTTGGTGTCGCGGGCCATGGTCTCGAATTCCTCGATATGGATCGAGGTGAAGACGTCGTCGCGCACGATGCGCTCGGAGATCAGGATCGAGTCTTCGAAGTTGTAGCCATTCCAGGGCATGAAGGCGACCAGCGCATTCTTGCCCAGGGCCAGCTCGCCCAGCTGCGTCGAAGGACCATCAGCGATGATGTCACCCTTCTGCAGCAGATCGCCGACGCGCACCAGCGGCTTCTGGGTGATGCAGGTCGAGGCGTTGGAGCGCTGGAACTTGCGCAGGCGGTAGATGTCGATGCCCGGCTTGGTGGGATCCTGTTCTTCCGTGGCGCGGATGACGATGCGGGTGGCGTCGACCTGGTCCACCACGCCGGAACGGCGGGCGGTGATGGCGGCGCCGGAGTCGCGCGCGACCACTTCCTCCATGCCGGTGCCGACCAGCGGCGCTTCGGGGCGCAGCAGCGGCACGGCCTGGCGCTGCATGTTGGAGCCCATCAGGGCGCGGTTGGCGTCGTCATTCTCCAGGAACGGCACCAGCGCCGCGGCGACGGAAACCAGCTGCTTGGGCGAAACGTCGATGAACTGCACCTGGTCCGGCGTGGTCATGACGAAATTGCCGCCCTTACGGCAGGAGACCAGTTCGTCGGTCAGGCGATGGCGGCTGTCCACGGTGGCGTTGGCCTGGGCGATCATGAACTTCGCCTCCTCCATCGCCGAGAGATAGATCACCTCGTCCGTCAGGTGCTTGTTGACCACCTTGCGGTACGGGCTTTCGATGAAGCCATACTTGTTGACGCGGGCGAAGGTCGCCAGCGAGTTGATCAGGCCGATGTTCGGGCCTTCCGGCGTCTCGATCGGGCAGATGCGGCCGTAATGGGTCGGATGCACGTCGCGCACCTCGAAGCCGGCGCGCTCGCGGGTCAGACCGCCCGGTCCAAGCGCCGACATGCGGCGCTTGTGGGTCAGTTCCGACAGCGGGTTCTGCTGGTCCATGAACTGCGACAGCTGGCTGGAGCCGAAGAATTCGCGCACCGCCGCCGCCACCGGCTTGGCGTTGATCAGGTCGTGCGGCATCACGGTGTCGATATCGACCGCGCTCATGCGCTCCTTGATGGCGCGCTCCATGCGCAGCAGGCCGACGCGGAACTGGTTCTCCATCAGTTCGCCCACCGAGCGCACGCGGCGATTGCCGAGATTGTCGATGTCGTCGATTTCGCCGCGGCCGTCGCGCAGTTCCACCAGCGCCTTGAGGATGGCGAGGATGTCTTCCTTGCGCAGCACCCGCATCGTGTCGGGGGCGTCCAGGCCCATGCGCATGTTCATCTTGACGCGGCCCACGGCGGACAGGTCATAGCGCTCGGCGTCGAAGAAGAGCTGGCCGAACAGGGTCTCGGCGGTGTCGAGCGTCGGCGGTTCGCCCGGACGCATGACGCGGTAGATGTCGATCAGCGCCTGCTCGCGGCTGTGGTTCTTGTCTACCGCCAGGGTGTTGCGGATGTAGCTGCCAATGGTGATGCCATCGACATTGAGGACTTCGACTTCCCTGATGCCGGCCTCGTCGAGGATGCCCAGGGCGTCGGTGGTCAGTTCGTCGCCCGCCTCGACATAGATCTCGCCGGTTTCCGGATTGACATAGTCGAGGGCAGCGAAGCGGCCCAAGAGCTCGTCTTCCGCGAAGGCGACGGTCTTGACGCCCTCTTCCGCCAGCTTTTTCAGGGCGCGGACGCCGACCTTGCTGCCACCTTCATGGATGACTTCGCCGGTCTTGGGATTCTTCCAGTCCGACACAGACTTCGGATTGCGCATCCAGCCGGCGTCGAGCGGCGTCACCCAGCTGCCGTCCTTCTGCTTCTTGAAGGAGATCCGGTTGTAGAAATAGCCCAGGATATCCTCCTGGGTCAGGCCCAGGGCATAGAGCAGCGTCGTCGCCGGCAGCTTCCTGCGGCGGTCGATGCGGACATGAACGATGTCCTTGGCATCGAACTCGAAGTCGAGCCAGGAACCGCGATAGGGAATGACGCGGGCGGCGAAGAGCAGCTTGCCCGAGGAATGGGTCTTGCCCTTGTCATGATCGAAAAAGACGCCGGGCGAGCGGTGCATCTGGGAGACGATGACGCGCTCGGTGCCGTTGACGACAAAGGTGCCGTTGTCGGTCATGAAGGGGACGTCGCCCATATAGACGTCCTGCTCCTTGATGTCCTTGACCGACTTGGCGCCGGTTTCCTGGTCCACATCGAACACGATCAACCGCAGCGTCACCTTCAGCGGCGCGGCATAGGTCATGGAGCGCTGCTGGCACTCCTCGACATCGTATTTGGGTTCCTCGAAGTGATAATCGACATATTCCAGCAGCGAACTCTCGGAGAAGTCGCGGATCGGGAAGACCTGGCGGAACACAGACTCCAGGCCCTCGTCCCTGCGCCCCTCGGCCGGCTTCACCAGCTGGAGGAACTGGTCATAGGAGGTCTTCTGGACCTCGATCAGGTTGGGCATCTGCGCGATCTCGGCGATCTTGCCGAAGGTCTTGCGAAGGCGTTTGCGACCGGTGAAGGAGAGAGTCATTCCGATGTTCCTCTACGGTCCGGGACGGACCGTGGCTGGACGGGTGGGGTATTCAGCGGCAATGGCGAAAGCCACCGCCCGCCGGCGGGGTGTTCCGCCGGCGGAGGTGGGTGAACGAAATATGCACGACAGAGCGGTACTTCAACCCGCGCTGCCTCCTTTACTTCAACTCGACCTTGGCGCCGGCGTCCTCAAGCTGCTTCTTGATCTTCGCAGCTTCGTCCTTCGACACGTCAGCCTTGACTTCCTTGGGAGCGCCCTCGACCAGGTCCTTGGCTTCCTTGAGGCCCAGGCCCGTGATGGCGCGCACTTCCTTGATCACGTTGATCTTCTTGTCGCCGGCGTCGGCGAGAACGACCGTGAATTCGGTCTTCTCGGCGGCGGGAGCGGCGGCGCCGCCACCAGCGGCCGGAGCGGCAGCCATGGCCACCGGCGCGGCGGCGGAGACGCCCCACTTCTCTTCCAGCAGCTTGGCCAGGTCGGCGGCTTCCAGCACGGTCAGCGAGGACAGGTCATCAACGAGCTTTTCGATCTTCGACATTTCTAGAGTTCCTTTGCTTGGTTCGGGTTTGGTTGGTTGGATGGCGTTGGTCGTTCTATTTCTGGTCGCGCGGCCGGACGGAAAACCGGAAGTCCACTTTTCCTGGCCGACGCTCCATTACGCGGCACTCTTGTTGGCATACGCCCCGATGACGCGGGCAAGCTGACCGGCGGGCGCCTGTACGACCCCGGCGATCTTGGTCGCGGGCGCCACGAGCAGGCCCACGATCTTGCCACGCAGTTCATCGAGCGACGGCAGGGTTGCGAGCTGCTTGACGCCGTTCGCATCCAGGGCCGTCGCGCCCACCGAGCCACCCAGGATCACGAGCTTGTCGTTGTCCTTGGCGTAGGCGGCGGCCACCTTCGAAGCGGCCACCGGATCATCGCTGACAGCGATGCCGGTCGGCCCCTTGAACAGGTGGGCGATACCTTCGATGGGCGTACCCTTCAGAGCGCGCACCGCCAGACGGTTCTTTGCGACCCGGAACGAGGCGCCCTGGGCACGCATGCGCGTGCGCAGGTCGCTCATCTGGGCAACCGTCATGCCGGAATAGTGGGCGACCACCACCGAGCCGGCCTTCGCAAAGACCTGGTTCAGGTCTTCGACGACTTCCGCCTTCTTGGCTTTTTCCACTTTGCTCTCCATTTGCGATCCCGCGTGACGATCCGCGCGATCACCCTGTTGCTGTCATTCTGCCCCAGGGTCCAAACCCGAACAGGGAAGTTGCCTTCCAAATCCGGTTCATTCCCTGTCTATGCTGGATATTTAAGTCCTGACGGACACCAGCAGTCTCGGACAGTCCCGGCGATCGTCCGCCGGAATCTCACTTCGCGGCGCTAGGCTGCCGCGCCACCCGCGCCCACCGATGCCAGGGCGATCTTCACGCCCGGGCCCATGGTGGAGCTGATGGAAATCTTCTTCATGTAGTTGCCCTTGGCGCCCGAGGGCCTGGCCTTCATCACACTGTCCACGAAGGCGCGGACATTGGCGATGATGGCATCCTCGGTGAAGCTCGCCTTGCCGACGCCGGCCTGGACGATGCCCGCCTTCTCGACGCGGAACTCGACCGCGCCGCCCTTGGCATCGTTCACCGCCTTGGTGACGTCCATGGTGACGGTGTCGACCTTGGGATTGGGCATCAGGTTGCGCGGGCCCAGAACCTTGCCGAGACGGCCGACCACGCCCATCATGTCCGGGGTGGCGATGCAGCGGTCGAAGTCGATCTTGCCGGCCGCGACTTCCGCCGCCAGCTCGTCGGCGCCGACCAGGTCGGCCCCCGCCTTCTTGGCTTCTTCCGCCTTGGCGCCCTTGGCGAACACCGCGACGCGCAGCTTGCGGCCGGTGCCGGACGGCAGCGAGCAGACGCCGCGCACCATCTGGTCGGCATGCTTGGGATCGACGCCGAGATTGAGCGAAAGCTCGATGGTCTCGTCGAACTTGGCGGTGGCACGCGACTTGATCAGCTTCACGGCTTCCTCGACCGTATAGCTCTTGTCGCGATCCACGCCTTCAATGGCCTTGTTGTAGCGTTTGCCGGTCATGGGCCTAATCCCTCACCGAAATGCCCATCGAGCGGGCGCTGCCTTCAATGATCAGCATCGCATTCTCGATATCGTTGGCGTTGAGGTCCTTCATCTTGGCTTCGGCGATCTGGCGCACCTGGGCCCTGGTGACGCTGCCGGCGCTGGTGATGCCGGGGCTCTTGGAGCCGCCGGAGAGCTTGGCCGCCTTCTTGAGGAAGTACGACGCGGGCGCCGTCTTCATCTCGAAGGTGAAGCTCTTGTCCGAGAACACGGTGATGGTCACCGGGATCGGCATGTTCTTTTCCTGGTCCTGCGTCTTGGCGTTGAAGGCCTTGCAGAACTCCATGATGTTGAGGCCGCGCTGGCCCAGTGCGGGGCCGATGGGCGGCGAGGGATTCGCCGCGCCCGCGGGCACCTGCAGTTTGACGTAACCGGTAATCTTCTTTGCCATACTCGCCGCCTCCTTTGCGGCTTAGCGGTTCAAACGAAGCTTTCGCCTCTCCCGCAGGTAACACCGGAAGCCCACCGGGGCCTCCGGTACGCACTCACATCTTCTCGACCTGAGTGTATTCAAGCTCGACCGGGGTGGCCCGGCCGAAAATGGAAACGGCGACCTTGAGGCGGCTGCGATCCTCGTCCACCTCTTCCACCGTGCCGGTGAAGGAAGTGAAGGGACCGTCGGCGACGCGCACCTGCTCGCCGATCTCGAAGCTGATCATCGACTTGGGATGCTCGGCGCTTTCGCTCGACTGGTTGAGGATGCGGTCGACCTCGCCCTGGCGCAGCGGCATCGGCTTGTTGTTCTGGCCGAGGAAGCCGGTGACCTTGGCCACGTTCTTGACCAGGTGATAGACCTCGTCGGTCAGCTTGGCGTTCAGCAGCACATAGCCGGGCAGGAATTTGTGCTCGGCCTTGACCTTCTGGCCGCGGCGCACTTCCAGCACTTCCTCGGTCGGCACCACCACGTCGGCGACGAATTCCTCCAGGTCCTGGATCTTGGCCTGGCGCATGATCTCTTCCTTCACCTTCTTCTCGAAATTCGAGTAGGTGTGGACGATGTACCATTTGGCGTCGGCGACGACCCTGGCCTGCTGTGCTCCGGCTTCACTCATCAGAACAACCTCTTGGCGCCGATAAGGATCTGCTCGCCATAACCGAGCAGGGAGTCCACCACCGAGAAGAACACCATGGTCAGCCCCACCATGATGAAGACCATGATGGTGGTGAGATAGGTCTCCTTCCAGCTCGGCCAGGTGACCTTCTTCATCTCCCGGACGACTTCGTTCCAGAAGCGGACCGGATTGACGCGGCGGCGCGGTGCGGGCGCCTCGTCCGCTCCTTCCGTCATCGCGTTCTTTCTTTCGTCCGCCATCTCAACTCTCACTCTGAACACTCTGGCACTTGGCAGGGGCGGAGGGACTCGAACCCCCGGCCCTCGGTTTTGGAGACCGATGCTCTACCAGCTGAGCTACACCCCTATGTTGTCTCCGGGACCATGCCCGCTTCGCGGGCGGCCCCTTCGCAACGACTCCGGTTAACTCGTTGCGCCGTCCTCACCTGGTTTGTGAGAATGGCGAACTTCACGAACTCCTACTTCAAGATCTTGGCGACGACGCCGGCGCCGACGGTGCGGCCGCCTTCGCGGATGGCGAAGCGCAGCTTCTCTTCCATCGCGATCGGCACGATCAGTTCGACCTCGACGCTGATATTGTCGCCCGGCATCACCATCTCC
>CAZNGO010000023.1:0-11893 GCA_964572805.1 uncultured Rhizobium sp. | reverse complement strand
GCCGCATCTCACCATCGGCCTGCTGGGCGGCTCCTTCAATCCGGCGCATGAAGGTCATCTCCATGTCAGCGAGGTGGCGCGCATGGCGCTGGGGCTGGGTGCCGTGTGGTGGCTGGTGACCCCGGGCAATCCGCTCAAGCGTGCCGGCGACCTGGCCGAGCTCGATTTCCGCGTCAATTTTGCGCGCCGTCTGGCCGGCCGTCGCGCCATCGTCACCGGTATCGAACAGCGTCTGGGCACGCGCTTTACCGTCGATACAGTGCGCGCGCTCAGGCACCGCTTTCCGCAGGCGCATCTTGTCTGGCTGATGGGCAGCGACAATCTGGCCGGTTTCGGGCGCTGGAAGGACTGGGCAGCGCTGGCGCGCCTGGTTCCCATTGTGGTGGTGCGACGGCCCGGCACTGCCCTGGATACGCTGAAATCGCCACTGATCCGCCGCTTCGGCCAGGCGCGGCGGCTTGGTCCGGCTCCGTCAGTGCTGCTGCTGGACGGCCCGCGCTGTCCGCAAAGCAGCACCAGCATCCGCGCGGGATTGGAGCCGCGCCGGATGGCATGATAAAACTATTCCCACACCCGGAGTACGCGCCCTGAAAGCCAAGAAAAAAGCCCCCGCGAAAAAGCCCGCCGCAAAAAAGAGCGCGGCGCCTGCGAAGAAAAAAGCCGTCGCCAAACCTGGGAAAAAGTCCGCGAAAAAGAAGGCTCCGCCCCGGCCGGCGAAGGCGGCCGCGAAGGCCGCGCCGCCCCTGCGCGCGGATTCGCGCCCAATACAAAGCGATCTGCTGAAGCGGATCATCGCCTCGCTGGATGACGACAAGGCGGAGAATATCGTCACCGTGAACCTGGAAGGCCGTTCGGCCCTGGCCGATGCGGCGGTTATCGCTTCCGGCCGCTCCTCCCGCCATGTCGCCGCCATCGCCGAGCATCTGGCGCGGCGGCTGAAGGAGGGCGGTTATGGCACCCGTCCGATTTCCGGCGCCGCCACGGGCGACTGGGTGCTGGTCGATGCCGGCGATGTCATTGTCCATGTCTTCCGCCCGGAAGTGCGCGACTATTACGACCTGGAAGGCATGTGGAATGTCGGGACCGCGGGCAAAGGCGGGTAATGCGGCTTTGGGTACTCGCTGTCGGTCACGCCAAGGGCACGTCGGAAGGCGCGCTGGTGGAGGATTTCATCGGCCGCGCCCAGAAGATGGGCCGGGGCATGGGCTTTCCCGCCGTCAAGGTGGAGGAGTTGGCGGTTTCGCGCGCCCGCGAGCCCGCCCTGCGCATGAAGGAGGAAGGCGAACGCCTCGCGGCCCGCGTGCCCGATGGCGCCCATGTCGTGCTGCTGGACGCCAAGGGCAAGGGCATGACCTCGGAGGATTTCGCGGATTTCCTGGGCGCGCTGCGCGACGCCGGCACGCGCGACCTGGCGTTCGTGATCGGCGGACCGGACGGTTTGGGGCCGCTGCCGGGCAAGAAATCAGGCCGCAGCCTGGCCTTCGGGCCGCAGACCTGGCCGCACCTTCTGGCGCGGGCGCTGCTCAGTGAACAGATCTATCGCGCCCTGACCATATTGGCCGGGCATCCCTATCACAGGGCGTAGCTGAAGCATTCCCGGGCTCGCATCGCGCTTTGGCGCGCGATGCTGCGCCGTCGGGCGGGCGAAAGGTCCGCCGGACCTTTCGCTTATCCGCCCGACCCGCAAAACTGTTCGCGCACGGCGCAGTCGCCGGCGCCAGAGGCCTGGCATTGTGCCAGCCCGAAAGCGGCCGCCTGGATCTTGTCGGATTCAGTGGTGACATAGGCGAGGTGAGTCTGGCTGCTGGTGACCAGCGAGCCGCAGCTGTTGTTGAGGCTGGCCTTGATGACGCAATTGGCGCCTCCCGACTTGCTGCACTCCTGCAGCGAGCGCTGAGTGGCGCTGTCGGCGTCGTGGAAGCCCCAGGACGCCCCGAAAATGCCGGAGTCGGCGCTCATGGCGATGGCGCCGAAGGTGCCGGGCTTGGGGGCCTCGGCCAGCTTGGGCTTGAGCCATGTCCAGGAGGCGTAGAACACCGCCGCGAACAGGGCCAGCAGCAGCACCACCACGCCGAAATAGCTTTTTCTACGATCGCCGATCATGGCAATCATCCTCTGATCCAATTCCAGGTCGGTACTTTCAAGAGCCATACCAGCGGTTTAGGCCGGATTGTGGCCCGGATCGGCACAGGATCGGGGCGGCAACCCTTCCTTAACCATGTTGGCCGATGCTGGCGTGTCTCAATGGGACCAGAGCACCCATGGAAATCAAAGGCCCCGGCCGCGTCGAAACCGCGGCGATACGGCGCAAGACCAGCAGCACTACGTCCAGTGGCTTCACCGTCTCTGACCCGGCGGAGAATCATGGCGGCATCGTCGCCGGGCCCGGGCCGATCGCGGCGCTGGATTCCATTTTGATGCTGCAGGGCATGGACGATTCCACCGACGGCCGCGCCAAGGGCCAGGCCCATGGCGAGCAGCTGCTCAGCCTGCTGGACGCAGTGCGCGACGGCCTGCTGGCCGGCGGCATTCCGCGTTCCACCCTCAACAAGCTGGCGGTGGCGGTGACCCGCCGCCATGACGCCTTTGCCGATCCCCGCCTGCAGGACGTGCTCGACCAGATCGAGCTGCGCGCCCATGTTGAGCTGGCAAAGCTTGAGGCGCTCGATAAAAGAGTCGCTTAAAGTCCCTGGAACGGGACGAAGCCGCCGAAGATCATCCGCTTGCCGTCAAAAGGGATGGCGCCTTCCCAGCGCTTCATGCGCGGGTCTTCCATTGATTTGCTGTTGCAGGCGTCACGGATTTCGCGGCTGGGATAGACCACCCAGGCGAAGACCACCACTTCATCGTCCGTGGCCCGCACGGCGCGGGGAAACGAAGTCAGCGTGCCATAGGGCACGTCGTCGCCCAGGCATTCGACATATTCCAGGGCGCCCATTTCGCGGAAGATGATCTCCACCGTGCGGGACATTTCCTTGTAGGTGTCCAGCTTGTCCTTCGGCACGGGGACGACGAAACCTTCGACATAGGCCATGGGCATCTCCTGTCAGCGGTCCCATGCTAGCCAGAGAAAAAGGGCGGCCCAAGGCCGCCCTTTTCGAATTCCTGTCTGACGGGCTCAGACGTCCAGCAGCAGGCGCTGGGGGTCTTCGAGATTTTCCTTGACCCTGACCAGGAAAGTGACGGCCTCGCGGCCATCGACCAGGCGGTGGTCATAGGACAGGGCGAGGTACATCATCGGCCGGATTTCGATCTTGTCGCCCACCGCCATCGGGCGGGGCTGGATCTTGTGCATCCCCAGGATGCCCGACTGGGGCGAATTGAGGATCGGGGTCGACATCAGCGAGCCGAAGACGCCGCCATTGGTGATGGAGAAGGTGCCGCCCTGCAATTCTTCCAGCTTCAGCCGGTTGTCGCGGGCGCGGGCGCCAAAATCGACGATGGCCTTCTCGATGTCGGCCAGCGACAGGCGGTCGGCGTCGCGCACCACTGGCACCACCAGACCGCGCTCGGTCGAAACCGCGACGCCCAGATCGTAATAGTTCTTGTAGATGATGTTGTCGCCTTCGATCTCGGCATTGACGGCGGGAATTTCCTTCAGCGCCGCGACGCAGGCCTTGGCGAAGAAGCCCATGAAGCCCAGCTTGACGCCGTGCTTCTTCTCGAAGGCGTCCTTGTAGGCGGCGCGGGCGGCCATCACCGCGGTCATGTCCACCTCGTTAAAGGTGGTGAGCTGGGCGGCGGTGTTCTGCGATTCCTTCAGGCGCAGCGCGATGGTCTTGCGCAGGCGCGTCATCGCCACCTTTTCCTCGCGCGCTTCGTTGTGGCGCGGGCCGGACGGCGCGGCCGGAACAGGGGCCGGCGCGGCAGCGCGGGCGGCGAGCGCGGGGCTATTTTGGCGCGCTTCCAGCGCGGCAAGCATGTCGCCCTTGGTGACGCGGCCATCCTTGCCGGTGCCGGCGACGGATGCCGCGGCGATGCCGCTTTCGGCGGCGATGCGCGTCGCGGATGGCATGACGGGGGCTTCGGATTTGACGGGCGCGGGAGCCGGCTTGGGCGCTTCAGCGGGCTTGGTAACAGGCGCTTGCGGTGCCGAACCAGCCTTGCCCTCGGCGATGGCGCCCAGCAGGGCGCCGACGGTGACCGTGGCGCCGGCCTTGGCGGCGATGGATTCAATGGCGCCATCGGCGGGCGAGGGCACTTCCACCGTCACCTTGTCGGTCTCAAGTTCCAGCAGGGGTTCATCGCGCCGGACCGCGTCGCCTTCCTTCTTGAACCATTTGGAGATGGTGGCTTCGGTGACGGATTCGCCCATGGCGGGCACTTTGATTTCAACGGTCATGGGACAAGGCCTTTTTGCGGGCGATCAGAGAGTAAGGGCGTCGTTGAGGAAGGCGGCCAGTTCGGCATTGTGCTGCTTCATCAGGCCGGCGGCAGTGGAGGCATATTCCGGGCGTCCGGCATAGCGGACGATGGCCGAACCGCCCAGCCGGGCAACGGTGTCCTCGATGCGGTGGCGGATGAAGCTCCAGGCACCCTGGTTCTGCGGCTCTTCCTGGCACCAGACCAGTTCGGCCCTGGGGAAGCGGTTCAGCTCCTGGGCCAGCACGTTTTCCGGGAAGGGATAGAGCTGCTCGATGCGCAGGATCTGGATGCGGTTCTCGCCCCGCTTCTCGCGTTCCTCCATCAGGTCGAAATAGACCTTGCCGGTGCAGAGCACGACGCGCTTGATCTTGTCGTCCGGCACCAGTTCGACCGTGGTGGCGCCGGGCACGACCTCGGCCTGGTCGCGCAGCACGCGGTGGAAGCTGTTGGACGGCAGCATGTCGGTGAGGAAGCTGACGCACTTCTTGTGGCGCAGCAGCGATTTGGGCGTCAGCACGATCAGCGGCTTGCGGAAGCTGCGGTGCATCTGGCGGCGCAGGACATGGAAGTAATTGGCCGGCGTGGTCGGCACCACCACCTGCATATTGTCCTGGGCGCAGAGCTGCAGATAGCGCTCCAGCCTGGCGCTGGAATGTTCCGGCCCCTGGCCTTCATAGCCGTGCGGCAGCAGCAGGGTGAGGCCCGACATGCGCAGCCACTTCATTTCGCCCGACGCGATGAACTGGTCCATCACCACCTGGGCGCCGTTGGCGAAGTCGCCGAACTGGGCTTCCCACAGCACCAGCGCCTTGGGCTCGGCGGTGGAATAGCCATATTCGAAGCCCAGTACCGCCTCTTCCGAGAGCAGCGAGTCGATCACCTCGAAGACGCCCTGTTTCTCGGCGATGTGCTGCAGCGGGTAGTAGCGTTCCTCGGTCTTCTGGTCGACCAGGCCGGCATGACGCTGGCTGAAGGTGCCGCGGGTGGAATCCTGGCCGGAGAGGCGGATGTAATAACCCTCATCGAGCAGCGTGCCGAAGGCCATGGCCTCGGCCGTGGCCCAGTCGAAGCCCTCGCCGCTCTCGAACATCTTGGCCTTGGCTTCGAGCTGGCGGGCGATGGTCTTGTGCAAGTTGAAGCCTTCGGGCGCCGTGGTCAGCGCCTTGCCGACCCGCATCAGCGTTTCGCGCGGCAGGCCGGTGTCGCCGCGGCGGTCGCTGTTCTTGGGCGCGGTTTCCAGGCCCTGCCATTTGCCGTCCAGCCAGTCGGCGCGGTTGGGCAGGTGCGCCTTGGAGGCGTTGTATTCCTCGTCCAGGCGCTGGTTGAAGGCCTCCTGCATGGCCGCGACCTCGTCCGCGCTGGCGGTGCCCTCGGCGACCAGTTTCTCGCCATAGAGCTGCAGCGTGGTCTTGTGGTCCCTGATCACCTTGTACATTAGTGGCTGGGTGAAGGCCGGCTCGTCGCTTTCGTTATGGCCGAAGCGGCGATAGCAGATCAGGTCCAGCACGACGTCCTTGTTGAACTTCTGCCGGTATTCGATGGCGATGCGCGCGGCATGGACCACCGCTTCGGGATCGTCGCCATTCACATGGAAGATCGGCGCCTGCACCATCAGGGCGATATCGGTGCAATAGGGCGAGGAGCGCGAATATTGCGGCGCGGTGGTGAAGCCGATCTGGTTGTTGATGACGAAATGGATGGTGCCGCCGGTGCGATAGCCCTTGATGCCCGACATGGCGAAACATTCCGCCACCACGCCCTGGCCGGCAAAGGCGGCATCGCCATGGATCAGCAGCGGCAGGACGCTGGTGCGAGCGTCGATGTCGCGCAACTGCCACTGCTTGGCGCGGGCCTTGCCCAGCACGACGGGATCGACGATTTCCAGATGCGAGGGATTGGGTGTCAGCGACAGATGCACCTTGTGGCCGTCGAACTCGCGGTCGGAAGAGGCGCCGAGATGGTATTTGACGTCGCCCGAGCCTTCGACGTCGGAAGGGTTGGCGCTGCCGCCCTGGAACTCATGGAAGAGCTGGCGATAGGGCTTGCCCATCACATTGACCAGCACATTGAGGCGGCCGCGATGGGCCATGCCCAGCACGATCTCGCTGACGCCAAGATTGCCGCCGCGCTTGATGATCTGCTCCAGCGCGGGAATGGTCGCCTCGCCGCCGTCCAGGCCGAAGCGCTTGGTGCCGACGAAGCGGTTGGAGGCGAATTTCTCGAAGCCCTCGGCCTCGATCAGCTTGTTGAGGATCGCCTTCTTGCCTTCGGGGGTGAAGCTGATGCCGTCGCCGCCCTCGATGCGGCGCTGCAGCCAGGTCTTCTGCTCGGCATCGTTGATGTGCATGAATTCGTAGCCGATGCGGCCGCAATAGATGCCGCGAAGCTTTTGTAGAATCTGGCGCGGCGTGGCCACCGGAAAGCCCAGCACGCCGTCGACATAGACCGGCAGGTCCATGACGGCGCCTTCAAAGCCATAGGTCGCCGGATCGAGCGTCACCTGCCTGGGGCGCGGCGTGATTCCCAGGGGATCGAGATCGGCCTCGAAATGGCCGATCATGCGATAGGCGCGGATCATCTGCACCGCATGGATCGAATGCTTGGGCGCGTCGGCATCGCCTGGCTTGGCCTCGGTGGGCAGGGCGGTCTCTGCCGGCTTGCCAGCCGAAGCCTTCGCAGAAGGCGAAGGCTGGCCGGTCAGCGCCAGCGTGGTGTCGTCGGCGGGCAGGGCAGGCGCCTTGCCGCGGGCGAAGGCGGGACCAAAGCCGAGCTGGGTGGCGGTGAGATTGCGTTCGCCCAGACTGGCGAAATAGTCGCGCCAGCTTTGGTCCACGCTATTGGGATCGGCGAGATACTGCTCATAGAGCCGTTCGACAAAGATGGCGTTGGTCCCCGACAGGAAGGAGGTCGCCTCCAGGATGTCGTTGGAGGCGCGGTTGAGCGCGGTCGGTGCGGATTGCTCTGTCATTTCAAACGCTTAAGGCGGGGCTTGTTGGGCGCCGGCCCGTCCTGGGAGTGGCGTTTAACGGGTGCGGGTTGGTAGTCCCTTCCGCCAGCCGATTCAACGCCCGGCATGGTTAATATGTGCTCAACAAGACCCAATTGCGACCACGGGATGAGATCGCCTGTGGATGCCGGAAATGCCTGAATTATAGGCGTTATTTGACCCTTCCCCTTTGGCGCGAAGCGCCACAAAGGGGAAGGTGCCCGCAGCACGCCGGGCCGCTATGCGGCCGATAGCATGCGAAGGGCGGAGGGGTTCACTTTCCGGAGAGCAGCTCGACCAGGGTGGTGCCCAGGGCCGCCGGATTGGGCGAGACCCGGATACCAGCCGCGCGCATGGCTTCGATCTTGGAATCCGCACCGCCCTTGCCGCCGGAAATGATGGCGCCGGCATGGCCCATGCGCCGGCCAGGCGGGGCGGTGACGCCGGCAATGAAACCCACCATCGGCTTTTTCACCTTGGAATGCCGGATGAAGTCGGCGGCGTCTTCCTCGGCGCTGCCGCCGATTTCGCCGATCATGATGATGGACCTGGTATCCGGGTCGGCGAGCAGCATCTCCAGCACTTCGACATGCTCGGTGCCCTTGACCGGATCGCCGCCGATGCCGACGCAGGTGGTCTGGCCCAGGCCGACGGCGGTGGTCTGCGCCACCGCTTCATAGGTCAGGGTGCC
The DNA here is from genome assembly GCA_964572805.1 of uncultured Rhizobium sp. Taxonomy (GTDB): domain Bacteria; phylum Pseudomonadota; class Alphaproteobacteria; order Micropepsales; family Micropepsaceae; genus Rhizomicrobium. Next base: position 3,851 of record CAZNGO010000023.1, on the reverse strand, counting down.
GGAGCGCGAGACGATGCCGACGCTGCCGCGCTTGTGGATATGGCCGGGCATGATGCCGATCTTGCATTCGCCTGGCGTGATGACGCCGGGGCAGTTGGGCCCGATCAGCCGCGACCTGCTGCCCGACAGGGCGCGCTTGACCTTGACCATGTCCAGCACCGGGATGCCTTCTGTGATGCAGACGATCAGCGGAATTTCCGCATCGATCGCTTCCAGGATGGCGTCGGCGGCGAAAGGCGGCGGCACATAGATGGCGCTGGCATCGGCGCCGACTTTCTCCTTCGCCTCGCGCACCGTATCGAACACCGGCAGGCCGAGATGGGTGGAGCCACCCTTGCCCGGCGTGGTGCCGCCGACCATCTTCGTGCCATAGGCGATGGCCTGTTCGGAATGAAAGGTGCCCTGGTTGCCGGTGAAGCCCTGGCAGATCACCTTGGTATTCTTGTCAACGAGGATGGACATGGGATCAGCGCCTTGTATCGAGCAGGGAATGACCGTTCATGGCGCGACCGTCATCAGCATGACCATCGTCATCTGCTGCGCGCTGCGGGTGGTGGCGATGATCGCCGCGCCACTGGCGAACTGCGTCCGGAAATCCGGCGTGTTGTGATCCACCGAAACATGGGCGCCGTTCACCTCGCGCCAGACATAGAAGCCTTCCGGCAGGTTGGCGACTTCCTGCTTGGGAACGCCGGCAAAGGCCTGCAACTGCCCCGCCAGGTCGCTGGCCGCGCCCGGGATAACACCGACAGCGCAAACGCGCACCGCGCCGGCCTCCGGCATGGTTCCGCGCCCCGTCAGTAGCAGCGCCGCGCCGCCGGCGGCGGTGCGCATGCGGCCCTGCGGGTCCTGGAACTGGGCCTGGGGCAGCTGCGCCAGAAACTGCTGCGGCACCGGCATCCATCCGGCGGCATCGGCCGTGGTCAATGCAATGGCCGGATCGCCGCGGCCGGCAACGCAGAAATTGCGGAACGAGTCGAAACTCTCATCGGCATGCGCCGCGCCGGAAAACAGCAGGGCGGCGGCCAGCAGCGGGATCGCGTGCCGTTTCATCCTTTCACCGCCTTGACGATCTTCTGGGCGGCATCGGCAAGATCGTTGGCGCTGGTGATGGCCAGGCCGGATTCCGCCAGGATTTTCTTGCCCAGTTCGACATTGGTGCCTTCCAGCCGCACCACCAGCGGCACCTTCAGCGAGATTTCCTTTGCCGCCGCGACAATGCCCTCGGCGATGATGTCGCATTTCATGATGCCGCCGAAGATGTTGACCAGGATGCCCTTCACATTGGGATCGCTGACGATGAGCTTGAAGGCCGCTGTCACCTTCTCCTTGGTGGCGCCGCCGCCGACATCGAGGAAGTTGGCCGGCTCGCTGCCGAACAGCTTGATGATGTCCATGGTCGCCATCGCCAGGCCGGCGCCGTTGACCATGCAGCCGATCTCACCGTCCAGCTTGACGTAATTCAGGTCGTACTTGCCGGCTTCCACTTCCGCCGGATCTTCCTCGTCCAGGTCGCGCAGTTCCTGGATGTCCTTGTGGCGGTAAAGGGCGTTGTCGTCGAAGTTCAGCTTGGCGTCGAGGCAGATGACGTTGCCGTCCTTGGTGACGACCAGCGGATTGATTTCCAGCAGGCTCATGTCCTTGGCGATGAAGGCTTCATAGAGCTTCTTCACCACCTGGCCGATCTGCTTGCTCTGCTCGCCCTTCAGGCTCAGCGCCACCGCGATCTCGTTGCCGACATAGGGCGAATAGCCGGCGGTGGGTTCGATCTGGAAGGTATGGATTTTTTCCGGCGTGTCATGCGCCACCTTCTCGATGTCCATGCCGCCTTCGGTGGAGACGATGAAGGCGATGCGGCTGGTCTGCCGGTCCACCAGGGCCGAGAGATAAAGTTCGCGCGCGATGGCCGAGCCATCCTCGATATAGAGCCGCTTGACGACGCGCCCGGCCGGGCCGGTCTGGTGGGTGACGAGGGTCATGCCCAGCATGCGCTCGGCTTCGGTCTTCACCTCGGCGATGGATTTCACCACCTTGACGCCGCCGCCCTTGCCGCGGCCGCCGGCATGGATCTGGGCCTTCACCACCCAGACCGGACCGCCCAGTTCCTCCGCCGCCTGCACCGCCTCCGCCACGCTGAAAGCAGGCTTGCCGCGCGGCACCGGCACGCCGAATCCGCCCAACACCTGTTTGGCCTGATATTCATGGATATTCATGGACTTAGCCCCGGAGCGGCGCCCGCAATCGGCGGTGCGGGGGCACAATAGCAGGGTGGGGATGCGGCGCAACATGAGCGGTTGCCGCGCCCTCAATTGATGAACCCTCCGTCCGCCTCGCGGCGCTGCGCGCCTGCCGGCGGGCACCTCCCCTTCGCATGCGCTGCGCGCACGAAGGGGAGGATGGCCGCTGGAATTCGCATTTCGTGGGAAGAAAAACGCCGCTGCGGTTTTCCGCTAGCGGCGTTGAGTTATCGCCTCTGTTCGAGGTCTTTGTATTAGTAGCGGTCGCCGACGCCGCCGGTCATCACCATGCCGCGCAGGGTGAGGAAGCGGGAGTCGCTGCTGGCGGCGGCACTGCTCGACGAGGCCGAGAAGCTGCCGGTCGAGACCGAGGCCGCGACGCGGCTGCTGCCGTTGGTGGTCAGGGCGCCCTGCCGGTTCTGGCTGCTGGCGGCCTGGGTGCCGGTGTCCTGGCAGACCTTGCTGACATAGGTGAAGAACATGTCGCCGGTGCCGTATTTGCGCAGGTTGGTGCGCTCGGTGCAGTCGGGCAACGTCACGGCGGGGGCGCATTTCAGCATCCCGTTCTTGTAGTGACGCAGGGCTTCGCCGGCGCCGCATTGCAGGGTCTGGCCGTTCGCCAGCGAGGTCGACATGCCCTGGTCGGACTGGGTGACCGAGCCGATCACCGCCGTCAGTTTCGTGCCGGGCAGGCAGCGGGCGACTTCGCCTTCATAGGCGGAGTTGATCCAGGTGTCGCCCATCATGTGCGAGGCGGGGAACTGGTGGCCGTCATTGGCGACGCAGATGGCGTGGATGACCTTGACCACGGTGGCGTCAACGAACTTGCAGTCCAGCCCGGTGGCGATGCGGCCCGGCACATAGTCGGCGCCCGGCGTGGCGCTGCTGACGGCCGGCGCACGCGGCACCGCCGGAGCAGGCGCCGGCATGGGCGCAGGCGCGGGAAGCGGTGCCGGAACCGGAGCCGGGACAGCGCGCTGCGGCACACTGCGGCCCAGGATGACGGCCGCGCCACCTTCGAAGCCGCCACCGACCGTGGCGGGGCCATTGTTGAAGCCGCCGGCGAAATGACCGCCGCCTTCCATGCCGGTGCCGTAGGCATTGCCCGCGGCGCTGCTGCCGGGGATGCTGCCAGGAACGACCGGGCAACCATAGTTGCTCTGATAGCTGCCCGGGCAGGCGCCCTGGCTGTAATAGCCCTGACCGTAATAGCCCTGGCCATAGGCGCTCTGACCGTTCGGAACGGGACCGTTTGCAACCGGGCCGTTGACAGGACCGTTGGGGACCGCGCCATAGGGCGCCTGGGTGAAGGCGCTGCCGCCATTGGCGCCGCCGGGGATCGGACCGACCGGACAGCCGGTGGCATTGTCGCAAGTGTAGGTCGGGCCATAGCCCTGACCGGTGCCTTGGCCATAGCCCAGGCCGTAACCGCTATTGGCGCCGCCGGGGATCGGGCCGACCGGGCAGCCGGCGGTGTTGTCGCAAGTGTAGGGCTGGCCGTAACCGCCCTGACCGTAACTAGGCGCCGCGCCGGTCATCGGCGCCGGATAGACCGTGCAGCCGGCGGCGTTGGTGCAGGTGTAGCCCTGGCCATAGCTGCCGGCGGCGGCGCCG
>CAZNGO010000022.1:0-13580 GCA_964572805.1 uncultured Rhizobium sp. | reverse complement strand
CCAACAAATTCGGTCCCATGGTGCTGACCACCGGCAACAAAAGCGAGATGAGCGTGGGATATGCAACGCTCTATGGCGACATGTGCGGCGGCTACAATGTGCTGAAGGACATCTACAAGACCGAGGTGTTCCGGCTTTCGCACTGGCGCAACGCCAATTCCCCGGCCGGCGCGCTGGGGCCTTCAGGACGCGTCATCCCGGAGCGCATCATCGAGAAGCCGCCCACCGCCGAGCTGCGCGCCAACCAGACCGACCAGGATTCCCTGCCGCCCTATGACATCCTGGACGGCATCCTGGAATGCCTGGTGGAGAAGGAATGCAGCTTCGAGGAGACGGTGGCCAAGGGCTATGATCCCGCCACGGTGAAGCGGGTGGAGCATCTGCTCTATGTCAGCGAATACAAGCGCCGCCAGGCCCCGCCGGGGGTGAAGATCTCCTCGCGCAATTTCGGCCGCGACCGGCGCTATCCGATAACGAATGCGTTCCGCGATGCGCGATAGATCCGGGGCGCCTCTTCTTTTTCACCCTCCCCTTGAGGGAGGGTCGAATTGCGCAGCAATTCGGGGAGGGGTCCGGGGCGGTCCCATGACCCCTCCCCGAAATTCGCTCGCAAGGGCTCACGAATTTCGACCCTCCCTCAAGGGGAGGGTTGGATGACCGTCACCGTACGCTTCGCGCCATCCCCGACAGGTCTTCTGCATGTCGGCAATGCCCGCACCGCGCTGCTGAACTGGCTGTTCGCCAAAAAGGCCGGCGGCAAGTTCATCCTGCGGATCGACGACACCGACGCGGCGCGTTCGAAGAAGGAATTCGAGGACGCCATCATGCGCGACCTCGCCTGGCTGGGGCTGAACTGGGACGAAAGCGACCGCCAGGCCAACCGGCTGGCGAAATACAGCGCCGCTTTCTACAAGCTGCAGGCATCCGGCCATATCTATCCGGCCTATGAAACCGAAGCCGAGCTGGAGCGCCAGCGCGGCCTGCTCAAGGCCCGCCGCCTGCCGCCGATCTATGACCGTTCATCGCTCGATCCGGCGAAGAAAGCGAAATGGGAAGCCGAAGGCCGCAAACCGCACTGGCGCTTCCGGCTGTCGCGCAGCAAGGTCGCCTGGACCGACCTGATCCGTGGCCCGGTCGAGATCGACACCGCCACCCTCTCCGATCCGGTGCTGGTGCGCGAGGACGGCGCTTTTCTCTATACGCTGCCGTCCGTCGCCGACGATATCGACATGGCCATCAGCCATGTGGTGCGCGGCGAGGACCATGTCACCAACACGGCGGCGCAGATCGAAATCTTCCGCGCCCTGGGGGCGGAGCCGCCGGCCTTCGCGCATCACCCGCTGCTGGTGGGGGCCGGCGGCGAGGCGCTGTCCAAGCGGCTGGGCTCGCTGTCGCTGCAGCAGTTGCGCGAGGATGGTTTCGAGCCGCTGGCCGTCGCCGCCTATCTCGCCAGGATCGGCACCTCCGATGCGGTCGAACCGCGCCTGTCGCTGGCCGACCTCGCCGCCGATGCCGATTTCGGCAGGATCGGCCGCGCCCCGGCGCATTTCGACGACGAGGGGCTGCTGGCGCTGAATGCGAAGACCTTGCACCTGCTGCCATACGAAAGCGTCTCCTCCCGCATTCCGCAGGTTGATGCGGCGCTGTGGGACGTGATCCGTTCCAACCTGACCAAACTCTCCGACGCCGCGGCGCTGGCCGCTTTGGTCAGCGGACCGGTGACACCGGTGATCGAAGACGCCGCCCTGACGGCAAAGGCCGCCGAGCTGCTGCCGCCCGAACCCTGGGACGAAGAAACCTGGCCGGCCTGGACGCGCGCCGTGGCCGCCGCGACCGGCGCCAGGGGCAGGGGGCTTTACCACCCCCTGCGCCTGGCCCTGACGGGGCGGGGCGATGGACCGGAACTGAAAAAGCTGCTACCCCTGATTGGGCGGGCCAAGGTTCTGGCCCGGCTTGAAGGGAAAACCGCGTGACCGCTTCGGTCCTCATCCGCCGGATTTCGATTTGCAGCTGACGCTGCAAAAACCCTTCGTCTCGCCCAAAACGCCGCCCGTCCAACCCTCCCCTTGAGGGAGGGTCGAATTTGCGAGGCAAATTCGGGGGAGGGGTCAAATCCGCAAATCACTGTAAAAAGACCGCCATGCCGATCCGCCTTTACAACACCCTGACCAGGTCGAAGGACGAATTCGTCCCGCTCGATCCGAAGAATGTCCGCATGTATGTCTGCGGCCCGACGGTCTATGACTTCGCCCATATCGGCAATGCCCGCCCCGCCATCGTCTTCGACGTGCTGTTCCGCCTGCTGCGGCATGGATTCGGCGACGGCCATGTCACCTATGCCCGCAACATCACCGACGTGGACGACAAGATCAACGCGCGCGCGGCGGAGATCGCCGCGGCAAGGGGCATTGCCGTCGAGGCGGCGCGCGTCGAACTCACCGCCGGCACCGAGCGCCAATATGTCGAGGACGTCACCGCCCTGGGCTGCCTGCCGCCGACGCTGACGCCGCGCGCCACCGAACATGTCGCCGGCATGATCGCCCTGATCGAAAAGCTGGTGGCGGACGGCGTCGCCTATGCCGCCGACGGCCATGTCCTGTTCGACGTTTCGAAAAAGCCCGACTACGGCAAGCTGGCCAACCGCTCCCTGAAGGAAATGGTGGCCGGCGCCCGCGTCGAGGTCGCGCCCTACAAGAAGGGGCCGATGGATTTCGTGCTGTGGAAGCCGTCCGATGCGGCGACGCCGGGCTGGGACAGCCCCTGGGGTCGTGGGCGGCCCGGGTGGCATATCGAATGCTCGGCCATGATCGCCGACCAGCTGGGGCCCGGCGACACCATCGACATCCATGGCGGCGGCATCGACCTGGTTTTTCCGCATCATGAGAACGAGATCGCCCAGAGCGAAGGCGCGCACCGCAACCATCCGCTCGCCCGCGTCTGGATGCACAATGGCTTCCTGCAGGTCGAGGGCGAGAAGATGTCCAAGTCGGCGGGCAATTTCTTAACCATTCGCGACTTGCTGGCGAAAGAACATCCTGAAGTTCTGCGTCTTCAGATGCTTCTTACGCATTATCGTCAGCCGATCGACTGGACGGAGTCTGGAAGAAGGCAAGCGCGCGCTATACTAAATCATTGGTATCAATTTGCTGGTGATTCAATACCGTTTGAGTTCTCCAGGAATGAATTGAAGCCCGTATTTGAGAAGCTGTCGGATGATTTGAATACACCGGAGGCGATTGGTTTATTTACCCAGACGCTAAGCCCGATGGCGCTCAAAGCTGCGGCGAACTTTCTCGGCTTGCTTAAAACAGATTTGGATACTTGGCGGCGATGGCGCCCCGCAGGACAAATCGTTGATGAAGCCGAAATCGCCCGTGCCATCGAAGCCCGCAACGCCGCCCGCGCCGCAAAGAACTTCGCCGAGAGCGACCGCATCCGCGATGAGTTGCTGGCGAAGGGCATTGTTCTGAAAGATGGCCCGGGCGGCACGACCTGGGAGGTGAAAAGATGATCTCTCAAATCATGCGATCAAATTCCCCCTCCCCTTGCGGGAGGGGGCAAGCGTTTCGAGCAGCGCGAGGAACGCTTGGGGGAGGGGTGACGTGCCCTTACCCCTCCCCCGCGTCGCTATGCGCCGCGCCCCCTCCCGCAAGGGGAGGGGGAGGGCGGCGTGTGGGTGAGGGGGCGCCATGACCCGCGAACGCCTCTTTCTCTTCGACACCACCCTGCGCGACGGCGCGCAAACGATGGGCGTGGATTTCTCGGTCGAGGACAAGCGCCAGATCGCGCTCGCCCTAGACACGCTGGGCCTGGACTATATCGAGGGCGGCTGGCCCGGCGCCAATCCCACCGACACGGCGTTTTTCGCCGAACGCCCGCCGCTGAGCAAAGCCCGCTTCACCGCCTTCGGCATGACCAAGCGTTCCGGCCGCAGCGCCGAGAACGATCCTTCGCTGGCGCCGCTGCTCAAGGCCGATGTCGATGCCATCTGCCTGGTGGGCAAGGCCCATGGCTATCAGGTCGATGTCGCGCTGGAGATTCCGCGCGGCGAGAATATCGACAACATCGCCCAGTCCATCGCCGCGGTGAAGGAGCGCGGCCGCGAGCCGCTGTTCGACGCCGAGCATTTCTTCGACGGCTGGAAGGCCGACCGCGACTATGCCGCGTCCTGCATCCAGGCGGCGCATGACGCCGGCGCGGCCTGGATCGTGCTCTGCGACACCAATGGCGGCGTCATGCCGGAAGAAGCCTATGGCATCGTCAGCGCCGTGAAGGACCGGCTGCCCGAGGCGAAGCTGGGCATCCATGCCCATGACGATACCGGACAGGCGGTGGCGGTCTCGCTGGCGGCGGTGCGCGCCGGCGCGCGCCAGATCCAGGGCACGCTGAACGGGCTGGGCGAGCGCTGCGGCAATGCCAATCTCTGCACGCTCATTCCCAACCTGATGCTGAAGCAGCCCTATGCGTCGCAGTTCGAAACCGGCGTCAGCGAGGCGCAGCTGGCGCGCATCACCCATGTCTCGCGGCTGCTGGATGAAATCCTCAACCGCGCGCCGGCCCGTCATGCGCCTTACGTCGGCCCCTCGGCCTTCGCCCACAAGGGCGGTTTGCATTCCTCGGCGGTGCTGAAAGACCCGGCGACCTATGAGCATGTGAAGCCGGAATCCGTCGGCAATGCCCGCATCATTCCGGTCTCCGACCAGGCCGGGCGCTCCAATGTGCTGGCGCGGCTGGCGGAAGCCGGCATCCGGCTGGACCCGAAGGATGAGCGGGTGGCGCGGCTGCTCGACGCCATCAAGACCCGTGAATTCCAGGGCTATGCCTATGACGGGGCCGAGGCCTCGTTCGAGCTGCTGGCGCGGCGGGCGCTGGGCCAGGTGCCGGATTATTTCGCGGTCGAAAGCTACAAGGTCAGCGTCGCGCGAGAGAACAACCGCACCGTTTCCGAGGGCGTGGTGAAGCTGAGCGTGGCGGGCGAGAAGCTCACCAACACCGGCACCGGCAACGGCCCGGTCAACGCGCTGGACGCGGCGCTGCGGGCGGACCTTGGAAAATATTCCGATCTGCTCAGCGACCTGCGCCTGGTGGACTATAAAGTGCGCATCCTCACCTCGGGCACCGAGGCCGTCACCCGCGTCATGGTCGAAAGCGCCGACGGCAGGGGCAACCGCTGGTCCACGGTGGGCGTCTCGGAGAATATCGTCGATGCCAGCTTCGAGGCGCTGACGGATTCGATCATTTATAAACTCTACCGGGATGGTGCCGGTATTTAAGCATTCTCTCAGATGTCATGGCCCGGCTTGCCCGGGCCATCCAGAGTCACAACACCTGTGCTTCCGACTCTGGATGGCCCACGTAAGGTGGGCCATGACAGTTGGAAGATTGGGCGTCAGCCTGTTTTTGACTTCAGCGCCTGCTGCAGCGCCAGCAGCGCCGCTTCCGGCCCGTCGGCGAGGTGGTACAGCTCGACGATGATCTCGCGGGCGAAGCCCTGCGCGACGATGCCGCGCAGCATCGCATCCAGCGGATCGAAGAAGCCGTCGACATTGACCACGATGATCGGCTTGGCATGGACGCCAAGCTGCGCCTCGGTCGCCACCTCGAAGAACTCGTCAAAGGTTCCCAGGCCGCCCGGCAGCACCACAAAGGAGTCCGACAATAGCAGCATCAGCGCCTTGCGCTCCTGCAGGTGCGGCGTGACGATCAGCTTCTCCTCGGGCGAGACCGGCTCGCTGTTCTCCAGCGCCTGCAAAAAGGCCGGAATGATGCCCTGGACCTCGGCGCCGCCTTCGCCGGCCGCCTTGGCGACTTCGCCCATCAGGCCCAGGCTGCCGCCCCCGAACACCAGGTTGCAGCCCATCGCCGCCAGGCCCGCCCCCATGGCCCGGGCAACCTCGCGGAAACGGGGATCGTTGCCGAAGGAGGCGCCGCAAAAGACGCAGATGGAAGGCTTGGCCATGACGAAAACAGGGTTGCGTGGAATCGCCCGCCTACCTAAACAGGTTCGCCCAGGAAGAAAATGGAGAAAACGCCGTGCCGCGATGGCTGGTCATTCTCAGTATTGTCGCCGTCATCGCCCTGATCGCCGGGTTCGTCACCTTCGGCGGCGCCAACATGGGGCGCTAGATGCCCCATCCGGTCGAGGAAGGCTCAGGCGCGCCGTCCTTCCGCCCGCTGTGGCGGCTGATGCCCTATCTCTGGCCCGCCGGCCGGCCCGACCTGAAATGGCGCGTGGTGCTGAGCCTGGTGTTCCTGGTGCTCTATATCGGCACCACCACCGTGTCGCAGCAATTCCTCGGCGCGGCGGTGGACGCCTTCGGCACCACGCCGAGGGACGCGGTGCTGTGGGTGGTGATCGCGCTGGTCGCGGCCTATGCCATGTCGCGCCTGATGATGCAGGCCTTCGCCCAGCTGCGCGACGGCGTCTTCGCCAAGGTGCAGTACCACGCCATGCGCGAAGTCGCGGTCGAGACCTTCGCCCATGTCCATACCCTGTCGCTGCGCTTCCATCTGGAGCGCAAGACCGGCGGACTTTCCCGCGTCATCGAGCGCGGCACCCGCGGCATCGACAATATCCTGTCCTTCGCGCTGTTCTCGGTCTTTCCGATCATCTTCCAGGTCCTGATCTATTCCGGCCTCTTGCTCTATACCTTCAACATCTGGGTGGCGCTGACCGCCATCCTGATGGTCGCCGCCTATAGCTGGTTCACGGTCGCCGTCACGCGCTGGCGCGTCGCCTTCCGCCGCGAGATGAACCAAAGCGACACCGACGCCAACACCAAGGCGGTGGACAGCCTGCTCAATTTCGAGACCGTCAAGTATTTCAACAACGAAAGGCACGAGACGCGCCGCTACGACGTCTCGATGGAGAAATACTCCAACGCCTCGATCCAGTCCCAGACCTCGCTCTCGATCCTCAACACCGGCCAGGCGGCGATCATCGCCATCGGCCAGGGCATCGTGCTGGTGCTGGCGGCGATGATGGTGCGCTCGGGCGAGGTCAAGCTGGGCCAGTTCGTCGCCGCCAACCTGATCGTGATCCAGCTTTACCAGCCCCTGAACCTGCTGGGCACGGTCTATCGCGAGATCACCCAGGGACTGGTGGACATGGAGGCGATGTTCCGCCTGCTGGGCCAGCCGCGCGAGGTGCAGGACAGGCCGGGCGCCACGGCGCTGGTCGTGCGCGGCGGCGAGATCAGGTTCGACAATGTGGTCTTCGCCTATGATCCCGAACGCATCGTGCTGAAAGGCATCAGCTTCACCGTGCCCGCCGGCAAGACCGTGGCGGTGGTGGGGCCGTCCGGCGCCGGCAAATCCACCATCAGCCGCATCCTCTACCGCTTCTACGACATCAAGAGCGGCGCGGTGACGATTGACGGGCAGGATATCCGCGACGTGACCCAGGATTCCCTGCGCGCGGTGATCGGCATCGTGCCGCAGGACACCGTGCTGTTCAACGACACGGTGAAATACAATATCGGCTATGGCCGCATCGGCGCCGGCGAGGCCGAAATCCGCGAGGCCGCGCGCCTGGCGCAGATCGACAAGTTCATCGCCCTGCTGCCCAGGGGTTATGACGCCATGGTGGGCGAGCGCGGCCTGAAGCTGTCGGGCGGCGAGAAGCAGCGCGTCGCCATCGCCCGCACCATCCTCAAGAACCCGCCCATCCTGCTGCTGGACGAGGCCACCAGCGCGCTGGACACCGGCACCGAGCGCGAGATCCAGGGGGCGCTGAACGAGGTCTCGCGCAACCGCACGACGCTGGTGATCGCGCACCGGCTGTCCACCGTGATCGACGCCGACGAGATCCTGGTGCTGGACCATGGCCAGATCATCGAGCGCGGCCGCCATTCCGAGCTGCTGGCGCAGGAAGGGCATTATGCGGCGATGTGGAACAAGCAGCGCGAAGCCGCGGCGGCGCGCGAGAAACTGCGTGAAGTGGAAAACGATCCCGATGTGGCGCCGGGTGTGGCGAAGGCGGAAGCGGTCTAGATCAGCTCAACCCGATCAACCTCGACGCCCTTGTTGCCCTGGCGCGTCGAATAGCGGATGCGCTGGTCGGGCTCCACCACCGAAATGCCGGAGCGCCTGAGCGCACTGGCATGGAGATAGATGTCGCCGCTGCCGCTGTCCGGCATGACGAAGCCGAAGCCCTTCTGGTCGTTGAAGAACTTGACCTTGCCTTCGACCATGGGGCCGGACGGGCCGGAGTCGCGATGGCCGCCGCCGCCGAAGCGGTCGCCGCCGCCGAAACGGTCGCCGCCGCCGAAACGGCCGCCGCCGCCGCCAAAGTCGCGGCGCGGCCCGCGCGAAGGCGCTTCTGCGGTGGAAAGATCGACGCTGTGCACCGCCACCACCTGCATGCCGCGGGGCGAATCCGCCAGGTCGCAGACAATGGAGGCGCCGGGCGGAAGTTCCGCATGCCCGGCCGCCTGCAGCGCCGAGGCGTGGCAGAAGGCGTCGCCGCCATTATCCAGGGTGATGAAGCCGTAGCCCTTGGTTCCGTTGAACCACTTCACCTTGCCATGCGCGCCGGCCTGCGCGATGGACCGGGATCCCTCATTGCCGAACTGTGCCATGCGACTGACAATACATTCCCAGCCGATGTCCCCCCGAAAGCGCGCCCGCCCCGGCTGCCGCAGGTGCGCTCGGCCGCAATGATGACTACAGAAACCGGGGACTCGCAAGCGAGGTTAACGCGGTCCCCGGCCATGTTGCGGTGCAGCAACGTGGGTTGACATTCCCCGCGAACAGGCCGATACACCGGCCATCCGCTGCGACCGCACACGGCGCGCCCCGATTTTCCGGGCCGCTTCCATCGCCGGACCCGAACACTCCCCGTTTCCTTCCAGCGTGCGTGGAAGACGGCAACCAGCCGTTTCCGCTCGCCTTTTCGGGTGCGCGCCCGGTTTACAAGGATTCCAAGTGACTGATCTTACCTTTGCGGAACTCGGCGTCGCCGAGCCCATCCTGCGCGCCCTGGCCCAGGAAAATTACACCCATCCCACCCCCATCCAGACCCGGGCCATTCCGGCCCTGCTGGCGGGACGCGACCTTCTGGGCATCGCCCAGACCGGCACCGGCAAGACCGCGGCCTTCGGCCTGCCCCTGCTGCAGAAGCTTTCCATCGGCCATGTCCCGCCCCGTCCGAGGGAGACCAAGGCCCTGATCCTGGCGCCCACCCGCGAACTGGCGGTGCAGATCGAGGAGAGCCTGCGCACCTATGGCCGCTTCCTCAACCTCAAGCGCGCCGTCATCCTGGGCGGCGTCAGCCAGAACGCCCAGGTCAACACCATGCGAAACGGCGTCGATATCGTCGTCGCCACGCCGGGCCGCCTGCTTGACCTGGTGCAGCAGAAGCATGTCCGCCTCGACGCGGTGCAGGTGCTGATCATCGACGAAGCCGACCGCATGTTCGACATGGGCTTCATCCGCGACGTCCGCAGGATCATCGGCTTCATGCCGAAGGAGCGGCAGTCGATGCTGTTCTCCGCCACCATGCCGGACGATGTCGCCAGGCTGGTGGGTGATGTGCTGAAGAGCCCGGAACGGATCGAAGTCGCGCCCCAGAGCAGGACCGCCGACCGGGTCGAGCAGAAGCTCTATTACGTGTCGATGCAGCAGAAGCGCCAGTTGCTGAGTGAGCTGCTGAAGGATGTCTCGCTCAACCGCGTCATCGTCTTCACCCGCACCAAGCATGGCGCCAACCGTGTCGCCGAGCACCTGACCCGCAGTGGCGTCATCTCGGAGGCGATCCACGGCAACAAGTCGCAGAATGCCCGCCAGCGGGCGCTGGACATGTTCAAGACCGGCAAGGCGCGCGTGCTGGTCGCCACCGACATCGCCGCCCGCGGCATCGACATCGACGATATCAGCCATGTCATCAATTTCGAGCTGCCCAACGAGCCTGAAAGCTATGTCCACCGCATCGGCCGCACGGCGCGGGCCGGCGGCGCCGGCATTGCCATCAGCTTCTGCGATTCTTCCGAGCGCGCCTATCTGCGCGACATCGAGCGCATCATCCACATGAAGATCGAGGTGGTGGCGCATGACCTGCCGGACCTGACGCCGGAGCAGATCAAGGCGCAGGAAGAGCGCCGCCCGCCGCATGGCCATCGCCATGGCGGCAAGCCGCGCGGCGGTCATGGCCATGGTGGCGGCCACAAGGGCGGTCACGGCCATGGCGGCAATGGCGGCGAGCATGCCGGCAACCCGCACGCGCCCAAGAAGCGCAATGGCTCGCGCCCGCACTGGCAGCGCGGCAAGGACAAGAAGCGCAGCGGCGGCAACGCCGCTTAAACACTCTTCTCACCATGGGCGGACTTGATCCGCCCATCCAACTTCGTGCCGCATGAAGGAAAATTGGATGGCCGGCTCCGTGGCCGGCCATGGTGATTATTGAGGTTGCATGATTCAAATCTTCGTCGACGGTGACGCCTGCCCGGTGAAGGCCGAGGTGGAGAAAGTGGCGGCCCGGCATGGCCTGGCCGTCACCATCGTCAGCAATGGCGGCCTGCGCCCGTCGGCCAATCCGCTGATGCGCCATGTCGTGGTGGCGGAAGGCGCCGATGCCGCCGATGACTGGATCGCCGAACATATCGCCCCCGGCGACATCTGCATCACCGCCGACATTCCGCTGGCGGCGCGCTGCCTGGACAGGGGCGCCTGTGTGCTGGCGCCGAACGGCAAGCCCTTCACCGCGGACAGCATCGGCATGGCGCTGGGGATGCGGGAACTCTCCCGTCATCTGCGCGAATTGACCCCGGGCGGCCAGACCCGTCATGCCGGGTTCGCCAGCCGCGACCGTTCCCGCTTCCTGGGGGAACTGGAAAATTGCATAGTGAGGGCGCGACGGGCATAGCCCGTCAAATCGGTCCAGTGGACCGATTTGAGCGCCGAACGCCGCGAGCTTGAGCGAGCGGCGGCGGACAAATGCGACAATGCCTGCCCTGAAAGCTATGCTCGGTGTTGCATGAATAATTTCGGCCTCAACCTGGAGAACAGTTTCGCCCGCCTGGGCGATGCCTTCTTCACCCGCCTGCCGGCGGAGAAGGTGGGAACGCGGCCACAGCTCCTGCACGCCAATCCGGCCGCGGCGGCGCTGATCGATCTCGACCCGGCGTTTTTCGCCGATCCGCGTTTTGCCGCCGCCATGGCCGGCCATCTGCCGCTGGCAGGCTTTGAATCCCTGGCGCAGGTCTATTCCGGCCACCAGTTCGGCGTCTGGGCGGGGCAGCTGGGCGACGGCCGCGCGCTGCTCATCGGCCAGGCGCGCAACCGCAAGGGCGAACTCTGGGACATCCAGCTGAAAGGCGGGGGCCGGACGCCCTATTCGCGTTTCGGCGATGGCCGCGCCGTGCTGCGCTCCTCGATCCGCGAATATCTCTGCAGCGAGGCGATGGCGGGCCTGGGCATTCCCACTTCGCGCGCCCTGTCGCTGGTCGCCACCGGCGAGGTGGTGATGCGCGAGAAGCCGGAGCCTGGCGCGGTGATCGCGCGGCTGGCGCAGTCCCATGTCCGCTTCGGCCATTTCGAGCATTTCCATCATGCCGGCAATACCGAGGCGGTGCGGGCGCTGGCCGATCATGTCATCGCCGGGCATTTCCCCGGGCTTGACCATGCCGGCTTCTATGCCGAGGTGGTGCGGCGCACCGCCATGCTGATGGCCGAGTGGCAGGCGGTGGGCTTCGCCCATGGCGTGATGAACACCGACAATATGTCCATCCTCGGCCTGACCCTGGATTACGGTCCCTTCGGTTTCATGGACGGCTATGATCCGGACTTTGTCTGCAATCACAGCGACGAGCAGGGCCGCTACAGCGTCATCAACCAGCCCGGCATCGCGCACTGGAATCTGCGGGCCCTGGCGGTGGCGCTGTCGCGCCTGGTCCCGGCGCAGACTCTGATGGAAGCGCTGGACGGGTTCGAACGGCATTTCGGCGCCCGCTACCGCGCCCTGATGCGGGCCAAGCTGGGTCTTGGCCGCGAGGAAAACGATGACGACCGATTGATCGGCGAATTGCTGGCGCTGATGGCCAGGGGCAGGGCGGATTATACCTTGACCTTCCGGCAATTGCCGCGCGCGAATGAAGACTGGCTGGACCGTTTCGGCGCGGCGCGCGGCGAGGCGCAAGCCTGGCTGGCGCGCTGGCGCGCCCGCACCGCGAGCGAAGATCTTTCCGGCCTCGACCGGGTCAATCCCAAATATGTCCTGCGCAACTGGGTGGCCGAAACCGCGATCCGCGCGGTCGAGGATCGCGGCGACGTCGCGCTGCTGGACCGCATCTTCGAGCTGCTGCAGGCGCCCCATGACGAGCATCCGGATATGGTGGAATTCGCCGCCCCGCCGCCTTCGGCGCTCTGCGGGCTGGAAGTAAGCTGTTCGTCCTGAAAAGGAAT
Organism: uncultured Rhizobium sp.; assembly: GCA_964572805.1. Classification (GTDB taxonomy): domain Bacteria; phylum Pseudomonadota; class Alphaproteobacteria; order Micropepsales; family Micropepsaceae; genus Rhizomicrobium. Next base: position 1,181 of record CAZNGO010000022.1, on the reverse strand, counting down.
TTGCGCCGCCAACATGCGGCGATACACCAAATCGCAAGCATTTTTCGTTAAGCCGGTGTCACAACCGGTACAGGAATCCCCATGGCCCGCCTTGCCAAGCGCGTCGTCCATCATCTTCGGCGCAACTTCATTCCGCCGACCCGGCCGGTGACGGAACTGCCGGCGCTGGACATGGCGCGCGTCGTCGAACGCGGCCGCTGCGCCTATGACGGCTATCAGCGCGGCTCGGCCCTGGCCCATGGCGCGCTGGCGGAGCAGGTGTGGAACGATCCCTTGTTCCGCAAGGCGCTGGCCGCCGCCCGCCTGCCGCAGGTGCGGACCATGTGCACCGAGGCGCGGCTGATGAACCTGTTCCTGCTGGCAAAATTCTTCCTCAAGGACCTGGCTTCGCAGAATGTCATCGAGTTCGGCACCTATCGCGGCGGCGGCGCCCTGTTCATGGCGGTGCTGCTGAAGGAGCTTTATCCCGGCGCGAAGGTCTGGGCGCTGGACACCTTCGAGGGCATGCCGGAGGTCAACGCCAATGTCGACCTGCCGCCGCCCGACGATTTCGCCGCCACCAACATGGACACGATCCGCTTCACCGCCGATCAGCTGGGGCTGGACAATATCGAGCTGGTCAAGGGGCTGATCCAGGACACGGCGCAGGGCGTCTATGCCCAGGCCGGCAGTTTCGGCCTGGCCCATATCGACGTCGTGCTGCACTCGGCCGTGCAATACGCCCAGGACAGCATCTGGAACGTGATGGCCCCGGGCGGCTACCTCGTCTATGACGACGCCACCGAGCCGACCTGTCCCGGCGCCACCCGCGCGGTGGAGGAAATGATCGAGGGCCGCGGCCTTTCGATGGAGCAGGTCTGGCCGCACATCATCCTGCGTGCCCGCCTTTCCTGAGTTCGGGCCTGATCAGGCCTGGCAGCGTTCGCCACAGGCCTGGCCGCAGCCGCCGATGCAGGCGCAACCGGTGGGGAACTCCCGCGCGATTTCATCCAGCACCCGCGACAGCGCGGTCTGCAGGAATTGCTGGCGGGTGATGTCCCGTTTCACCGCCATGATGCCCAGCCGCTCATAGTCGCGCAGCGACAGCCGCACGGTGCAGCGCTTGACCGCCTCGGGCGGCGGCGGCGGCGCGGGCGCCGGGCGCGGAATCGGCGCGGGGATCGCGGCCTGCGCGGCCGGCG
>CAZNGO010000021.1:0-36034 GCA_964572805.1 uncultured Rhizobium sp. | reverse complement strand
TCGAATCGGTGATGGTACCCATGACAAAGCAGTTGAAGAGTGTGACGGCGCGCCCGGTGCCGGCCCCGGCCAGGATGCGCCCGGCGGGCAGGAATTTGTGCCCGGCCAGGGCGGCAGCGAATTCGCGCGCCCGCGCGCCCCGGTATTCCGGCTTCTCCGCCCGCGCCAGCGCCAGCGCCACCCGCGCCCAGGTCTCCGGCACGTCATGGTCGATGGGCGTGCCGTCCGCCCCCTTGAAGCGGTATTTCATGTCCCAGATCTGGCTGGAAATTGGGGTCATACTTGTACCAATCACAAAGGCGGCAGGGGTTCCATCGCCGCCCATCTGTTCCCTTAACGTTCTAGCATGGAAATCGGGGTGCGGGGCTTCAAATATGGGCCGGGGGCGGGCTGAAACAAGCGGGAATTCGGCTGGAAATGCGTGAAAGCGGCCTCGCCTGGCGATAGTGTGAGGCCGATCCGGGAAGGGGAAAGCCCATGGCACCGATCACCGACTCCCTGATTGCGGCCGGCGTTGCGGCTTCCATCGGCTTTGCGGCGCTTTCGTTTTCGCGCCGCCCGGAGGGCGAGCTGGAAGAAAAGATGGTCGTTCGCCTGCTGCTCGGTCCGCTCTGTCTTGCGGTCGTGATCCTTGCCGTGAATGGCGTGGCGACCCGGTTCAGCCAGATGTTGTTGCAACCGTGAAGCGGATCGAGGAATGGGAAGTGACTGATGTCTAAGGCGGGCTGGGCGGCGATACTGGCATTGATGGCCGCCTTATACGGCATGGTTATTTGGTTTGATGACGGCTCGTATATCAATGCAGTCGTCACCGGTAAATGCCGGGCATGTCCCGCCCCTAAGCAGTGCGCTGGCTCAGGTCATGCTGGAGGCGGGCGATATACATTGCCTTCGATTGACGGATGCGGGCCAAAGCGGTTCTAGCCCCACCCTAAGTCAAGCTGCACCGATACTCATGGCAGCGCCGCCGTCGCGGTCTCGATCCGCTGCTGCAACAGGGCCATGAACTCCGCCCGTTTCAACCCCGGCGGGATCGGCTCCAGGAAAGCCAGGGTGATGGTGCCGGGCCGCTTCCAGAAGCCGCGCCAGTAAAGCCCGGAGTTCAGCGCCACCGGCACGCATTCCACGCCAAGCTGGCCGTACAGTCCCGCCACGCCCGGCTTGTAGTCCGGCTCTGCGCCGGGCTTCTTGCGCGTGCCTTCGGGGAAGATCACCACCGGCCGGCCTTCTGCCAAAACTTTCTGCGCCGCCCGCGCCATGCCGCGCAGGGCGCCGGCGCCGGCGCCGCGATCAATGGGAATCGCGCTGGTCTTGGCGACATACCAGCCGAAAAACGGAATCCACAGCAGCGAACGCTTGAGCACGATGCCCGGATCGCCCAGCGCCAGATGGATCGCCAGCGTGTCCCAGGTGCTCATATGCTTGGCGGCCACCAGCACCGGGCCGTGCGGCACATCACCAGTGACGCGCGCATCAATGCCGGCGAAAAGCTTCAGCCCCCACAGCGTCGCCCGCGCCCAGCTCTGCGACAGCCACAGGGCCGCCCTGCGCGGACCGAGCAGAAGCGGCAGCGCCAGCGTTCCCATCGCGATGGTGACGGCGGCGAACCAGAGCGCAAACAGCAGGGAGCGAAGAAAAATCATCCCGTCAGGCGGCTGAGCGAATGCGCCGCCAGGCTGGCGAGATATTTCATGTATTCCCGCTGCAGCAGCACGGCGGTGTCCTTGTGCCGCCACCAGGCCGAAACATTGACGCTGCCGGTTTCCACCGGATAGGGGATGATGGTCAGGCCGGGCATGGCATAGCCGAATTCCAGCCGCGCCCGCGGCATGTGGTAGCGCGCCGTCACCAGGATCAGGCTGTGGCAATCATGCTCGCGGGCCCATTCGGCGGCTTCCTCGGCATTGCCGCGGGTGTCTTCGGCGGTATAGCCCAGATCGGCGCAGCAATCGAAGCGCGGCCCGCCATTGGACATGCGGCGCAGGGTTTCCTTGTCGGTTTCCGGATCGACGCCGCTGATCAGCAGCCGCTTGCCCGCGCCCTTCTCCAGAAGCGCCACCGCCGTGTCCAGCCGCGCATCGCCGCCGGTCAGCGCGACGATGCCGTCGGCCTTGGGTCCCGCCGGCGCCGTCGGCAGTTCCGCCAGGAAGACCAGGAACCCCGCCGCATAGATGGCGAGGACCAGGAGAATGATGCCGAAGAAGACGCGCATGGCCGTTAGACTAGTAAATGGCCCGGACGACCGAAAGCACGGAAATCCGCGCCGTGGCCCAGGCGATGAGCGAGATCACCGCCGGAACCCCCAGCAGCCAGGGCAGTTCGCGCAAGGCCAGCGACAGCGGCGGCAGGAACGGAACCGCTTCCACGCCGACGAATTCCAGCCCGGCCAGGCCCTGGAACAGCAGCGCAGCCACCGCCGTGCCAGCGGCGCTCGCCGCCAGGGCCGAAAGAAAATAGTGCCGCTCGATGTTGCGGGCGATGAAGCCGGCGCGTGCGCCCATCTGGTGCAGCAGCGCCACCATCTCGTGATGGGCGTCCAGCCCGGCCCGCGTCGCCAGCGTCACCACCGCAGCGGTGGCGCCCATGATCAAAAGCAGGATGCCATAGGCGGCATAGCGCACCGTGTCGGCCAGGCCTTCCAGCCGCGCGATCCAGCGGCGGTGATCGTCCAGCACCGCGTGCGGCGCCGCCAGCTTCAGCCTTGCGGCCAGCGACTCGCTGTCAACGCCTTCGCCGGGCGCGATGGTGGCGTCAATCAGGCGCGGCAGGGGAATGCCCGCCACCACGCCGGAATTGCCGATCCAGGGTTCCACCAGCTTCTCGATCTCCGCGTCGCTGAGCAGGCGGGCATGGGCGATGCCCGGCGTGGCGTTCAGCACCGACAGGGCGGCGGCGCTTTCCCCCGCCAGCCCGCCGGCGATGTCGCCGCTTTCCGGCGGCAGGATCTGTACCGTGACGCGGTCCGACAGGCCCTGGCTCCAGCCCTGGGCGGCGCGCGACGCGATCAGCGAGGAGCCCAGCGCCAGCGCCGCCAGCAGCGCCATCACCGCGATGACGAAATCCAGCGGCGCCGCGCCTTTCTCGCGCGGCATGATGTGGCTGGCGCTTATCTTTTCGCTTTTTTGGCTTTCATCCTTCCGGCCGCTGTCGCTCATGCATAACCAGCCACTGGTTTGCGCATTTCCATCAGCCGCCCTTCCACCAGGCGGATTTCGCGTCCCCGTGTCTCTTCCACCAGCATGCGGTCATGGGTGGCGATCAGCACGGTGGTGCCCAGCCGGTTGAGCTCGGCGAACAGCCGGATCAGCTTGGCGCCCATTTCCGGATCGACATTGCCGGTGGGTTCGTCGGCGATCAGCAGGTCAGGCCGTGCCACCACGGCGCGGGCAATGGCGACGCGCTGCTGCTCGCCGCCCGACAGGGTGGCGGGGCGGGCGGTCAGGCGGTCGCCCAGCCCCACCCAGGACAGCAGTTCGCTGACGTCGCGGGTATAGTCGGCCTCGCGCTTGCCGGCCAGGCGCAGCGGCAGGGCGACATTGTCATAGGCCGACAGGTGCGCCAGCAGCCGGAAATCCTGGAACACCACCCCGATGCGCCGGCGCAGGGCCGGCAGATCGCGCCGCCTGGCCGTGGCCAGCTCCTCGCCGAACAGGGTGATGAGGCCGCGGGACGGCGGCTCGGACAGCGAAATCAGCTTCAGCAGCGTGGTCTTGCCCGCGCCCGACAGGCCGGTGAGGAAGGTGAAGGAGCCCCCGGTCAGTTCGAAACTGACATCGCGCAGCACTTCGGGGCCGCCGCCATAGCGCATGCCGACATTTTCGAACCGGACCATGCGCCAGTTTAACCGCAAGGCTTGCTTGCGGTCATGGGGCATTTGTCCCTATTTTCCGGGCGGATATCGCTGATTGCCGATGATTCTCACCTGTCCCGCCTGCAGCACCCGCTATACGGTCGACGAGGCGCAATTTCCCGCCGCCGGCCGCATTGTCCGCTGCGCCAAATGCGGCCATAGCTGGCACCAGCCGGGGCCGGAGCCGGAACCGGCGCCCACGCCAGAGCCCGAGCCGGTGGTGGAGGCGCCCGCGCCGGCCTTCGACCCGGTCGAAGAGGTCGCGGCGCCCTTCGCGCCGGCTTCCTCCTCCGGCACGCGCGCTTTCGCCCCGGCGGCGCAAGTGCCACAGACACCACGCGGCAAGGCGCTGCAGGCCATCGCGGTGGCGGCGGGCTGGCTCGGCCTCGTCGCCGTCGTGCTGACCATCGGCTATTCGGCGATACGCTACCGCCAGGACATTGCCGCGATCTGGCCGCAGACCGCCTCGGTCTATTCCGGCATCGGTCTGAAGGTGAATGCCGGGGGCATCGATTTCCGCAATGTCGCCTACAAGCGCGAAACCGAGGACGGCCAGCCGGTGCTGGTGGTGACGGGCCAGATCGTCAACCTGGCCAGCCGCGAGCTTCCCGTGCCCCAGACCATCCGCATCACCCTCACCGACGCCGACAATCGCGACATCTATCACTGGACCATCAAGTCGCCGGCGCCGGCGCTGAAGCCGGGCGGCGTGCTGCCGTTTCGTACCCGGCTTTCCAGCCCGCCGGTGGCGGCGCGCTTCGCGGTGGTGAGCTTCGCCAAGGATTGACCATGCCAGCCTTGCCGACGCCGCTTTATTCCGCCGACGACATCGCCCAGAAGCTGGCGCAACTGGTGGAGAAGCTGGCGGCGCTGCCGCAGCGGCCGCAAGTGGCGGCGCCGGTGCTGGTCGGCGCCTTTGTCTTCGCCGCCGACCTGGTGCGGGCGATGGCGCGCGAAGGCGTGCACCTGGACACCGAGATGATCTGGCTGCGTTCCTACGGCAATGAACGCACCGGCAGCGCCATGTCGGTGCTGGCCGCGCCCACCGAGCATGTCAGGGGCAAGCATGTGCTCTTGATCGACGGCGTGCTCGACAAGGGCCACACCATGGTGCGCGCCGGCAAGCTGCTGCGCGAGGCCGGCGCCCAATCGGTCACCACCGTGGTGGCGGTGGACAAGCGCAACCATGACGCCGTCGCGGTGGCCGACTATGCGCTTTATACCGGGGTGCAGGACTTCATCGTCGGCTATGGCATGGACGATGCCGGCCGCTATCGCGCGCTGCCATATATCGGCAAGGTGGAAGGCTGATCCCGCGCTGCGTCCTCACGCTTTGACTGGCTCAGCATGAGGACCATAAAAACATGAGGACCATAAAAAAGACTCCTCACCCTGAGCGTGTCGAAGGGTGAAGGTCAGAAGCTCTTCAGCAGCCGGTCGATATAATCCCGCTCCTCCTGCGGCCGGTTCATCTGTCCGGCCCGCCGGCGCAGCTCCTCCAGGATGGCGCGCGCCTTGGCCAGGGTGTCGGCGTCGGGAATCTTGATGCTGTTGCCCTGGTCGGCCTGCCGCCCAAGGGGATCGCCATTGCCGTTCTCGCCGCTTTCCTTCTTCGCCTGGTCGGCCAGCGCCTGCGCTGCCTGGCTCATGGATTGCAGCGCCTTCTGCTGCGCGTTGCGGGAATTGTCGAGATCGCCCTTGCGCAGCGCCTGCTCGGATTGCTGCATCGCCTGGCCGGCGTCCTTCATCTTCTGCGAGAGGGAAGGATCAACGCCCTTGCCGGCATCCTGCAACTGCTTCTGCAGTTGCTGCTGCTGGTTCGCCAGGCCCTGCGAGCCGCCATCCTTGGGATTGCCCTGGCCCTGTTGCTGGCGGAAAGTCTTGTCGAGCAGTCCGCGCTGCCTGCCCATGGCCTCGCCCAGCTTGTTCATGGCGTCATTGAGCGCCTTGTTCTGCTGGCCCTGGCCGCCCCCCTTGCCCTGGGTGAGGCGCAGATTTTCCAGCATGTTCTGCAGCAGCGCCAGCATCTGCGCCGCCTGTTCGCGCTGGCCCGCCTCGCTCAGCTTCTTGATCATGTCCATCATCTTCTGGATGTCGTTCGGTCCCAGGGTGACGGCGTCGGGATTGTCGGGCTGCTCTGCGCCGGGCGGCGGCGGATTGGCCGCCAGCGCATCCAGGTATTTCTGCATCGCCTCGTTGTAGCGCTGCAGCAGGGCGTCGATCTGGTCCTGCGGCGCGCCATTGGCCATCGCCTGCGCCAGCAGGGCCTGCAGCCGCCGCAATTCCTCTGCAGCCGTGAGCAGGCCGCCGCGCTCCAGCGCCAGCGCCGTCTGCCACAACAGGTCCTCGACATGGGTGATGTCGGACGGCTGGCGCGCGGCGCCGATGCCGCGATAGGCGGCGCGCAGCGCCATGAAGACGGTGCGCTTGCCGTCATAGAAGCGTTCCGGCGCGATGACGAGCGCGTCCAGCATCGCCGCCACCGCCGCGCGCTGTTCGGGGCTGGCGGCGGCGGCCAGGTTCTGCCGCTGCTCGATCAGCGCCCGCGCCAGGGGGTCGGTGAAGATGCGGGCGGGCAGGGTGAAGGTGACCGGCGCGCTCAGGGTGCGGTTGCCGGCGCCGTCGCGGGCTTCCAGCCGGGCGTCCACGGCAAGGCCGGCATAAGGATTGCCGGTGAGGTCGACATAGGTGGTCTGGTCGAAGCTTTTGCCGCCGCCATCCAGCGGCACGCTGACGGCTGGCGCATCGGGCTTGCCATGCGGCACCAGGATCGCCGAAACGGCGGTGACGCCATAATCGTCCGAACCTTTGAAGTGGAAATTGACCGCATCATGCTCGGTGCGCCTGGGGGCGCCGACAAAGGCGATCTGCGGCGCCAGGTCCGGCACGGCATGGATCTTCCAGTCGGCAATCACATGCCCCGCCACCCGCACCCGCACATGGCCGTCATGGCGGATCGCCAGCTTGCCGGCATAGTCGCCGTCCGCGCCCGCCAGGGCCGGTGCCGGATTGAGCCCGGCGGTGACGCCGGGCGCATGCGGCGCGCCGTGCACCCGCAAATTCAGCACCGCGCCGGCGGGAAGGGAGACGTCATGGTCCGCGGCCAGCACCGGCGTCAGCGGCAGGCCGGTATAGCCCGGCGGATCGGCCCAGGCGTCAATGCTGGCGGCGACGCCGCTGTCGAAGGCGCGCAAAAGCCGCGGGCCAAGATCGGCGCGCGCCACGACCAGGCCCGCCGCCAGCAGGATCAGCAGGTACCAGCGCAGGCCGCGGGGATCGGCGGCGCTCAGGCTTGCCTGCGGCAAGGCCAGCCGCAAGGCCCCCAGCCGCGCCATGCGGGCGCGATGCGCCTGCCACAGCGCAGCGGTAAAAGGATCGCTGCCATTGGGCAGGAAGTCGTCACGCTCGGAAATCGGACGGTGGATCAGGCCGCTGTCCCGCTCCAGCCGCCGCGCGCCGTCAAAGACGCCCGGCCAGACCAGGCGCTCCAGCCCGCGCGCCAGGCAAAGCGCCACCGCCGCGATGGCGCCCGCCAGCAGCAGCGATTGCGCTTCCCAGGGAATGTACTGGAACAGCCCGAACAGCGCGGCGGCGAGATAGAGGCCGGCAAAACCCAGCGCCGGCCACAGGGCAGGCAACAGGCGCTCCACCCCGACAGCGGCGCGCGCCAGCGCGATGCGGCGACCTAAGGGGTCAGCCGTCCAGCCAGTCGGGTAGTCTGTCCTGTCCGATAAGATCGTCATGGCGCAGCCGGGGCTTTACAATGGCCCATTCCGCGCCCGAGACCAACACTTCCGGCGCGGGTGGGCGGACATTGTAGGCGCTGGACATGACGGCACCGTAGGCCCCGGCCGAAAGGATCGCCACCAAATCGCCGGATTTCAGTTCCGGCAGCCTGCGCCCCGCGCCAAACAGGTCGGAAGTTTCACAAACCGGCCCCACCACGTCATACGCCACGCGCTCGGCCCCGGGCTGCGGTTCCCGAACCGGCACAATCTCGTGATGGGCGTCATACATGGCCGGGCGGATCAGATCGTTCATGCCCGCGTCCAGGATCAGGAAGGTCCTGGCGTCGCCTTCCTTGACATACAGCACCTTCGACACCAGCACCCCGGCATTGGCGGCGATCAGCCGGCCCGGCTCGAAGACCAGGCGGCAGCCCAGGTCCGCGGTCGCCTTCGCCACCATCCTGCCATAGGCGGCGGGATCGGGCGGCGGCATGTTGTTGTTCTCATACGGCACGCCCAGACCGCCGCCGAGATCGAGACGGGTGATGCTGTGGCCGTCGGCGCGCAAGATCCCCGCCAGTTCCGCCACCTTGGTGAAGGCGGCCTCGAACGGCTCCAGCTCGGTGAGCTGGCTGCCGATATGCACGTCAATGCCGACGATCTCGACATTCTTCAGCGCGGCGGCGCGGTCATAGGCGGCGCGAGCATGGGCAAAGGGAATGCCGAACTTGGTTTCCGCCGTGCCGGTGGTGATCTTGGCGTGGGTTTTGGCGTCGACGTCCGGATTGATCCGCAGGCTGATGGGCGCGCGCATGTTGAGTTCGCGCGCCACTTCGTCCAGCGCCAGCAGTTCCGGTTCGCTTTCGACATTGAACTGGTAGATGCCGGCGGTGAGCGCCTGATGCATCTCTTCCTTCGTCTTGCCGACGCCGGAAAAAACGATGCGCTCGGCCGGAATGCCCGCCGCCAGCGCCTTGGCCAGTTCTCCCCCCGAGACCACATCGGCGCCCGCGCCCAGCAGCGCCAGGGTCTTCAGCACGGCAAGATTGCCATTGGCTTTCACGGCGAAGGCGATCAGCGAGCCCGCAGGCAGCGCGTCGGCGAAAACCTTGTAGTGCCGCTCCAGCGTGGCGCGGGAATAGCAATAGAAAGGCGTGCCCACCCGCGCCGCCAGCGCGGGAAGGCTCACATCCTCGGCGCTGAGGACGCCATGCCGGTAGCCGAAATGATTCATTTGCCGGCCGAATTGGGCGGCAGCGAGGGATCGCGCTCGCTCTTGGGCGCGGGCTGGCCATTGGGCCTGGCCAGGTCGTTCTTGACGCCGCAGGCGGTCAGGCAGGCGAGCATGGCAAGAAGAAGGAGCTTCTTCATTTCAGTTTCTCCCGCCAGAAGAACAACTGCTCGGCGACGCGCGCGGGCGCGGTGCCGCCCAGGCTCATGCGCGACGCGACCGAGGCTTCCGGCGACAGCACCTTGAAGGCGTCATCGGTGATGGCGGGCTCGACGGCCTGCATCTCGGCCAGCGAAAGCCGGTCCAGCGCCACGCATTTGCCTTCCGCCAGCTTGACGATGGAACCGGCGATATGATGGGCCTCGCGGAACGGCTTTTTCAGCACCCGCACCAGCCAGTCGGCCAGGTCGGTGGCAGTGGGATAGCCGGGTTCGGCGGCGGCCCGCATCTTCTCCGGCTGCGCCATCAGGTCGGCGATCATCGCCGCCATCGCCGCCAGGCACAGCTCCAGCGTGTCGGCGGCGTCGAAGACCCGCTCCTTGTCTTCCTGCAGGTCGGTGCCATAGGTCAGCACCAGCCCTTTCACCACGGTCGCCAGCGCCACGAAATCGCCCAGCACCCGGCCGGTCTTGCCGCGGATCAGTTCGGCGGCATCGGGATTGCGCTTCTGCGGCATGATGGAAGAGCCGGTGGTGAAGGCATCCGACAGCTTCACAAAGCCGAAGGCCGGCGTCGACCATTGCACCAGCTCGCCGGCCAGCCGCGACAGGTGCAGGGCGCAGATGCTGCAGGCCGCCAGATATTCCAGCGCGAAATCGCGGGCGCTGATGGCGTCCATCGAATTGCGCATCGGGCGCGCAAAGCCCAGCGCCTGGGCGGTGGCGTCACGGTCGATGGGGAAGGAGGTGCCGGCAAGGGCGGCTGCTCCCAGCGGCGATTCATTCAGGCGCTTGCGCGCATCCTCGAAACGGCCGCGGTCGCGGGCGAACATCTCGACATAGGCCATCATGTGATGGCCGAAGGTCACCGGCTGTGCCGGCTGCATGTGGGTGAAGCCGGGCATGATGGTGGCGGTGTGCTGCTCGGCCTGGGCGAACAGGGCGCGCTGCAGCTGGAACAGCGCGGCATCGGCGCGGTCGCAGGCGGCGCGCACCCAGAGGCGGAAATCGGTCACCACCTGGTCATTGCGCGAGCGCGCGGTGTGGAGGCGCCCCGCAGCCGGGCCGATGATCTCGGCCAGCCGGGATTCGATGTTGAGATGGATGTCTTCCAGTTCGCGCCTGAAGACGAATTCGCCCTTCTCAATCTCCTTCTCGATCTGGTCCAGGCCGCCAAGGATCGCCCTGGCGTCATCCTTGCTGATGATGCCTTCGGTGCCCAGCATGCGGACATGGGCCCGCGATCCGGCCAGGTCTTCCCTGGCCAGGCGCTTGTCGAAATCGATGGAGGGGGTAATCTCGGCCATGATTTCGGCCGGGCCGGTGGCGAACCGGCCACCCCACATCTTGTTGCTGCTCATCGTCAGGACTTCCATCATGACCAAGCTGAAATCCGCGCTGCTCGGCCTGGCCGTTCTATATGGGATTGGGGCGTCCGCTGTCCACGCAGCCCCTGCCATGCCCAGGCCGCTGATGGCGGAAAAGCCCGCCAAAACCGCGCCCGCGCTGGTCTTCGCCGATGCCCGGGGCGGCCGCCACAGCCTGGCGCAATATCGGGGGCGTTATGTCCTGCTCAACATGTGGGCGACCTGGTGCGCGCCTTGCGTCACCGAACTGCCCGCCCTGGCGCGGTTGAAGGCGGCGGCGCCCAACATAGCCGTGCTGGCGGTGGACCTGACCGGCCGCAAGGAAACGCCGGCCAAGGCCGAGGCTTTTCTCAGGGATCATCGCGTCGCCAGCCTGGGCGCCAATATCGATACCGAGACCATGTTCATGCGCAGCTTCGTCGTCGCGGTGATGCCGACCACGCTGCTGATCGATCCCGCCGGCCGGGTGGTGGCGCGCGCCGAAGGCCCGGCGAAATGGGACTCGCCGGCGTTTCTGGCCTATTTCCAGAGCCTGCGCTAAGTCCGTCGGACCCGTTTCCGACAATTTCGGACATGGCCGCTTTTACCGGCCGGCCGGACGCGGCAGGATGCCGGCATGACACGGCGCATCGGTTTTGTCGGCTATGACCAGGTTACCGCCCTTGATCTTGTGGGGCCGCTGGAAGCGTTTTCCGCCGCCAGCCGCAAAAGTTTCATTTGGGAAGGCGCGCATGATTCACGTCGTGAAATTGCTGACGCCGGAGGGCGCGCGGGCGCTCAAGGGTGATCTTGCCGATCTTCTGATCGATGCGGTGGAAAGCGGTGCGGCGGTCAATTTCGTCTGGCCGATGACAAGGGCCAAGGCGGATGACTGGTGGGACGGCGCACTCGCCAGCCAGGCGCGGGGAGAAAGACTGATTTTTGCGGCCGAAAGCGGCGGCCGTGTTGACGGCACGGTGCAGCTGATTCTGGCTCCGCAGGAAAACCAATCCTTTCGCGCCGAACTCGCCAAGATGATCGTGCATCGCCGGGCGCGGCGGCGCGGCATCGGCGCGGTCCTGATGCGTGCGGCGGAAGAAGAAGCGCGGCGTCTCGGGCGCACGCTGCTGACCCTGGATACGGAAAGCGGCAAGGCCGGCGAATGCCTGTATGCCGCGATGGGCTGGATCAAGCTGGGCGAGATTCCCGGCTTCGCCACCAACCCGGACGGCCAGGGCCGCCACAGCGCCAGCCTGTTCTACAAACAGCTTTAGCGCCTCGGCACGGGCGTTCGCCGCGCCCCGGAGCGAAGGCGCAGCCGCAGCGACCATCAAATAAAGCTATCGCGTGGGAACAGGATGTTCCCCGCGATAGTCGTAGAAGCCGCGGCCCGTCTTGCGGCCCAGCCAGCCGGCTTCGACGTATTTCACCAAGAGCGGGCAGGGCCGGTATTTGGAATCCGCCAGGCCTTCATAGAGCACCTGCATCACCGACAGGCAGGTGTCGAGGCCGATGAAATCCGCCAGCTGCAGCGGACCCATCGGATGGTTGGCGCCCAGCCGCATCGCGGTGTCGATGGCGTCCACGTTTCCGACGCCCTCATAAAGCGTATAGACCGCCTCGTTGATCATCGGCAGCAGGATGCGGTTGACGATGAAGGCGGGGAAGTCCTCGGCATAGGCCGCGGTCTTGCCGACCTTGCGCACGATCTCCAGCGCCGCCTGGAAGGTGCCGTCATTGGTGGCGATGCCGCGGATCACTTCGACCAGCTGCATGATCGGCACCGGATTCATGAAATGCAGGCCGATGAATTTTTCCGGCCGGTCGGTCGCCGCCGCCAGCCGCGTCACCGAGATGGACGAGGTGTTGGTGGCCAGGATGGTGCGGTCGGAAATGCGGGTGCAGAGGTCCTGGAAAATCTTCTTCTTGATCGCCTCGTCCTCGGTCGCCGCCTCGATCACCAGGTCCTGGTCCTTGAGATCCTCAAGGGTCTGGGTGGTCCTGATGCGGGCCAGCGCCGGCTTGATCATATCTTCCGTGATCGTGCCCTTGGCGGCCTGGCGCTGCATGTTCTTTTCGATGCGGTCCAGCGCCTTGCCCAGTGCTTCCTTGTTCACATCGTCCAGCGTGACCGAATAGCCCGCCAGCGCCAGCACATGCGAGATGCCGGTGCCCATTTGTCCGGCGCCGATGACGCCGATCTTTTCCACTGCCATTGTCCTTACGCTTTCTGTCCTAGCCCACGCTTTTCAAGTTCGTCGTTCAGTTCGGGGATCGCCTTGAAAAGGTCCTCCACCAGGCCGAAATCGGCGATGGCGAAGATCGGCGCTTCCGGATCCTTGTTGATGGCGGCGATCACCCGCGAATCCTTCATTCCCGCCAGATGCTGGATGGCGCCGGAAATGCCAATGGCGAGGTAGAGATCGGGGGCCACCGCCTTGCCGGTCTGGCCGACCTGGAAATCATTGGGCACATAACCGGCATCGACGGCGGCGCGGCTGGCGCCCACCGCCGCGCCCAGCCGGTCGGCGATCCTGTCCAGCAGGTGAAAATTCTCGGCGCTGCCCAGCCCGCGTCCGCCGGAAATCACGATCTTCGCCGAGGTCAGTTCGGGCCGCTCGGACCTGGAAAGCGCTTCCCCCACAAACCTGGACAGGCCGGGATCGGCGGCGGCGGGAAGTTTTTCAATTGAGGCGCCGCCGCCCGGCTGCGCCGGCCTGAAGGCGGTGGTGCGCACGGTAATGACGCGCTTGCCTTCCGGCGCCTGCACCGTTTCCACGGCATTGCCGGCATAGATCGGGCGTTCGAAGGTGTCGGGCGCGATGACGGCGATGATTTCTGAAATCTGGGGCACATCCAGCTTGGCCGCCACGCGTGGCAGATAGTTCTTCCCCGTCGTGGTGGCGGGGGCGAGAATGGCGTCATATTTGTCCGCGACCGAGAGGATCAGCGTCTCCATCGTCTCGGCCAGCTGCCGTGCATAGAGCGGACTGTCGGCCAGCAGCACCTTTTCAACGCCGGCGATTTTCGCCGCGCCTTCCGCCACCGCGGCGCAATCGGCGCCAGCCACCAGCACATGCACCGGTGTGGCTATCGCGGACGCCGCCGTCACCGCGCGGGCGGTGGCCTCGTTCAGCGTCCGGTTGTCGTGTTCGGCGACGACAAGAGCGCTCATTTCAGCACGCCTGCCTCGACCAGCCTGTCCACCAGTTCGCTCACCGTCTTCACTTTCACGCCGGCAGCGCGGCTCTTCGGCTCGGACACTTTCAGCACCTTGCAGCGCGGGCTGACATCGACACCGAGATCGGCGGGAGACTTTTCAGCGATGGGCTTCTTCTTGGCCTTCATGATGTTGGGCAGCGAGGCATAGCGCGGCTGGTTGAGGCGCAGATCGGTGGTGACCACCGCCGGCAATTTCACCTCCACAGTCTGCAGGCCGCCATCGATCTCGCGCGCGACTTTCGCGGTGCCTTCGCCCAGCTCCAGGCTGTGCGCGAAGGTCGCCTGGCCCCAGCCCATCAGCGCCGCCAGCATCTGGCCGGTCTGGTTGGCGTCGCTGTCGATCGCCTGCTTGCCGCAGAGCACCAGCCCCGGCTTTTCGTCCTCGCAAAGCGCCTTCAGCAGCTTGGCCACGGCCAGCGGCTCTACCGTCGCTTCCGTCTTGACCAGGATGCCGCGATCCCCGCCCATGGCCAGGGCGGTGCGGATGGTATCCTGCGCTTGGCTCGGCCCGATGGAGACGATGACGATTTCGCTCGCCTTGCCGGCTTCCTTCAGCTTCACCGCCGCCTCGACGGCGATCTCGTCGAACGGGTTCATCGACATTTTGACATTGGCGAGGTCCACGCCGCTCTGGTCGGCTTTCACCCGGACCTTCACATTGAAGTCGACCACCCGTTTGACGGGCACCAGGACCTTCATGCCAGGAACTTCATGACGTTCGCCAATTCCCCGCGGCCTGCCCTTGGCCGGTTACTGGGCCGGGTTGGGCCGGTTTTTTTGTGCGGCGCAAAAACTAGGCTTTGGCCAACCTTCCGTCAACGAAACCGCCAGTCCGGCGCCATGGCCCCGCCAGCCTCGGCCTCTGCGTCAAAAGGCCGCTTTGCGGTCGAAGTCCGCCCGTCCCGGCGCAAGCACCGGGCGAGGGGCGGCATTGATGCAGCCGCAGGTCGTGTTAACACTAATGCCGGGGTTGGGTGATGTTGCTTTCCGAGAGCGGCTTCGAGCTGGTCGAGCATCTGGCGCGGCAGACGGACATCCCGTCGCTGCTGGCCTCCTTCCAGCGGCTGGTCCTGGCCCATGGCATGGACTGTTTCTGCATCGGCGATCCCTCCCATCCGGAGGTGCGGCGTGATGACCGCCGCTGGGGCGCGACCTGGCCGGTCTTCTGGTACCGCCGCTATATCGAGCAGAACCATCTGGCCCATGATCCGGTGGTCGCCCGGCTCAACCGTTCGCCGCTTGCCTTCCGCTGGTCCGAGACCCTGGCTGGCGCCGGCCGCAAGGGGCGGCGCGTGCTGGAGGAAGCGGCCGAGTTCGGGCTGAAGGACGGCCTGGCGCTGGCGGTCAAAAGCGAAGGCGCGCTGGGCGCGGTTTCCATTGGCGCGCGCCATCTGGAGCTGTCGCCGCGCCAGCAGGCGGGCCTGCAGCTCGCCGCCTATTATCTGCATGCCCGGGTCGCGGCCCTGCGCGCCAAAGGGCCCCTCCGGCCAAAGCTCGCCCTGACGCCGCGCGAGCGCGAATGCCTGAAATGGGTGGCCGCGGGCAAGACCGATTGGGAGATCGCCCAGATCCTCAACATCTCCGGGCAGACCGCGCACAGCTATGTCCAGAACGCGCTGGCCAAGCTGGGCGCGCGCACACGGGCCCAGGCCGTGGCGCTGGCGCTGGCCTCATCCCAGCTCCCGCAGTGAGCGCCTGGCGCCGCCAATGCTTGTTTCCGCCACGCGACGCACCCTATTGTCGCCTGATGCGCGCCCGCGCCGGAAAAAGAAGAACATGACCGAAGCAGACAAGGCCACGCTTCACCGCGCCGGCGCCAGCCCCGAAGCGCGGGCCGGAGTGGTGGAGGAATTTTCCCGCGTCGCCCGCGTGGTGGAGGATCGTGACCAGCTTCGCCTGGCCTTCGGCGCCGCGGTGCGGGCCCTGGGCTTCGATCATTTTGCCCTGCAGGGTCAGGGCGCGCGGCTGCTGCTGGCGGATCTGCCGGCCAACTGGATTTTCCGTCCCGACCCCGAGCGCGACATCGTCTTTGCCACTGCCGCCCGCTCGCTGTCGCCTTTTCTCTGGTCGGACATTGCGCGCCTCACCTCGCTTTCGGCGTCCGACGCGCGGGCGGTCGAAGCGGCGCCGCCGGGCTTTGCGGTGCCGCTGCATGGCTCATCCTTTTCCTCGGGGCTTTCCGCGCCGCCGGGACTGGCGGAAGCGCGCGGCTTCGCGGGCTGCTGTTCCTTCCTGATGCGCCGGGGGGCGAGCCTGCCGGCGGAAAGCTTCGCCGCCGCCCATTATCTCGCCGCCCTGGCGCTGGAGGCGACGGCGCGGGTGGAGCGGGCGCAAGCCCCGCGCCCCCGCCTGACGCCGCGCCAGCGCGACTGCATGGTGCTGGCGGCGCAGGGCAAGAGCGACTGGGAAATCGGCCGGCTGCTGGGCATCAGCGAATCCACCGTCCACAAGCATATCGAGGACGCCAAGCGCCGCTTCGGCGTCTCCACCCGCATTCAGCTGGTGGTGCGCGGGCTGGCGGAAGCCAGGCTCAGTTTTTCGGATATCCTGGGCGAGAAGAACTAGCCTACCAGGTTCCAGCCCTGATTTTCGCGCGGCGGGCAAGCTCGGCGGGGCTGGGGTCGATTTCCAGGAAGCTGCCGGTTGCGATTTCCGCGCCCGGCTCATAGGCGGCGATGATGTTGCCGCGCGCCGTGACCTTGTGTTCGGTCATCCGCAGGGCGCGGGCGGGCGTGCCCTCGCCGAGCAGCCGCTTGCCGGCACCCAGCGTGACCGGAAAAATCATCAGGATCAGCCGGTCCAGCAGGCCGGCGCGCAGCAATTGCGGATAGAGCGTACTGCTGCCCTGGATGACCAGGTCCGGCCCGTCGCCCTGCTTCACCCCGGCGACCGCCTCGATATCCGCCAGCCGGTGGCTGTTCTGCCAGTCCAGCGCCTGGGCGCCGCCGGTGACGACGAATTTCGCGGCGCGGTCGAAGGGCGCGCCGATCGGATGGCCCTTTGCCACGAACGGCCAGTAGGCGGCGAAGATGTCATAGGTGCGCCGACCCAGCAGCAGGTCGAAGGGGCGGTTGAACAGGGCGCCGATCTGTTCGCTGATGGCCTCATCCGCATGAGGCGGCAGCCAGCCGCCATGTTCAAAGCCGCCGCTGGGGTCTTCCGTGGGGCCGCCTGGCGCCTGCATGACGCCGTCCAGCGACACAAAGGCGGCGCCGATGATCCTGCGCATATCAGGCGTTCACCAGTTCGACCTGCACCACGTCGGTGCGCGCCACCGCGAACGTCGCGGCGCAAATGCCGAGATAGAATTCCCAGTTGCGCAGGAAATGCTCGTCATGGCCCAGCGCCTTGATGGCGCTTTCCTGTTGCTGCATCCGCACCAGCCATTCGCGCAGGGTGCGGGCATAATCCTTGCCGAAGCCGAAGGCGCCGGCGAATTTCAGCCCGGCCTTCTCCGCTTCCTCGCGGAAGCGCTGCAGGCTGGGCAGCATGCCGCCGGGAAAGACATAATGGCGGATGAAGTCGCTGCGCGTGCGATAGCCGGGAAAATACTCGTCCTGGATGGTGATGGTCTGGATGATGGCGCGGCCGCCGCGCTTCAGCCGCTGCGCCACGGTGTGGAAATAGGCCGGCCAGTAATGCTCGCCCACCGCCTCGAACATCTCGATGGAGACACTATTGGCGAAGCTGCCCTTGACGCTCCGATAATCCTCGAGCCGGATCTCGGCCGGGCTGTTCTTCAGCCGCTCGGTGGCGAAGCCATGCTGGGCGGGCGAGATGGTCAGGCCGGTGACCCTGTGGCCGTCGGCGCCGGCGCGTTCGGCAAAGCCGCCCCAGCCGCAGCCGATCTCCAGCACATCGGCCTTGCCTTCGGCGAATTTGGAAAGAATGCGCTCATACTTGTTCTGCTGGGCGCGATAGAGCTCGTCGGTGCCGGCATAGAGCGCCGAGGAATAGGTCATGCTGCGGTCGAGCCAGAGCGAATAGAAGTCGTTGCCGACATCGTAATGGGCCTTGATGTTGAGGGCCGAGCCGGCGATGGAATTGCGGTGCATCAGGGCGTTGGTGAGGACAAAGCCGATGCGGTTGACGAAATTGCCGTCGGCGAAATCCGCGAAATGGCCGAGGTTGAGCAGGAACAGGCTGACCAGGTTCTCGACATTGTCGGTGGTCCAGCTGCCGGCGATATATTCCTCCCCAAGTCCGATATCGCCGCGCGCCATGATCTTGCGCAGCACATCCCAGTCCCTGATGGCGAAACGGGCTCTGGGGCCGGGGCTGGCGCCCTGCGCCAGCGTCACCTCGCCATTGGGCGCAACGAATTCCAGCGTGCCGGCATTCAGCCGGGCAAGCGCCTTGCGCCAGGCCCTTTCGACAAGAGCAGCGGGGATCAAGGACACGGCTCCACCATCCCTGAAAACGCGCAAAGTCTAGCGTGAAGGCGTTGGCAAGACTAGGCGGGTGATGCTGCGCTGCATACAGAAGCCAGCGATGTCTCAAGTCTGGGGAAGGGCCAGCAACTGGCCGGCGCTCTGGCTCGCCGTCACCACGTTGCCTGCGGCATCGTGGCGAGGCGTAGGGCGACAAGCGAGCCTGCCGCAGCCGCACCTGCGCAAGCGCCGGCTGGAAACTGGGTCACGAGAACCAATACGCTGCCGCAACAGCCTCACCTCGCATGGCGCATCTCCATCACCAGGTGACAGGGACAAAACGCATGGCGCAATCCGCTGTTCCGGACCATGATCCGCACCGGCCCGCGAAGGGAACCTTGGCGGCGACAGCGGGTTTGCTGGTGAGACGCGAAAGGACCTGAGATGGGAACGATACTGATCATCCTGCTGCTGCTCCTGCTTTTGGGGGCCTGGCCGGCTTGGCCGTACAGCCGCGGCTGGGGCTACTACCCGTCCGGCACGCTGGGTCTGGTGCTGGTGATCGTCCTGGTCCTTGCCCTGATGGGGCGGCTCTGACGGATGGAGGATGTGATGGTTATCGACGAGCCCAAAACCACGTTGTCGGCGCAAGATGCACGCCAGGGCAGGGAGCTGGGCGTGATGCGCTATGTGCTCTACATCAGCCTGGCGCTGGCGGTTCTGGCGGGCGTGGCGATCTATTTTTCGTTCTTCAGCCTTTGAGCCGGCCTGTCGGCCCTCCCATCCGGATGCAGCCGTCTTGACTTGAGGCGCCGGCCCCGGTCATGGAACCGGCATGGCCGGGCCAGAGCTTTCCGTCGTCATTCCCACCTACAAGGAGCGCGGCAATGTCGCCGAGCTGGTGCGCCGCCTTGACGCCGCCCTGGCGGGGATCGCCTGGGAAGCGATCTATGTGGACGACAACTCCCCCGACGGCACCGCCGAGGCGGTGAAGCAGATCGCCGCCGGCGATCCGCGCATCCGATGCCTGCGCCGGGTGGGCCGCCGCGGCCTGGCGGGCGCCTGTGTCGAGGGCATGCTGTCGTCCGCCGCGCCTTTCGTGGCGGTGATTGACGCCGATCTGCAGCATGACGAGAAAGTGCTGGCCGTGATGCTGGCGCGCCTGAAGGCGGACGAAGCCGACCTGGTCGCCGGCACCCGCTATGGCGATGGCGGCAGCGCCGCCGGTCTTTCCCAGGGGCGCGGGTTTCTTTCCCGGCTGGCCACGGCGATGACGCGGCTCTTGGTCGGCACGGCGCTTTCCGATCCCATGTCCGGCTTCTTCATGATGCGCCGCGACCGCTTTGACGAGATCGCGCCGCGCCTCTCGCCCCAGGGCTTCAAGATCCTGCTCGACATCGCCGGCAGCGGCCGCCTGCGCATTGCCGAACAGCCTTACGTCTTTGGCGAGCGTTTCGCCGGCGAATCCAAGTTCAACGCCCAGATCGGGCTGGAATTCCTCGGCCTGCTGGTCGGCAAGGCGACCGGCGACGTGATCGACCCGCGTTTCGCTTTCTTCGCCATGGTCGGCTCCGTCGGTCTTGTCGTGCATCTGCTGGCGCTGTGGGCGGCGTTGTCCGTGAAGATGGATTTCCATGCCGCCCAGATCGTCGCCACCCTGGTGGCCATGAGCAGCAATTTTTTGCTCAACAACGAGATCACCTATCGCGACCGGCGCCTGAAGGGCGCGGGCGCGCTGAAGGGCTTTGTCCTGTTCTGCCTGTTCGCCTCGGTGGGCGCCTTCGCCAATATCGACCTGGCGGAATGGCTCTATAGTGGCGCCTCGGTGTGGTGGGCGGCGGGCGCGGCCGGCGCGGTGATGAGCGCCTTGTGGAATTACGCCATGTCGACGCTTTTTGTCTGGCGGGCAAGATGACTTCTGGTTCACCCCCTCCGTCCGCCTCGCGGCCGCTTCGCGGCCTGCCGGCGGACACCTCCCCCTCTGATGCGCTGCGCGCAAGTGAGGGAGGCGGGCCTGCGAATGCGGCCATCATCATCGGTGTTCTGCTCATATGGCGCATTGTCATGGCCGCCATCCTGCCGTTGTCGGCGGACGAGGCCTATTACCTGCTCTGGTCGCATCATCTGCAGGCCGGCTATTTCGATCATCCGCCGGCCATCGCCTTCCTGATCCGGGCCGGAACGCTTGTGTTCGGCGACACGCCGCTGGGTGTGCGGGCGATGGGCTTGCCGCTGTCGCTGCTGACGACGTGGTTTGTCTGGCAGGCGGCAGGGATGTTCCTGAAGGATGACAACAAGGCCGCGCTGGCGGGGGTTCTGTTCAACCTCACCCTGATGGTCAATGTCGCGCTGCTGGCGGCGACGCCGGACATGCCGTCCATCGCCACGGTCGCCGCCTTTGTCTGGGCCATCGCCAAACTGCAGACGCGCGGCGAAGGCCATTGGTGGCTTGCTGCCGGCGCTTTCGCCGGGCTCTCGCTGCTGTCGAAATATTCCATGCTGTTCGTGGGACTTGGCACGGCGGCCTGGCTGCTGGCCGATGCGCGGGGCCGCGCCTGGCTCAAGACGCCATGGCCATGGCTGGGGGGCCTGCTGGCGCTGGCGGTGTTTTCCTCGAACCTGGCATGGCAGGCCGAGCATGGCTGGGAGACGTTTGTCTTCCAGTTCGGGCGCATGGGACAGGGCGCGCTGACCTGGCGCTATCTCGCGGAATTTGCCGGCGCGCAGCTGGGGCTGGTGACGCCGCTGATCCTGGTGCTGGCGGCGATCGGCTTCCTGCAGGCGCGGCGCCCGGGCGGTGACCGCTTTGTGCTGTTCGTGATCGTGGCAGTGGCGCTGCTCTATTTCCTGCAGCATGCGCTGCATGACCGCGTCCAGGGCAACTGGCCGTGTTTTCTCATGCCGGTGCTGGCGATCTTCGCCGCCGATGGTTTCGGCCGCGCGCCGCGTTTTCTGTCATGGTCCGCTGCGCCGCTGGCCGGTGTCATGCTGCTGGCGCTTTACCTGCAGGCGGCGCTCGGCATCATTCCCCTGAAGCGCGATCCGGTGGCGCGGCTGCTGGCGCGCGATTTTCCCGCCGCGGCGGCGGCGCTGGCACAATCGGCGCCGGGCGGCACGATCGTGACCACCGACTACGAGACCACCGCGCTTTTGCGCTACTGGCGGCCGGAGATGAAAGTGGTGCAGCTCAACGAGCCCTGGCGCTATGACTGGGCTTCCGCCCCGCCCGCCGCCTGGTTCAAGGGCCAGACGGTCTATTTCGTCGAAACCCGGCGCGACCAGGCCGGACTGGTAAAAAGCGTCTTTGCCGAAATGACCGGCGCTCTTGCCCATCCTGGCGGTTATCAAAGCGCCATGGTGGAAGATCCGGTCCAGGCCAGGCCGGGAAAAGTTCCCTGAAAGCAAAAAAGCCGCCTTGCGGCGGCTTTAAAGACTTGAGCGGACACCCGAAGCGGGCTGTCGAAGGGGCTGGGGGCGTTCCGGATCGGACGTCCGCTCGCCCAAGAGAACCTTCCGCCCCTGCTTTCGTTCCGGCCGGGAAAAAGTTTTTTGCCCGGGATGGCGGGTCAGTCCCGGGTCTGCGGTTTTTTCCGCTTGAGCAGCATTTCCGCGATTGCGGCCGCGCCCGCGCTCAATACCGCAGCCCAGGGAACGTCCCGGGCAAGCCCTCCCAGCAGCATGGCCAGGAACGCGCCCGGCGGCGGCGGGGGCGGGCGGTGCGGCTTGGACAGCGCCATCAGCCCGACTGCCAGCAGCGCCAGCATCAGCATGACCGCGCCAGTCAGGGCATAGGCGCCGACGGTGCCGAAATGGGTGACCAGCGCCGTGGCCAGGGCCAGGCCCAGAAGCCCGATCCCGAAAAAGACCAGGGCCACCGCAGCGGCGAGAAGCAGAACCTTGGCGCTCAGGCGCGCGAACATGGAGAAAGACTCCGTTCAACCGGCGGAATTTACGGAACCAAGCCTTATCAGACCTTTAGCCGGGCCGCAAAATGGCTTGCAACGGGTCGCGCGGCCGCCCGGCCGACGCTCCTCAGGAACGGCGCAGGAAGACCGCCCCCAGAAAGGCGCCGATGCCGCCGGCGATCAGAAGCGCGGTGAGCGGCCGCTCCCGCACCTGTTCGCGCAGTTCCTCGGCATTGTCCTCGGCCCATTCCTGGGCCTCTTCCGAATATTCGACAGCCTTGAGCTTGGCCTGGCGGGTGGCTTCCTCGGCCAGCCGCATGGCGCGGTCGGCCACTTCCTCGGCCTGCCGCATCGCCAGGCTGGCGCGATCCGAAGCGACGGCGCTGACATCGCCGTAAAGCCCCTTGAGATCGCCCTGCAGCGCCTCGAAATCCTCACGCAGGGCGGTCAGCCTGGCGTCGATGCTGCTGCCGGAAGTGGTCTTGGTCTTTGCCGCCATGTCGAATGCTCCTGAAATGTGCCGATGAGCACGATACTAGCGGATTATGCCGCCTGTTTGGCAGCGGGGTGGAAGAACAGGGCCTGGCCCACCGTGGCCTGCACCGTTTCGGGCAGGAAAGGCTTGGCGATCAGGTAGGTGGGCTCCGGCCGCTCGCCGGTCAGCAGCTTTTCCGGATAGGCGGTGATGAAGATCACCGGAATGTCGAAGCTGGCCAGGATTTCACTCACCGCATCGATGCCCGAGCCGCCTTCGCCCAGGTTGATGTCGGCCAGCACCAGGCCGGGCCGCTCCGAATGGGCCTTGGCCACCGCATCGGCGCGGCTGGAGGCGACCGCCACCACCTTGTGACCCAATTCGGTCACGAGATTTTCCAGGTCGAGGGCGATGATCGGCTCATCCTCGATGATCAGCACCTTGCTGGCGAGCTGGCTGTCGATGGTCTTCTGGGCCCCCAGGATGGCGGCTTCCACCTCTTCCGGCGTCTCGTCCAGGATGAAGGCGGCCTCTTCCAGGCTGAAGGCCTCGACCGCCGTCAGCAGCAGGGAGGCGCGCTTGGAGGCGGAAAGGGCGCGCAGCCGCCCTTCCGGCCCGGTTTTGCCGGGGCCGCCCTGGCTCTGGGCCTGCTCGTCATAATGCTCGGCACCCGACTGCCAGATGGCATGGAACAGCCGGTAAAGCCCGACCCGGGGGGGCACCCCCTCCACCAGGGTCTGGCCGCCGGCCAGAAGGGCGGTCAGGGCGGCCCGCACATGGGCGTCGCCGCTGGCCTGGGAGCCGGTTAAGGCCCTGGCATACCTGCGCAAATACGGAAGATGCGGCGCCAGATTCTGCGACAAACTCATGGAAGGTTGCTCCTTCATCCCTAAGAAAAGCTCAGCAAGGGAACTTGCGCCAGCCAAAAAAGTTCCCGCTGCTCAGGAACCTTCGCAGGAGGCGGACGTTGGAACCTGCGGGCAGGCAATGGGGCGGAAAAGGATCAACCGCTGCGGATTTGAGGCCGCACCAGGAATGGCTTGCCGGACATGATACAGCAATGGGAAGCAACCGTGGCGGACGAGGAAAAGCCTAACGAAAAGGCCCGGGCAATCCGGGCGCGTCAGCGCGCCATCGGCCGCGAGCTGCGGCGCATGTATGACGACGTGGCGCAGGAACCGGTGCCGGACGACTTCATGGACCTGCTGCGGCAGATCGACCACGCGGCGATGGGGAAGAAGTCGTGATGCCCGCACCCGGCTCCGCACCCCAATCCGGCAAGCCCGAAACGCCGGATTTCAAGGCCGAATTGCTGGCGCTCACCCCTTTCCTGCGCGCCTTTGCCCGCTCGCTCACCGGCAATCCCGAAGCCGCCGACGACCTGGCGCAGGAAACGCTGGTGAAGGCCTGGCAGAACAGGTCCTCTTTCGTTCCCGGCACCAACCTCAAGGCCTGGCTTTTCACCATCCTGCGCAACCAGTTCTATTCCGACCGGCGCCGCGCCTGGCGCCAGGCACCATGGGACCAGGAAGCGGCCGAGGCCATTCCCGGCGCTTCGAGCAGCCAGTTCCACGCCGCCGAACTGTCCGACACGGTGCGGGCGCTGCGCCGGCTTTCCGACGAGCAGCGCGAGGCGCTGATCCTGGTCGGAGCGGGCGGATTCTCCTACGAGGATGCCGCCGCGATCTGCAAATGCGCCATCGGCACGGTGAAGAGCCGGGTGGCGCGCGCCCGCAAGACTTTGATAGATATTCTGGACGGCGCTGAAAGGCTGGACGATACGGCACGGCCCGCCGAGGGAGATGCCGCTCGTGACATCATGGCGCAGCTGGACAAGCTCAGCCCGGGCGAAGCACCCAAAAAGCGCGGCAGCTAGCCTGCCCGAGGCGGGTTGGTCGCTCAGGCGCCGCTTCCAGCTGATCATCACCATCGCGCTTTTGCCCATCGCCCTGGTCAGCGTCATGCAGGGTGTGGCGCGCGCGCGGCTCGACGTCGCCACGGTGCGCGAACGCCTGATCCAGTCGGCGCGGGCGACCGCTTCCAGCGACGAGAATCTGATCGCCTCCGCGGAGCAGATCCTGCGCGCCGTCGCCAGCCTGTCCGATGTGCGGGACATGGGTCCGAACTGCGACGGCATCCTCACCGATACGCTGGTCGGCGTCCGCTACTTCTCCAATCTCAGCCGCATTGACGCCAGCGGGAAGGTGGTGTGTTCGGCCATGCCGCTGGCCAAGGGCGTGAATGTGGCCGAGGACGAATATTTCCACCGCGTCCGCACCGCCCGCGGCCTGGTGGTGACAAACGAAGTGAAAAGCAGGGCCACCGGCCGCAACGTGATCGGCGCGCTGCTGCCGCTGCAGCGGGCTGACGGCAGTTTCAACGGCGCCGTCGGCATCGCTCTCGATGTGCCATGGATCGACTACATGCTGCGCGCCAGCGCCCTGCCACAGGGCGCGGTGGTGGCGGTCTATGACCGCGACGGCAAGGTGCTGGCGGCCAACGACATGAATGTCGCGCGCGTGATCGCGGCCGCCGAGAAGGCAAGCGGATTTTCCGGCGGCGCTTCGCGCGACATTGAAGACGGGCAGGAGAATAGCTGGCATTACGCCACTTCCGCGCTCAGCGGCGATTCCATCTTCCTGGCCTATGCGATGGAAGCCAACCGGCTCTTCGGCCAGACCTACCTGCATGTCGGGCTGGATTTCCTGATGCCCATCGCCTCGATCGCGCTGGCCTGGGCGGCGATCTGGTGGTTCACCGACCGCCAGGTGACGCAGTGGATTTTCTATCTGCGCCGCTTCGCCAGCGCCTATCGCAGCGGCCACTACGCCCTGCGCCCCGACCTGGCGCAGGCGCCCGCCGAGTTCCGCATGCTGGGCGGTGCCTTCCGCGAGATGGCGGAAGGCCTGGAAAGCCGCGACCGCCGCCTGCATGAGGCGGTGGAAATGAAAACCACCCTGATCAAGGAAATCCACCACCGGGTGAAGAACAATCTGCAGATCGTGATGAGCCTGCTTTCGATCCAGGCGGGCCAGGTCAAGGACCCGACCGCCCGCGACGCCCTGATGCAGGCCCAGACCCGCATCAACGCCCTGGCGCTGGTCCACCGCATCCTCAACGAGCTGGAGGACCAGAGCACCCTCGACCTGCGTCACCTGCTGGAGGAATTGTGCCGCCAGATCGGCGAAGGCATGGGGGCCGAGAAAGTCCGGGTCGAGGTTGACGTTCCCTCCAAGGTGGTGACCGGCAGCGTCGCGGTGGCTCTGGCCCTGTTCACCGTCGAGGTCCTGACCAACATCTTCAAGCATGCCTTCCCGACTGACAGGCAGGGGGTCATCCGCGTGACGATGGCGCCGGTGGAAGGCGGGCGGCTGCGGCTGGCGATTGCGGACGATGGCGTCGGCTTTGCCGGCGGCACGGTCTCCGGCAGCGTCGGTTCGCGCCTGATCAAGACCTTCGGCCAGCAGCTGGGCGGCGTCTCCCAGGTGCGCTCGGTGGAGGGGGAAGGCACCGTGGTGGAGCTGGTCTTCCCCGATCCGGACCTGTCGCCGGGTGCGCCCACGGTATAGCCGCTCGCCCGCTTTTTCAGGCCAAGGCGGTTTTTTCCTTCATTCTCAGCCATTATATCTGCCGCGGGAATCAGGGCTGAGGAGCCGGCATGGCCGATAGTTTCGACGTCATCGTGATCGGCGGCGGCCCCGGCGGCTACAACACCGCCATCCGGGCCGGCCAGCTGGGCCTTTCCGCCGCCTGCATCGACAAGCGCGGTGCCTTCGGCGGCACCTGTCTGAATATCGGCTGCATTCCCTCCAAGGCGCTGCTGCACGCCTCCGAACGTTTCCATGAGGCGCAAAGCGAATTCGCCGGCCTGGGCATCAAGGCGAGCGTCGAACTCGACCTGGCCGGCATGATGGCGCGCAAGGACAAGGTGGTGGGCGAGCTGACCAAGGGCGTCGAATATCTGTTCAAGAAGAACAAGGTCGAGCCCATTGTCGGCGAGGCGAAGATCGTTTCGGCAGGCAAGGTCGAGGTCAAGGGCAAGGACGGCGTGCGCACCCTGACGGCGAAGAACATCGTCATCGCCACCGGCTCCGATGTCGCCAGACTGCCCGGCGTTACCATTGACGAAAAGCAGATCGTTTCCTCCACCGGCGCCATCGCCTTGAAGGAAGTGCCCAAACGCCTGCTGGTGGTGGGCGCCGGGGTGATCGGGCTGGAGCTGGGCTCGGTGTGGCGGCGGCTGGGCAGCGAAGTGACGGTGGTGGAGTTTCTCGACCGCATCACGCCGGGCATCGATGGCGAGATCGGCAAGGCCTTCCAGCGCATCCTGACCAAGCAGGGTTTCACCTTCCAGCTTTCCACCAAGGTGGTGGGCGTCGAGAAGGCCAGGACCGGCCTGAAAGTCACCGTCGAGCCGGCGGCGGGCGGTGACAGAAGCGTGATCGAAACCGACATCCTGCTGGTCGCCATCGGCCGCGTGCCCTACACCGCGGGCCTGGGCCTGGAAGAAGCGGGCGTGGCGCTGGACAGGCGCGGCCGCGTCGTCACCGACAATCACTACCGCACCAATGTGCCGGGCGTCTGGGCGATCGGCGATGTCCGCGAAGGCCCGATGCTGGCGCACAAGGCCGAGGATGAAGCGGTGGCTGTGGCCGAGATCATCGCCGGCAAGGCCGGGCATGTGAATTACGACGCCATTCCGTCGGTGGTCTACACCGCGCCCGAAGTCGCCTCGGTGGGAAAGACCGAGGAGGAGCTGAAAGCGGCGGGCATCGCGTACAAGATCGGCAAGTTCCCCTTCACCGCCAACGCCCGCGCCAAGACCATCGCGGCGACGGAAGGCCTGGTGAAGATCATCGCCGATGCCGCCACCGACAAGGTGCTGGGCTGCCATATCGTCGGCCCGGAAGCGGGCAACATCATCGCCGAAGTGGTGCTGGCGATCGAGTTCGGCGCGTCTTCCGAAGACATCGCCCGCACCTGCCATTCGCATCCGACATTGACGGAAGCGGTCAGGCAGGCTGCCATGGGGGTCGAGGGATGGACAATGCAAATGTAGAAAGGTCCGAGCCGTCGCCGCTTCTTAAGCGCGTCCTCGCTGTCTTTTTTACCGGCTGCTTTGTTGCCTTTTATGCGGATATCGCCTTCTTCGACTATTTGTCCAAGCATAGCCCCGACCGGCCAGAGCCTCTTACAGGACAGATTTTTTCCTTAAACAATCACGGTCAAATTTTTTACGTTCGCAAATGGGAAGCGTTTTTGGCGCAACCTTTCGCGCCCATTGTCGCCGCAATGATTGGTATACTGCTATTGCGCTGGCGCTACGGCAAAGATGTTGTAAACGCGATGTCTGGCGGCAAGGAAAATCGGATTTTTTCTACCGTCATGATCCTGATCATCGTAGCTACAATGATCTACATGTTCAGCTAGGATTTTGCCTTCAACGCCACATGCTCCGGCCTGACACCCATGCCGATGAAGCGCGCCGGAAATTGCCTGAGCCACGGCCAGGCATTCAGCAGCTTGACGATGGCGGGGGCGCGGTCGGCACGCGTGCCGGCCAGGGTTGGCGCCAGGATGGCGTTCTGCGCCGCCACCTGGAAAGCCTGGATCACGCGCGTGGGGAACAGCCGCCGCGCCTGCACTTTCTTCAGGTCGGCCAGCCTGGGCGCGCCCTTCAGCAGCACCGGCCCCAGGATATTCGCCGCCGCCACCGCGTCCTGGATGGCGAGATTGATGCCGACCCCGCCGACCGGCGACATGGCATGGGCGGCGTCGCCGATGCAGAGCAGGCCCGGGCGCGCCCATTTGTCCAGCCGGTCCACCGTCACGGTCAGCAGCTTGACCTGGTCGAAATCGGTGATCGCCCCATCGACGCGATCCGCCGCAATGCCGGCCACCGCTTTCAGCCGCTCGCGGAAGCGGCTCAGGCCATCGGCCCTGATCCGGTCAAAGCCGCCCTTCACGATGCCATAGGCGCATTGCCAGTAATCGCCGCGATAGATCATCACAAAGAGCTGGCCGTTCTGGATGCGCCCGACCAGATCGACCGGATCGCCTTCCAGGCGCGGCAGCTTCAGCCACAGCACGTCGAACGGCGCGCCGAGGTCGCGCAGCGTCAGGCCGGATTTTTCCCGCAAGGTGGAATGGCGCCCGTCGGCGGCGATGGTGAGGCTGGCCCTGATCTGCACATGGACTTTATTTTTGTCGCTCTGGCTCTCGCCAATGCTCCCTGGCCCCGTCGCCAGCACGCCGCAGATGCGATCGCCCTGCGCCAGCAGATCCTTCGCCTCCGTCTCCATCAGCAGATGGAAATTGGGATATTGCCTTGCCTTGCCGGCGAGGAAATCCAGAAAGTCCCATTGCGGCATCAGGGCGATGAACTTGCAGACGCAGGGCAAACGCGAAAATTCGCCGATGGTGACGAAGCGGTCGCCGAACCAGCCGGTGATGCGCGAGATGCGCGCATGGGGCAGGCGCAGGAATTCGTCCAGCAGCCCCAGTTCGTGCATCACCGTCAGGGTCGAGGGGTGCACGGTGTCGCCGCGGAAGTCGCGCAGGAAGTCCCGGTGCTTCTCCAGCACGGTGACGTCGATGCCGGCGCGCGCCAGCAGATAGCCCAGCATCATGCCGGCCGGGCCACCCCCGGCGATGACGCAATCTGTCGAAAGGCTTTCCATGAAGGTCCGTGGCCGCTAACGTGGCGCGATGCGTCAGAGCAGGCTGAAGCAAATCTGGGCCTCCGGCAAGGCCGCGACCAATTGCTGGCTGATGCTGCCCAGTTCGATTTCCGCCGAGCAGCTGGCGCATCAGGGCTGGGACAGCCTGACGGTGGATCAGCAGCATGGCGCGGCCGACCATGCCGCCATGCTGGCGATCTTCACCGCCATCTCCACCACCGATGCCACGCCGCTGGTGCGCGTTGCGTCCAATGACGCTGGCCTTATCGGCCGGGCGCTGGATGCCGGCGCCTATGGCGTGATCTGCCCGATGGTGGACACCCCGGCCGATGCCGCGCGCTTTGTCGCCGCCTGCCGCTATCCGCCGGAAGGAAGCCGCTCCTATGGCCCGCGCCGCGCCGCAATCTATGCCGGCGCCGACTATGAGACCCACGCCAACGACACGGTGCTGGCCATCGCCCAGATCGAGACCGCCACCGCGATGCAGAACCTGGCGGCCATCGCCGCCGTGCCGGGGCTGGACATGCTCTTTCTCGGCCCCAACGACCTGCGCCTGTCGCTGGGGCTGAAGCCGCGGCCGCGGCTGGAGGAGCCGGAGATTCTCGCCGCCGCCCAGCTTCTGGTGCAGGTGGCGCATGGCGCCGGCCTGAAGGCCGGCATCTTCTGCGCCCATGCCGACGACGCCCTGATGATGATCAAGGGCGGCTTTGATTTCGTCGTCGTGGTGATCGACGACGCGCTGCTGGGGGCGGGGGCGGAGATACAGAAGCGGTTTGTCTAACGGTCTTGCAGGCCGGGTTTTGTTGCTTAAGCCGGCGATAATCTGGGGGCGATGGAATGCCGCTGCGACGGGCCTATTATTCTGCTCCGATTGCGGATTTTCTCGGCATGGAGAAGCAGACGATTTTGGGTCATCTCGCTCAGAATCATCCGCATGACCTTGACCCGCTCCAGCGCAACACTTGGCTGACGCAAATCGAGATTCTGAAGCGCGAACTCGCTCTGGCTTCGCATGGGTGGTTGGCGTTTGAATTCGCTATTCCGCGCATGGGTAAACGCGCTGATGCCATTGTATTATTGAACGGAATCATTTTCGTTCTGGAATTCAAAATTGGCGCCCGCGAATTCGCGCCGCATGACATTGAGCAGGTGACGGATTATGCCCTAGACCTGAAGAATTTTCATGAGGGCAGTTACAGTCGGATTATTGTTCCGGTATTGATTGCAACCGAGGCTGGGCCAAAGCCGGTTCAGCTGGACTTCTTTCCCAACACGAATGACCGCGTAGCTGTGCCCGTACTTTCCAGTGGGCGTGGCCTGGGCGAGTTGCTGGTGGTTGAAGCCCGCGTCTTTGCCGGTGAGCCAGTTTTGATTCCCGAGCAATGGCTGGCAACTGGATATAAGCCGACTCCAACCATCATCGAAGCGGCCCAAGCGCTCTACAAAGAACATAAAGTCGAGGATATCACGCGCTCCAGCGCCGAAGAGAAGAATCTTGGTCTCACCACGGGTCGTCTAAACCAGATAATTGATCAGGCCAAAGCTCAAAGACAAAAAGCCATTTGCTTTGTTACTGGCGTTCCCGGGGCAGGAAAAACTTTGGCTGGACTGAATTTGGTGGTCGGAAGGCGGCAGACTTTTGAAGATGCCACGTTCCTGTCGGGGAATGGTCCATTGGTGGAAGTATTACGAGAGGCTCTCGCCCGAGATCGAGCGCGCCCTTCTTCACCATCTAACCCGCGCCCCAGTCGGAGTGACGCACGACGCGAAGTGAGGTCCTTTATTCAACCCATTCATCATTTTCGAGAGGAATACCGGCTTTCTGAGGCTCCCCCGCCGGACCGCGTGGTGGTATTTGACGAAGCGCAGCGTGCCTGGAACCTGAACAAGATCGCGCGGTTTATGCGCGAGCGGCATGGCATCCAGGATTTTGGAAAGTCGGAACCGGAATTTCTGATTGAGGTGATGAACCGCCATCAGGATTGGTGTGCCATTGTTTGCTTGGTTGGTGGTGGGCAGGAAATCAATGATGGCGAAGCGGGACTGCTGGAATGGTTCGATGCCCTGAAGCGAAAATTCCCCCATTGGTCGGTGCACACCTCTGATCAGTTGGAAGCGCCGGTCTATACATGGGGGCACAATCTTGCTTCCAGAATTGCAGGCTTGTGTCACACCGTGGAGTCCGATTTGCATTTGGCCATTTCGGTGCGCTCTTTCCGCGCAGAGAGCTTGGCCAATTTTGTGGACGCCGTGGTGGGCAACGACCAAGCGCGCGCGACGGAAATCTACAGCCGGATAGGGGCCGTCTACCCCATATTCCTGACGCGCAATCTTGCAGAAGCGCGCCAATGGCTGCGCGCAAGGGCGCGGGGATCGGAGAGGTTTGGCCTGGTGGCCTCTTCGGGCGCTTCACGTCTAAAGCCGGAAGGGCTCAATGTGCATGAAAAAGTGGATGCGCCGATCTGGTTTTTGAATGCCAAAAGCGATGTCAGATCCTCTTTCTACCTGGAAGATCCGGCGACGGAATTTGATATTCAGGGTCTGGAACTGGATTGGGTAGGCGTTTGCTGGGATGCCGACTTTCGCCGTCTGGGACAGCATTGGTCCTGCCGCAGATTTCAAGGCACCAAGTGGCAAGCCGTAAAAAGCGATGCGGCACAAAGATATCTGACCAATGCCTATCGCGTTCTGCTGACCCGCGCGCGGCAG
The DNA here is from genome assembly GCA_964572805.1 of uncultured Rhizobium sp. Classification (GTDB taxonomy): domain Bacteria; phylum Pseudomonadota; class Alphaproteobacteria; order Micropepsales; family Micropepsaceae; genus Rhizomicrobium. The sequence continues at coordinate 4,360 of CAZNGO010000021.1, read as the reverse complement.
GGAATGGTAATTTATGTGCCGCTTGGCGATGCATCGGACGCGACGCGGGCGCCGGAATTCTATAACGGCATTGCCGACTATCTGACGCAATGCGGCATCCCTGACCTCTAGGCGCCTTGTGCGACAGCCATCAAGATATGGGCCTGCCTATCCCCATCGCTTTCGTTCACACTCCGAAGATGAACGATGTGAAGCGAAAGGCCGGAAGGGAAGATGGGCTGCGCAGCCGGGCCGCTCGCTCAAGCTCGCGGCGCTCGACGCTCAAGACGATCCGCGGGATCGTTTTGCCCGGCTTCGCGGGTCGCCTCTCGCGGATAAGGGGGAGGGGTGGAGAAAAAGCATCCCGTTTCGCCCGCGCAAATCCTGGAAAAAGGCTCCGGCAAGTGTGGGATAGGGCAATCGCGCACCGGACCGTGGCCGCAAGCCAGCGCTGCCGCGCGCTTGGGCGTCATCGCTATGGCCTGCCATCCGAAGCCCGCGCAGCGGGCGAAGGATGGTGGCCCCGATCTGAATCGAACAGATACGTCCCTTTCGGAACAACGGATTTTAAGTCCGGTGCGTCTACCAGTTCCGCCACGGGGCCAGCCGGTCTGGAATACCGGGGCGGGGCGGCAAGCTCAATGGCCGCCCCGCCTGGTGCGCCGGCTTGGTGCGCTCCAGACCCGATGCTAGGCTCCCGCGCACGCGCGCAAAGCCGCGCCGGATGGGGGTCCGCATGAAGGCTTTATTCCTTGCCCTGGGCTTGAGCATTCTCTTGCCCGCCGCGGCGCTGGCCGCCGATTATTCCGGCACCTGGGAAGTGGGTGTGCGCGAGGCCGGCGCCAGGAATTTCTACCTGCCCATGACCGACGGCCGTCTGGTGGTCGAGGCCGCCAATCGCGCCGCCCATTATGACCGGCTGAATTTCACCACCAGCGAACAGGCCGACGGGCTGCACCTGGCCTGCATGAACGGCACGCGCGCCTGCGGCGCGCTGGTGCTGCATCTGGCCGGCGGAAACCTCAGTGGCAGCGGCACCCTGGCCGATGGCGACGGCCTGATGCGGCCGGTGACCCTGGCGGGCGTCCATCCCGTTCCGCGCCGCAGCCCCAGGGTGATCGATTACGAGCCGAAGGAATTCCACAATTTCTACGATCCGAACCTCAAGCCGGTGCTGCATCTGGCGCCGGGCGACACGGTGCGCACCCGCACCCTCGACAGCCGCGGCTATGACCGTGACGGCACGCCCCGCGCCCCGCGCGGCAATCCGCTGATCGGCGCCTTCTATATCGACGGCGCCATGCCGGGCGACACGCTGGTGATCCATCTCGACCGGGTGCGCACCAATCGCGACAGCGCCTACCAGGCCGATCTGGTCGCCAGCAATGCGCTGGAGACCGGCTATCTGCGCGGCCTCGCCAATCTCGGCAGCGGCTTCAACCGCTGGCGCATTGACGCCGCCGCCGGCACCGCCAGCCTGATGGACGCCACCGGCAAGCTCAGCGGCTATTCGGTGAAGCTTTCGCCCATGCTGGGCTGCATCGGCGTGGCGCCGCCGCGCGACGAGACCCTGGGCAGCGGCCATCTCGGCGCCTTCGGCGGCAACATGGATTCACCGGAAGTGAAGGAAGGCGTCACGCTCTATCTGCCGGTGTTCCAGCCCGGCGCGCTCCTGATGCTGGGCGACGGCCATGCCCGGCAGGGCGATGGCGAGCTGCCGGGCCAGGGGCTGGAGACTTCGCTGGATGTGACCTTCCGCGTCGATGTCATACCGGCCCGCGCGCTGGGCCAGCCGCGGGTGGAAAGCGCCGACGCCATGATGATCATGGGGACCGGGCCGACGCTTGATGCCGCGATGCGCAATGCCACCACCATGATGAGCCGCTGGCTGCAGGATACCTATGGCATCACGGCGCATGATGTCGCGCCGATCCTGGGCACGGCAATGCAGTATGAAATCGCCGAGGTGGTGGACTCCGAATACAATGTCGTCGCCAAGCTCAGCAAGGAAACCCTGGCGAAAATCCATCAATAGAAAAGAGGCGTCCGATGAAGCTGCCTTTTGCCTTTGCCTTGCTTTTGCTGCTGCCCTTGTCCGCCGCCGCCCAGACCACCCACCCCAGGCCGACGCCGGAAGATCTGCGCCCCAACGATCCCAAGGTCCCGGACGCCTATGCCGTCAATGGCCATATCACCCGCGTCGTGGTGATGCGGATGAAATACCGGAGCGACCTGCTGCATGGCATGGAGAAGCTGGTGAAGGAGCAGAATATCCGCAATGGCGTGATACTCACCGGCATCGGCTCGCTGCGCGGCTATCGCGTCCACAGCGTTTCCAGCCGCGACCTGCCGGTTTCCGACACGTTCGTCGCCAACCCGAAGGCGCCTGCCAACCTCAACGCCATGAACGGCTATATCGTCGATGGCGCCATCCATGCCCATGTCACCATGGCGGTGAATGGCGGCAGGGACACGATCTCCGGCCATCTCGAGCCGGGCTGTGAAGTGCTGACCTATGCCATCGTCACGGTCGGCGTGCTGGATGTGCCGCTGGGCCGGGTGCAGGAGCAGAACTATCGCTGACTATTCCCCGCCCGCGCCGCCCGGCGGCAGGGCGTTGGCCGCCGCGCCGATGGGATGGATGGAGATGCGGGTGTCCATCTGCTCGCCGGCATGGCCGGAGCGGTGCCAGCGTCCGGCCGGCGCATAGACAATGTCGCCCTGGGTGGCGCGGATGAAGGGCACGCCCTCGATCTGGAACTCGACATTGCCTTCCATGATGAACCAGAACTCGCTGGTGCCGTCATGGAAATGGCCCAGCTGGCTGGGCGGCGGCGTCGGCGCGCCGGGGGCGCGGGTGATGTTGGCCGCGGTCTCGCCGTCGCGGACAAAGCCGCCCGGCGAGCGGCCGCCGCCGTCAATGATCTCCTTCTGGAAGTCGAGATAAGGCCGGGTGGTGCCGTAAGTGGCGGGCGCCCCCTGCAGCGTCACCTTCTGGTAGGTGAAGCCTTTCACCGGCGTCGGGGTTTCGCTTTCCGGATAGAAAGGCACGGCGCGGCTGTGCGTCACCTCGAAACGCAGCACCGGGGCATCGCCCACGGTTTCCATCGCATATTGAATCCGCGCCGGCACCTGCACGATGAAGCCCTTGCCGGCGACAAACGGTTCCTGTCCCGACAGCGTCACGCGCATCTGTCCGGCCTGGACGATGAAGAACATCGAGCTGTCGACATAGAATTGGGTCTTGGTCTTCTCGCCCGGCGCCATCTGGATATAGCGGCCGGTCAGTCCGGCGGCATCGCGCACCACTGTCTCGGCCCAGGCCTGCTGGCGGGCATGCGTCTTCACCAGCTCGGCCAGCACCACATGCGGCTTGTTGGGCGCGATATAAGGCGCCTTGTCGGGCTTGGGCGCCCACACCGTGACCGGCGGCCCGCCGCGCCCGCCGCGGCCCTGCCCGCGTCCGCCCGCATCGGGCGCGGCCTGGTCCTGCGCCCGGACGGCAAGCGGCAGTGCGGCGCACATCAGGAAAACCAGGGTCAGGAAATTTCCGGCTTTATGCATCTGCTGTCTCCCGCATCCTGGTCCGCTTCACATCCTTCAGGTCTCGCGCCGGCCGTTCAGCGGCGGGGATTTTTCCAGCGCAGCACCCAATAGGCCACCAGTGCCCCGATGACGGCGGCCAGCAGATGATAGGGGGAAACATCGGTCATGATCCGGCTTCAGCCCTGCGCTTCTGGCCGGATGGTCCTTTAGGCACTGCTAGCGACCTTTGGCGATCCGGGGCTTGGGAATGACGACAGGGGCCGCGCTGGCCTTTTTGGCCTCTTCGGCGCGCATCTTCAAAGTCAGCTTGGCCCGGCGCTCTATGGCGACGGCGGACATGTCATCGGGAATGCTGGGCATGGGTTCTCCGGGGTTAGGTGGCACCCTACCTTCCGCCCCGGCTGGGGTCTATCCTGGCTCTAGGCCAAACTGCACCAGTGCCCATAAGGCGGCGGAATTCTATATAAGCCTTTGATTTTGAAAGGCTTGAAAACGGATACTAAACCAAGGGTTGTATCCGTTTGACTCGCCAAAAGTCCTCCGTATAAGTGCGCGCCTTTCGGGCACTTATGGCGCGTGACGCGCCCTTTGGCTCGGTCCAAAATTTCGAGGAACGATGAGCAAGCGCGCCAATTCCAAGTACAAGCTCGACCGCCGCGTCGGCGAAAATCTCTGGGGCCGTCCCAAGAGTCCCGTCAACAAGCGCTCCTATGGCCCCGGCCAGCACGGCCAGCGCCGCGCCAAGAAGCTGAGCGACTATGGCACCCAGCTGCAGGCCAAGCAGAAGCTCAAGGGCTATTACGGCAACATCACCGAGCGCCAGTTCCGCAAATAT
>CAZNGO010000020.1:0-11922 GCA_964572805.1 uncultured Rhizobium sp. | reverse complement strand
AGACCGGCTTGCCGGTTTCGCGGTCGAAGCCGGTCTGCACGGTGCGCTTGAGGATTTCGCCTTTCGCTTTCGCCTTGGCGACGCGCTCATTGAAGGCCTCGACCCCGCGCACGCCCATCTTGGACATCTTGCGGTAGCGCTATTCCATTTCGCGCACCGCGCATTTCAGCGCCACCACCGCCTTGCGCGGATCGGTGACCACGGGCGAGAGCAGATGCGGAATGCCGTCATAGACCGACAGCTCCAGCATCTTGGGATCGATCATGATCAGGCGGCACTGCTGCGGCGACATGCGATAGAGCAGCGACAGGATCATGGTGTTGAGGCCGACCGACTTGCCCGAGCCGGTGGTGCCCGCCACCAGAAGGTGGGGCATCTTGGCAAGGTCGGCCATCACCGGCTCGCCGCCGATGGTCTTGCCCAGCGCCAGGGTCAGCGGCGCGCGGGCCTTTTCATATTCCCCGCTGGCGAACATGTCGCGCAGATAGATGGTCTCCCGGGTCTGGTTGGGCAGTTCGATGCCGATGACATTGCGGCCCGAAATGGTGGCAATGCGCGCCGCCACCGCCGACATGTTGCGCGCGACATCGTCAGACAGCGAAACCACGCGGCTGGACTTTACGCCCGCCGCCGGCTCGAACTCATACAATGTCACCACCGGGCCGGGGCGCACGGCGGTAATGCGGCCCTTGACGCCGAAATCGGCCAGCACCGCTTCCAGCATGCGGGCATTTTCCTCCAGCGCCTCGTCGGTGAGATGCGCGGTGTCCTTCACCACCACCGGTTCGGCCAGCAGGTCCAGCGCCGGAAGCTGGTATTCGCCGCTGTCCAGGTTCAGCGCGGTCTGCTTGCGCTGCTTCTCGCTGGCGACGGTCTTCCTGGCGGCATCGCGCTTGACGCGGGTTTCGCGGCGCTCGGCCAGGCGGCGCGCCGCCAGCGGTTCGGCCTCGGTTTCGTCGAAATGATAGCCTTCGTCGTCTTCGTCATCGGCATGGGGCTCGTGCCGCTCGTCATCGTCATGATGCTCGGCGCCGCGGCTGAAATTGGCGATCCGCAGCATCCCGCCCAGCCACATCGCCCCGGCGGGAATGTTTGCCAGGGCGCGGGCGAGCGGCCGCGCCCGAAGGCCGGTGGCAAGAAAGCAGAGCGGCAGGCCGACCAGCAGCAGCACCAGCGGCAGCACGATGGCAGCCCAGGGCGCATTCCATACCTGGGCCGCATGGGCGCAAAGGCCGCGCGCGGCGATGCCGATCAGCCCGCCGGCGCCGGCCGGCAGCGAGGCCGGGGCCGGGATGACGCCCAGCCCGGCCGCCACCGTCAGCGCCCCCAGCGGCCAGGCCACCAGCCGCCACATGGCATGACGCAGATTGATGCCCATCAGGGCGCAGGCGCCCCAGGCCATCAGGGGGCCCAAGGCGCAGACCGCGGCAAAGCCGAAGCTTTGCAGCAGCAGGTCGGCGGCGACGGCGCCGAACGGCCCCATCCAGTTCAGGGCCTGCCGTCCATTGGCGTTGTTGATGCTGGGATCGCCGGAATGATAGCTGACCAGCGCCAGCAGCGCGGCCAGCGCCGCCGCCAGCAGCACCAGGCCGGCGCCGCGCATGGCGAGAATCCGCGTCAGCTTCGACATGGCGCGGCGGGCATCGGCCAGCGCGTCCTGCATGACGCTGCCGCGCGCCCTCGGGGAATAGACTGTGCTTGCCTTGGCCATTCTCGCGCCCTTCGCGGCTGCCCGACCCGATCTCCGGCTTTCGCCCCCCGCGATGCGAAGCAGTCCATAGCGACAGCGCATGGACGCGGGGGACCCAGAGGGGGCAATCAGCCCAAGTAATTCCGTACCCTTTCGAGTGCGGTAAGAATGGTTGACAAATCGCTAACGAGCGCCACCCGGACATAGGAAAAGCCAGGGTTTGTAAGGGTTTTTCCGGGCTCTGATTCTCTTCCCATGTAGGCGCCGGGCAGCACCCGGACCCCTTCCTCGCGCCACAGCCGCAGGGCGGTTTCCTCGCCATTGCCGACCTTCAGCCAGAGGAAGAAACCGCCATCGGGGCGTTTCATCCGGTTGCCGAGGATGCGTTCGGCACCCTCCATCTTCTCCTGATAGGCGGCGCGGTTGGCCGCCACATGCACCTCGTCGCGCCAGCAGGCGGCGCTGGCGGCCAGGATGGGCGTCGGCACCTGCGGCCCCGCGACATTGCGGAAGGCGCGGAAGCGGGCAATCAGGTTGGCGCAGCCCGCCACCATGCCGCTGCGCAGGCCCGGCAGGCCCGAGCGCTTGGACAGGGAATGAAAGGTGAGCAGGCGCGAAAACCCGTTCGACTGGGCGAAACGGGCGGTGAGGGCGCAGGAAGGCGGCGCACCGAACCAGATGTCGGCATAGCATTCGTCCGCCAGCACGACGAAGTCATGTTGCTCGGCCAGCGCGAACAGCCTGTTCCAATAGGCCGTGCCGGCCACCGCGCCTTCGGGATTGGAAGGGCTGCAGAGATAGACGGCGGCGATGCGTTCCAGCGTGGCGGGCGGCAGCGCGGCGTAATCGGGCAGGAAGCCGTTCTCCTCCAGCGCGGGCACATAAAGCGGCTCGGCGCCGCTGGCCAGCGCGGCGGCGGCATAGACCTGGTAGAAGGGATTGGGCATGGCGACGATGGGGCGCTGGCCCGCCTTGCTTTCCGGCAGGAGCGGAAACAGCACCGAAAACAATCCGTCCCGCGTGCCGTTCAGCGGCAGGACATGGCGTTCGGGATCGATGCGGTCCGCCGGCAGCGCGAAGCGCGAAACGATCCAGCCCGCCGCTGCCTGGCGCCATTCCTCCGTGCCGGCGATCTGGGGGTAGTTGCCGAAACGGGCGGCCTCGCGCGCCAGCGCGTCCTTGACGAATTCCGGCACCTGGCCGGACGGATCGCCCAGCGCCAGGCTGATCGGCTCCCTGCCGGGCTTCTCCTCGCCCAGCAGTTTCGCCAGCCGGGCAAAGGGGCCTTCCGGCAAGGTTGAGAGACGCGTCTCGGACATGGCGCGGGAATGTACTTGCCCCGCCCTATCCGTCAAAGCGGAAGCTCGGGCCCGGCAGCGCCAGCCGCCGGGCGACCATCCGCCAGGGCAGAGCCCCGCCTTCCCCTTATGCGCGAAGCGCATCCAAGGGGGAGGTGGCCCTAGCTGGCGAGGCGGCGCGCAGCGCGAAGGCCGGACCGGAGGGGGTTCAACAAACAAAACCGCGGACACAAAAGAAAGGGGCGGACCTTTCGGTCCGCCCCAGTCAGTTCAGGGAGGTTGGCTCTTAGCCGTGCACGGTTTCGCCGTGGAGGTTGATATCCAGACCTTCCACTTCGACTTCGGGCGAAACCCGCAGGCCGACGATCAGGTCGATCACCTTCAGGATGATGAAGGTGACGATGGCGCAATAGACGAACACGCCACCGACATCTTCCAGCTGGATGATCATCTGGCCGAAATTGCCGTCGATCAGCCAGCCCTTGCCAACGCTGTTGATGGCGTTGGAGGCGAAGGCGCCGGTCATCAGGGCGCCGAGCGCGCCGCCGACACCATGCACGCCCCAGGCGTCCAGGCTGTCGTCATAGCCGATGGCCTTCTTCACCCACACCGCCGAGATGTAGCAGACCACGCCGGCAGCGATGCCGATGATCAGCGCACCGACGGGGTCGACAAAGCCGCTGGCCGGGGTGATGGCGACAAGACCCGCCACCGCGCCCGAGATCATGCCCAGAACCGAAGGCTTCTTGGCGATGATCCATTCGGCGAACATCCAGGCCATGGCGGCGGCAGCCGTCGCGATCTGGGTGGCGGCCGCGGCCATGCCGGCATTGTAGCCGGCGGTGACGGCGGAGCCGGCGTTGAAGCCGAACCAGCCGACCCACAGCAAGCTGGCGCCGATCACCGACAGGACCAGGTTGTGCGGCGCCATGCTCTCGGTGCCCAGGCCAATGCGCTTGCCAAGGACAAGGCAGGTGACAAGGGCCGCCGTACCGGCGTTGAGATGCACCACCGAGCCGCCGGCATAGTCCAGCGCGCCGGCAGTACCCAGCCAGCCGCCGCCCCAGACCCAGTGGGCGATGGGGCAATAGACGAACAGCAGCCACAGGCCCATGAACCACATGAAGGCGGAGAACTTCATGCGGTCCGCCAGCGCGCCGGCGATCAGGGCCGGAGTGATGATGGCGAAGGTCATCTGGAAGAACATGTAGACCGACTCGGGAATGGTGCCGGCCAGGCTGCTCACCGCGTTCAGCTTCATCGGTCCCAGGAAGAGGTAGCCGAAGCCGCCGATCCAGGCGTTCATGCCCTTGTCGGGGTTGGGCGTGAAGGCGATGGAATAGCCGATGATCATCCACAGCACGGTGATCAGGCAGGTGGCGCCGAAGCTCTGCGCCAGCGTCGCCAGCACATTCTTCTTCCTCACCATGCCGCCATAGAACAGGCCCAGGCCCGGAATGGTCATCATCAGCACCAGGGCCGAGGAGGTGATCATCCAGGCGGTGTCGCCGGAGTTGAGCGGATCCTTGGGCGCGTCGGCCGCGTAGGCCCCACCCGCCGTCAGGGCAAGCGTGCCGGCGGCGGCAAGTGCCGTCATGCCTGCTTTCTTCAGATGTTCGAGTCTCATGTTTTTCCCCTTGCTTACAGCGCGTCGCTGTCGGTTTCGCCGGTGCGGATGCGCACGACCTGCTCCAGCGGCGTGACAAAGATCTTGCCGTCGCCGATCTGGCCGGTCTTGGCCTTGGAAGTGATGGCGTCCACCACCGCTTCCAGCATCTCGCCCTTCACCGCCACTTCGAGTTTCAGTTTGGGCAGGAAGCTCACGGCATATTCCGCGCCGCGATAGATTTCCGTGTGCCCCTTTTGCCGTCCATAGCCTTTGACCTCAGTCACCGTCATGCCCTGGACGCCGAGCGCGGAAAGCGATTCGCGCACCTCGTCGAGCTTGAAGGGTTTGATGATCGCCGTAATAAGCTTCATCTGCCGTCCTTCCGTGTTATTGCCTGCGCCGGACGAAGGCCCGGCTTTAACGAATTATCAAGAAGCGGGCCAACTTGCCGGCTGCGAGACAAGTATCTGAAAAGGAATGATATTTTGCTATTTTCGGGTGTGGATGACTCAAAAACAGGCAAGTCGAAATCGCCTAATTTAAAGGCAAAATGGCACTTTTGCCTGTTATTTGAGCGGCACTGAGGCAGCAATGCGGCAAGCGGATATCGTCATTTCCGGCGGCGGCATGGTCGGCCTTTCCCTCGGCCTGGCGCTGGCCCAGGGCGGCTTCCGGACGGTGGTGGCCGATGCCGCGCCGCTGACCGTCCAGCTTGACGAGAAATTCGACGGCCGGGTTTCGGCCCTCGCCTATGCCTCCATCCGCATGGTCCGGGCGCTGGGGGCGTGGGAGCAGATGGCGCCGCATGCCCAGCCCATCCGTGAAATCCTGGTCACCGACGGCGCCCCGGGCCGGGCGGCCTCGCCTTTCTCGCTGCATTTCGATGCGCAGGAAGTGGGGGCGGCGGAACTGGGCGCCATTGTCGAGAACCGCCATATCCGCGCCGCCCTGCAGGCGCGCGCGGCGGCGGCGGAGAATCTCACCCTGATCGCGCCCGCCGCCGTCACGGGCGTTGCCGTGGAAGGCGGCGGCGTCATCGCCGCGCTGGCCAATGGCGAGACGGTGCGGGCCGGGCTGGCCATTGCCGCCGATGGCCGGGTCTCGCCGCTGCGCGAGGCGCAAGGGATCAAGACCATCGGCTGGTCCTATCCCCAGACCGGCATCGTGGCGACGGTCGAACATGAGCGCCCGCACAACGGCGTCGCCTATGAGCATTTCCTGCCGGCCGGGCCGTTCGCCATCCTGCCGATGACGGGCAATCGTTCTTCGCTGGTGTGGACGGAGAAGAAAGAGCTGGCCCCCGCCATCCTGAAGCTGGACGAAGCCCGCTTCCATGAGGAATTGTCGCGCCGTTTCGGCGCCCATCTCGGCGTGGTCAAGGCGGCCGGCCCGCGCTGGTCCTATCCGCTGTCATTCCATATCGCCCGCGATTTCGTGCGCCCACGCTTCGCCCTGGCCGGCGACTGCGCCCATGGCATCCATCCCATTGCCGGGCAGGGATTGAACCTGGGCTTGAAAGACGCGGCGGCGCTGGCGGAAGTGCTGCTGGATGCGGCGCGGCTGGGCCAGGATATCGGCGCGCTCGATGTCCTGAAGCGTTATCAGCGCTGGCGGCGCTTTGATTCCGTCGCGCTGGCGGCCTCGACCGATGCCCTCAACCGGCTCTTCTCCAACGACATCGCGCCGCTGCGGGCGATCCGCGACATCGGCATGGGGATCGTCGATTCCATCGGCCCGGCCCGCCGCTTCTTCATGCGCCATGCCGGCGGCGATGTCGGGAAATTGCCGCGCCTGATGAAAGGCGAGGCCGCCTAATGAATGGTCCGCTTCCACCGCTGTGACGCCCGCTCGCGGGCCGAGAGGTTGGGCCTGGCTTCGGGTTTGCCCATCATCGCCGCCGGCAGCTCTTCGTAAAAACGCCGCGCGATCACCCCGATGCGGCGGGCGCGCATCTCTTCGGCTTCTTCCCGCGTGGCGAAAACCTGGGCCTCGAACAGATAGTGCGTGGACGGTCCGGCCTGGATTTCCTGGATCTCCTCGACCTGTTCGGCGGCCACATCCAGGGCATGGCGGATATGGGCGGTGGGGTCCTGCCTGTCCTGCGCCTGCTGGATGATGCGCTTCACATTCTCTTCGTCGAAGCGTTTGAAGCGCGGCACGACATAACGGTAGATCAAAAGACCCGCCAGGATCAGGCCGGCCATCATGTACACGCCGGTCATGCAGGGTGCCTCCCGTGACCCCCAGCCAGATAGGCATCGGTCTGCATCTCTGCAAGCCGCGATGCCGTGCGGCGGAAGGCGTCAGAGCCGCTGCCCGCCGGATAAAGCCCGTCCGGCGGGGCCGCCGCCGAGCAGACCAGCTTGACGCTTTCATCGTAAAGCGTGTCGATCAGCAGGGTGAAGCGCCGCGCCTCGTTGCGCCTGGCTTCGTCCATCACCGGCACATGGTCGAGAAAAACGGTGTGAAAGTGCCGGGCGATGGCGAGATAATCCGCCGCGCCCAGCGGGCGGGCGCAGAGTTCGTCAAAGGCAAAGCGCGCCGCGCCGCGCCCCATCCGCGGCACGGAAAGGTTGCGTCCCAGCACCGTCAGGGATGAGGGTTTGCCTGGCCCGCCCGCCAGTTTTGCCCACGCCGCGTCCATCGCCGCATCGGCCTCTTTCGAAAGCGGCGTCAGATACACCGCCACGTCCTTCAGGCCCTGCAGGCGATAATCGGTGGGGCCGTTCAGGGCCACCACCTCCATCCGGCGCTGAATTTCCGCGATGAAGGGCAGGAAAAGCTGGCGGTTGAGGCCGCCTTCATACAACCACTCCGGCGGGGTATTGCTGGTCGCCACGATCACCATGCCGGCGGCGAAGAACTGTTCGAACAGCCGGCCCAGGATCATGGCGTCGGCGACATCGGTCACCTGGAACTCGTCAAAGCAGAGCAGCCGCGTGTCCCTGGCGATGGCGCGCGCCAGCGGAACGATGGGATCGTCCACATCCTGCTGACGCAGCACATGGATGCGGGCATGGATATCGGCCATGAAGGCGTTGAAGTGCAGGCGCAGCTTTTTCGGCTCCTGCACATCCTCGAAGAACAGGTCCATCAGCATGGTCTTGCCGCGCCCGACATCGCCCCAGAGATAAAGGCCTTTCGGCGCGGCCGGCTTGCCAAGGGAAAACGGAGCGAGGAAGGAAAAGCGACTCGGTTTCAGGGCGCGGCTCAGGCCTTCCAGCTTGGCCGCCGCGCGCGCCTGCGCCGCATCGGGCTTCAGCGCGCCCTCCGCCAGCGCCGCGATATAGGCCGAGGCCGTCATGCGCCTTCGTCCAGCAGGCGGCGTGCCATGTCGGCATGCAGCCGCTCGACCATGCGGCCCTTGAAGGCGATCACGCCCTTGTCCCGGTTTTCCGGCTTGCCGAATTCGGCCAGCAAGGCCCTGGCGTCCGCGATCTCTTCCGCCGAGGGCGCGAAGGCCGCCCGCGCCGCTTCGATCTGCGCCGGATGGATCAGGGTCTTGCCGTCAAAGCCGAAATCGCGGCTGAGGGCGCAGTCGGCGGCAAAGCCGGACAGGTCGGCGATGTCGTTAAAGCCCGCATCCAGCGCCAGGCGATCATGCGCCCGCGCCGCCGTCACCAGCGCGGCCATGGCATGATGCAGATTGGCGCGTCCCGCCACCGGGCGCGCATCCATCGCCTTGAGCAGGTCATTGGCGCCCAGCACCAGGGCCGCCGCGGCTTGCGCGATGCCGGAAATCTCCAGGACCGCCCGCGGCGTCTCGATCATCGCCCATAGCGGCGTCCTGCCTGCCAGCAGCTGCGCTGCCGCCAGATCGGCCTGGCTTTCCACTTTCGGCAGCAGGATGGCGTCGGCTCCGGCCGCGGCTTTCAGGTCGGCCACGCCATGCTCGCCGGTCAGGGCATTGATCCGCACCACGGCAAGACGTCCGACATGGGCCTTCGCCGCCAGCGCCGCGCGCAAGGCTTCCCGCGCCGCCGCCTTTTCGCCGGGGCCCACCGCATCCTCCAGGTCGAGAATGACGGCGTCGCAGGGAAGGCTGCGCGCCTTTTCCATCGCCCGCTGGTTGCTGCCAGGGACAAAGAGCGCAGTTCTGACGCGCGGGGGGCTTATTCGACGCCTTCGACCAGCACGAATTCGCCGTCGCTCACCGACTGGCGAATCTTGCGCGCTTCGGTGTATTCCGGCGAATTGTAGCAGGCCAGCGCCGCTTCCATGGAAGGAAACTCGACCACGACATTGCGGGCACGCGCCGCCCCTTCCAGAACCTCGGTCCTGCCGCCGCGCGCCAGGAATTTGGCGCCGTTGCGCTCATAGGCGGGGCGGCCGATCTCGACATATTTCTTGTAGGTTTCGGCGTCGCGGACATCGACGCGGGCGATCCAGTAGCATTTCGGCATCATGAACTCCTGAGCAGCTTGCGATTAATCAGGGCTTCGGCGATCTGCACGGCGTTGGTGGCCGCGCCCTTGCGCAGATTGTCGGCCACCACCCACAGCGACAGGCCATGTTCGACCGTGGGATCCTTGCGGATGCGGCTGACATAGGTGGCGTCTTCGCCGGCGCATTCCAGCGGCGTCGCATAGCCGCCATCCTCGCGCTTGTCGACCACCAGCACGCCGGGGGCGGCGCGCAGGGCATTGCGGGCGGCATCCGCGGTGATCGGCTTCTCGAATTCTATATTCACCGCCTCGCCATGGCCGATAAAGACCGGCACCCGCACGCAGGTCGCCGTCACCTGGATGTCGGGATCGAGGATTTTCTGCGTCTCCACCGCCATCTTCCATTCTTCCTTGGTGCTGCCGCCATCGAGGAAAACGTCGATATGGGGAATGACATTGAAGGCGATCTGCTTGGTGAACTTTCCCACCTCGATCGGATCGGCGACGAAGACGGCGCGGGTCTGGCGGAACAGCTCATCCATCGCCTCCTTGCCGGCGCCGGAGACCGACTGATAGGTCGCCACCACCACCCGCTTGATGGTGGCCAGGTCGTGCAATGGCTTGAGGGCGACCACCAGCTGGGCGGTGGAGCAGTTGGGATTGGCGATGATGCCCTTCTTGATTCCGTCCAGGGCGGCGGCGTTGACTTCCGGCACCACCAGCGGCACGGCGCGGTCCATGCGCCAGGCGCTGGAATTGTCGATCACGATGCAGCCGGTCTCGGCGATGCGCGGCGCCCATTCCCTGGCGATGGCGCCGCCGGCGCTCATCAGGCAGATGTCGGTACCCTTGAAGTCGTAATAGTCCAGCGCCTTGACCTTCAGGACGTTGTCGTCGCCGAAGGAGACCTCGGTGCCGACCGACCGGGTCGAGGCCAGCGCCACCACTTCGCTGAAGGGAAACTGGCGTTCCACCAGCACCCGCAGCATCTCGCGCCCGACATTCCCCGTCGCGCCAACGACGGCGACTTTATAAGCCATGATCCACTCATCATTTCATGGTCGCGCGGCCCGACGCTGACGGTCGGGCAGCCGAAGCGGCCTGACCTGCCGGGCCGACGCTCCGCAAATCCGGGCAGAGACTTACTAAAGTGGAACCTTCAGGGAAAGGTCAGGGCCGCCATTGCAGCCGCAGCATGCTGCCCGTGAAGCTGATGCTGGGAGCATAAGGGTTGGAACGGTCCGGCGGTCCAGCCAGGTCCAGCCCGCCATCGCGCACACCCAGGCGTTGCGCCACCTGTTCGGAGTAGGTCATCGGATAGGGGGTTGGCGCGGCAGGGGGGGCCATGGACTGGGTCCGGACCAGCGGCTTGAAGCTGATGCCGCCGCTGCCCGGATGCTGCTCCGCCAGGGCCGGCCCGCCCAGCGCCAGAATGGCAAAACACCCGGAAAAAAGCCCTGCGCGAAGCATTGTGAAAGTCCCTGCGCGTCACAAGGAAAACGTCCACCCGACACCAAAGTTGCAACCTTCCGTCAAGGTTCCGGCGCGGAATGCTTGGCGGGCTCGGCGCCAGCGCCTATCTTCCGCGTCCTCGCAAAGCGGAAACCCTTCATGCCCCGTCTGTTTCGCCGCGCCGGCGCGCTGGCCGCCCTCGCCGCCCTGACTTCCGGTACTGCCGCCGAGGCTGCCTCCCGCTGCGCCAGCGCGGCGGAGATTTCGGCCGTCCAGGTCTCGGCGGTGCAGCAGGAACTGACCGACGCCGCCCTGGCCTGCGGTCCTGGCGCGGTGGTGAATTTCAACCGCTTCCAGACCGTCTTCCAGAAGGAGCTGCGCCGCTCCGACGCGACGTTGCTCTCCATGTTCAAGCGCCTCAACGGCGCCGCCAAGGGCAACGCCGCCTACGATGCCTACAAGACGCGCGCCATCGCCCATGCCGAGCAGCGCCG
The DNA here is from genome assembly GCA_964572805.1 of uncultured Rhizobium sp. Lineage (GTDB taxonomy): Bacteria > Pseudomonadota > Alphaproteobacteria > Micropepsales > Micropepsaceae > Rhizomicrobium. The sequence goes on along the minus strand of CAZNGO010000020.1, from coordinate 994 downwards.
CACCAAGCCCGGCGCCCATGAGAGCTTCTGCGCCGCGGCCGGCATCGTCTTCGAGGCGGCGCTGGCGCCGGACAAGCCGGTGCTGGAGGATTTCGTCTCCGGCGTGCCGGTCTTCGAGGACAATCCGGTCGATCCCTGCGAGATCAAGGTGGCGATCACCCTGCAGGGCGTTCAATCGGGTGCCGCGATAGCGCCGACGCCTCGCCCCAAGCTCGCCAGCGACCCGCCAGACGCGAGCTTGTATCCGCCCTAGAGCAGGACTGCCGCGCTCTATTTGATAATCCCCTCCGGCTTTCGCTGGCCCGCGGCGCGTAGCGCCGCATTTATCTAATGGCGCGCGAAGCGCGCCGGGCGCCGCTGCGCGGCTGGCCAGCTACAGCCACCTCTCCCTTTGGGATGCTTCACATCAAAGGGGAGGCGGGGCTTTGCCCTGGCGGAGGGTCGCCCGGCGGCTGCGCTGCCGGGCTCGCGATTTCTGGAACTGCTGGCGGCAGCACGGAATGAAAGCCGTGTCCTCTGATCCTGAGAGTGGCTGTTTCCGGACTACGGTCACCAGCTTACCCAAAAGAAAAGGGCCGGTCTTTCGACCGGCCCTGATCTTTTCAATCCCGTTGGCTATCAGCCGCCGAGATCGATGACGGCACGACGGTTTTTCGGCTCGCGCACGCCCGGGCCGGTCGGAACCAGCGGGTCGTGGAAGCTCTTGCCCTCGATGGCGATGCCACCGGCGCCGATGCCCTGACGGACCATCTCGTCCTTCACGGAATTGGCGCGGCGGATCGAGAGCGCCTGGTTGTACTTGTCCGAACCCACCGTGTCGGTGTGGCCGGTGACCAGGATACGCACCGAGCCGAGCGTCTTGGCGGCCGAGACGGCCTCCGTGACGGTGCTCTGCGCTTCCGCCGTGAGGTTCGACTTATCGAAGTCGAAGAACACGATGTAGGTCTTCGCCGGCGGCGGCGGTGGCGGCGGCGGAGGCGGCGGGGGAGGCGGA
>CAZNGO010000019.1:0-63884 GCA_964572805.1 uncultured Rhizobium sp. | reverse complement strand
CTTGCCCTCGGTGCCGACCTCGCGGGCCACGCGGGTGACCTCGCCGGCGAAGCTGTTGAGCTGGTCGACCATCGTATTGATGGTTTCCTTCAACTGAAGGATCTCGCCGCGCACGTCGACGGTGATCTTGCGGGAGAGGTCGCCGCGCGCCACCGCGGTGGTCACCTGGGCGATGTTGCGCACCTGGTCGGTCAGGTTGCCGCACATGGCGTTGACCGAGTCGGTCAGGTCTTTCCACGTGCCGGCGACGCCGGGCACGATCGCCTGGCCGCCGAGCTTGCCGTCGGTGCCGACCTCGCGCGCCACGCGCGTCACTTCAGAAGCGAAGGAGCGGAGCTGGTCGACCATCGTGTTGATGGCTTCCTTGAGCTGCAGGATCTCGCCGCGCACGTCCACGGTGATCTTCTTGGACAGATCGCCATTGGCCACGGCGATGGTGACTTCGGCGATGTTGCGGACCTGGCCGGTCAGGTTGTTGGCCATGGAGTTGACGCTTTCGGTCAGCTCCTTCCACACGCCCGTCACCTCGCTGACCTGGGCTTGGCCGCCCAGCCGGCCTTCGGTGCCGACCTCGCGCGCCACGCGCGTCACTTCCGAGGTGAAGACCGAAAGCTGCTTGATCATGCCGTTGACGATGGTGGCGGAGCGCAGGAACTCGCCCTTCAGCGGCCGGCCTTCTACATCGAGATTGACGGTCTGCAGCAGATCGCCCTTGGCGGTGGCAGCGATCACGCGGGTCACCTCCGCCGTCGGCCAGAGCAGATCGTCGATCAGGGTGTTGACCGAGGTCTCCATCTCGCCCCAGGCACCCTTGCTGGATCCCAGCTTGACGCGCTGGCGGGTCTTGCCTTCCTTGCCGACGACATCGCCCACCCGTTCGAGTTGCTGGGCCATGCGCTGATTGTTGGCGACAATTTCATTGAAGGTGTCGGCGATCTTGCCGACGATCCCGGTCTGGCTGGCGGGAAGACGGACGGAAAAATCGCCCGCCTGCATCGCCTGCAAGGCTCCGAGCAGTTCGGCCAGAGCCAGCGGCGAAACCGGAGAGACCTCCCGCGCGCCGGCGAATCCCGGCGTAGGAGTATGACTGCCGTTGCCCAAGGGTTCGACCGTGCTTTCCATAACCTGCCCCACCTGCCCGGGCCGCCGCGTCGCCCAAGCCCCTATATCGTCAGCTAAAATGGCCAGCCCAGCCGTCGGGAGAAATGCCCGGTTTCCCGCCTGATGGAACCACCCACCGTTCTCAAAATACCTGAAGAAACCAAAGGTTCCCTGGCGGCGGAAAATATCTGCGCGAATCCTGTTTCGGATGGGCCGCAGTGCGGCGGCAGGGACACAGACGGAGCATTCCAACTGCTTTTGCAGGTCAGCGCCGGAACCGTCTCTTCACGCTGCGTGTTTCAGACGAACGAAACAAGGCCAAGATAGAGACTGCCATGGGACTTCTGGCATCACCGGCGGATTATCATGATGAAGCGGAGATTGTGGAACTGCCGCCGGCCAGCGCCGCCGCGCCGGATGCCTCGATGAACCTGCTGCTGCGTTTCGAAACCAGCAGCGGCCCGCGCACGGTCATCGCCTGCAGCGTGTCGCGCCAAGTGGCCGCCGAAATCGCCGAAGTGATGCAGCGTTGCGGCCAGTATGCCCAGTTCATCGACCGCTGCGTGCCGCTTTCGGTCGCCGACCGCCTGATGATCCGGGAGCTGCACTAGCTTCCTGCCCCTCATCTAAAAATAAAGTACCCGGCGCCTTGCGGCGCCGGGTCAGTTGCAACAACTGAGGGAGGACGTTGAGACAACGCCATCATGGCGTCCCGGTTCCGGCCCTCATCCGCATCAAGGCTTGGCAGCGAGGATGGTGATCTGCGCCAGCGTATCGGGCTCTGGCGGCAGGACCTGCCGGCCACTGGGCATGTTGTTGACCGACAGGATATAGGCGGTGACGGAGGCGACATCCTCCTTGTTCAGCGTGCCCGGCGCGTCATGCGGCATCTTCTCCAGGATATAGCCGAACAGATCGCCGACCGAGGCGGCGTTCCAAGCTGAGAGAAAATCCTCGCCGACCAGTTTCGGGCCGGAATCGCCGCCGGCCAGCCCGGCTCCGTGACAGCCCTGGCACTGGGTATCCGCCACCTTCTCGCCGCGAAAGGCCTGGGCTTCGCTATAGACCCCGCTCCACACCGTCTGGGGCGGCGCCGGCTGGGCCAGGGCCGGCATGACACTCGCGGCGATGAAAGCAAGCCAGAGTCTCAGTTGCCGCACGCGCCGACCGTCTGGAGTTGCTGGACAAAGACGCGGATTTCCGCGCCCAGGCGGACCAGATAGCCCGTAACGCGTACCCGGCGCCCGTTATTCGGCTCCGGGCTGTAATTGTAGGCGTTGAGCAGGCGGAAGGTGTATTCGCCGGGTGCGTCGGAAAAGGCTGCCGGCGTAGCGCCGGCGGCCGCGTCGGTTTTCTTCAGCCCCTGCGCCTTGACCAGCATCCAGGAGCGGGTCGGATCCTGCTGCAGGCAGCCGATGCCGGCGACGTAGGTATAGTCCACCAGTCCTTCAGCGCCGCCGGCACCGGGAATCCAGACGTCGGTGGCGGCATCCACCGTCAGCGCCTCGCTCCCGGCGGGAAACTTGTTCTGCTGCAGGACATAGGCGGCGATGTCGAGATATTGCTGCTCGCTCAGCGTGCCCGGCTTGTCCTTCGGCATGTCGCGCTGCATGCGGTTGAACAGGGCGCTGACCCTGGTTTCGCCGAAATCCTGCACGAAATGCGGCCCGATCAGGGGCGCGCCCTTGACATTGGCGGTGGGATTGGCCGAGCCGTCCAGCCCCGTCAGATGGCAACCGGCGCAATTGGCGGCATAGGCTGCCTTTCCGCGCTCGGCCTGCGCCGCCGTGAAGACGGGATTGCGCGAAACGGTCTTGCGGGCAGGCTCGGCCTGCTGCGCCGACACCGCCAGGGCGGTGAGCGAGAACGCCGCCGTCAGCCAGAGGATGCTCTTACGCAAGGATGTCCTTCACGATCTCGCCCGAAACGTCGGTCAGGCGGAAATCCCGCCCGGCATAACGGTAGGTCAGCTTGGTGTGGTCGATGCCCATCTGCCACAGCAGAGTGGCGTGCAGATCGTGCACCGAGACGCGGTTCTGTTCCGCCTTGAAACCCAGCTCTTCGGTGGCGCCATAGGCGATGCCGCCCTTGAAGCCGCCGCCGGCCACGAACATGGTGAAGCCGTAGGGGTTGTGGTCGCGCCCGGTACCGCTTTCCGACACAGGCGTGCGGCCGAATTCACCGCCCCACACCACCAGCGTCTCGTCCAGCTTGCCGCGGCGCTTGAGGTCGCGGATCAACGCACCCGCCGCCTGGTCCATGTCGGGGCAGCGCTTGCGCAGATTGTCGTTGATGTTGGAATGGTCGTCCCAGGCCTGGCCGCCCGGATATTCGACATTGACGAAGCGCACCCCGGCCTCGACCAGGCGACGCGCCAGCAGGCAGGAATTGCCGAAAGGCGTGGTGCCATATTCGTCGCGGATCTTCTGCGGCTCCTTGCGGACATCGAAAAGGTCCATCGCCTCGAACTGCATGCGATAGGCGGTCTCCATCGACTTGATGCGGCCTTCGAGGAACTGGTCATGGCCGAACGACGCCGAATAGCGCTGGTTCATCGCCAAGAGCGCGTCAAGGTCGGTGCGCTGCTGCGACGGATCGAGCGTCTTGTTGCGCAGGTTGGGGATGATCTTCTCCGGATCGGGATCGGCGACGCCGAAGCCGACGCCCTGGAACTCGGACGGCAGGAAGCCGGAGCGGGTCTGCGGCCCGCCTGGCGCCGGCGCCCCCAGCGCGACAAAGGCCGGCAGGTTCTGGTTTTCCGTACCAAGGCCGTAGGTGACCCAGGAGCCCATGGAGGGCCGCGTCGCCAGCACGCTGCCGGTGTGGAACAGGGCGCGGCCCGGCGTGTGGGTCGGGTTGAAGGTGTACATGGAGCGGATGACGGTGACGTCGTCAATGACGCTGCCGATCTGGGGCAGCAGCTCGCTGACCTCGACGCCACCCCGGCCATAGCGCTTGTATTCGAAGGGCGACGGCAGCAGCCCGCCGGTGGTGCGCTCGGTGCGCAGATCGACGCTGCTGGGGCGCTGGCCGGCATATTTGAACAGGGCGGGCTTGGGATCGAACATGTCGATCTGCGAAGGCCCGCCATTGAGATAGAGCATGATCACATGCTTGGCCTTTACCGGCAGCTTCGGCCCGGCATAATGGCCCATCCCGGCGTCGGCGGCGAAGGCGTCCGACCACAGGCTGGTCAGGCCGACCATGCCAAGGCCGCCGCCTATGGCCTCGATCATCTGGCGGCGCGAGAGTTTCTGGGTCATGGGACGAAAATCTCTTCATTGTTCATCAGCAGAATCTGGGCATAGCGGGTGAGCGAGCCCTTCTGCAGATAGGCGATCGCGGCCGTGGTTTCGGCCGGCGTGGGATTGCGCGCCAGGATCTGGCGGTAAAGCGAAGCCACCTCTTGCGGCTGCGCCGCGGGTTTTGCGGTGGCGCTCTTCACCGCCCCTTCGGCCAGGTTCTGCACAAAGGGGCTGTTCATCAGATAGACCTGCTGCAGGGTCGAAGTGGTGACATCGCGGTTCGGCGCGGTCTGCACCGGCGCCGGGAAGTCGAACAGCGCCTGCATCTGGGCCGAGCGGGCGCGGCTGACGCGGCCATAGATCGCCCGGCGATAATAGGTGGCGTCATCCAGGCTGCCGGGCTCGCCGCCGATCTTGCTGTCGAGCAGGCCGGCGCTGCGCACCAGCGTGTCGCGATAGGATTCGCTGTCCAGCCGCTGCGGGTTCTGCCGCCACAGCAACTCGTTCGCCTCATCCACCTTCAGCGCGTCGGCGCGTGGACGGCTCGCCTGCTGATAGGTGGCGGAGGTCATGATTTCGCGGTTCAGCCATTTCAGCGACCATTTGTGGGCGATGAAGCGCGCCGCCAGATCGTCCAGCAGTTCGGGATGCGAAGGCTTTTCGCCCTGGGAGCCGAAATCGCTGGGCGTGTTCACCAGGCCGCGGCCAAAATGCCAGGCCCAGACGCGGTTGACGATCACCCGCGCCGCCAGGCCTTGCGAGTCAGTGAATATCCGCTCCGCCAGCTCGCGCCGGCCCGAACCCTGGGTGAACTTGCTGTCGCCCTTGGCCAGCACCGCCGGGAAGCCGCGCGGCACGACCGCGCCGGGCGAGGCGACATTGCCGGCCTTGAGCACCGGCATGTCGCGGGCTTCGCCGGGCTTGTAGGTGATGAAGGTGTAGGTGAGGTCCGAAGCGTCCACATACTGCGCCGCCTCGAACACCGCATTCATGTAGGGCTCGGTGGAGCCGCCACCCCTGCCGCCACGGCCGGCCCGGTTCGCCGCAGGCGCAGGCGCACCACCGCCACTAGCGGCAGGCGCAGCGCCGGCAGCCGCGACCCGCACATTGGCAGCAGGCGGCGGCGCCGCCGGCCGGCCATTCTGCCGCGGCGTCCAGAACTTCTCCAGGCTGGCGATCAGCTGCGGATAGGCCGCCAGCACCGAAGTCGCCTGCGCCTTGAGGTCGGCCATCATCGCCTGCCACTTGGTGGCCTTTTCGGCGCCATTTGTGAAGGTCGAGCCTTCATTCTTCAGCAGGTTGATGGAATAGGACATGTCGAAAAGCTGGCTCTGCAGTTGCAGATAGCGTTGCTCGGTTTTGGCATCAACGGCGAACATCGGCCGTTCGGCGCGCATGGTGGAGGCGAATACGCCCTGCAGCGCGTAATAGTCCTTCTGGGTGAAGGGATCGAATTTGTGGTCATGGCAGCGGGCGCAACCGATGGAGACGCCCAGCAGGCCGCGCGACACCGCGTCGATCCGCTCATCCCAGTCGTCGGTGAGGAAGCCGCCAATAACGTCGCCTGAGAGGCGCAGGTCATGGTGATAGATCGGCGCCGCGCCCAGATAGCCCAGCGCCCGCATGTCCTCGCGCTTGGCGTCCGGCATCAGGTCCGCCGCCAGCTGCAGCTTGACGAAGCGGTCATAGGGCATGTCGGCGTTCACCGCCTCCACGATCCAGTCGCGATAGCGCCAGGCATAGGGATAGGGCGGATTGGTGGCTTCCGAGGTCGGGTTGTCCTCGGCATAGCGCACCACATCCATCCAGTGGCGGCCCCAGCGCTCGCCATATTGGGGAGAGGCCATCAGCCGGTCAACCAGCCTGGCATAGGCATCGGGTGCCTTGTCATCGACAAAGGCCTGCACTTCCTTGTAGGTCGGCTTGTAGCCCACCAGATCGACATAGACGCGCGTCACCAGGGTGCGCTTGTCGGCGCGCGGCGACGCCGCCAGCTTGCTCTGCGCCAGCCTGGCCAGCACGAAGCTGTCGATCTTGTTGCTGCCGGCATGGGCGACTTTCGGCGCCGGCCTGGCCGCCACCGGCTGGAAGGCCCACCATTTGCGGCCGTCCTCCAGCGACATACCCTTGTATTGCGGCGTGGCCGACGCGACCGTGGGCGGCGCGGCATCGCGCGGATCCACCGCGCCGGCAGCGATCCACATCCTGATGTCGGCAAGAACGCTGTCGGGAAGCTTGCCCTTGGGCGGCATCTGCACCACCGGGTCTTCATAGCTGAGGACTTCGACAATGCGGCTTTCATCCGGCTTGCCGGGAACCAGCTGGGCGCGCAGCCCCGCCTTGGTGTCGAGGATGACGCCGCCCTTGGGCGCGGCCAGCGCCGCGCTGTGGCAACCATAGCAGTTTTCCGCCAGCACCGGCCGGATCTTGCTTTCAAAGAAGGCGGCGTCCTGCGCCAAGGCGGGCGATGTTGCGCTAGCCAGAACAAACAGACCGATGAGGCACTGACGCATGGACATGAACGCTTCCCCGAACCCTGCCGGGCTTTCAGCCTCGGCATATTGGCCGGAGAATGCCCCGAAACGGCTTCTGAACAAAGCAAAGGTTTGCCGGCGTCAGCCCCTCGATAAGCCACTGTTCCGGCATCAGAAATTTTACCGCCGGCGGGCGCATGGACAGCACGTTTCCGATTCGCAAAATCCGGCCCAGGGAACGGCGCAGAAACCACCGCGTTACGGCTTTTGGAGGGTTACCCGCATGGAACAGTACGAAATCCGCGTCGTCCCGCCGGCCGGCGGCGCCAAGGTCTACGCCTCGACCTATATCAGCGACATCGCGGCGTTGCGCGGCGCCCGGCTGCTCGCCCAGGCCGATGACCGCATCGAAATCTGGCGCGGCATGCATTGCATCTTCCAGAACGGCCAAAGCCGCGCCGCACGCCAGCAAGGCTGACCATGTGCGGCTTCAACCGCAGGCAGTCTTCTTCGGCATCACTGACGCGGCGGCAGCGGGACTCGGCACGACCTGATCGAGCTGCTGCTCGACATAGGCGCCGAGCTGGCGGTTCAGCTTGTGGCTTTCGGCGTTGCGCCAGCTGCAATCCTGGCACAGCGGCGGAATGCTTTCGGTCGAAAAGGAATGCTGGCGCCAATAGAGCATGGCGTCGCTGGCATAAGCGTGAAAGATGGAGCGATAGTCGCGCAGATTGCCGAGCATGGCGCCATTGGCGACATTCTCCGGCGTCTTCTCGCGCGGTACGGCGCAACACAGCGTGAAATCGCCTTCCGTGCTGAGGCAGAGGATATTGACCGGCGACTGGCAGGGCGTGCCGGCATCGGCCGTGGGCTTGCCGGCGTCGATGATGCCACCCCAGCTATGGCCGTCGGTGTCCCAGTTCACCAGTCCGGCCAGCAGCATCATGCGGCCGAGCTGCGCCTGGAAATGCAGCTTGCCCTTCTTGTAGTCCGCCAGCTGCAGCGGCACATTGGTGCGCCTGGTGAACTTGAAGGCGCGGTCGAGGACATCGTCCATGTTGAAGGCCTTGCCGGACTGCAGATGGAACGAGACCACGATGAGGTCAACGCCGGCGCGCTCGGCGCGCTCCAGATATTCGCGGGTCAGATAATCGCCATTGCTGTAAATCTGGATGAAGCATTTCGGAATCGCCTGCTTGATGCGCTCAAGATAGGAGAAATTCTCCTCATGCATGAAGAATTCATTCATGCCGACCAGGCTGATCTTCTTGTCATAGTCGATTTCCCGAAGGTCGGCGAGCAGCTTCTCGAACATGGCCTTGTCCATGAAGCTGTTGCGCGTGCGGCGATGCTCGAAACCGGCCTGGCTGTTGGGGCAATAGGTGCAATGGCGGTTGCACTGGGTGGAAGTCTCGATCTCGATCTTGTTGACCGCCTGCTTGAAGGCGGCCTTCATGTCGCGTTCGGCGCTGAGCGGGGTGAACTGCAGCGAACTGAAGACGGTGTTGGAATCAAAGCCCACGGCGCAGCCATAGACCTCATGGCCGGGAAAGGCAGAAGCCGGCTTGCCGGCCAGCGCCTGCATGAAGCCGTCATGGGCCTCCTGCGAAATAATGCCGTGTTGCAAAGTCAGCGCGGCGCAGCTGCGCGCATCGTCATACCAGCCTGTGGCGATCAGGGCACCGATCTGGGCTTCGATATCGATGGATTCGTTGAGGATCATCACGCTCTCCGGGCGACGCCGATCCTTCGTCTCTAAGGCGTCATGGTAAACATGTGCCTAATGCCGCGCGCGCGTTAACCAACGCTTTACCGGTGGCGCGCGCATGCGGGGCCGGCGCTTTCAGCCGCCATTAACCACGTCGTGCGAGATTGCGACATGCGCCACGACCGCGACCTGTCGCTGATTTTTCCGCTCGCCGGACAGGACGGCGATGAATTCCGCGCCTTTCGCGAGGCCGGTGGCGAAAGCCTGATCCACCGCGCCTTGCGTTCCTTCGCGCCGTTCCGCAGCCGCATCGGCACCGTCCACTGCCTCATCCTGCGCGAGCAGGAAAAGCGCTTCTCGGTTTCGCGGCGGCTTAAGCGGGAAATGGCGGGTTTCGACTTTCGCCTCACCCTGCTCGACCAGCCCACCGCCGGTCCCGCGGAAACGGTTTGCCGCGGCGTCATGGCGGCAGGACTTTCGGGCCCGACCCTGATCTGCGATCTCGACCACCGCCTGGATGTGACGCCGCTGTTCGCGGCAATGGACGAATCCCCCGGCGACACCCTGGTCAGCCTGTGGCCGCTGACCGGCGAAGACCTCAAGCGTTGGAGCGTGGCCGCGGTTTCGGGCAGCGGCACGCTGACCGCGGTGGCCGACAGGAGTCTCCCGGCGGCCGCCGGCTTCTTCCATGGCGTGATCGGCTGCTACTACCTTCCCAATATCGGCGCGGCGGCGCGCGCCTGCAACGAAGGGCGCTTGACCCGATTTTCCGCCTATTTCAACCAGCTGGCGGCTTCGCCAACGCCGGCGCGCGGCGTCCGTCTGGAGACGGCGGAGTTCTTCGGCGACGAGGAACGCATCCGCGCCCTGGAGGGTGAGGCCGCGCGCGGCACCATCTTCTGCGACATTGACGGCACCTTGATCCGCCACCAGGACAGGCCGGACTATGATCGGCTGCCCGAATTGCTGCCCGGCAGCGTCGAAAAGCTGCGCGCCTGGATCGCCGGCGGCTATCGCATCATTCTCTGCACTGCCCGGCAGGCCGCAGACCAGCCCCGCCTGGCGGCCATGCTGGCCGCGCTGGAGGTTCCCTATCATGATCTGCTCTGCGGCCTGGCCAGCGGTGCGCGCATCCTGATCAATGACCGCAAGCCCCAGGCCATGTTCGCCGCCCAGGCGGTCTCGCTGGAAATCGCGCGGGACGCCGGCATTGGCGGGCTGGAAATCCGTCCGCCCGCCACGCCCAACATCCTTCGCCGCTTTGAAGGCGGCTCCTTCGCCGAGACCCTGCTGCTGGAGGAAGGCGGCCGCCGCCTGGTGCGCAAGCGCGTCGCCAAGGACGGCAACCTTTCGCCCGGCTATAGCCGGCTGCGCGACCAGTTCCGCACCCTGGAGCGTTTCGCGCTGATGGACCGCGCCCTCGTCCCCGCGCTGCTGGGCGAGGAAAACAATTCCCACGAATATTTCTATGACATGGAATATCTCGAGGGCCATGTGGCGCTGGCAGATTGCCCGCCGGCTGAGCGCGGCTCGGCGCTGGAGCTGCTGTTCGACCGACTGGAGCGCCATCTCTACAGCCATCGCAACGACGATGCCGGCGCCCGCGCCTGGCTGCTGCGCCATTTTGAAACCAAGATCGAGCCCAGGATCGAGGCCTTGTCCGCGCATGCCGCCCTGCGCCCCTTCCTGCGCGGCGACGGTCCGGTAATTGACGGCGTGCCGCATCCCAGCCTGGAAAGCATCATGACCACGGTCCGCCGGCCGGAACTGCTGGCGAAGTTCGTGCCGCAATTCCTTTCCCTGGTGCATGGCGACCTGACCTTTCAGAATGTGATGCTGGGGCCCGACAGCGTCAAGCTGATCGACATGGAAGCGCAGGATGGCCTGGAAGCGCCGGAGCTGGACCTGGGCAAGATGTTCCAGTCCGTCTTCAGCCAGTATGAAACCTGGTCGCGCAGTTCTACCCCGCTCTGCGAAGCCGCAAACGGGGGCGTTACCCTCAATTTCTCGCCCACCACAGCTGACATGACCCTTTTCGAGATCATGACGCGGCGCTGGTCGCGCATCCTGGAATGCTCCGCGGGCGACGTGGCGTTGAAAGGCCGCTTCTATCTCGGCCTGCATCTGGTGCGAATGGTGCCGTTCCGCCTCAAGCAGAGCACGGACCAGGCCGTCTATGCTTTGGCAACCGCGCTGGTGCAGCTGAACCGGGCGCTGGACCAGGCCATCGTCCGCACGCGGCGGGCGGCCTGATGACCCGGCCCCTCACCCTGATCTTTCCCATGGCCGGCGAGGGCGCCCGCTTCGGCTACCGCTTCAAGCCCTTCCTCGAAGTGCGCGGCATGCCTTTCATTGCCGCTGCCTTCGCGCCGTTCCTGACCTTCAAGGCGCGGATCGGACGCATCTGCTTTGTCTTCACCCGCGCCCAGGAAGAGGCGCATGATGTCAGCGCCCGCCTCGCCCAGCTCTTTCCCGGCCTGCCGGTTGAAACCGCCATCCTGGAAACGCCGACCCCCGGCCCGGCCGAGACCTTGCGCCAGGCACTTGCGCTGCGCGGCATCAGCGGTCCCGCCATGATCTGCGATTGCGATCATGCCGTGGACGTGGCGGGCCTGATGGTAGCGGCGGATGATCCCGCCATCGCCTGCGCCGTGCCAACCTGGTCGCTGGAGGGAGAAACCCTTTCCTCCTGGAGCGTCGCGGCCATTGACGGTCATGGGCGTATACGCGCCGTCCGCGAAAAGGCCCTGCCGGAACAGGCCGGCCCCTACCGCGGCGTGATCGGCTGCTATTACTTCGCCGACATTGCCGCGGCCGGCGCGGTGATTGCACGAGATCGCATGGTCTATCTTTCCGACCTGATGGCGCATGTCATCGCAGGCGGCGCCCCGGTGCTGTCAGTTCCGGTGCGCGACGCCGAATTCTTCGGCGACCCGGCGCGGCAGGCCGGCGCCGAAGCGAGGCGGGCATGACCCGGCCCGCCATCGCTCTGGTCACCGGTTTCACCCGCAGCGCGGAATTATGCCGCCGCAGCCTTCAGCCGCTGCGCGAACTGAAGCAGCGCGGCGTCCTGGACCGCATCATGGCAGTGACCTGGGACAACGCCGGGCTGGATGAATGCGTCACGCCTCTCGCCGAGATGCCGGAGGTCGAGCTGATCCGCGTGCCGCAGCCGCTGGTGACGGGCGGGATTCATCGCAAGGGCTGCACCCTGCAGCTGCGCAACCTGGAAGCGGCGCTGGCGCTGGTGCCCGAGACGAACGCCCTGATCTTCAAGACCCGCCCCGACTTTCTGATCGACGCGGATTTTCTCGCCGGCAAGCTGGAAAATTTCGACGCGCTGTGCGCGCCGTCATTGCTGCCCAGCAGCTTCGGCGCCGACATGCCGGATTCGCCGTTCGAGATGAAGATCTGGCTGCCCTGGGCCGATTCCAACCAGCCCTTCTTCTATGAAGACGCCGCCTTCATGGGGCTGAAGCGCGATGTCGCCCGGCTGGCGGACCGCCGGGCAGAGAGCTATCTCATCGACAGCGACGACGGGGCCTATAGCTGGCTTGCCCATATCGTCCGCTTCCTCACGCCCTTCCTTGACGACTATCCGATTTTCGACCGCTATCTGCGCGACTTCCACTGCTTTCCCAAAGCCTTCGATTTTCGCGTCGAGATGCTGAAGAAGGCTCATGAAGACGCGTTCTTCTGGCATCTCGTCATCGTCCATGCCTGGATCCTGGCGACCAGCTTCCATGTCGATTGCGGCGCCAATGGCCAGCTCGGCCTTTACACCAATCTCTGGAACCAGAAGGCCGACTGGTCGAAATTCGAGACGCTGGCGCCCAGCCCGCCCTATGGCGACGTCACGGCCTGGCGCGAGGGCCAATGCCCGGGCGGCGTGATGTGGAACACCAGCCGCGCCTTCGGCCGGCTGATGGACGATGAGTGGCAGCACGCGCTGTTCACCCGCGCCGAGCTCAGCGACCTGGCGCCGGATGCCATCCGCAGCATGTTGCGCAATGTCTCGCTCTATTCACACGGGCTGCTGGCGGACGCCGAAAACGAATATTATAGCGTGCTGCGGCAGCTGTGCCGCGAGCACGGCTTTGCCGCCGAGAGCCCCGGCCTGGTCCGCGCCGCGGGCTGAGCCGCCGCACAGCCTTGATTAACGATAAGAGACGATGGCCGTTGCCATTTACCCTGGCTGAGGCTCGATTGTACCCGGTCGAGGCTGGAAGTCATAATAATGCATACGACAGGTGGAAGCGCAGGGTTGCGTTTGCCTGCCCCGCATGGCGCGGGCCGCACGCGGCTGACCGCCCTGGCTTTGCTGCTTGCCACCATGGCGCCCTGCCTCGCCCAATCCGGCGACCCCGATCTTCTTCGCGCCGAACGCGCCGCCGAGGCGCTGATCGTTGAGCGCATCAATTCCGAGCGGGCGGCCCTGGCGCCGGACGCCCCCCTGCTTGTTACCGATCCTACGCTTGACGCGATTGCCCGCGCCCGCTCCGAGGCCATGGCCCATGGCGCACCCTTCTCGCATGAAGACGCCAATGGCCGCGCCATCGCGGTGGACATGATGCGGGCGCGCTTTGGCCCTTACGGAACCTGGGGCGAAAACATCCTGGAGGAACACGGCTTCCCGGTTTTCGACCCGGAGGCCTTTGCCCGGCGGGCGGTCGCCGGCTGGATGGGCAGCCCCGGCCACCGCAAAAACATCCTGTCGGCCGCCTATAGCCGCAGCAGCATCGGCGTCGCCGTGCGCGGAAACCAGGTCTTCGCGACGGAAGTCTTCATGGGCCCGGCGCGGCAGGCCGCCAGATAGCCACGCCTATTTGCGCGCTGGCGGCTCCGCGCCGACATCCATCAGCAACCGGGTCAGCAGATAGAGCCGGGGCGTCACGCTGGTGAGGTCCATGGTTTCCCGCTCGCTGTGCTGGTTGGCGCCAACAAAGCCCAGCCCGTCCAGCGCCGGGATGCCGGCCGCCGCCGCCAGCGCCGATTCCGAGGCGCCGCCGGAACCGTCATGGCCCAGCTTCCTGCCGATCTCGCCATAGATCGCGGCGGTGCGCGCCAGCAGCGCGTCTTCCGCCGGCGATTCCGCCATGGGCGGAAAGGCCGGATCGGTCGAGACGGCGACCGCAGTATCCGGCACGGTTGTGCGGGCGGCAAGCCGGCGAACCCTGGCCATCACCTGGGTGAAATCCTCCGGCTTGCGGAAGCGGACATTCAGCGTCGCCTCGGCCAGGTCGGGAATGACATTGGGCCGGTCACCGGATTTGAGGACGGTGAGATTGACCGTCGTGCCGTCGCCGGCATGGGGAAAGGCCCCATCTATCGCACCCAGTTGATGCAGCAATTCGGTGGCTGCGTTGCGCCCGTCCTGCGGCGCCACCCCGGCATGGGCCGTTCGTCCCCTGACCGCGATGCGGATATTGGCCGAGCCCTTGCGCCAGACGATCAGATCGTCGGGCATGAAGCCGCCCTCCAGGTTGAACTCCACGTCGTGCTGTGCCGCCAGGCTGGCGATCAGCCGGGATGAGCCGGGAGAACCCTGCTCCTCGCTGCCATCCAGCAGCAGGGTGATGGTGGCGAAATTGCGATAACCCAGGTCATGAAGGATTTTCAGCGCGGTGACGGCGGCGGTCACGCCCGACTTGCAGTCCAGCGCGCCCGGCCCATGGGCCTGTGCGCCTGCGATGGAGAAAGGCCGCTTCGCCGCCGTTCCCGGCGGAAACACCGTATCGATATGGGCGATGATCAGGATGCGGCCCTTGCCGGTACCCTGAAACACCGCGACCAGATTGTCGGCGAAGCCCGGCTTCTCCGCCGCCGCGATGCGCACCTCCGCGCCCAGCGCCTTGAGCCGGGGCGCCAGCACCGCCGCCACCCTGGCGCCGCCCGTCACATCACCGGTACCGGAATCGATGTTGACGATCTGCCGCAGCAGGGCGATGGCGCCATCGCGGTTGCTCTGGGCCGCGGCATAGACCCTCTCGTCGCGCTGGGGCGCCGCACCGGCGGGCGACGCCGGGGACACAAGCGCCAGCGCGGCGGCAAGCAGCCTGGCACGCTTGGACAAAGACGCCCCTGACTTTCGCCCTGTTGATGTCTGCCAGCCCGGTCCATCCATCGAAGCCCCCACCGATCGTTCCAAACATTCTTGCAGCATGCGCGTGCCACCACAACGGCAGAGAGCCGCACAAGCGGCCCAAGCTGTTATCGGAGCTACTTTTTCCCGACAGCCGGACAAATTGGTATGCACGCCGTATCAACAAGTTTGCGCCCCCGCTTTCCGGGCATCGGTCTGCCGGACATGATAAACCGGTTACCGGAGGCAATTCATGTCGCGGTTCTGGCGTATCGTCCTGGCGGGCCTTGCTCTTCTGTGGGCCGGCGGCGCCATTGCCGCCCCTGCTCCGGTTTCGCGCCAGGCCGCGCTCGACAGCTTCGCCCGCAATCTGGGCTACCGCTTCACCTTCACCAGCAACCGGGTCACCGAAGGCTGCCCTGTGTCGACCGGCCCGGCGCCAGTGCAGCAATACTGCTTTTCCGGCACGCTGGACCTGATCATGCCTGCCACGATGCCGAGCGGCGACTGGTCGCTTTATCTGAACTTTTCCACCGCCGTCCTGCCGCTCAACAATGCCGCCTTCATCCTGACGCGCGTCAATGGCGCGCTGCATCGCCTGACACCCAGGCCCGGAATGGTCAAGGCGGGCGAGGCCTACCGCCTCGCTTTCACCGGCACGACGCACTATTTTTCGCCTTTCATCCTGCTGCCAAACGTCTATGCCGCGCAGGACGGGCTCAAGCCCCGGATCATCGCCGCCACCAGGCCGAAAATCGACCCGGACTCCGGGCTGGAAGAATTGCCGTTCATTGCGCCCTTCACCGACGAAGCGCAGCTCGCCACCCAGCGTCCGGATGATGTCACAACCTGGCTGACACCCGAGCGGCTGTTCGAGCAGAACCGCCAGCGCCATGCCGACATCGCGCCGCCGGAGTTCATCATCCTGCCCACGCCGGCGAAGGCCGCCCATCTCGACGGCCCTGTTCTGGATTTGAAGGCCGGCGTGCGCCTGGCGCTGCATGGTATCAGCGCGGGCGACATCGCGCCGGCGCTGGCGGCGCTCAAGCGCAGCGTGAAGCTCGGCAGCGGCGGCGTGGCGATGGCGCTGACCATGGACGCCACCATGGCGCCGGAATCCTATCGCATCCGCGCGCAGGAGGGCGCCATCGCCATCGCCGCCGCCGATGCCGCCGGCGCTTCCTATGCCCTGCGCTCGCTGGCGCAGCAGGCGGCCTATGAGAAACTGAAGCTGCGCCCGCTGGAGATCGAGGATGCGCCGCGTTTCGCCTTTCGCGGTTTGATGCTGGACCTTGGGCGCAACTTCCGTCCCAAGGCGCACACCCTTGCCATCCTGGAGCAGATGGCCGCCCTCAAGCTCAACAAGCTGCATCTGCATCTGGGCGATGACGAAGGCTGGCGGCTGGCGATTGACGGCCTACCCGAACTGACTAAAGTGGGCGCCCATCGCTGCCACGATCCGTCCGAAACAAAGTGCCAGATGCCGTTCCTGGGCGCTGATCCCAATTCCTCGGCCCCGGGAAGCGGCTATCTCACTCGCGCCGATTACCTCCAGATCTTGAAAGCGGCACGGGCGCGCCAAATCGAGGTCATTCCATCCTTCGACATGCCGGGCCATTCGCGCGCCGCCATCCTGGCGATGAAACTGCGCGCCCAGCGGCTGATCGCGGCGGGCAAGCCGGAGGAAGCGGCGCGCTACAGGCTGGACGAGCCCGAAGACAAGACCGTCTATTCCTCCGTCCAGCACTATAACGACAACACGCTGAATGTCTGCCTGCCCGCGACCTATGCCTTCATCGGCAAGGTGATCGACAGCGTCGCGGCGCTGCACGCCCAGGCGGGTTTGCCGCTGCGCACCTATCACATCGGCGCCGATGAAACCGCCGGCGCCTGGCGGGATTCGCCGGCCTGCCAGAAACTGATGGCCGAGCAGCATCTCACCGCGCCGCAGCTCGGCCATCTTTTCCTGACGCGCGTCGGCGGCATCCTGCGCGAGCGCGGCATCGAACCCGCAGGCTGGAGCGACGGTCTCAGCACCCTGGATCCGGCGCAGATGCCGCCCAAGGTGCAATCCAATTCCTGGGGCAATCTGTTCGGCGGCGGCGTCGCCGAAGCCCATCGCCACGCCAACCAGGGCTGGGATGTGGTGATGTCCACGCCCCAAACGCTCTATTTCGACATGCCATATGCCGCCGATGGTTGGGAACGCGGCACCGACTGGGCGACGCGCGCAGTCGACGTATACAAGGTATTCGTTTTCATGCCGGAAAATCTCGGCGCCAATGCCGCCGTCATGCTCGACAGCAATGGCAGGGGCGCCACCAGCACCGACAGCGTGCCGCTGGCCCCCGGCCGCCACATTGCCGGCATGCAGGCGCAATTGTGGAGCGAGATCGTCCGCAGCCCGCAAATCGCGGACTATATGCTGTTTCCCCGCATCGAAGCGCTGGCGGAACGCGCCTGGCACAAGGCGTCCTGGGAGCCGGACTATGTCGCGGGCAAGGGCTATGCTTTTGAGGATGGCAGCGTCGACAAGGCGGCGCTGCTGGCCGACTGGAACGCTTTCCAGGCCAGGCTGGTGCCGCAACTGGCGGCGCTGGATCGTGCCGGCATCCGCTATCGACTGCCGGTGCCGGGCGCGCGCATCGCCAACGGCATGCTGGAGGCCAATGCGCCGGTGGCGGACCTGACGATCCAGTACCGCATGGGCAAGGGAAAATGGCGACGCTATGACGGCCCCGTCGCGGCCGCAGGCAAAACCGAATTGCGCATCCTGTCGCCGGATGGCCGCCGCGCCAGCCGTGTCGTCAGCGTGGAGTAAGCGCGGCGGCGAGCGCCTGAAGTTCGCAGCGAGGCGTGAAAACCAGCTGCAGCGATCCGGGCAGGCGCGCGATGGCGCGCACGCCCGCCGCGCCGAGCGCGGCGTCGTCGATCTGGGACGCGTCGCCCAGCTCCAGCAGCAGCCGGTTGGCATGGGCGGCGGCGGCACGGATATTCGCAGCCCCGCCCAGGGCGGCGGTGATGGCGTTTGCGTTCAGGTCAGGCGCGCTTGTGCTTTCCAGCGCCGCGCGGATTTCACCGGCGACCTGGTCCGCGACCGGTCCCAGCACGACCTGGACCGTGTGCGCCGACGGCTTGATGATGCCGCGCGCGCCCAGCGCCTTGAGCGCCGCCTCGTCCGCCTGGGCGGCGTCGCGGACGTCCAGGCGCAGCCTGGTGGTGCAGGCATCCACGTTTCGCAGATTGGCCGCGCCGCCCAGTGCCCGGATGAAACCGGCGCCGCGTGTTGAAGCATTCGCGGCGATGGCGGCGGCGGGCGCATCGTCGCGCCCGATGGTCTTGAGGTCGAAGCGGGCGATGGCGTAGCGGAACACGCCATAATAGACGGCGAAATACAGCGCCCCCACCGGCAGCAGCAGCAGGGGCCGCGTCGATTTGTTGAAATTGATCAGATAGTCGAACAGGCCCGCGGAAAATCCGAAGCCGAGATGGACGCCGAGCAGATCCATCAGGCTCATCGCCAGTCCGGTGAGCAGGGCATGGATCGCAAAGAGAACCGGCGCCAGGAACATGAAGCTGAACTCGATCGGTTCGGTGATCCCGGTGAGGAAGGCGGTGAGCGCCATCGAGGCCAGCAGTCCGGCCACCGCCTTGCGCCGCTCCGGCCTTGCCGCGCGGTACATCGCCAGGCAGGCCGCCGGCAGGCCGAACATCATCACCGGGAAGAAGCCCGACATGAACTTGCCGGCGGTAGGATCGCCGGCGAAAAAGCGGTTCAGGTCGCCGGTGGCGCCGTGATAGTCGCCCAGGATGAACCAGGCCAGATTGTTGAGGATGTGGTGCAGGCCGGTGACGATCAGCAGGCGGTTGAGGACGCCATAGACGAACAGGCCGATGCCCCCCGAACCAAGTACCATGCGGCTGAGCCAGTCCATCCCGCCCTGCAGGACGGGATAGCCATAGCCCAGCACCATTGCGACGCCGAGCGCGGAAAATCCCGCGGCGATGGGCACGAAACGCCGCCCGCCGAAGAAGGCCAGATAGTCCGGCAGCTTGATGGCATGGAAGCGATTATAGAGTGCGCCCGCAATCAGCCCCGAAGCGATGCCCAGCGGCACGCCGAACCTGGCGACTGCCGCATGGCGGAAGGCATTCGCCGCCAGGTCATGGGCCGAAGGCGACAGCCCGGCGAAAGCCTGCGGCGGCACCGCGAGCAAGGTCTCCGCGCCGGCCTGGGCCACCAGGTAGCAGACAAGCCCGGCCAGCCCCGCCGCGCCATGGTTTTCCCGCGCCAGCCCCACCGCCACGCCGATGGCGAACAGCAGGCCGAGATTGGCGAACACCGCGTTGCCGGCGGCGGCCATGAAGGCGATGTTCAGCAGGTCGGGCTGTCCCAGACGCAGCAACAGCCCGGCCGCCGGCAGCACCGCGATCGGCAGCATCAAGGCCCGCCCCAGCGCCTGCAGCGATCCGATCAGTCCCTTCATGCCGGATCTCCGCTTCGTTGCCGCAGCAGGGCGCGCACGGCGGCGGGCGTCTCCAGCGCCAGCGCGGCTTGCGCGATTTCGCGGCACCGCGCCAGCGTGACCGAAGCTATCGCGGCTTTCACCGCCGGAATGGCGGCGGCAGGCAGCGACAGTTCGGTGATGCCCAGCCCGACCAGCAGCGGCGCGGCGAGCGCATCGGCAGCCAATCCGCCGCACAATCCCACCGGCTTGCCGGTTGCGGCGCCCGCTGCCGCGGCCCTCGCCGCCAACTGCAGCACGGCGGGATGCAGCGCGTCGATCTGGCTGGCGAGCATGGCGTTGCCCCGGTCCATCGCCAGAACATACTGGGTGAGATCGTTGGTGCCGATGGAGAGAAAATCCGCCTCGGCCATCAGATGATGCGCCAGAAGCGCCGCCGCCGGCGTCTCCACCATGACGCCCAGGTTGACCGGCGCGGCCGCGTGCGGCGCCAGTTCCCGGATCATGGTGCGGACCATCCGGATCTCCGCCGCCGACGAAACCATCGGCAGCATGATGCGGCATTGCCCCGCCGGGCGCACTCGCAGCACGGCCGAAAGCTGGGTGCGCAGCAACTCCGGCCAGTGCAGGCCGGCGCGAATGCCGCGCAGGCCCAGCATGGGATTGTCCTCGCGCGGAAAGCGGAGATACGGGGCGGGCTTGTCGCCGCCAATGTCGAAGGTCCGCAGGATCAGGGGCCGGCCGGCCAGCGCATCGGCGATGGCCTGATAGGTCTCAAGCTGCTCCTCTTCATCGGGCGGCGTGTCGCGCTCCATGAAAAGGAACTCGGTGCGCAGCAGGCCGCAACCTTCCGCGCCCATTGCCACCGCCTTCGCCGCTTCCGCCGCGCCGCCGCCGAGATTGGCGAAGACTTCGATCCGAACGCCGTCCGCCGTGCGGCAGGGGTTCGCCGCATTGGCCTGGGCGCGTTCGCGTGCATGCGCCTGCGCCGCGATCCGGGCGCGGGCTGCGGCCGCAGTTTCTTCGTCGGGTGCCGGACGCAAAACGCCGGCATCGGCATCGAGCAGAACTTGCGTGCCTTCAACAACCTGTTTCCAGGCTTCGCCAATCCCGACCAGCGCCGGAACGCCCGCCGCGGCGGCGAGGATCGCCACATGCGAGGTCGGCCCGCCGCGGCCCATCGCAACGCCGGCGAGGCGCTGCGGGTCCAGCGCCAGAAATTCGGACGGCAGCAATTCCTCCGCCAGAACGATGGCGTCCTGCGGCAAGGCGGTTCGCGCCAGCGCCCCACCGGCGAGAGTGGCGAGAAGCTGCCGTTCCAGATCCAGCAGATCGGCCGCGCGCTCGCGCATCCGCGGCTCTTCCAGGGCACGGAATATCTCCGCCTGCGCGCGAAGCGCCTGGCGCAGGGCGAAGCCGGCGCTTTTGCCCCGTGACACCTGCTCCAGCGCCACGGCCGCGATCTCCGGGTCCTCCAGCAGCGCGGCATGGGCCGCCAGGATATCGCCGCCCGGACCGCCGGCCGCCGCCAGGCGCATCCGCAAGGCCGCGATGGCGTCCTGAAGCTGCGCGGTTTCATGGGCAATCCCCTGCCCCTGCTCCGCGACCGCGATGTCGCCGCCACGAAGGATCGCCGCTGGCCCCAGCGCCAGTCCGGGCGCGGCGCGAACGCCGCTTAACGCGCCTGGCACGGGCGAAACAGACGCCACGGCGGCGACCGGCTCAACTCTCGCCTCTTCGTCCAGCCCGGAAGAGAGCAGTTGCGCCAGTGCGTCCACCGCCTGAGCCGCATCCGCGCCGCGCGCTTCGATGATGATCCGGTCGCCGCGGCGCACGCCCAGCGCCATCAGGGCGGAGACGCTGCGAAGATTGGCGCGGCGGCCCCGATGAACGGCGAAGCCTTCGGCGGCAAACCGCCGGGCGGCACCGGCCAGCAGCGCGGCAGGACGGGCATGGATGCCGTGCGCGAGCCCAACCACGACCTCCCGGCTCGCGGCGACTGGCCCCGTCGCCGAAGCATTGGCGGCGGCGCCCGTGGCGGCGATCTCCATCAGCATATCGCCGCGCGCGACCTGCCTTCCCTCGGTGCGGCGCAGGATGGTGAAGGCGTCGCCGTTCAGGATGACGATCGGCGAAATCAGGCTCCTGGCGCGCGGCGCCAGGAACGCCAGGTCGAATTCCAGCAGCGTCTGGCCGGCCGTAACCGGTTGTCCCACCGCGGCCTGGGCGGCAAAGCCCTGCCCCTCCAGGGCCACGGTGTCCAGCCCGACATGCATCAATATGTCGGCGCCGTTCTGCGCCCTGAGGGTGATGGCGTGTTTGGCGGCCTGGATGACCACGCCGTCACAGGGTGCGCGCAACACGCCTTCGACCGGATCGATCGCCACCCCGTCACCCAGGATGCGCCCGGAAAAAACCGCGTCCGGCACTTCGGCCAGCGGCGCCGCCCAGCCCGGCATCGGTGCGGACAGCAGCAAGCCTTTCGGTATGGCGCCCGCCATGATGACCAGCCTCACCCGCGCGCCGATGATGGCCGCCGCGATATTTACTTCGCAGTACCATTTCGATATTGGTATCACCTGTCAAGCCAAGTTGCCTCAGTTTTGAATGGGCTTGGCATTGCATGGCGCCTATTGGTCATGCATTGGTCATAACCAATTCGGAAGCCGTGCGATGAATGCTCACTCGCTTGTCGGGATTGTCGGCCGCCTGCAGGACTGCGACGCGCTTCCGCTCTACCAGCAGCTCCAGCGTGGCCTGCGGCGCGCCATCGAAAGCAATGTCCTGACGCCGGAAGAGGCGCTGCCGCCGGAACGGGACCTGGCGCAGAGCTTCGCGGTTTCGCGCATCACCATCCGCAAGGCGCTGGAAGGCCTGGTCGAGGAAGGCCTGCTGATACGCCGGCAGGGATCCGGCACCTTCATCGCCGGCCGCGTCGAGAAGAATTTCGCCAAGCTGACTTCCTTCACCGAGGACATGGTTTCGCGTGGCCGCAGCCCGGCCAGCGTCTGGCTGAAAAAGGCCCGCGGCGCGCTGACGCCGGACGAATCCATCACCATTGGCCTGCCACCCGGCACCCAGGTCTATCGCTTTCACCGCCTGCGCTATGCTGACGGCATCCCCATGGCGCTGGAGTTCTGCACGGTGCAGGCCTTCTGCCTGCCTTCGATGGACGATGTCGCGGATTCGCTGTACGCCGCGCTGGAGACCCATGGCCACCGACCGACGCGGGCGCTGCAGCGCCTGCGGGCGATCCGCTTCAACCAGACCCAGGCCGAACTGCTCAAGGCGGAAAGCGGTGGCCCGGGCCTGCTGGTCGAACGAAGGGGCTTTCTCGGCGACGGGCGCGCGATCGAATTCTCCCAATCCTATTATCGCGGCGACACCTATGATTTCGTCGCGGAGCTGAGTCTGGTCGACGCATGACCAGCGCCATGTTCCGCGAGGCGGCACAGTCTGCCGCCGCCGTCCGGCGCCAGCTGGACGCGAACCGCGACAAGGTGCGCGAACTGGTACGCCGGCTCAGGGCCGCGCCGCCGCGCGCCGTCGTCACCTTGGCGCGCGGCAGCTCGGACAATGCGGCAACCTATGCGAAATACCTGATTGAAACGCGGCTGGGCCTTCTCACCGCTTCGGCCGCGCCTTCGGTGAGTTCGGTCTATGGCAGCCGCACTGACATGAACGGCGTGCTGGTGCTGGCGATCTCCCAATCCGGCAGGAGCCCGGACCTGATCGCCGCGCTCGAACAGGCACGGGCCGCCGGGGCCTTCATTGTTGGGCTGGTCAATGCGCCGGATTCGCCGCTGGAAATCCTGGCGCACATCACCCTGCCGCTCCATGCCGGTCCCGAATTGAGCGTGGCGGCGACAAAATCGTTTGTCTCTGCAATGGCAGCGCTGGTGAACCTGGTCGCCTGCTGGAGCGGGGATGATGAACTCGCCGGCCAGATCGAAAAGCTGCCGTACCTGCTGGAAGACGCCTGGACCTGCGACTGGTCGCCGGCGTTGGCGCCATTGTCGAATGCAAGCGACCTTTATGTCATAGGGCGCGGCGTCGGTTTCGCCGTCGCCCAGGAAGCCGCCCTGAAGCTGAAGGAAACCTGCGGCCTGCACGCGGAAGCCTTCAGCGCGGCGGAAGTGCTGCATGGACCAATGGCGCTGGTGGGGCGCGGCTTTCCGGTGCTGGTCTTCAGCCAGGATGACCAGAGCCGCGGCAGCATCCGCGCGATGACGGAACGTTTCTCGGCCAACGGCGCCCGCCTGATGCTGGCGGGATTTGGCGCCCCGGGCGCGAGCCAGTTGCCCACAATCGCGGCGGCGCCCGCGCTTGAACCCATCCTGATGGCGCAATCCTTCTATCGCCTGGCGGAAGCGCTTTCGCGCGCCCGCGGCCATGATCCCGACGCCCCGCCTTACCTGCAAAAAGTCACCGAGACGCTGTGATGCGGCAGGCCCTGACCAATTGCCACCTGTTGCGGGATGGGCGGCTGCAGGAAGAGCTTGCCGTAATTCTCGATGGCGAGATGATCGCCGAGATCGTGCCGGCGGCGCGCCTGCCTCGAGAATTGCCGCGCCATGACCTGCAAGGCGCGATCCTGTCGCCCGGGCTGATCGACATCCAGGTCAATGGCGGCGGTGGCGTGCTGTTCAATGACATCCCGACGGTGGAAGGCATCAGGAGGATCGGCGCGGCCCATGCCCGCTTCGGCACCACCGGTTTCCTGCCAACCCTGATCAGTGCCGACCCCATGGCCATTGCTGGCGCGATGGATGCGGTGGACGCCGCGATCGAGGCTGGCGTGCCCGGCGTGCTGGGCATCCATGTCGAAGGCCCGTTCCTTAGCCCGGCGCGCAAGGGCATCCACGACGAAAGAAGTTTGGGGTTCCTGGACACGGAAACCCTGTCGCTGCTGACCAGGAAGCGGCGTGGCTGCGTCCTGCTTACCCTGGCGCCGGAAGTCGTGCCGCCCGCCGCCATCCGGGCGCTGAGCGCCGCCGGCGTCGTGGTCTCAGCCGGACACAGCGATGCCGATTACGACACGGTCCGCCAAGGCCTTGATGCCGGCATTCGCGGCTTCACCCACCTGTTCAACGCCATGTCCCAGCTTGGCGGCCGCCATCCCGGCATGGTCGGGGCGGCGCTGGACGACAAGGAAAGCTGGTCCGGGATCATCGCGGACGGGCATCATGTCCATGCCGCTTCGCTGCGGCTCGCGCTGGCTGCCAAGGGGCCGGACAGGCTCATCCTGGTCACCGACGCCATGTCCAGCGTCGGCGCGGAGGTAAAAAGCTTCCGCCTGCAGGGCCGCGAGATCACGGTGAGCGATGGCGTCTGCCGCGCTGCTGACGGCACCCTGGCCGGCGCGGACCTCGACATGATCGCCGCCGTTCGGGGCAGCATGGCGATGATGGGCTTGTCGCTGCCGGCGGCGATCGGGATGGCCAGCTTCAATCCCGCGGCCTTTCTGCGCCTGTCGGACCGGACCGGCGCCATTGCGCCGGGGCTGCGGGCCGACTTCGCCGTGATCGACGATCAGCAACAGATCGTCGAAACCTGGATAGGCGGGCGGCGGCAATAGCACTTCCGCTTATGGCGCGGCGGGATAGCCGTGCAGCTGCGGGCCGACCAGGTTGGAATAGTTGTAGCCGTCATAGCGGTCGTAATTCAGGTTCCAGAACATCGCGCCGATCAGGCCGGGATAGCCGCGCGGATTGAGCAGCTTGTAATGTGTGCCCGCCGGAGCCTTGCCGGTGATCAACCAGTCCATCGTCTGGGAGACGATCACCGGATCGCTGTCGCTGTCCAGGAAGCCCACGGCGTATTTTTCCGCCGGAAAGGCCGGCCAGGGATGGCGCGGATCGCCGCCGACATTGAATCCATGCAGCACCAGTTCGGCCATGGCGACATGATAGTCCACCGAGCCGGGCTGGTAGATTTCGCCGTCCAGCCCCTGCAGCGGCGGGGTGTTGTAATGCTGCGTGTCCATGAAGCTGAGAATGTCGCGCAGGGCCCAGGCGATCGGCAGGTAGGAGCCGAACTGCCCGCCATAGGAAGGAAAGCCGCTGGGAATCTGGGTGCCTTCCGGCACCAGGCTGAGCATGAAGCCGGGGCCGAAGCGGTCATGGAGCTGACGCAGCGCCGCGATCAGATTGACCACCGAGGCGGTGGTGGGATGGCGGAAATCGGTATCGCCGGGATCCAGCGCCAGCGACGGGCTTTCGAAATCGATGTCCACCCCGTCGAAGCCGTAATCGCTGACGATGCGGGCGACGGACTCGACGAAGTTCGGCACCCGCACCGGATTGGCCAGGGTGAAATGCTGGCCGCCGCCGCCCAGCGCCAGCATCACTTTCTGGCCGCGCGCCCTGGCGGTGGCGATGTCGGCCTTGAACGAGGCCGCGTCGGTGCCGGTGGGCACGGCAAAGCGCATGGTGCCTTCCGGCGCGGTGGCGTCGGGCGTGGCGAAGGCGACGATGGCGATGTCCCATTGCGGCGACAATTCGGGCAGCGGGATGCGCGAAGCGGCAGGGCCATAACCCGCCCAATAGCCGATCAGCCTGTGGCCGTTGGGCGGCCCGGCCGGCGCCGGCGTGACGGCGGGCATGGGCGGGGCGTTGTAATTCAGCGGCGCGGGACAGGGCAGCGCGCGGCCGCTCAGCGCCGCATGGTCGGGAAAGCTGACATTGCCGCTCCAGCCGTCATGGCCGCCGGTGAACCAGCCCAGCAGCGCCACATTCTCCAGGTGCCAGTCGGTCCTGCCGCTGCGCGCCACGAAAGCCGGCCCGGCGGGGAAATTGTTCTTGGGATTGGTGTCGGTGGGCTCAAGCAGGAAAAGATTGGTCGCCATGCGGGCGCCGCCGCAAGGGCCTTCATCGCCCGCCACTTGCCAGTGCGGCCGCAGCCAGGGCGTCACGACATTGCCCGGCACCTTCACGCCGCGGCCATGCAGCAGCGGATCGAACAGCGGGTCCTTGAAGAACTGCGCCAATTGCTGGGACAGGCCCTGCACGTCGCGATCCGCGATCACGGCGGGCGCATCGCCAAGATAGGAACCCAGGACGAAGGAGGTGCCGGTGGCGGCGTTGACGCCATGGGTGCCCCAGGCGCAGCATTCGGTGGCGTCGCCGAACGGATAATAGGCGGTGTTGTGGGTGACGATGATCACCAGCCGGCCCGGCTGGGCGCCAAGCTGTTTGAAGATTTCCGGTTGCAGGAAGCTGAGATCGGCCACGGCGACGGATTTGCCGGACGCTTTCGAGGTCAGGACATAGCCATCGGACGCCGGCACGCTGACGCGGATGGGCCTGATCTCCGGCGCGCCCAGCAGCGTATGCCAGGCCTCAGGGGTGCGGAAGGCGGTGCGCAGCATGGCGTCGGCATATTGGGTGTTGCCGCCGGTGGGGAAGGCAAAGCGGGTGAAGATGGGCGAGGCCAGCACGCGCTTCACATCGGGCCGCGCATCCATCACTTGGGGCTTGCCGCCCTTGCCTGCCGCGAAATCGAGCGTGACGGGCACCAGCAGGACGGGAATGGTGGTGGTCGTCGCGGACGGCGCATTGCCGGCGACCGTGTAGCTGGCGGCGCCCGCCATCACCTTGAAGCTCGGCACCGTGCCTTGCGCCTGGGCGAGTTGCGGCAGCAGGACAAGCAGCAGCAGGCAGAGATAACGCTTCATGCGGCTAGCTCCCTTCCCAAATCAGCTTGGCGTTGGCCAGTTCGCGCGCACCCAGCGTTCCCAGCTCGCGGCCGACGCCGGAACCTTTCATGCCGCCGAAAGGCGCGCGCGGATCGGAACGGACGAAATCGTTGATGAAGACCGCGCCGCATTCGATCCGCGCCGCCACTTCATTCGCCCGCGCCACATCCCTGCTGAACACCGTCGCGGCCAGGCCATATTCGGTGTCATTGGCCAGCCGCACCGCCTCTTCCTCCGTCTGGAACGGGAAGATCAGCGCCACCGGCCCGAAGAATTCCTCCCGCGCCACCGCCGCATCATGCGGCAAGCCCGCCAGCACGGTCGGCGGATAGAAATAGCCCGGCCCGTCCGGCGTCCTGCCGCCGGTCAGCACTTTCGCGCCCGCGGCCAGCGCCGCCGCCACCTGCCGCTCGGTCGCCGCGCGCAGATCGGCGCGGGCCTGCGGCCCCAGCTTCGTGTCCGCCAGCAGCGGGTCGCCCATTTTCAGCGCGCTGGCCGCCGCCACGAAGGCCTTGACGAATTCGTCCATCACCGGCGCGGCCACCAGGAAACGCTTGGCGGCGATGCAGCTTTGCGCATTGTTGGAATAGCGCGACATCACGCCGAACTGCACCGCCCTGGCGATGTCGGCATCCTCCAGCACCAGGAAGGGATCGGAGCCGCCCAGCTCCAGCACCACCTTCTTGCCCGCCTTGCCGGCCAGTTCCGCCACCGCGCGCCCGGCCCCGACGCTGCCCGTTACCGTCACGGCGCGGATGCGGGCATCGGCGATCACCTGCGGCGCGACTTCCTTGCGCACCGAGAGGTTGACATAGAGCCCTGCGGGCCCGCCCGCATCGCGCACCAGCTGCTCCAGCGCCAGGGCACAGCCCTGCACCGTTTCGGCATGTTTCACCAGCACGGTGTTGCCGATCAGGGACTGCGGAATGAAGAAGCGTAGCACCTGCCAGAAAGGCAGGTTCCAGGGCATAATGGCGAAGACCGGCCCGAGTGGCTCATAGACGATCCGCCCCGGCGTTCCGGGGATCGCTTCCGCCGCCACCGAGGCGGCGCCATCGCCGGCGAAATGCCGCGCCCCGAAAGCCGATTTCTTGACTTCGCCGATGGCTTCGCCCAGCGGCTTGCCCATCTCGCTGACGATCAGCTTGCCGTATTCCTCGGCGCGCGCTTCCAGCAGTTCGGCCAGCCGCAGCAGGAATGCCTTGCGCGCCTCCAGCTTCGTGCGCGACCAGGCCTGCCAGCCATCCCAGGTCCGTTGCAGCCGCTGTTCCACTTCGGCGGCGCTGTGTTCCGGATATGCCGCGATCAATTCGCCGGTCGCCGGGTTTCTGGACTCAAAGGCCATGAGCGTCACTCCCCGTATTATTTCCTTTCACAACACGCAATGGCTGCGATAGCGTTCGATGCAGGTGGCGATCACCTCGTCGCCGGGCCGCTTCCACCAGTTTTCGGCGGAGAAAATCTCCACCTCCTGCGGCCCCTTGAATCCGGCGGCTTCGACCATCCGCCTTATGCCGCGCAGGTCGATGACGCCGTCGCCCATCATGCCGCGGTCGAGCAGCAGGTCGCGCGTCGGCACCAGCCAGTCGCAGATATGATGCGCGAAAATCCGCGCCCCGGCGCGCGCGATCTGCTGCGCCAGCTTGGGGTCCCACCAGACATGATAGACATCGACCGCCACCCCGATGCCATCGCCCAGCGCGTCGCAGACATCCAGGGCCTGTTCCAGCGTGTTGATGCAGGCCCGGTCGGCCGCATACATCGGATGCAGCGGCTCTATCGCCAGGGGCATGCGGCTGGCCCGCGCATGGTCGAGAAGGACGCCGATCCCGTCCGCCACCATCCGCCGCGCCGCCGCGATGTCCTTCGACCCTTCCGCCAGCCCGCCGACCACCAGCACCAGGCAATCGGCGCCGAGGGCGCAGGCCTCGTCAATCGCGCGCCGGTTGTCGTCAATCGCCGCGGCGCGGCCCGCCGCATCCGCCGCCGGAAACATCCCGCCGCGGCACAGGCCGGTGACGCGCAGGCCATTGGCGCGCACCATCGCGGCAGCTTCCTTCAGGCCCGCCGCCGCCACCTGGTCGCGCCAGGGCGCAATCGCGCTGATGCCCTGCCTGACGCAGGCATCCACCGCCGCGCCCAAAGCCAATTGCCTGCCGACGGTGGCCAGGTTGATAGACAGGCCGTCCGGCGCGCTCACGCCACGCCACCCAGCGCCAGCATCCGGCTCATCCGTTTCACCGCCAGTTCCGGATCGCGCAGGCAGCCGCAAGCGTCCGCCAGCCGGAACAGCTCCGCCAGATGGACCAGCGAGCGCGCGCTCTGCTGCCCGCCCAGCATTATAAAGTGATCCTGCAACCCATTCAGCCAGGCCAGGAAGACCACACCGGTCTTGTAGAAGCGGGTCGGCGCCTTGAAGATATGCCGCGACAGCGGCACGGTCGGCGCCAGGATGGCGTGGAAACCGTCCACATCGCCCGCGCCCAGCCGGGTAAGCGCAGCCGAAGCCGCCGGCGCGATGGCGTCGAAGATTCCCAGCAAGGCGTCGGAATGGCCGGCGGCGTCGCCGGCGATCAGTTCGGCATAGTTGAAATCGTCGCCGGTATACATGCGCACGCCCGGCGCCAGGCGGCGGCGCATGGCGATCTCCTTTTCCGCCGAGAGCAGCGAGATCTTGATACCTTCCACCTTGGCGGCATGGCTGTTGATGAGATCGACGCACACATCCATCGCGGCATCGTGATCGTCCCGGCCCCAATAGCCCTGCAGGGCCGGATCGAACATCTCGCCCAGCCAGTGCAGGATCACCTTCTGCTTCACCTGGCTCAGGATGCGGTCATAGACGCGCAGATAATCATCCGGCGAACGCGCCGCCAGCACCAGGGCGCGGCTCGCCATCAGGATGATCCGCCCGCCCTGCCCTTCCACGAACGCGATCTGCTCTTCATAGGCGCGGATCACATCGTCGAGAGTCAGGCCGGCAGCAGGCGGCAGGTGATCGGTGCCGACACCGCAGGCGATCAGTGCGCTGTCGCGGCCGCGCGACGCTTCGAGCGAACGCCGGATCAATTCCTGCGCCCCGCCCCAGTTCAGGCCCATGCCGCGCTGGGCCGTATCCATCGCCTCGGCCACGCCCAGGCCCAGATCCCAGAGATGATGGCGATAGGCAATGGTCCGTTCCCAGTCCACGTTCTCGTCCAGCCAGGGATCGTTGTCCGCCAGCGGCGCCGCCACGACATGCGCCGCCGAATAGGCGACGCGGTTCCAGCCGCGCGCCGCCGGCGCGACCACCGGCACGCCCGTTACCGCATAGGGCTCCAGCGCGCCGTTCGCGGTGGGCAGGATGATCTTCACAGGCTCAGCGCCGGCACGTCGATGACGCGGCGCTCGCTCCAGCTTTTCTGTCCAAGCTCCGCCAGCTGCACGCCCTTGGCGCCTTCCAGCAGGTTGCGCTTCCAGGGCGCGCCTTCGACGACATGGCGGATGAACTCTTCCCATTGCTGGCGGAAGCCGTTTTCGTATACACGGTTGTCCGGCACTTCCTGCCACTGCTCCGCGAACGGCATGGTGCTGGGCTGGTCGGGATTCCACACCGGACGGGGGGTGTTGACCCTGTGCTGGCTGTAGCAGCGGGTCAGGCCGGCAACGGCCGAGCCCAGCGTGCCGTCCACCTGGAAGGTGACAAGGTCGTCGCGTTTCACCCGCACCGCCCAGGAGGAATTGATCTGGGCGATGACGCCGCCTTCCAGCTCGAAGGTGGCATAGGCGGCATCGTCGGCATCAGCGGCATATTCCCTGCCGCCTTCATCGACGCGTCTGGGAATGTGAACAGCGCCGGCGCAGCTGACGGAGCGGACTTCACCCACCAGATTGTCCAGCACATAGCGCCAGTGCGGGAGCATGTCGAGGATGATGCCGCCGCCATCAGCCTTGCGGTAGTTCCAGCTGGGCCGCTGCGCCGGCTGCCAGTCGCCCTCGAACACCCAATAGCCAAACTCGCCGCGCAGCGAGAGGATTCGGCCGAAGAAGCCGCTGTCGCGCAGCAGCTTCAGTTTCTGCAGGCCGGGCAGATAGAGCTTGTCCTGCACCACGCCGCTTTTCACCCCGGCATCGCGGGCCAGACGCGCCAAGCCCAGCGCCTGGTCCAGGCTTTCCGCCACTGGCTTCTCGGCATAGATATGCTTGCCGGCCTTGATCGCCTGCGACACCAGCTCGAAGCGCATGGTGGTCGAGCCGGCGTCGAAGAAGACGGTGTCGTCCGGATTGCGCAGGGCCCCGGCGAGATTGTCGGCGACGCGTTCGATGCCACAGCTCTTGGCGATGGCCGCGACCTTGTCGCGGTTGCGCCCAACCAGGATGGGGTCGGGCATCACCCGGTCGCCATTGGCGAGCAATACCCCATTGGCGGCGCGGATGGCGCAGATCGAGCGCACAAGATGCTGGTTGTACCCCATGCGGCCGGTGATACCGTGCATGATGATGCCAAGCCGCTGGGTCGCCATTCTTCCGTCTCCGGCCGGTCTTCCGTTTGGGGTAAGTAACTACACAGTTACTCTCGCCCGATTTTCCTGTCAAACCGGCCCGGCGCCGGCGATTGTGTGGCCGCGATTCCCGGCTTAAGCAGGAGAAATGACCAAGGCTTCCGCACCGCAAACGCCCCGCCCGCGCCCCAAGGCCGACGGGGAAAAGGTGCGCGACGCCATCCTGACCGCGGCGATCGCCGAATTCTTTGAGCACGGCTTTGGCGGAGCGCGGGTGGACGCCATCGCGGCGCGAGCAAAAACCAACAAGCGCTATCTCTATCTCTATGTCGGCAACAAGGCGGCGATCTGGCTGGCAGCGCTGGAGCGGGTCTATGAGATCATGCGCGCCGGCGAGCGCGAGTTGAAGCTGGAGAATCTGGCGCCCGACGAAGGCATGCGCCAGCTCATCCGCTTCAATTTCTGGTTTCACGTCGACCATCCCGAATTCATTTCGATGCTGAATGATGAGAACCGCCAGAAGGGGCGCAATGTACGCCGCTCCACCAAGGCCCAGAAAATGTATTCGCCCCTGCTGGACCTGATCAAAGGATTGCTGCACCGCGGCGAGGAGAGCGGCCTGTTCCGCAGCGGAGTCGATCCGGTGCAGCTTTACATCTCCATTGCCGCGCTCAGCTATTTCTACTGCTCCAACCAGCATACCCTCTCGGCCATCTTCGGCCAGGATCTGGGCAGCCGGCGAGAAATGCTGAAGCGCGAGGAGCATGTCGTCGCAGTGATCATGGGTTATCTCACGCCGCCGGCGAAGAATTGACAGCCTGAGGCCCCGACCCTAACCATGGCCATGCGTCCTCGCGGCATCCGCCGGCGGGGCGCGGGGCTCAGCACTGCGATGGCCAGACCCGTCCCCTGGTGGCAAGAGATTACCGCGCGCCAGTGGCTGGTGTTCGCGATCACCTCCGCCGCATGGCTGCTCGACACTCTCGACCAGCGCATTTTTTCGCTGGTGCGCATTCCGGCCCTGTCCGCCCTGATGCACCTGCCTGGCGGTGACCTGCAGGTTCAAGGCGCGGCCAAGGTGGCGACCGCGCTGATGCTGCTGGGCTGGGGCGTGGGCGGCCTGGCGGGAGGCGCCCTGGGCGACCGCTATGGCCGGGCGCGCCTGCTGACCTGGTCGATTGCGCTCTATGCCGCTTGCAACGCCTTCACGGCGCTGGCGCAGACCACCGACCAGTTCATTGCCTTGCGCTTCGCCACGGGACTGAGCTTCGGAACGGTCTTTGGCCTGGCGGTCGCGATCATTTCCGAAAGCGTGCCGCCTGCCGCACGGGTGGCGCTGCTGGCGCTGCTGCAGGTGATGTCCGCGGTGGGCAATATCCTGGCCGCGGTGATCAAGCTGCAGGTGGACGCCCTGGCGGCGGCAGGCGTCATCGCCCTGGCCGATGTCTGGCGCGCGATGTTCCTGGTCGGGGCCACGCCGATCGTCCTGGCCATGATTTCCGCCGTCTTGCTGCGCGAAAGCGAAACCTGGCTTCGTCTGAAACAGCAGGGCGCCCTGCCAAAAAGCGCCTTCGCGGCCTATGCCGACCTGTTCCGCCATCCCGCCGACCGCCGCAATCTCTGGTACGGCACCGCGATTTCCGCCGCCGGCATTGTCGGGCTTTGGGCGATCGGCGAGTACGCGGTCGATCTCCAGGACGTGCTCTTCACCAGCTATTACCGGACAAGCCACGGCATCGAGGAAACCAGGATTCTGGCGGCGCAGGCGAAAAACTGGGCCTATATCCTGCAGATGGCCGGCGGCGGCGCAGGCATGGCCTGTTTTGGCTGGGCCGCCGGGCGTTTCGGGCGCCGCCCCACCTTCGTCGCGGCCTTCCTCGCCACTTTCGTGACGACGGCGCTGGTCTACTGGTTCATGCAGACCCCGGCCGATGCCTACTGGATGATGCCGGTGATGTATTTCTTCCAGCTCGGCGTGCTGGCCGGTTTTTCGATCTACCTGCCCGAACTCTTCAGCGCCCGCTATCGCGGCACCGGCGTTTCCTTCGCCTACAATCTGGGCCGCTTCGCCGCGGCAGGCGGCGGTTTCTTTTCCGCGCTGATGACCACAAGGGTGTTCGCGGGCCTGGCCTCGCCGCTGCCGCTGCGCTGCTCCGCCATCGTGATGTGCGCGATTTTTCTCTTCGGCGCGGTTGCGGCCTGGTTCGCCCCGGAAACCAGAGGCGTTCCGCTGCGCGATCAATAGGCGTGATAGAGTTCCGCGCTCAGCCCGCCGACCTTTTCGGTATCCATATAGGCATGCACGCCCGATCCCGGCTGGCCGACCGTACCCCAGCTGCTGGACATCTCGACATGGTAGCCCAGCCTGTCATAGGCGGCGATCGCCTTCTCCAGGTCGGGCACCGCCAGGGCGATATGCTGTACCCCCTCGCTGTGATGGGCGTTCAGGTAATCGGCATAGAGATTGGCCGGCTGGGCCGGCGCGGCGATCCAGTAATTGGTGAACTGGCTGTATTGCTGCCCGCCTTCGTAATGCGGCAGCAGCAATTGCTTGCCTTTGTAGGTGGTGTCCGCCCGTTCCGGAATCGGCTGCATGTCAATTTTCGGGAAGCCCAGTTTCTGCCAGTAGGCCGACACCGAGGGAATGTCCCGCACCACAAAGCCCAAATGCTGCACGATGGCAGGCCGGCCGGCCGCGCCGGAATCGACCGCCTTCATCCCACCCGGCCGCACCACCAGCCCCAGCGCGTATTTCCCTTCCGCCTCGGTATCGAAATAGGTGAAGGTTGCGTTCTGCCGCGGCATCCTGACCTGCTGCAGCACGCCGACGCCCTTGCCTTTCATGCGGGCGATCTCGGCCTTCAGCGCCGCCTCGCTGGGCACTTCGTGCACGATGGAGAAGATGCCATCGCCATGGCTGCCCAGGAAATGGGTATAGGCGTTGGGCTGGCCTTCGGCCGGCTGGATCATGTCCACGGTCAGGTTGCCGATATGTCCAGTAACCTGCCAGGCATGCACGATCGAAGGCTTGCCCCGATACGTCACCGAGAGGGCGACGTTGGGATATTCCCGGATGTCGGTCAGGCCCAGCGCTTCCCAGGCCGGGCGCGTGCGGTCGATGTTCGTCACCACCCAGGTAACCCGGTTCACGCTTTTGTAGAAGGCCGGCACATCGGCCCGTGCGGCGCCGGCCAGAGCAAGCGCGGCCAGGACGGAAAAGGCCAGCTGGATGGGCTGTTTCAAGAGAAATCTCCTTCTCCGGCAGCGCGCAGGAAGTGGTCTGATTGACAGCAAAATCGGACGAGCGTAACTGTATAGTTACTTATCCCGCGCGTGGCAACGCACGGGCGGACGACGGAGGCTGGCATGAAGCGCGCTGTATCCCTTCTGGCTCTCGGCCTGGCTGCCACCACCGCAACCACCGCTTTGCTGGCGCAGGACTTCCCCGCCCATGACCACACCCAGGCGGTGCAGGACCCCTTCGCCTTCCGCGATCCCAAGGCGCGCGAGTCCAAGCTGACTTATGCCAAGGACATCGCGCCCATCCTGGCGCAGAACTGCCAGACCTGCCATCGCCCCGGCGAAGGCACGCCCTTCTCCATGACCAATTACGCGACGGTCAGGGCCTGGGCGAGCAACATCAAGAAGGCGGTGCTGGCCCGCCACATGCCGCCCTGGTACGAGGACGGCACCACCAAGAAGTTCGAGAATTACCGCGCTTTGTCCCAGTCCGACATCGACAAGATCGTCGAGTGGGTGGATGCGGGCGGCAAGCTGGGCGACATCAAGGACCTGCCCAAGCCCCGCGAATATGTCGAAGGCTGGAACATTCCCAAGCCCGACATCGTCTTCCAGTTGCCCAAGCCCTTCGCCATCCCGGCCCGCGGCCTGATGGAGTATCAATACGTCATAATTCCCGGCAATTTCACCAAGGACACCTGGGTGCAATATATCGAGGCGGCGCCCACCGACCGGAGCGTCGTGCACCATATCGTCGCCTATGTCCGCGCCCCCGGCTCCAGTTATTTCAAGGGCATGCCCTACGGCACCTTCTTCACCGCCAAGGAAGCCGACGCGCTCAAGAAGGCCAAGACGCCCGACATGGTGCCGGACATGGTTCCGGACACCAGGACAGGCGCCAAGGCAGCGGCGAAAGACGATGCAGACAAGGGTGGCGGCGCCGACATTCCCAGCGACTGGCTGGTCGGCTACGCCCCCGGCCAGACCCCCGACATCTACAAGAACGGCCAGGCCAAGCTGATCCCCGCCGGCTCGGACATCGTGCTGGAAATCCACTACATGCCCAATGGCAAGACGGCCACCACCGATCAGTCGCGCCTCGGCCTTGTGCTGGCTAAGGGGCCGGTCACCCAGCGCGCCATGACGCTGTCCGCCGACAATGACAAGTTCAAGATTCCGCCCGGCGATCCCAACTACAAGGTCGATGCCAGCTATACCGTGCCGGAAGATATGACCCTGGTCGGCATGCATCCGCACATGCATCTGCGCGGCAAGGACGCCCAGTACCGCATCGTCTTCCCGGACGGGAAGCGCGACACCCTGCTCAACGTGCCCAATTTCACCTGGCGCTGGCAGCTCTGGTACAACCTCGCCGAGCCGATCAAAATGCCCAAGGGCACGCGCATCGAATGCACCGAGCATTTCGACAATTCTGCGGGCAACAAGGAAAACCCCGATCCCACCAAGACCATTGGCTGGGGCCAGCAGACCACCGACGAGATGATGGTGTGCATGTTCAATGTTGTGTTCGACGCCAAGTTCACCACCCAGCAGATTCTGAGGCCGGCGAAGGTGAAGGAAGCGGCCCTGGAGCCGCCGGCAAGGAACTGAGGGCGGAAAAACCTCAAGCCACCGCGGACCGCAATCGCGCCGGAGGAAAAATGGTCAAGCGCATCCTGGGACCATCGGCAGCGATCCTGCTTCTCTGCATCGCCGCCGCCGGAGCGCAGACGGCAAGGACCGTCCCCGTCGCCGGCGGTCCCAGCTTCCTTGCCGTCAATGAGGTCACCCACAAGGCCTACATATTGGCCGGCGGCGGCGTTTCCGTCCTCGATGGCGAGGGCCGCATCCTCGCCACCATCAAGACCCCGGGCGGCGCTTCGGGCGTCGCCATCAATCCCGTCACCAACCGTATCTACACGGTCAGCCAGGGCGACAGCAGCTGCAGTGTGATCGACGGCGCCAGCGATACCGTCATCGCCACGGTCAAGACCGGCAGCTACCCCCAGACGGTGGACGTCGATACCACCAGCAACAGGATCTATGTCGCCAACAATTTCGGCCACAGCGTCACCGTGATTGACGGCGTCAGCCACGCTGCCGTCACTTTCCCGGTCGGCCACGGACCGCGCGGCATCGCCGTCAATTCGAAGACCGGCAGGGCCTATACCGCCAATTACGGCACCAGCGACACCACCCAGATCGAAGGCGGCAGCAACGCCCTTACCCGCATCGCCACCGGCAAGCATCCCTGGGTCATCGCCGTCGATGCCGGCGTCAACAAGACCTATGTCGTCAACGAGGACAGCGCCACCATCTCGATCGTGGATGGCGCGACGGCCAAGGTCGCCGACGTTCGCGTCGGCGATATCCCCTTCGCGGTCGCCTTCGACCGGACCACCCACCGGCTTTATGCGCTCAGCTACGGCAACAGCACCCTGGCCGTCATCGATCCGGTCAACGCCAGGCTGATCAAGACCGTCAAGCTGGCGGCGCAGCCTTCGGCCGTCGCCGTCAACTCCCGCACCGGCGACGTCTATGTCGCCGAACAGAAGACCGGCAATGTCGTGGTCTTTGACGGCGCGAGCTATGCCGCCCTGGGCAAGGTCAAGGCCGGCGTCATCCCTTATGCCATCGCCACCGACAGCGCCGCCAACAAGGCCTATGTCGCCAACATGTACAGCAACGACGTCACCGTCATTACCGGCCCCGCCAAAAGGAAAACACCATGACCCGGCCCAGCCGCCGCCAGGCCCTTGCCGGAGCGGGCGCCGCGCTCGTCGCCGGCCAGCCGGCCTTCGCCCAGTTCGCCCCGCACAAGCCGAAATTCCGCGTCGTCATCCTGGCCGAGCGCGCCAGCGGCGACCATCAGTCCTTCGTCGATGCCGGCAAGGCCTATCTCGCCAAAATCGCGCCCGCAAGCGACTTCACCTTCGATTCCATCACCAGCACCGCGCCGATCAATGACGAGTTCCTGGCGCAATACGATCTCTTCCTCCAGCTCAACCACCCGCCCTATGCCTGGACGCCCATCGCCCAGGCTGCTTTCGAGAAGTACATCACCGAAGGCAAGGGCGGCTGGATCGGCTTCCACCACGCCACCCTGCTGGGCGAATTTGACGGCTATCCCATGTCACCCTGGTTCTCGAACTTCATGGGCGGCATCCGCTTCACCCATTACATTCCCGATTTCGCGGCTGCCACGGTGCATATCGAGGATCGCAACCATCCGCTGGCCAAGGGTCTGCCCGAATCCTTCGTCATCCCGAAGGAGGAATGGTACACTTGGGACCGCTCGCCGCGTCCCAATGTGCATGTCATCGGCACGGTGGACGAAAACAGCTACAAGCCCGCCAGCATGATCAAGATGGGCGGCGATCATCCCGTCATCTGGTCCAATCCGCACTTCAAGGCCCGCAACGCCTATATCTTCATGGGCCATCATTCCGGCCTGTTCGACACCCCCGAATTCGTCCAGCTGTTCCGCAACGCCATCTTCTGGGGGGCCGGGCAGTGAAAAGGCTCCTCGCGCTCGCCACCCTTTGCCTGGCGCTGCTCTTCGCTCCCGCGGCCCCGGCGCAGGACAATGCCGGGCCGCAGCCGCGCGTGCTGGTCTTTTTCTCGCTGGGGGTCGAGAACGATCACATGCTGTTCGCCATCGATGCCCTGCGCTTCCTGGCGCAGCAGGCCGACCTGCACGGCTTCCGGGTCGAGGCCACCACCGACTGGAACGACCTCAACGACCAGAAGCTGGCCAACTACCAGATGGTGGTCTGGCTCAACGGCTCGCCCGGCAATGCCGCCCAGCGCGCCGCCTTCGAGAAGTTCATGGAGCGGGGCGGCGCATGGCTGGGCTGTCATGTCGCCGGCTATACCGACCGGGAGTTCAACTGGCCCTGGTTCCGCAGCTTCATCGGCGCGGGGGTCTTCGGCGTCAACAACTGGCCGCCGCTGCCGGCAAAACTCATCGTGGACGACACCAGCAGCCCGATCACCAGGGGCCTGCCCAAGACCTTCATCTCGCCCACCAACGAATGGTATTCCTGGCGGCCCAGCCCGCGCCTGGCGCCGGACATCCATGTCCTGCTCACCCTTGACCCGTCCAACTATCCACTCGGCATCAAGAGCATCCTCACCGACAAGGATGGCGATGTCCCCGTGGTCTGGACCAACAACAGATACCGCATGATCTACATGAACATGGGCCATGGCGACAAAGTCTTCACCAGCCCGCTGCAGAACCATCTGTTCGAGAACGAGCTTCTCTGGCTCCTCCACAAGAACTAGGCCACGCCCATGATGAAGCGGTTTCTGCTGATCGCCTTAGTGCTTTTCGCCGGCTTTTCGGCGGCGCCAGCCCAGACGCCGGCGCCGCGCCCGCGCGTGCTCGCCTTCTTCGACACCGGCGGCGAGATTGACCATTATTTCTTCGCCACCCAGGCGATGCGCGATTTCGCCGCCAAGGCCAACGCCAATGGCTACAGCTTCTCCGCCACCAGCGACTGGAATGCGCTGAATGACGACATGCTGCGCGACGTGAAGGTGGTGGTCTGGCTGAACGGCCAGCCCGGCAGCGACGCCCAGCGCCAGGCCTTCCAGCGCTACATGGAGCGCGGCGGCGCCTGGCTGGGCTTCCATGTCTCCGGCTTCGGCCCCAATAGCTGGACCTGGTTCAAGGACTTCATGGGCGGCGCCGGCTTCGGCGCCAGCAACTGGCCCTCGCTGCCGGCGCGGGTGAATGTGGACGACACCAGCCATCCCGCCATGCGGGGCGTGCCGCAGAGCTTCGTCGCCCCGATCAACGAATGGTATTCCTGGAATCCCAATCCGCGCGCCAATCCCGCCGTCAAGGTGCTGATGACCCTGGACCGCTCCAACTTCCCGCTGGGGGTAAAGAACTTCCTCAATGGCGGCGACCTGCCGGTGGCCTGGAGCAACACGAAGTACAAGATGATCTATCTCAACTATGGTCATGGCGACCGCATCTATACCGGCCCGGAACTGACCCGCATCACCGACAACAGCATGGCCTGGCTGCTGTCGCAGGCGAAGTAGGAGACCTGCCATGCGCTTTTCCCTTGCTGCCTGCCTGCTGCTTCTCGCCGGCGCCGCCCAGGCCCAGGTCGGCACCACCGACGGGCCCAAGGGCGTGGTGGTGAACACCAAAAATGGCAAGGCCTATGCCGCCTTTCCCGATCTGGGCGTGGTCAAGATCGTCAGCGCCGCGGGTATGGTGAAGACCCTGCCGACCGGCGCCAACGTCAAGGACCTCACCATCGACCCGCGCAATGGCCGCGTCTATGCGATGAATCGCGGGCCCGGCACCATTTCGGTGATCGATCCCGACACCGACGCCATCGTCGACACGCTCAAGGGCGACCGCGGCAGCCTGACGGCGCTCAATCCGGTGACCAACAAGCTCTACGTCTCGGCCAGCACCGGCACCGATCCGTCGGTGATCGACCTCGCCACCGGCCAGAGCACCGTCATCCATGCCGGCACCGAAGGCAACGCCCTGTCGGTCAACACAAGCCTGAACAAGATCTATTTCGTCGGCTACGAGGACAATTTCCTCACCATCGTGGATGGCGTGACCAACCAGCCCACCCGCCTCGCCTTGCCGGGCTGGCACCAGTGGGATTCCGCCTTCAACGCCAGGACCGGAACGCTCTATCTGCCCAGCCCCAACGACAATGCGGTCGTGGTGGTGGAAACCGCCAACAACAATCTGGTCACCACCATCGGTGTGGGCGACACGCCGATGGCGGCGGCGGTGAACGAAGTCACCGGCCGGGTCTATGTGGTGAATTATGGCGGCGGCAGCGTCACGGTGATCGATTCCAGGACCGGCCGGCCGATCGCCACGGTGCCGGTGGGGCTCTACCCGCAGCAGATCGCCGTCAACAGCCGCACCAACCGCATCTATGTCGTCAACACCCATGCCGACACCATCTCGGTGATCGACGGGGCGACCAACAAGGTGACGGCGACGGTGCCCACCAGCCGCGGCCCCTGGGCGATCGCGGTCAATCCGGCGAGCAACAGGATTTACGTCGCCAACCGTCTCACCGACCGGGTGACGGTGATCGACGGCGCCACCAACCGGGCGGCGCAACAATAACAGCGCCTTTGGGGGCGCGGCAGGGGGAAGATCATGGAACGCACGCGCTTTCTATCGCTGGACGTCTTTCGAGGCATGGCCCTGTGCCTGATGATCGTCGTCAACACGCCGGGCGCCGGGGCGGAACCCTGGTACATCATGGACCACCCGGACTGGTTCGGCTTCACCATCGCCGACATCGTCTTCCCCTCCTTCCTCTTCGCGGTGGGCAGCGCCATGGCCTTCGGCGCCGGCAATAAGGCCAGCGAGTCCGAGTTCTGGAAGAAGGTGCTGCGGCGCACGGCGCTGATCTTCGCCCTGGGAGTGCTGACCTACTGGTTCCCGTTCTTCCGCGAGACCGATGCCGGCTGGGTCTGGCGGCCTTTCGCCACGACGCGGATCATGGGCGTGCTGCAGCGCATCGCGCTTTGCTATTTCTTCGCGGCCATCGCCGCGCGTTATCTGGGGGTGCGGGGCCTCTTGGCGCTGTCAGCCGCCCTGCTGCTGGGCTATTGGGGCGCCCTGCTGGCCGGCGCGCCGGACGCCGCCACCGCCTTCAGCAAGACCGGCAATGTCGGCAACAGCGTCGATCTGGCCATCCTGGGCAAGGCGCACCTGTATCGCGGCGACCACGGCTTCGAGCCGGAAGGGCTGCTCAGCACCCTGCCCGCCATCGTCAACGTCATCCTGGGCTATCTCGCGGGCCTTTACATTCGCGGCAACGGCGCCAGCCGGCAGACGGTGGTCTGCTTCCTGATCGCCGGCCTGGTGCTGATCGCGGCGGCGCTGCTGTGGAACCCCTTCTTTCCCGCCTTCAAGAAACTGTGGACCTCCAGCTTCGTGCTGCTGACGGCCGGCATCGACCTGGTGGTGCTGGCGGGGCTGATGGCCTGGATCGACATCGGCAAGCACAAATTCGGCGTGCGCTTTTTCGAGATTTTCGGCCGCAATCCGATCATTCTCTATGTCGTCGCCATTTTGCTGGAAATGGGCATGGGCTATGTCCGGCCCGGCAATGTCGGCCGCGGCGGGGTGTGGAACTGGTTCGGCGAGCATGTCATGCAGGGACTGGCGCCGGGACCGCTGGGCTCGCTGCTGACCGCGATCCTCTACATGCTGCTGTGCTGGCTGGTGGCGCTCTGGCTGTACCGGCGCAACGTCACCTTCCGGCTGTGAGCTGAGCGGCAGGACCGGCTGCATACGATTTCCCCGGCGCTTCCACCGCCCCCTGCTTGACCCTATGATGGGCAAGGATCGGGGGGAGCATGGACGGCAATGATCGGCGCGATTTTCTGCTGGCCGCGGGTCTCGGCTCCACGGCACTCGCCTTGAGCGCCGCCGAGGTGAAAGCGGAAACCCTTCCGCCGGCCAAGCCGGAAGCGCCGCAGCACCATATAAAATTCGCGGTCTGCGGCATC
The DNA here is from genome assembly GCA_964572805.1 of uncultured Rhizobium sp. GTDB lineage: Bacteria > Pseudomonadota > Alphaproteobacteria > Micropepsales > Micropepsaceae > Rhizomicrobium. The sequence goes on along the minus strand of CAZNGO010000019.1, from coordinate 21,873 downwards.
AGCCACGACCATGTCTACAGCATGATCGGCGCCGTCCAGCGCGGCGGCGGCGAGATGGTGGCCTGCTGGGGGCTGGAGCCGGACAAGCTGGCGGGCTTCCGCCGCCGCTATCCCGACGTGACGATCGCCACCAGCCAGGACGAGATCATCAACCGCCCCGACATCCAGTTGGTGCTCTCATCCCACATCGCCAATGAGCGCGCCGGCATCGGCGTGCGCGCCATGCGCGCGGGCAAGGATTTCCTGGCCGACAAGCCGGGCATCACCACGCTCGACGACCTGGCGCTGGTGCGCCGGACCATCGCGGCGACCGGCCGCCTTTACGGCATCCTCTATTCCGAACGGCTGGAAGTGCCCGCCGCGGTCTATGCCGGCGAGCTGATCCGCAAGGGCGCCATCGGCAAGGTGATCCAGACCATCAACATCGCGCCGCACCAGATCATCCAGAATGGCGGCCTGGCGGGCGGCGGGGCGCCGCGCCCGGACTGGTTCTGGGTCGATACCCAGTTCGGCGGCATCCTCTGCGATATCGGTTCGCACCAGATCGACCAGTTCCTTTTCTACACCGGTTCGACAAAGGCCGAAGTGGTGGCCTCGCAGGTCGCCAATGTGCGCCATCCGGACAAGCCGCATTTCCAGGATTTCGGCGACATGACGCTGCGCGGCGACAAGGGTTTCGGCTATGTCCGGCTGGACTGGTTCACGCCCGACGGACTGGGTACCTGGGGCGACGGCCGCCTCTTCATCCTGGGCACCGACGGCTATATCGAGATCCGCAAATACACCAATGTCGCGGTCGGCAGGGGCGGCAACAATCTCTTCCTGGTGGACGGCAAGAGCGCGCGCTACATCGACTGCGCCAACGGACCCCTGCCCTTCGGGCCGCAATTCGTCGCCGATATCGTCAATCGCACCCACACGGCGCAGGACCAGGAGCAGTGCCTGCTGGCGGCGGAGCTTTCCATCCGCGCCCAGCTGGGCGCCAGGCGCGTGACCATCGCCTAGTTCGCGGGAGCCATGAGGAGTTGGCCGGGCGCCAGCGCCCGGCCGGTAAAGCGCGTCTCGGCGACCGCGCCATACCGGCGTGCCCGCCCCGAGGCAAACGGGTCACGTTTCGGCGGGAACGCCCATGGCGGTGGCAGAGCGGGCGGCCCGCCGCGCCCGCCAGGCGCGCAGCTCATCGCCCTTGCGGCTGAAATAAATGTAGATCACAGGCGTTGTGAACAAAGTGAGCAGCTGGCTCATCAGCAGGCCGCCGCAGATCGCAATGCCCAGGGGATGGCGCAATTCCGCGCCCATGCCGTTGCCGAAGGTCAGCGGCAGGGCGCCGAACAGTGCCGCCACCGTGGTCATCAAAATGGGGCGGAAGCGCAACAGCGCCGCCTGGTGGATGGCGGAGGTGGCATCCTTGCCTTCGTTGCGCTCCGCCTCGAGGGCAAAGTCGATCATCATGATCGCGTTCTTTTTCACAATCCCGATCAGCAGGATGATGCCGATGATCGAAACAATGTTGAGTTCATGGCCGGTCATGATGAGGAACAGAAGGGCGCCGACGCCCGCCGAAGGCAGGGTGGAAAGGATCGTCACCGGATGGATGTAACTTTCATAGAGCACCCCGAGCACAATATAGACCGTGATGATGGCGGCGATGATCAGCCAGACCTCGCTGGAAAGCGCCGACTGGAAGGACTGGGCCGAGCCCAGGAACCGGGGGCTGATGGTGGGCGGAATGCCGGCGTCGCGCTCCGCCTGCTCGATCGCGCTCACCGCTTCGCCCAGCGAATAACCCGGCGCCACGTCGAAGGAGATGTTGGCGGAGGGGAACTGGCCGATATGGTCGATCTCCAGCGGCGACGCGCGTTGTTCGACTCGGGCGACCGCGGGCAGCGGCACCGGGTTGGGGCCGGAACCGGTAAGGTAGATGTCATTCAGCGAGCGCACGGTGCTCTGCTGCCTGGGATCGGCCTCGATGATGACGTGATACTGGCTGAACTGGGTATAGATGATGGTGACGATGCGCTGTCCAAGGCTGGAATAGAGCGTGTTGTCGACAGTGCTGTCGCTGATGCCGAAGCGCGCGGCAGTGTCACGGTCCACCATCACATAGGCGGCGAGGCCCTGGTCGAGGAAGGAGGTGCTGGCATTGGCGACCTGTGGCAGGCCGGCAAGCCTGTTCATCAGCCGGGGTACAAAGGCGTTGAGGCCCGCCGTGTTCGCCGAGCGCAGCACGAAATTGTACTGGGCGCGGCTGACCGCGGTATCGGTGGAAATGTCCTGCACCGGCTGCAGATAGAAGCTGATGCCGGGTACGGCGTGATCCAGCTGCTTGAGGCGCTCCACCACGGCAGCGACGCCGTCTCGCTCGCCCTTGGGCTTGAGGTTGATCAGCAGACGCCCGCTATTGAGCGTGTTGTTGGTGCCGTCAACGCCGATGGCTGATGACAGACTGGCAACCGCGGGGTCCTGCAGCACCAGGCGGGCCAGGGCGTTCTGGCGCTGGGCCATGGTGTTGAATGAGACTGTGGGACCGGCCGAGGTGATGGCCTGGATGAACCCGGTGTCCTGTAGGGGAAAGAATCCCTTGGGTATGAAAACATACATCACCACTGTGAGGACCAGGGTGCCGACCGCCACGGCGAGCGTGAAAGGCTGGTGTCCCAACACCCAGATCAGAAGACGGTCATAACCCGCCACCAGCTGGCCGTACCATTTCTCGGTCAGGGTGAAGAACCGGCCATGCCGCACCGAATGGTCAGGCGTGTGACCATGCAGCATCTTGGCGCACAGCATCGGCACCAGGGTGAGCGACACCACCGCCGAGATCAGGATCGAAATCGCCAGCGTGATGGCGAATTCTCGGAACAGCCTTCCCACGACATCCGGCATGAAAATCAGCGGGATCAGCACGGCGATCAGCGACACGGTCAATGACACAATGGTGAAGCCGATTTCGCCGGCGCCCTTCATGGCGGCGTTGAACGGCGTCTCGCCGGCCTCGAGATAGCGCGAGATGTTCTCGATCATCACGATGGCGTCATCGACCACGAATCCAGCCGAGATGGTGAGCGCCATCAGCGAGAGATTGTTAAGCGAGAAGCCCAACTGATACATCACGGCGAAGGTTCCGATGATGGAGAGCGGCACCGAGAGGCCGGGTATGATGGTGGCCGGGATGTTGCGCAGGAAGACGAAAATCACCAGCACCACCAGCACGACGGCGAGGCAGAGCTCGAACTCGACATCCGCGACCGAGGCGCGGATCGTCTCGGTGCGATCGGTGAGCATGTCCAGCGTCATAGCGGCCGGCAGCGTGGCGCGCATGACCGGCAACTGCTGCTTGATTGCATCGACCACGGAGATGACGTTGGCGAGCGGCTGGCGCTGCACATTGATCAGGATGGCGGGGATGATACCCTTGCCGCCGGGCAGGCCAGCCCAGCTGCCCAGCTTGTCGTTTTCGGAGCTCTCCTTGATGTCGGCGACATCCGACAGATAGACCGGGGCGCCGTTCTTGTAGGTGACAATGATCTTCTTGTAGCCGTCAGCGTTTTGCAGCTGGTCGTTGGTGGTGATGGTATAGGACTGGCTTGGGTTGGCGAAAGTGCCCTTGGCGGCGTTGGAATTGCTGTTCGAGACGGTGGTGCGCAGGCTGTCGATGTTGAGGCCATAGGCCGCAAGCTGCTGCAGATTGGCCTGGATGCGCACGGCGGGGCGCGAGGCGCCGGGAAGGCTGACCACGCCGACGCCGTCAATCTGGGAGATTTTCTGTGCGATTCGGTTTTCCGCGATATCCTCGATCTGGCTGATCGGCTGGGTGGCGGAATGAAGCGCCAGGGTGATGACCGGAGCGTCCGCCGGATTGACCTTCCGATAGACCGGCGGCTGCGGCAGGCCGGAGGGCAGCTGGTTGCTTTGCGTCAGGGCTGCCTGGACTTCCTGCTCGGCAATATCGAGCTTGAGATTGAGATCGAACTGCAGCGTGATCAGGGACTGACCGCCGGATGAGATCGACGACATCTGGCTGAGGCCCGGCATCTGGCCGAAATTGCGCTCCAGCACGGCGGTGACCGAGGTCGCCATCACGACCGGACTGGCGCCCGGATAGAAGGTCTGCACCTGGATGGTGGGGTAATCGACCTCCGGCAGCGCGGAAACCGGCAGATAGTGGAAGCCGGTCAGGCCCACCAGCATGATGGCGACCATCAGAAGCGCCGTCGCGACCGGCCTGCGGATGAAAGGCGCACAGGGATTCATGATCTCTCCGGACACCTGGGGCAGGACGTTGCTGGAAGCCTTTCGACAATGACATGATTGAACTGCGCCCTTCGCGTTAATTCGGAATCACGCGGTGTCTCAAATTGTCTTTTCTGTCACCAAAATGGAGTTCTCCCGGCAGCCGGAGCTTTCGGCCTTGCGAAGCGGGGCGGGCAAGGTGACTGTTCGGGGAATCTCAAAATCAAGCGCTAAGCGCTTGGTTACGCTTTGAATTCTTTGTACCGAAGACCGGCGAGAAGGCTGCGGCTAGCGGTTCAGCCGAAAGGCATAGAGCGTGTCGCCGGAAAAGCTCAGTACATACTGGCTGCCGTCCAGCATGTAGGTCTCCGCCGCGTTGGAGACATTGCCAATGCGCGCATGCCAGAGCGGCTTGCCGGTAGCGACGTCCCGCGCCACCAGATTACCGCCAGCGTCGCCGGCGAACAGCAGCCGCCCCGCCGTGGTTAAGAGACCGCTGCCGCCGCCCTGGGTGGCGTAATGCACGCTCCAGACGATCTTGCCGTTGGCCGGATTGATCGCCTTGAGATAGGTGTCGCCGCCGGCCGGCACTTCATCCTTGCCGCCCAGTCCCATGGCGCCGCGCGGATCGAGCTCAGCCTTGTAGTACATCGCCCAGGATTCGCTGACCGGGACATAGAAGAAGCCGGTATCCGGACTGAAGGTCGGCGGCGGCCAGTTCGCCGCCCCCGCATTGGCGGCGGAAACCAGCGCGCCGGCGACATCGCTGTCCTTGGCCGGAATGCGCACCGGCTGGCCCTTGGCGTTCAGCCTGTCTTCCGCCCAGTTGGCGGTGTCGGAGAATTTCGAGGTCAGCAGATGCTCGCCGGTGGTGCGGTCCACGACGAAGAAATAGCCGTTGCGCGCCGCCGTCATCACAACCTTGCGCGGCTTGCCCTTGAAGACGACGTCGGCCAGCACCGGCGTCTGGGCGGAATCCCAGTCATGGGTGTCGTTGGGCGAGGTCTGGTAGTACCATTTCATCTGCCCGCTATCGACGTCGATCGCCACCAGCGCGCATGTGAACAGCGCATCGCCATTGCCGCGCGGATCGGCGAAATAGGATGGCGTCGGATTGCCGGTGCCGACAATGTAGAGATGGGTCTGGGGATCATACGAGCCCGGCACCCAGGCATTGCCGCCGCCATGGCGGGCGGCGTCGAGGTCCTTCCAGGTTTCCAGGCCGGGATCACCGGGGTTCATCGGGATCATGTAGTGCTTCCATTGCACCGCCCCGGTTTCCGGATCGAAGGAGGTCAGAAAGCCCGGCGCGTCCAGGTCGTTGCCGGTGCCGACCAGGACGTGGTTGCCCACCACCACCGGCGCGGCGGTGGAGAAATACTGTTCCTCCAGGCTGGCTATGGGAACATGCCAGCGTTCCTGGCCGGTGCGGGCGTCGAGCGAGATCAGGTAATTGTCCGGCGTCTCGAGATAGAGGTAGTGTCCCCACATCCCCAGGCCGCGGTTGCCGATATGGGTGCCGCCTCGCGTCTTCCAGAAATAATGCCACAACACCTGGCCAGTGCGGCCGTCGATCGCCCAGGCATTGTCGGGGGCCGAGGTATAAAGAATCCCGTCCACCTGCAGCGTGGCGCCGCGAATGGCGGGAGCCGGCTGCGGCCCGGCCGGCATTGGCCCTTCTCCCCCCACCGTGGCGCCGACCGGGCCGCCGGTCAGGCGGGCGGTGAAGGCCAGGCTGAGATTCTTCACATTGGACTGGTTGACCTGCTTCAGCGGGCTGTAACGTCGGCTGCTGTAATCGCCGGAATAGGTCGGCCACGACCCCGGCACGGGCTTGAGAATTTCCGCCGGCGTCAGGCCATCGTCGGATTGCGCGATTGCGCCGCCGGCCAGCAGGCAGGCGCAGGACAGACAGAGAAAAGCGAGGGCTTTTTTCATTTCAGGCTCACCAGATAGGCGGTCAGGTCGTGAATGTCCCGGTCGGTATAGCGCCGCAGCAGCGCCTTGTGCTGGGCCAGCGGGTCGTGAACCGCAATGCGGGGCCTGTTGCCGTTGCGTTCGAAGCTGCGCACCACACCGCCCGGCAGCCGCAGCGTGACGTTGAACTCGTCCAGCCGCAACAGCTCGCCGCTGACGCTGCTCTTGCGCCCCGGATTGACCGTGACGGTGGGGCGCTGGGTGCTCATGGGCGAAAGCATGCGGCCCTGCAGGGTGCGCGGGTCCTGATATTTGCTGCCAATGGAACGCATGTCGCCCGTCACGGAATGGCAGGAGCTGCAATTGGCCTGGAAATAGGTCCGGCCCCGCGCGGCATCGCCGGTGACGATGGTGGCCGGGCGCTGGCGGCCCGGGTCGCGGCTGTTGAGCGGGATGGAGTGCAGGAATTCAGCGATGTCAGCGATCTGCTCATTGCTCAACGATGCCGTGCGGGGCATGGCGCCGACGCCGTTGCGGATCACCGGCCCGATCAGCTCGCCCTTCTGGTCGCGCTGCACCAGCTGCGAGCGCAACAGGCTGGGCCCGCGGTCAGTACCGCGGGTGTCGGCGTCATGGCAGCCGGCGCATCCGGCCCCGACATAGGACGCCCTGCCCCGCTCCACCAGCACCGGATCGGTGACGCGCTGGGGATAGGCTGCGGTCGGCGATGGAAAGGCGGGCGCAGCGGCGCCGCGCCCTGCGGGCGGACCTTCCTGCGCAAAGGCCAGCGAGGCAGAAATCGCCAGCAGCCCTGCGCACGCCAGACGCATCTTCATGCCATACCCCCATTCCGGCGCGGCATCCGCGTCCGGCTATTTCTCGCAGCGCAGGTAGCGATGCGCAATGTCCGCCGACTTGAAGACGTCGGGGACATTGTCGAATTCCCAAATGTAATAGCGGACATTTGGACCGGCCGCCTTGTACACGGCGGACCAGTCGGTGACGCCCAGACCCAGATCGGCCATCTTGGTATCGGGTAGCGTGTCCTTGATGTGCAGCGCGTCGATACGGTTCTGGTATTTGGTCAGGAAGGCCAGCGTCTCGTTGAAATGATCCAGGCCGAACGCCACCCGTGCCCAATGCACATCGATCTCAAAATGGACATAGCGTGGGTCGGTATTGGCGGCAATGATTTCCCAGGCCGAAACCGGCGCAGGGCTGCCAGTCTTGTTGAGGTCATAGGGAAACTTGGTAGTGATCTCCGCCGTGTGATTGTGCACATAGAGGCGCAAGCCGCGCGCGGCGGCGCGCTGGCCCAGAGCATTGAGATTGGCGGCCGTCGCCAGGGTGTGCTCCAGCGTGTCCAGGCCGGGCTGGCCGAAGCCGGAGGAGCCGATCTCCTTCTGGCCCAGCGCGATAGCGTCATCCATCGCCTTGTCCCAGGACGCCGGATCGAGGCCGCCATGATTGCCGATCACGGTCTGGCCGTTCTTGCGTGCGAGCGCAGCGTACTCGGCCACCGGCAGGCCCAGCGTGTCGCCGAACCGCTCGACGCTGCGGAAACCGGCGGCGCGCATGGCGGCGAAATTCTTGTCCAGTACGGCGGCGGAGGTGGTGGTGGGCTGGCCGCGTCCCGGCGCCGGCTGGCCTTCGCGCAGCACCGACAGCAGGTTGTAGAGCTGGTAGCCGATCTTCTCTTCCGGGATCGGGGTACAATTCTTCGGTGCCGCCGGCTGGGCGATGCTCGATGCGGCAATGAGGCTGGCCGCAGCCGCCAGCAGGCAGACCCGTAAGACTTTCATGATTTTGCTCCCTTGATTCCCGAAACGGGGATGCTCCCAAGCGGGCCGTTTTAAGACGCCCTTTATGTGAAAAGCCTACGGCATATCAGATTTGCACACCGCCAAAAGGCGCGCAAGCTGCGCCCGGTCCCCCTAGTTTTTTTCGACTTTTTCCGGCCCGCGCTGCGGCGGCTTGAAGAAGAACAGCAGCAGTACAATCGCCGCCAGCGCCATGCCGACCGGCACCAGGAACAGCGACCGATAGTCCACCGCGCCGCTCGGCAGCGTCATTCGCTCCATCAGCTCTGGAAACAGGAAACTGGCGCCGACATTGCCGATGCCCAGGATAAGCAGGTTGAAAAGACCCTGGGCGCTGGCGCGTACATCCTTGGGGAAGACCGCATCGACGAAGATGTAGACCGAGGCGAAATAGAAGGCGTAGCAGATGCCGTGCAGGAACTGCACCGCCACGATGGTCGGCACGCTGTCGGCGAAGAAGGCGAAAACCGTGAAACGCGCGGCATGGCCCAAGATGCCGACGATCATTGTCGCCTTCCAGCCCAGCCGGACCAGCACGCTTCCCAGCACGAACATGGTGACGATCTCGGCCAGCTGGCCGAGGCTGAGAATGACCATGGAGAGGTTGCCCGCGATCCCGACTCGGTTGGTGAGGAAGGCGTCGGCGGTGACGAAATAGCCCTGGTGGATGGTACTGTCGATCAGCGTCACCAGGAACAGCACCGCCACGAATGGAATGCGCAAGAGGCCGATCGCCTCGCGCCATGCCAGCGGATCGGCGCCGTCCCGGTTGGGCGGGGTGTGCGGCAGGGTCAGGCTGTAGCCGGCCAGCGCGAAGGAAACGATGGCGGAAACCAAGAAGATCCAGCGTACCTGCTCGACCGAGGCCGCCGCGCCCAGCAAAAAGATGAAGGGCCAGCTCACCATCATCCAGCCCACCGTGCCGCCCATGCGCACCATGCCGAATTCGCCGGCCGGGTCTTTCAGATTGGCGAAGGAAATGGCGTTGGCCACCGACAGGGTGGGAACATAGAGCAGGCTGAAGGCCATATAGCAGGCGAAGAAGGGCCAGAAATCCGTGGCATAGGCGCAGCCGACCAGCGCCAGGCCGCCGGCGACATGGCTGACCGCGAGGAACTTCTCCGCCGCGAAATTGCGATCGGCGAACTGGTTGGAGAAAAACAGGCCGATGATGGCGGCGAAGCCCCAGGAGCTGCCGACCAGCGACTGTTGCCAGGCGCTGAAATGCAGCAGGCTCATATAGGGAAACAGCTTGGGCGCCCAGGCGCCCCAGATGGCCAGCTCCAGCACCATCAACAAAAACAGCCTGGCTCTTATGGCCATCGCGATCTCCCCCCAAGATCATTTTCTGGTTGGCCCGACCCTATACCAAATCGGCCCGGGCGCAATTCCGGCATCGCCTGTTCGCATTGCAACATGGGAATCGTTTGCCCATGTCTTGAAGCACCGCCATGCTAGTGTCGGACGAAACGGGGGGTGCCATGAAGACCGCGACGATATGGCCGGCGCTGCTGGCGATGCCGCTGCTGCTGGGCTGCGACCAGCACAAGGGGGCGGAGAAGCCGAAGCAGGTGGCGGCCTGCTGGCGCGTCTATGCCGCCAATGAATTGTCCGACGATATAACCTTGATCGAGGAGCCGTCGCACAGGCTACTGGCGACGGTGAAGGTGGGCAAACGCCCGCGCGGCATGGCGGTGTCGGGCGGTATTCTCTATATCGCGCAATCTGGCTGGCCCATCGCGGGGCCCGGCGTGGACGAGGACAAGCTGCCGCCGCCCGACAAGACGCTGGACGGCATAGGCGTCTTCGACCTGGCCCAGGGCAAGATCGTCAAGGTGCTGCATGGCGTCACAAATCCCGAGCAGCTGGCGGTATCGCCCGACGGCAAGATGCTTTATTCTCCGGACGAGGATGCCGCGCTGGTGCATTTCATCGGCACCGATGGCAATGACCATGGCAGCGTCAAGGTGGCGTCTGAGCCGGAAGGCGTCGCGGTCAGTCCCGATGGCAAGCAGCTTTACGTCACCTCGGAAGGCGGCGGCACCGTCACCATCATCGACACCGCGACACAGAAATTGGTGAAAAGCTTTGCTGCCGGCGAACGGCCGCGCGGCGTGACTTTCTCGCCGGACGGCAAGCGCGCCTATGTCTCCAGCGAACTGGGCGGCCAGCTTATCGCCATCGACACCACCACCATGGGCCTCATCGCCAAGACGCAGATTGCCGGCGACGGGGCCAAGCCGATGGGGCTGGTGGTGGCGCCGGACAATGGTGCGGTCTTTGTCTCCACCGGGCGCGGCGGCGCGCTGGTGCGGGTCGCTCCGGACGGCAGCCAGAAAAGCGTGGGCGTGGGAACGCGGCCCTGGGGCATCGCGCTCTCGCCCGACGGCAAGCTGATCTATACCGCCAACGGACAGTCCAACGACATCGCCATTGTCAGCACCGCGGACATGAAGGAAGTGGCGCGCATCAAGTCGGGTGGACGGCCTTGGGGGCTGAAGGTGGCCCAAGGCCTGCCCTGCGCCCCTTGAATCAGGCGGGCACGTCCACCCACCTTCGGCTGCTATGGCTTTCCAGCTCGGCTTCCAGGATGCGCATCTGGCGCAGGCCGTCTGCCATCTGCGGATAGTCTGGCGCCAGCGTGGGGTTGGCGATCGAAGCGTAGAATCGCCGGAACAGCTGCTTGAAAGTGTCGTGATAGCCCTCGGCGTGGCCGCCGGGCAGGCTGGCCCAGTCCCGCGCCGCCGGCTCCATCAGCGAAGGATCCTTCAGCAACACCTGGTTGGGGGCATCACGATGGCCCAGCCACAATTCCTCCGGGCTTTCCTGGCGCCAGGTGGCGCCGCCTTTGGTGCCATAGATTTCCAGCACCAGCCCATTCTTGCGTCCCGCGGAAACCTGGCTGGCGGTCATGACGCCACGCGCGTTGCCCATCCGGAACATGGTGGCGCCGAAATCCTCGGTGACGATGTCGTGCGGCCTCCCCGCCGTGCCGACGCCCAGCTTGCCGCTGAAGCTTTCGCCGCCGCTGGCCGGCTCGATTCGGGTGGGATGGAAGATTTGCAGGTCGCTGCACAGGGCTGAGACCCGCAGGCCCGTGACATGCTCGGCCATGTCGAAGAAATGCGAGCCGATATCGGCCATGACGCGCGAGGGGCCCGACACCGCGGGATCGACCCGCCAGTTCCAGTCGGTCTCGTAGAGCATCCAATCCTGCGAGTAGGTCCCCTGCACCACCAATATGTCGCCAAAGGCGCCGGCCTCACGCATCCGCCGCATCTGTTGCACCATCGGGTAATAGCGCAGATTGTGGCAGAGCGCGCCGCGCAGCCCTTTGGCCGCCTGGAGCGACTTCAGTTCCGCCGCCTCAGCCACGCTCAACGCCAGCGGCTTTTCGCACAGCACATGCTTTCCGGCCTCGAACGCCGCTTTGGCGATGGGGAAATGCGCGTTGTTGGGCGTGGTGACATGCACGGCGTCGATCGAGGGATCGGCGAGCACCTCGCGCCAGTCACCCGTGCTGTTGAGGATGTTGTAGCCCTGCCCCGCCATCCGGGCCTTGTCGGCAGAGGTGGCGGCGATCTCGACGACATCGACATTCTCGACGCGACGCAGCGCCTCCAGATGCACCCGGCCCATGAAGCCGGTGCCGATCACCGCGGTGCGGATGCGGCTCATCTCACACCCACCAGGCCGCGGCCGGCTTTTCCTTGATGACAAGCTGCGACAGCAGCGAAGCGGCCTTGCTCAGGCCCTCGTCCGGCGACATCAAACTGTCCTCATGCTCGATGGAGAGGACATTGTCATAACCGTACATGCGCAGGGTGGAGATGAACTCGCTCCACCATTCGGCGCTGTGGCCATAGCCGACGGTGCGGAACATCCAGGAGCGGTTGCGCTCGTCGGTATAGGGCTTGGTGTCCAACACGCCGGTTTTCGCCATATTGGCGGAATAAAGCTGGGTGTCCTTGGCATGGACGTAATGGATGGCGTCTCCCAGAACGCGCACCGCGTCAATGGGATTGATACCTTGCCAGAACAGATGGCTGGGATCGAGATTGGCGCCCACCGCCTTGCCGGCGATGGCGCGCAGGCGCAGCATGGTCTCGGGATTGTAGACCACGAAGCCCGGATGCATCTCGATGGCGATTTTCACGCCATGGTCGGCGGCGAACCTGCCATGTTCTGTCCAATAGGGCGTCACCACCTCGTTCCACTGCCATTCCAGGATTTCCAGGAAATCCGGCGGCCAGGGACAGGTGACCCAGTTGGGGTATTTCGCGTTGGGGCTGTCGCCTGGACAACCGGAGAAATCTACCATCGTGTCCACGCCCAGTTTTTCGCAAAGCAGGATAGTCTTCCTGCTGGTTTCCGCGTGCTTTTCCGCTATCGCCTTGTTGGGATGCAGCGGATTACCGTGGCTGGACAGCGCGCTGATGGTCATGCCGGCATCGGCAATCTTGCTCTTGAAAGTCTGCAACTCGGCCGGATTGTCCAGCATGGAGAGATGGGCATGGGCATCGCCGGGATAGTTGCCGGTGCCGAACTCCACCGTGTCGAGGCCCAGCGTCTTGAGCTTCTTCAGCACCGCCTCCAGCGGCAGCGACGACAAGAGCGGCGTGAAAACCCCAACCTTCATGATGCACTCCCTCCCGGCCCCTTTCGGGCCTTCGTTTGGCGGCAATTCCAAACTATAATGTGCCCAAGGGCAACAGCCCCACGCCGGGCCAGTCGGGGGAGAAGCACGTGCAAAGGTTTTTGGCAGGGTTTTTCGCGATTTTGATGATTTGCAGCCTGCAGCCGGCACCGCGGGCGGCGCCCGCCTCGCGCATCCGGGTGATGCTGCTGGACGGCCAGAGCGCCGGTCCTTACCACAATTGGCGGCTGACCACGCCCATCCTGCAGCGGGAGCTGGAGGAGACCGGCCTATTCGCGGTCACGGTGGTGACGGCGCCGGCCAATGGCGACTTCTCCCAGTTCCATCCCGATTTCTCGCAATACCAGGTGGTGGTGTCGAACTATGACGCGCCGGACTGGCCGGCGGAGCTGAAAAGCCAGTTCGAGGATTTCATCCGCAAGGGAGGCGGGTTGGTGTCCGTCCATGCCGCCGACAACGCCTTTGCCGGCTGGCCGGCCTGGAACGAAATGATTGGCATGGGCGGCTGGCGGCGGCGCAACGAGGCGGCCGGCCCGATCTGGAACTATGATGACGGCAAGCTGACGGCGGACAACACGCCCGGCCCGGCCGGCGACCATGGCCTGCGCCGGCCGTTCCGCCTCACTGTCCGCGCGCCGCAGCATCCCATCATGCGCGGCCTGCCGCCGGTCTTCATGCATGCCGCCGACGAATTGTATGGCAAACTGCGCGGGCCGGGCAGCAATGTCACAGTGCTGGCGACCGCCTATGGCGATCCGGCAAACCACGGCACCGGCCATGACCAGCCCGTGCTGATGGCGCTGAACTACGGCAAGGGCCGCATCTTCCACACCACGCTGGGCCATGACGCCACGGCGCTGGCCTGTGTCGGCTTCGTCACCACCTTCCAGCGCGGGACGGAATGGGCGGCGACGGGACGCGTCACCCAAAAGGTACCCAAATCCTTCCCTACCGCCGACACGGTCAGCTACCGCGCCGACCTCATCGCCATGGACCCCCAGCTGGCACGCGGCACGGACGGCCGCTAGAACGCGCTGATCCCGGGTCAGACCGGGAAAATGGAATTGGAAATCGTTCCGGTGCTGTCGGCGAAGGACGCCTCGTCGATTCCCATGGTCCGCAGAATACTGAGGTGCACATTGCTCATGCGCATTTCCCGGTCGCCCCCCTTCCAGTAGGCGCCGTGCTTGACGCGCATGGCGCCGCCGCCGGCGATGAGCGTCGGCAGATTGTGGACATTGTGGGTGGTGCTGGCGCCGCTACCGAACATCACGATCGTGTTATCCAGCACCGAACCGTTCCGGTCCTTGTACCCGCTGAGCTTCTGGAGGAAATGTGCCAGCTGCTGGCTGAGAAACAGGTCATAACGGGAAAAGTCGAGCTGGCCTTCCTTGTCGGTAACATGGGAAAGCCTGTGATGCGTGGTGGAAAGTCCCAGGCGTATCGGGAAAGTGTCGGCGATTCCCATGCCGTCCTCGCGGCTGAGCATGAAGGTCACAGAGCGGGTGATGTCCGCGTCGAAGGCCAGCGCGATTAGATCGTACATGGTCTTGTAGAATTCAGCCGGGTCGCCGTCGCTGCTGGCGTCGAGGGTGAGGCCTGAATAATCCTGTTGCTTGAGCGGCACGTCGATCCAGCGATCATCGGAGGCCAGACGGTTCTCGATCTCGCTGAGCGAAGTCAGGTACTGATCCATCCGTGCCCGGTCGGTCTGCCCCAGATTCTGGTCCAGCGCCTTCGCCGAACCGGTCACGGCATCCACCAGTTTCATGCGCCGCTGGAGATTTTCATGCTCCGCGCCATTCGCGCCGGCGTCGGCACGGAACAGGCGATTGAAGATGCGCCGCGGGTTGTTCTCCGCCGGCACCGGGCTGCCGTCCAGGGCATAGGAAAGGGTCGCCGTGCGAGAGAGGTAGCCGGTGCCGGCGTCGACGGAGAGCGTCAGCGAGGGCTGGCGGCAATACTGCTTGGTGTGCTCGGCGATCAGCTGGTCGAGACCGACGGTGTTGAAGCCGCCGGGCTTGGGGCTTTGCAGCGGCGCGCCGGTCAGCCACATGTCGGAACAGATATGCGGATCGTTCTTCGGGCCGTTGACGTGATACAGGCCACCGAGAAAGCTGATCTGGTCGCGGTAGGGCAGCAGCGGTTCGGTGGACTTGCCGTAGGCAAGCTCGCCTTTTTCGTTCTGCCGCGGGAACCAGCTCCATTCCGGGATGCCATGCTCGGCGCGGGGCATCGACATGCCGTTGGCGGTGTAGAGGGCGCAGAACCGTTTGGGTGCGTCGTTCTCGACCTCCGCCCCCATGGCATCGAGCGCCGGCAGCGCCAGGGTCATGCCACCAACGCCGCCAAGAAAGGCGCGGCGGTCAAGTCGGAAAGGGCGCATCATATTCCTCCCGGAGCTATTTCTCGAGAAACATCGGGCTGGCGGCAACATAGCGGATCATGTCCTCCAGGCGATAGCCGTCCTTTTTGAGCCTGAGGCCGTCGCGCTTCAGATAATCCAGCTCGGCATAGGAAAGGCTGCGCCCAGCGGCATAGGTGGCAAGGTGCTTCAGCACGCTGAAGGCGACCTGGTCCATCCGGGGCCCGGCCAGATATTGTTTAAGTTCGTTCATGCCGGCGACACTGGTCCCGTCCGGCAGGGTGCTGCTGGTGTCGACCGCAGCGGTCTTGAGTCGGCCGGCAGCGTCATAGCCTTCCAGCGCGATGCCCCAGGGATCGATGCGGGCATGGCAGGAACGGCAGGCCGGGGCGCTGCGATGCTGTTCGATCCGCTGGCGCAGCGTCAGGCCCTTGGTGTCTTCCTGCAGCGGGGGAACATTGGGCGGCGGGTTGGGCGGAGGTTCGGCGATGATCTTGCGCGCCAGCCAGGCGCCGCGCCGCACCGGATTGGATTCACGGCCGTCGGAAAGACCGGCCAGCACCGCCGCATCGGTCATCAGGCCGCCGAGATCAGGACGTTCCGGCTTGATGGCGACGAAGTTGAAGCCGCTGTTGACCTTGCCGCCCAGGCCGTAATAGCCGGCTACAGCCTCGTTGACGACGACGAAATCCGACTTGACCAGATTGCTGGCGGGCAGGTTTTTGGCGACCAGATAGCGGACCAGTTCCACTGGCTCGCGGATCAAATTGCCCCGCATGGCATGGGTAAGGTCGGGGAATTGGCGCCGGTCGGGCTCCAGCACCTGGAACTTGTCCAGCTGAAGCCATTGCGGCACGAACTCGTTGAGGAAGCCGGAGAACCTGGCGTCGGCGACCATGCGTTTCACTTCGGCATCGAGCTGGCCGCGCAGCTTCCCGGTCGCCGCCAGTTGCAACAGGCGGCCATCGGGCGGGCCGTTCCACAGGAAGTAGGAGAGCTTGGAGGCCAGTTCATAGCCATCCAGCGGCTCCGGCGCCGAACTGGCGCTCTTTTCGACCAGAAAAAGAAACTGCGGCATGGTCAAGGTCACGACCAGGGCATCCTTGACGCTGTCGCGGAAATTGCGCCCGGAAGCGGCCGCGGCGCGATAGACGCCGAAAATAGCAGTCTCTTCGGCCTGCGTCAGCGGCCGGCGGAAGGCGCGCGTGGCGAAGCGCCGGATGATGTCGCGAGCATGGGCCGCATCACCGCCGCCGGCGCCGAAAATGTTCTTGTAAGCCGCCGTCGGCCATTGGTCGTAATAGGGACCTTCGAACTCCACCGAACGGATCAGCAGCCGCGGCATGTCGCGGCCGTCGGTATATTCGCTGCGAACGCCAATCTGGCGGATGCCGGCGATGTAGTTGACATTGCTGGCGGGATCGACGTCGGGATTGGGATAGTTTCGCAAGGCGCCTTCAAACACATAGCGCCGCAGATTGGTGCCGGCGACTTCCTGCGGCGCGCCGACCTGGATCATGGTATCGCCGCAGTCGCGGCGGAAACCCATATAAAGGCCGATCCGGGGGTCACGCTTCTCGAAGGCGGCAAAACGCTGATAATTGCCGTTGCCTTGATCCAGCGGGGTCAGCACGATCCGCGCGGCCCGGCTCATCGTGCCAATGGCAGCCTTCACCGGATAATTTCCCGGCTCCAGGCGCAGCACCAGGAAGGCCGGCTGCTGCAGGCCGCCACTGAACTGTCGGCCGCCGATGCTGAGCCGCACTTCCGGTGCGGCGGGCTCGGGCGCGCGGCCGTTTCGCGCCACGGGTTTGGGCAGCTCGACCTTCGGAATGGCCAGGGCCCGAATCTCGGCCGCGCCCAGTGCGCGGCGGTAGAAGCGGAAATCGTCGAGCTCGTTCAGATAGGATTCCTGCCCGGGGCTGGCGCCGATCAGCGTGTCGCCCTTGTAGCCGATGTCGGCCGGACCGGTGGTGCCGCGCCCCACCAGCACGCCATCAACGTAAATCCGGGTCTGGCCGGCGCCGCGCGCCACTGTGACGGCGAAGTGCTGCCAGCTGTTGAGGAGCACCCCATTGTTGCTCACCGCGATGCCGTTGCTCCTGCCGTCTGGCCCGAAGGACAGGAACTGGATGCCGCCGCCGCTGTTGGATTCCACCACCCAGCCCGGACCGGCGTCGCCCTTGGAACTGATGACCCCCGCGGCCCGGTTGCCAACCTTGATCCAACCGCTGACGGTGAAATCGCCGGCGCCGACATTGAGCTTGTCGGAATAAGGCACAGCGACCTTGTCGGTTTCGACGCCGAAATGAACACCATGGCCGAACGGCGTCGCGACACGGGAAGTTTCACCGGTCAGTTTCAGGGACGGGTCTTCAAAATCCCAATCGCCGACCAGCCCTTCGGCGAGTCTTGACGCATCCGGCGCCGGCAGAGGCGCCTCCGCCTGCGGATAAACGTCCACCTGATAGACGCCGGACTGGGCGATGGTGGCTGCCGGATTGGCGTCCGTGACGGTGATCGCCTTGGCGCTCGCCGGACGCGCCGTCGCGCCCTTGTCCAGCAGGAGGCCGTCATTGTAGCGCGCGGCGGTCACGGTGACGCGGAAGCGGCCGTCATTGGGCAGTTCGCGCAGGGCAATCTTGAAATTCGCCTTGGGGCCGTTGCCTTCCGCCCCATTCAGGCCTTCGCTGGGAATTGCCGGGCGCAGCAGCAGCCCTTCAGGCACGGAGTCATATGCCCTGCCCTTGGGATAGCCGCCGCTGCCGCGGAAATCGGCAAAGACGGCGTGATAGATGCTGTCATAGTCCTTCCAGCCGCGAACCGTGGCATTGCCGACATAGCCTTCGACGAAACGCAGTTTCGTCTTCATGGCAAACGGCGTGTAGGCAAACGGTTTTTTCGGGGCGAGTTGGGTCACGGTGAAGTTTTCCGGCTCCAGCAGCGAACTGCCAGGGCTGAGGATCAGCCGGTCCTGGATCGGGTCGCGATTGATACCGGCCCCAAGATCGACGCGGAAATTCTCGATTACCGGCTTGACCTTGGGATCGACGATGACGCGGCCAAGGGCGCGGTCGGCGACCTCGAAATAGTCTTGAGTGAGCCGTGGCGACAGTTCCAGCCGTTCCTGGTTGTTGAGAAAGCCTTCCTTGGAAAGCGCGTCCGGTGGCAGCACTTCCGCCACATCGTCGTCCAGCAGCAGCAGCTGGCGCAGGGTGGTGCGGTACTGCGCCACGGTAAGGCGGCGCACCAGCCCGTTTTTCGGCGTTGGCCGCGTGCGCGCATACGCCAGGGCATGGTCCATCCAGGCCGTCATCTGCTGCCGCTCGGCGGCGGAAGGCTGGTGCGCATTGGCCGGCGGCATCGTGCCATTGGCGATCCGGCGATAAACCCGCTCCCAGGTCTCCATCTGCTCTTCGGCCAGGGCACCGGTCAGCTGATCCACGCGCAGGCCGGCCACGGCGGCATCGCCCTTGTGGCAGCCCATGCAATTCTGCTCGATGAAGGGACGCGCGGTGGAAGAAAAAGCGGCCTGCACTGCAGTGGCCGTTTCCGGCGAACCCTGTGCCTCGAGATGACGGGCGGCAAGCGTGACGCCAGCCGAAATCAGGACAAGCAGAGCGAGCGTCAGGCGCAGACGGGATTTTGAAGATGCCATTGCAAGCCCAAAATTGACGTGCGCGTTAGCTTGAAAGCCTGCCTGAGAAATCAATTTCGGCTTTTGTCCGACAATATCATCGCCGGTGGAGAGCGGCAACGCCGGGGCACGCTGGCAAAATGTAAATTCGGATATAAAACCGCTCTTGCACAGGGGAAGCCGCATGACCTCACTTCAGGACTTCGCATCTCCCGCACCAGACGATTCGAATTTGTCCCGCCGCCACGTGGCGCAGGCCATCGTCGCGGGAGTTGCGGTCGCTGCCGCCTCCCCTGCGCTCGCCCAGGCGCCCAGGGCGCCGGCCATGGCGCGAGCGGATTTCGAAAAACTGCTCAAGCAGGTTTCGAACTGGGGCCGCTGGGGCGCCGACGACCAGAAGGGCGCCACCAACTTGATCACGCCGGCAGTGCGCCGCCGCGCCTTAGGCCTGGTGCGGGATGGCGAAAGCTACTCCATGGCGCATGACGCCGAATTCCAGCGCGGTCCCGACAACACCACGCCGGTGGTCAGCAAGATGATCGCAACCGGCGTCGCGGCACGCGACACCGGGCCGGCCAATACCGGCGACTCCTTCTTCATGCAGTATCACGGCTATGCCCACACCCACATGGATAGCTTCTGCCACTTCCTCTACGACGGAAAGATGTACAACGGCTTCTCCAAGGACGAGGTCACCGAGAACGGCGCCGCCAAGGGCAGCATCATCAACTTCAAGAACGGCATCATGACCCGCGGCGTGCTGATGGACATGGCGCGCTACAAGGGAGCGGACTGGCTGGAGCCCGGCACCCCCATTCTGCCGGAAGATCTGGACGGCTGGGAAAGAATGGCCGGGGTCAAGGTCCGCGCCGGCGACGTGATGATCGTGCGTACCGGCCGCTTCGGGCGCCGCGCCGCCAAAGGCCCCTGGTCGGTGAACCAGGAGGGCCTGGCCGGCCTGCATGTCTCCTGTGGCCCCTGGCTGCATGCCCGCGACATCGCCGTGCTGGGCGGCGACGGGGCGCAGGATGTTCTGCCGAGCGGCGTTGACGGCGTGCAGCCGGTGCACACGCTCTGCCTGGTGGCGATGGGCGTTCCGATCTTCGACAATCTCGACCTCGAACTAGTTGGGCGCGAGGCGGCGCGGCGCAAACGTTGGGAGTTCCTGGTCAGCGCTTCGCCCGCGGCAGTGCCCGGCGCCACCGGCTCTGTGTTCAACCCCATCGCCACTTTCTGACTAGCGCAGTTTCACAGCCATCACATCCAGCCGCAGCATCTGGCCTGCCTGCGGTGTGGCTGTGACGCCTTCCAGCAGCTGCCGCCGATCCGCCTTGCCCGCGGCGCCATTGTCGATTTCCCGGTCGTTGCTGTCGATGGTCTGGACCAGGACCCTGGCGCCGGCCGCCACCGGAATGGTGACCTGGAAATCCTCCTTGTAGATGGTATGGGAGGTACGAGGATAATTGTTCAGCGTGTAGCTGGCTTTTGGTTCCGACACATCTATATGCCATTGGGAATAGTCGGTGGCCTTGTCTTCGCCGCCGATCACGAAAAACGGATGCGCCGGATCCGGTATGGTGCCGCCTTCGATCCGTGTCGGTTCAAAAAGTCCCCGCACCCGCAAGGTTACGTCATAGACCATGCCGGGTCGGCCGCCAAAGGTGAAGCCTTTCTCGTGGATCCGGGCATGAAGGCAGGTGTCCGGCTGCTCGGTGTTTTCGCCGATGCATTCATCGTGAATGAACAATCCCCGGAACCCCGCCGCCGGCTCGTCCTGGGCGAGCGCCATGCCCGCTGTCGCCAGCAGCACTCCCGCCATTACGCCGTATTTCATGCTGGATCTCCCTTCGCGCTAATTGCCGTGCTGGCGGCCCAGCCCGGCATAGGGCGTCAGCAGGGACACATAACTTTCCATCGCCGCCCGCAAGGCCGGAATGTTCGGCGGCCCAGCGCGCAGCTTCTGGATGGTCAGGGTTGGCGGAAAGCGCATCGCCACCAGCTGGTTGGCCTCCAGCATGTCAGCTTCCGTCTCGGCAATTTCCAGGCCCTCGTTCCAGTCTGGATTGGGCGCGGCGAGCCATTTGGCGCTGCGCTGCAAGGGCGTTGTCACCCAGCTTTCGCGGTCGGGGTTTTCCAGTATCCGGCTGTCGCTCTCGTTGCGGAAGATTCCCATCACCGCCGCGGCGATAACCGGATCTCGCACGGTGCCGTCGGGATAGAACAGCCCCTGCACATCGCCCCAGTTCTTGGCGATCATCAGCTCCCAGATATAGAAGCCCATACTGGCTTTCTTGTATTCGCGCAGCGCCATGTCGTAGGGGCTGGCGCGGTTGTCGGCGCCGACCTCGGTCTGCAGCACAGGCTTGCCGACCCTGGCGGCAAAAGCCTTCGCCCGCGCGGCGTTGGCGGCGATCAGCTCCCGCGTCGGGCTGTAGTCGTGGTAGGTGAGAATGTCGGTGTAGGGCTCGGCCACCTCGATGCAGGCCACGTTCCAGCAGCCCACGGTGGTGAGATAGTTTTTGTCGAACTTGTGCACGAAATCGGCGGTTTTCCGCGCCGAGGCCATGCGGCTTTCGATCTCCGCGGCGGGACGGGGACTGTCGGCATAACCAATCCAATCCGGCTCGTTGGCGACATCCCAGGCCAGCACCTCGCTGTGGCCGCGCGCCATGCCCAGCACGTCGTTCAGCCAGGCCGTCACCTGCTGTTCACTCGCTCCGCCCGGCGCACTCGCCGCCGCGCGCGGCGGCGCGAGCACGAACATGATCTGCATGCCATGGCTCTTCACCGCCGCCAGCAATTTCCTGAAGCTGTCACGGAATTTGACGGGATCGCGGGAATATTCGGCATAGCGAAGAAAGGCCCGCACCTGGTTGAGGTTCAGCGAACGGGCATAGCCAAAATCACGATTCACTTCGGCATCGTCATATTGCAGGTAAAGCTGCTCGCCTGTGACGCTGGCGGGATTGTAGTCGAAGCCGCGCACATTCGACATATCGCCAAGCGTGGCAGCAAGCGCGTTCGCGGTCAGGCCAAGCACAAGCCCCAGCCCGAGCAAGATTGCTTTCATGTCACATCCTCCATTTCACGCGGCGGCTAGGGCGAGAGGCTGACGGGTTGCAGGCCCGGTTTGGCTTTGGGCTGGGACGCGGCGGTGGTGGTGGCGCCGCCCCTGGCGTTCTGGAAGGGGAAGCTTTTGACGACGTTGACGATGACGCTGTTGAAGCTGTCGCCATCCTGCTTG
>CAZNGO010000018.1:0-28618 GCA_964572805.1 uncultured Rhizobium sp. | reverse complement strand
GACATCCGCCGCATCGGCGCCATCAAGGACCGCGACGAGGTGGTGGGCAACCAGACCCGCGTCAAGGTGGTGAAGAACAAGGTCGCCCCGCCCTTCAAGCAGGTCGAGTTCGACATCATGTACGGCCAGGGCATCTCCAAGGTGGGCGAACTGGTCGATCTGGGCGTCAAGGCCGGCATCGTCGAGAAGTCGGGCTCCTGGTTCTCCCATGATGGCAGCCGCATCGGCCAGGGCCGCGAAGCCGCCAAGGAATTCCTTCGCGCCAATCCCGATATTGCCGACAAGATCGAAAAGGCCATCCGCGCCGCCTCCGGCCAGATCGGCCAGAACCTGGTGCTCGAGGCCTCGGAAAAGGCCGAAGACGACGAATAGCCCCTGAGGGGGTTCAGAAATGGGTGAGACATGGGTTCGCAGCCGTGTCCCGCTCCTCGGCAGAAGGCGCTCCGGCGACGGGGCGCCTTCTGTTTTTTACCCCCTTCGCATCGCAAGCGCTGCTGCGGCACCTCCCTCGCGGCGCTGCGCGCTGAGGGGGAGGCTGTTTTTCCAGCCTTTCCGGGAAAAAATGGACAAGGTTTCCCTCCCCCGCTACAAGCAACCCCATGAAAAGCCTTGCCGACGTCCGCGCCGGATTTCTCGATTTTTTCGCCGAACGGGGCCACGCCGTGGTGCCGTCCTCGCCGCTGGTGCCGCGCAACGATCCCACCCTGCTGTTCACCAATGCCGGCATGGTGCAGTTCAAGAACCTCTTCACCGGCACCGAGAAGCGTGACTACAGCCGCGCCACCACGGTGCAGAAATGCGTTCGCGCCGGCGGCAAGCACAATGACCTTGACAATGTCGGCTATACCGCCCGCCACCACACCTTCTTCGAGATGCTGGGCAATTTCTCCTTCGGCGATTACTTCAAGGAAGAGGCGATCCTCTACGCCTGGGATTTCGTCTCCAAGGTGGTGGGACTGCCGAAAGACCGGCTGCTGGTCACCGTCTATCCCACCGACGAGCAGGCGCGGCAACTGTGGAAGAAGATCGCCGGCCTTTCCGACGACAGGATCATCGGCCATGAGAGCAATCTCTGGGCGATGGGCCCCACCGGTCCCTGCGGCTTCTGCTCGGAAATCTTCTACGACCAGGGCCCGGCGGTGGCCGGCGGCCCACCCGGCAGCCCCGACGAGGATGGCGACCGCTTCCTGGAGTTCTGGAACCTTGTCTTCATGCAGTTCGAGCAGGTGGACGAGAAGACCCGCATCGACCTGCCGCGCCCCTCGATCGACACCGGCATGGGGCTGGAGCGCATCGCCGGCATCCTGCAGGGCGTCACCAGCAATTACGAGGTCGATCTCTTCCGCCACCTGATTGCCGCTTCCGAGGAAGCCAGCGGCGTGCGCAGCGAAGGCGAGGCCAGGTTCAGCCATCGCGTCATCGCCGACCATCTGCGCGCCACTTCCTTCCTCATCGCCGATGGCGTGCTGCCTTCCAATGAAGGGCGCGGCTATGTCCTGCGCCGCATCATGCGCCGCGGCATGCGCCATGCCCATCTGATCGGCACCAGGGACCCCTTGATGCACCGGCTGGTGCCGGCGCTGGTGGCCGAAATGGGCGCGGCCTATCCCGAACTGCGCCGTGCCGAAAGCCTGATCGAGGAGACGCTGAAGCTGGAAGAGATCCGCTTCCGCGAAACCCTGGCGCGCGGCCTCAAGCTACTGGACGAAGCCACCGCCGGAATGAAGGCGGAGGACCGACTGACCGGCGATGTCGCCTTCAAGCTTTATGACACCTACGGCTTTCCGCTCGATCTGACACAGGAAAGCTTGCGCGCCCGCGGCATCCATGTCGATCTCGATGGCTTCACCGCCGCGATGCAAAAGCAGAAGGCCGAGGCGCGGGCGTCGTGGCAGGGTTCCGGCGAAGCCGCCAGCGAGGCGCAATGGTTCGCGGTGCTGGACGAAGTCGGCCGCACCGAGTTCCTCGGCTATGACGCCGAGGAATCCGAAGGCGTGATCCTGGCCATGTTCAAGGAGGGCGGCCGCGTCATGGCCGCCAACGCCGGCGAGACGGTGGAAATCCTCACCAACCAGACGCCGTTCTATGCCGAATCCGGCGGCCAGGCCGGCGATGTCGGCCACATTTCTTCACCGAAAGCGAAAGGTCAGGTGGCCGACACCCAGAAAAAATTGGGCGCGCTGCATGTCCATGTCGTCAAGATCACCGAAGGCAGTTTCGCGCCGGGCGATGCGGTGGATCTGAAGATCGACGGCGAGCGCCGGAGAGCCACCCGCGCCAACCACAGCGCCACGCATCTGCTGCATGCCGCCCTGAAGCGCGTGCTGGGCAGCCATGTCAGCCAGAAAGGCTCGCTGGTCAATGCCGAGCGGCTGCGCTTCGACTTCTCCCATCCCAAGCCGGTGTCGCCGGAGGAACTGGAAAAAATCGAAGCCCAGGTCAACGCCATCATCCGCCAGAACTCCGACACCGCCACCCGCCTGATGCCGACGGCGCAGGCGGTCGCGGCCGGCGCCGAGGCCCTGTTCGGCGAGAAATATGGCGACGAGGTGCGGGTGCTGACGATGGGCGCCGACCTCGATCACCCGAAAGCCTATTCGGTCGAACTTTGCGGCGGCACCCATGTCCATCGGCTGGGCGATATCGGGCTTTTCACCATCCTGGCGGAAAGCGCCGTCGCCGCCGGCGTGCGCCGCATCGAGGCGCTGACAAGCGAACATGCCCGCCGCTACCTGGCGGGCCAGGCCGGCATCGCCCGCGAGGCGGCGTTCGCGATCAAGACGCCCATCGGCGAACTGTCGGCGCGCGTGACGCAGCTTTCGGAGGAACGCCGCAAGCTGGAGCGCGAACTGGCCGAGGCCAAGAAGCAGCTGGCGCTGGCCGGGCCGTCGAAAGGCGGCGACGACAGCGAAACCATTGCCGGCATCAAGGTGGTGCTGAAGGCGGTGGAAGGGGTTTCGCCCAAGGACCTCAAGAGCCTGGCCGATGGCGCCAAGCAGCAGATCGGCTCCGGCGTGGTCGCCTTCATCGCCTCGGCCGACGGCAAGGCATCGGTGGTGGCCGGCGTCACCGACGACCTGACCGCCAGGATCAGCGCCGTGGACCTGGTGCGGGTGGCGGCGGAAGCCTTAGGGGGCAAGGGCGGCGGCGGCCGTCCCGACATGGCCCAGGCCGGCGGCCCTGCCGGCGATGCCAATGCGGCGCTGGATGCGATCCGCAGGAAGCTGGGCGAGTTGGCGCCAGCCTAACCTCATCTCACCATGGGCGGCCTTGAGCCGCCCATCCAACTTCGTGCCGTTTGCCAGGAAGTTGGGTGGCCGGGTCGCGCTCGCTACGCTCGCGGCCCGGCCATGGTGAAGTTATTATGCAAGAATATCCGGCAGCAGATTGTTGTTGATCTCGGTGATCTCGTCCTTGAGCTGAAGCTTGCGCTTCTTCAGCCGCGACAGCGCCAGCTGGTCGCTGTTGCCGTCTGCCGCCAGCGCGTCGATCGCCGCGTCCAGGTCGCGATGCTCCTGCATCAGGCTCGCCAGCTTGGCGCGGGCGGCGACTTCTTCTGGCGCAGTGAGCCCCATCAGCGGCCGCCTTTCGGCTTGCGCCTGGACTTGGCGATGTCCTCGCCCCAGCGCTTCACCGTCGGCCAGTCATGGCCGAAGAAATCCAGCGCCCGCCCCACCGTCTGATCCACGATGTCCTCCAGCGTGCGGGGCGCGGCATAGAAGGCCGGCACCGGCGGCAGGATCACCGCGCCCATCTCGGCCAGCGCCGCCAGGTTGCGCAGATGGCCCAGATGCAGCGGCGTCTCGCGCACCAGCAGCACCAGGCGGCGTTTCTCCTTCAGACAGACATCGGCGGCGCGCGTGAGCAGGGTGGTGGTGACGCCGGTGGCGATCTCGCTCATCGCCTTCACCGAGCAGGGCGCCACGATCATGCCCAGGGTGCGGAAGCCGCCGCTGGAAATCGGCGCGGCGATGTCGTCCACGCGATAATGGTAGTCGGCCTTCGCCGCCACCGCCTTGGGCTTGAGGGTGGTTTCGTAGCCGATGGTCATTTCGGCGGGCCCCGTCATCACCAGATGCGATTCTACCCCCAGCTCCCGGCAGGCTTCCAGCAGGCGGATGCCATAGGCGGCGCCCGAAGCCCCCGACATGCCGATAACCAGCCGTTCCGGCGTCGCTTTTTGGCGTGGTGAAGTTCCCATGGGGCTTTTGCTACCACTCCCCGGTGCCCCTGCGAAGGGCAAGTTCCGCCGCATCGGTTAATCGGGTTTCACCGCGATTCGCGGGTGGACAGGCCGGGGCGTTGGTGCTTCACTTTTCGGGCCTGGAGCGGCGTGTCCGCCATCTCCGCGGACACTCGGAACCCAACCGATGAGGTGACGCATGGCATTACAGGGACAAATCAATCATCTGTCCAACCAGCACAAGAAAATCGACGACATCATCGCCAGCGAGATGGCGAACCCCGATTGGGATGAGCTGCGGGTCGCGGCGCTCAAGAAGCAGAAATTGCGGATCAAGGATGAGCTGGCCCGGCTGCACGCCGGGGTCAACTAGCCGGCGCGTTTGCGCGCCAGCACGAACAGGATCAGCCCGCCCGCCTCGCACAGGGCAGCGGCGAAAAAGGCTGCACCCGGGAAATACACCGGCGCCGAAGGGCCCGTGAACCAGGCGAACAGCGTCGGCATCGCCCACATCGCCACAACCGACGTCAGGCTGGTCAGGCTGGAACTGGCGCCCTGCAATTCGCCCTGCTCGGTGGCCGGCACCTGATGCGACATGATGGCGTTCAGCGCTGGCCCGCCCACGCCGCCCAGGGTGAAGGGAATCATTCCGGCATAGAAGAACCAGCCATTGGCCGCGAAGGCGTAAACCGCATAGGCCGCCACGGCGCAGACAAAGCCGAGATAGACCGCGCCGACCTCGCCGATGCGCGGCACCAGCAGCCGCGGCAGCACGGCGAAGGACAGCGCCATCAGCGCCCCCACCGCGACCAGCGACCAGGCGATCTCCCCGGGCCCCCAGCCGAATTTCAGCATGGTGTAATAGCTCCAGGTCGAAGGCAGGCAGTCATGGGCGAACTGGGCCAGCACCAGCACCGCGATCAGCAGCAGCAATTGCGGAAAACGCGCCAGCGCCCTGAGCGAACCCAGGGGATTGGCCCGCCACCATTCGAATTTGCGGCGGCGCTCCGGCGGCAGCGATTCCTTCAGCACGATCAGGCCGAACAGCGCGTTGGCGGCGGAAAGGCCGGCAGCGACGAAAAAGGGCGCGCGCAGCCCGAAATGCTCGCCGACAAAACCGCCAAGCGCCGGCCCGAGAATAAAGCCCAGGCCGAAAGCCGCGCCGACCAGGCCGAACTTGGCGGCGCGCTCCTCCGGCGGGGTGATGTCGGCGATATAGGCGTTGACGGTGGTGAAGCTGGCGCCCGCCATGCCGGACAAGGTGCGCCCGACGAACAGCCAGGCGATGGTGGGCGACAGCCCGGTGATGAGATAATCCACCCCCAGCATCGCCAGTGACAGGATCAGCAGCGGCCGGCGCCCGAAGCGGTCGGACAGGTTGCCGATGACGGGGGCGCAGAGGAACTGCATCAGGGCATAGGAAAAGAACAGCCAGCCGCCCCAGCGCGCCGCGCCGCTGACCGGCTCGCCCGTCAGCATGGCGATCAGGCCCGGCGAAACCGGAATGATCACCCCCAGGCCGATCGTGTCGATCAGCATGGTCAGGAAGATGAAGGTCAGGGCGTATTTGCTGGCGGGGGCGGCAGTCACAGGTTCTTGGCTCTTTCCCGCAGCACGAATTTCTGGATCTTGCCGGTGCTGGTCTTGGGCAGTTCGGTGAAGACGATGGCGCGCGGCACCTTGTAGCGGGCGAGGTGCTGGCGGCAATGCGCGATCATTTCCTCGCTGCTGGCCTGGCGGCCGGGCCGCAATTCGATGAAGGCGCAAGGGGTCTCGCCCCATTTCTCGTCCGGCTTGGCCACCACGGCGGAGAGCAGCACGGCCGGATGCCTGGCCAGCGCATTTTCGACTTCGATGGAGGAGATGTTCTCGCCGCCGGAAATGATGATGTCCTTGGAGCGGTCCTTGAGCTGGATATAGCCGTCGGGATGCATCACGCCGAGGTCGCCGGAATGAAACCAGCCGCCCTTGAAGGCGGCTTTGGTGGCCTTCTCGTTCTTGAGATAGCCGCGCATCACGATATTGCCGCGGAACATGACCTCGCCCAGGGTTTCGCCATCGGCCGG
The DNA here is from genome assembly GCA_964572805.1 of uncultured Rhizobium sp. Lineage (GTDB taxonomy): Bacteria > Pseudomonadota > Alphaproteobacteria > Micropepsales > Micropepsaceae > Rhizomicrobium. The sequence continues at coordinate 22,369 of CAZNGO010000018.1, read as the reverse complement.
CACCGGCTTCATCGTCTTCGGATCCAGCACGGTCAGGGCTTCCAGCGGGTGATAGCGCACGCCCTGGCGCGCCTTCAGCGCCGCGCGCCTGGCCGGATCGAGCTTGTTCCATTCGCCGTGCCATTCATTGACCGCGGCCGGGCCATAGACCTCGGTCAGGCCATAGACATGCACGACCTCGAAGCCTTCGGCCGCCATCGCCGCCAGGGTCGCTTCCGGCGGCGGCGCCGCGGCGGTGAGGAAGGTCACCTGCCCCGGCAGCTTCTTCCTCTCTTCCCCGGTGGCGGAAAGAATGGTCTGCATCACCAGCGGCGCGCCGCACAGATGGGTCACGCCATGCTGGGCCAGCGCCGCATAGATGGCGCCCGCGCGTACCCAGCGCAGGCAGACATGGGTGCCGGCCTGCACCGACAGGCTCCAGGGAAAGCACCAGCCATTGCAATGGAACATCGGCAGGGTCCACAGCAGCACGGGATGGCGGCCCATGTTGCCGGCCAGGATATTGCCATAGCCCATCAGATAGGCGCCGCGATGGTGATAGACCACGCCCTTGGGATTGCCGGTGGTGCCGGAGGTGTAGTTCAGGGCGATGGCGTCCCATTCATCGGCGGGCAGCTTCCAGGCGAAAGCCGGATCGCCGCGCGCGATGAAACGCTCATAATCCCCGCCCAGCTTTTCGCCGCTCTGGCGGAATTCGGGATCGTCGTAGGTGATCACCAGCGGCTTTTTCTTCATCAGCTTCAGCGCCGCCTTGATGGTGGGGGCGAATTCGCGGTCGGTGATGAGGATTTTCGCGGCCCCATGCTCCAGCATGAAGGCGATGGCGGCGGCATCGAGGCGGGTGTTGAGCGCGTTCAGCACGGCGCCCAGCATCGGCACGCCATGATGGGCTTCCAGCATGGGCGGCGTGTTGGCCAGCATCGCCGCCACCGTGTCGCCTTTCCTGATGCCCCGCGCCTTCAGCGCCGAGGCCAGGCGCCGGCTGCGGTCGTAGAACTGGCGATAGGTGAAGCGCTGGCGGCCATGGATGATGGCGACATGGTCGGGAAACACCGACGCCGCGCGTTCCAGCGCCGTCAGCGGCGTCAATGGCTGGAAATTGGCGGCGTTGCGCCCCAGCCCGTCTTCATAAGGATGGGCGCGCGGCGTTTTTTTCCTGACGGTTTTCTTCCGGCGCCCGGCCATCTTCCCCTCGCGGCCGGCACGCTAGAGAAACAGGATGCTGGCGGCAAGATTGCCTCGCCATGGCGGTCTTGTTAGGGATGGACGCATGTCCGAACCTGCCAGCCCGCGCGGCCTGCGCGCCGTCTATGCCTGGATGCTGAAAAACGCGCGCGGCCGGCATGCCTGGGCGGCGGTGGCGGCCTTTGCATTCGCGGAAGCGTCATTTTTCCCCATCCCCGCCGACGTCATGGTGGTGCCGATGATGCTGGCCGATCGCCGCCGCGCCTTCCAGCTCGGCGCCTGGGTCGCCTTCTGGTCGGTGGCGGGCGGGGTGCTGGGCTACTGCATCGGGGCGCTGTTCTGGAAGACGGCCGGCCTGTGGCTGATCCATGCCCTGCATGTGCCGCTGGAGCAGGTGGAATCCCTGCGCGCGCGCTACAGCGCCAATGCCTATCTCATCATGATCCAGGGCGCGACGCCGATCCCCTACAAGCTGGTGACCATCGCTTCCGGCCTGGCGGGCGTCTCCTTCCCGCTGTTCATGGCCTATTCGGCGGTGACGCGCTCGCTGCGCTACATCGTGATCGAGGCGCTGCTGGTGCACATCTTCGGCGCACGCGCGCAGGAACTGCTCGAGAAATATCTCGAGCTCGCGCTGGTGCTGTTCCTGGTCGTGCTCGTTCTGGGCTTTGTAGCGTTTCGCTACTTATAGCCTCAATCCTGCTCCAGTTCCGCAGACAGGCCGGCATCATCCGGCGCCGGCGCGCCTTCCGAAGGCGCTTCCTCGCGCGGCGGCAATTCGACCAGCGGCGCGGCGGGAACCGTTTCGGCCACGCTCTTCAGGGTGGCGCCCTTGCGGGCGGCGCGTTTCTGCGCCCGCTCCAGCTTGGCGGCGGCGCGGCTCACCGCCATGTCCAGTTCCAGCTGGGAGGTCAGGCCCAGCGTCACCGGATCCACCGCCTTGATGTTGGAGGCGTTCCAGTGCGAGCGCTCGCGAATCTTCTGGATGGTGGCCTTGGTGGTGCCGATCAGCTTGATGATGTCGGCATCGGCCATTTCCGGATGGTTCTTGATCAGCCAGTAGACCGCATCGGGCTTGTCCTGCCGCTTGGAAACCGGGGTATAGCGCGGCGCGCGTTTCTGGCGAACGCCCGGCATCTTGTGCTTGGGCGCCGCGATCTTGAGGCGCTTGCGCGGGTCTCTTTCCGCGTCGGCGATCTGCTCGCGGGTGAGCTGGCCGGTGGCGACCGGGTCCTGGCCCTTGATGCCCTTGGCGACGTCCTCATCGGCGATGCCTTTCACTTCCAGCGGGTGCAGGCCGCAGAAATCGGCGATCTGCTCGAAGCTGAGGGCGGTGTTGTCCACCAGCCAGACGGCGGTGGCCTTGGGCATCAGGGGCGTAGCGGTGGCGGCCATAGGTCTTTCCTTTCCCGGGCGGGCCTTTCCGGCCCGTCCCTTCGCTCGACGGTCAGGTTTCGAGGAAGGCGGGTCTTTTAGCCAAAAAACCCCATTCGGGGAAGGAAAAACGGGGCAGGGGAGGGAAAAAGCCGGAAAGGCGAAAAATTGGCGCTTCCCAGCCCCAAAAACCCCCATGAGGCGATTAAACTGACCGGAAATAGAGGCTGGAACGGCATGGAACTGGTCTGGGAGCCGACGCTGGTTGTGGGGCAGGCGCCCCCCGCCACCGACCCGCCGGACGATGCCGCCCTGATGGTCGCCTACCGGGGCGGCGATGGCCATGCCTTCGAGATTCTTTACCGCCGCCATCGCGCCCCGCTCTACCGCTTCATCGCGCGCCAGCTCTGGGACCGGGGCGAGGCCGAAGAGGTTTTCCAGGAAGTCTGGATGGCGGTGGTCAAGGGGCGCGAGCGCTACCAGCCCTCGGCCCGCTTCATCACCTTCCTCTTCGCCATCGCCCATCGCCGCATCGCCGACCGGGCGCGCAAGGCGGTGCGCCGGCCCGAAGCGCCGATGCCGGAGGATGCGCCGGACCAGGCTTTCTCGCCCGCGCGCCTGGCCGAAGGCGCGGCGCTGGCCGCCGCCCTGATGGCGGCGCTGGATACGCTGCCGCCGGAACAGCGCGCCGCCTTCCTGCTGCGCGCCGAAGGCGATTGCAGCGTCGAGGAAATCGCCGCCGTCACCGGCGTGCCCTTCGAGACCGCCAAGAGCCGGCTGCGCGCCGCCAACCGGCTCTTGCGCGAAAAGCTGGATGCCTGGCGATGACGGACGGCGAGGATCACGATCTGCTGCGCGCCTGGCGCGGAGAGGTGCGCGAGACGCCCGGAGAACTTCTGGACCGCCGCATCCTGAACGCGGCCGAGAGCCATCGCCGGCGCGGCCGCATCCTGCCGCTGGTGGCGGCCATGGCGGCGTGCCTGGTGCTGGCGCTTTATTCGCAGCGCGTGGAGCGCGCTTCCACGCCGGTGGCGCAGCTGGATACGTCCACCTTCGGCCTTTACGAGGGCCGGGGCTATCGCCCGGGCGAGCCGCACAGCGTGACGCGCGAGAAGCCGGACGGTTTCGGCAGCGGCGAAGCTGTTTCGCCATGATGCGCCTTTTTCTTGCCGCCGCGGTCTTCTGTCTTCTGAGCGCCCCCGCCCTCGCCGGTCCCGGCATTCCCCTGGGCTGGGACGGCAGCGGCATCGGGCTCAAGGATTACGAGTTCGGAACCGAGATGGTGGCCGGCGCCGGCAAGGCGGCCTATGTCAAGGCCAGGCCGGGCGCGGCGAGCGACGGCTTCGGCGATCTCTTCCAGTGCGTCATGGCGGACAATTACATCGGCAAGCGCCTGCGGCTTTCGGCGCGCCTGAAAGGCGTGGAGGCCAGCGGCGAGCAGCTCTGGATGCGGGTGGACGGGCCTGCGAATGTGAAGGACGGGCCGCGCAGCGCCCTGAGTTTCTACAACATGGCCGACCGGCCGATCAAAGGCACCACGGACTGGAAGCGCTATGACGTGGTGCTGGATGTGCCGGCGGGAAGCACGATGATCTGTTATGGTTTCTTTCTCGCCGGCGGCAAGGGCGAAGCCTGGGCCGACGGGTTCAGCCTGGAGCCGGTGGGACGGGACATGGCGCCGTCGCGCAACATGGCGACGCCGAAAGCGCCGGTGAATCTCGGGTTCGACCAATAGGGGACGGCATGGAAAAGCGCGCACTCTGCCTGTTTGTGCTGGCTCTGCTGGCCGGCGCCGCGCCGGCGGCGGCCGAGCCCGGCTTTCCCCTGGGCTGGAGCGGCAGTTCGGCCTGGACGAAGGAATATGAATACGGCACCGCGCCGGTGGAAGGCGCCAATGGCAAGGCGGCCTATATCCGGGCCAAACCGGATGCGTCGCGCAACGGCTATTTTCCCATCGCCCAATGCATCGGCGCCGGGGATTATGCCGGCAAGCGCCTGCGGCTTTCGGCGCGGCTGAAGACCGTCGGGGCGGGCGCGGGCCAATTGTGGCTGCGGGCCTATCGCGGCGCCTACATCCTGGGCACCAGCAACATGTTCTCCCAGCGGATCATGGGCACCACCGGCTGGCAGCAGCGCGATATCACCCTGAACGTCCCGGCAAACAGCAACCGCATCTGCTTCGGCTTCCTGCTTGCGGGCGGCCAGGGCGAGGTCTGGGCCGACGATCTCAGCCTGGCCATGGTGGGCGCCGCCGCGCCCGTCATCGGCCTGCATGGCTGAAGCGGAAATGCGTTTCGCGCCTGGACAGTTTGTTCTAGCATTTGCCGTCCGCGCTTGAGGCCAGCCATGGCGATCGACCCCGAAGAGCTGCAACCGCGCAAGAAGCTGCCTGATAAATCATCGGGCATCGTGCTGGGCGAGGATATTTCCAACCTCTCCGCCCATGAGCTCGAGGCCCGCATTGCCCGGCTGGAAGAAGAGGTCGCGCGCGCCAGGGAGGCGATCAAGGCGCGCCACGCCACCAGATCGGCGGCGGAGGATTTCTTCAGGAAGTAGGGCGGGCGAAAATCTGCGCGGCTGGTTAATATCCTCAGCAGGCCTGTTGCCCGGGAGTTACCGGGGGTTTCTTTCCCTGAATTGACCGGAGCTTTTGAGCTCTCGCGCAGACAAGCCGCTTTTCGCCTTGCCCCGACGCTGCTAGCGTGCCGGCCTTGTGAAAGCTTGAGGGCCCGCAAATGAAGCAGGACAGCGAAAATCTCGGCCAGATTCCCGCGGGAATGACGCGCCAGAACTTCGTCACTTCCGCCCTGTTCGACCGTACCTTCGATGAAGGCATGGCGCTGGTGGAGGAAACCGCGCGCTATCTCGATGGCCGCGGGCGCGAGGAAGCGCGCGCCCTGCCGCGCAAGGCTTCCATGCTCTATGCCGGCGAAAGCATGCGCGTCACCACGCGCCTGATGCAGGCCGCAAGCTGGCTTCTGGTGCAGCGGGCCGTTCGCGATGGCGACATGGAATGCGGCCAGGCGGCGGACGAACGCTACCGCCTGGGTTCGCGCGAAGTCTGCCTGGGCGCCTGTGCCGAGTCGACCGACATGCTGCCGGTGGCGCTGCGCGACCTGCTGGTCCGCAGCGACAACCTCTATCGCCGTATCGCCCGTCTTGACGAGGTGCTGTTCGGTTCCGGCGAAGCCGCCAACTCCGGGGCGCGCGAGCATCAAAGCCGCCTGGCCCAGGCCTTCGGCACGGATTGAAGCCATGGCTTCACCATGGGCGGGCTTGACCCGCCCATCCAGCTTTGCCTCATGTGATGGAAAGTTGGATGGCCGGCTCGAAGGCCGGCCATGGAGAGCGGCAGGAACAAAAACGCCGCCGGTTGCCCGGCGGCGTTTTTGTTCTCACCAGGCGACAGCTTACGTCTTCACAAAGCCCGCGAACTTCTTGTTGAAGCGGGTGAGGAGCATCGCGCCCGCGAAGTGCGAAGCGGTTCGCGTCAGCGCGTGCGACCAAAAATGACGGGCGAACCCGCGCCCCTCAGGTCTTCACGAACCCGGCGAACTTCTTGTTGAAGCGGGTGAGCCTTCCGCCGCGGTCCATCAGCTGCTGCTGGCCGCCGGTCCAGGCCGGGTGGGTGGTGGGGTCGATGTCCAGGGTCACCTTCTGGCCCGCCGTGCCGTAGGTGGTGCGCGTCCTGTAGGTGGTGCCGTCGTTCAGCTGAACTTCGACAAAGTGATAGTCGGGGTGGATGCCCTTTTTCATGACGCGCGCCTTTCGTGGCGGGCGCCCATTTCCGACGGGTCCCGCAGGGCGCGGCTTATAGGGTGCCAATCCCTTAAAAACAACAGCGGTTTCCTTGGGAAAGCCCTGCCTATATACAGCCTGACCCCTCAGGAACCCCGCCTTGGCCCGCGACCAGACCGATTTTTCCAAGGAAACTGCCCGGATCGCCGGCGGACGGGCGAAAAGCCGTTCCCTGGCCCCGCTCCGGGGGGTGATGCCGTTCCTCGCCCCCTACCGCGGCCGGATCGCGGTGGCGGCCATCGCCCTGGTCTGCTCATCCACCGCCACACTGACATTGCCGCAATTCGCGGGCGGGTTGCTCGATGCCCGCGGCCTTTCGGCGTCCGAGGCCCATGCCCTGACCAACTTCTATTTCGCCTTCGTGGCGGCGGGCGCCGCGCTGGGGCTGGCCGCCGCCATCCGCTTTTATGCCGTCACCTGGCTGGGCGAGCGGGTGGTGGCCGATATCCGCAAGGCGGTGTTCGACAATGTGCTGGGCCTGTCGCCCCAGTTCTTCGAAGTCACCCGCACCGGCGAAGTGCTGTCGCGGCTGACCGCCGACACCACCCTGATCCAGACCGTGGTGGGATCGAGCGTCTCGCTGGCGCTGCGCAACCTGGTCACCCTGACCGGCGGCCTGGTGCTGATGTTCATCACCAGCCTGAAGCTGGCGGCGCTGGTGGTGGGGGCGGTGGTGCTGGTGATGCTGCCCATGCTGCTGTTCGGCCGCTGGGTGCGCAGGCTTTCCCGCCAGAGCCAGGATTCGCTGGCCGAGACTTCGGCACGCGGCGCCGAGACCCTGAACGCCGTGCCCACGGTGCAGGCCTTCACCATGGAGACCCATGAGCGGCGGCAATTCGGTGCCGCGGTGGAACGCGCCTTTGTCTTCGCCAAAAGCCGCACCCTGGCGCGGGCCGTGCTGACGGCGGTGGTGTTCTTCACCGTCATTGCCGCGCTGGCGACCATCGCACTGGTCGGGCTGCACGACATCATCGCGGGCCGCATCACCGGCGGGGCGCTGCTCAAATTCATCCTGTATGGCGGGCTGGTCGCGGGCGGCGTCGGGGCGCTCAGCGAAACCTGGGGCGACCTGCAGCGCGCCGCCGGCGCCACCGAGCGGCTGATGGAATTGCTGCACGAAGTGCCGGCGATCCGCGCCCCCGCCATGCCGCTGCATCTGCCGGCCCGGCCGTCAGGCGCGGTGTCGTTCGAGAATGTCGAATTCCATTATCCCACAAGGCCGGACGCCGCCGCGCTGAACGGCTTTTCGCTTGATGTCGGCGCGGGCGAGGCGGTGGCGCTGGTGGGGCCAAGCGGGGCGGGCAAGTCCACCGTCTTCCAGCTGATGCTGCGCTTCTATGCGGCGCAGAAAGGCACGGTCCGCTTCGATGGCGTGCCCATCGCCGAACTCGATCCGGTGGAACTGCGCCGGCACATCGCCGTGGTGGCGCAGGATCCGGTGATCTTCTCCGGCTCCATCGCCGCCAACATCGCCTATGGCCGCGAAGGCGCCACGGCGGAGGAAATCCGCCGCGCCGCCGCCGCCGCCGCCGCCACCGAATTCATCGACAAGCTGCCCCTGGGTTTCGACACCCTGGTGGGCGAGCGCGGTGTCACCCTGTCGGGCGGCCAGCGCCAGCGCCTGGCCATCGCCCGCGCCATCCTGCGCGATGCGCCGCTGCTGCTGCTGGACGAGGCCACCAGCGCCCTGGATGCCGAGAATGAGCGCCTGGTGCAGACGGCGCTGGCCAATCTGATGGTGGGCCGCACCACCCTGGTGATCGCCCATCGCCTTGCCACCATCCAGCGCCTGGCGCGGATCGTGGTGATGGAGGAGGGCCGCGTCGTCGCCAGCGGCAGTCACGCCGAACTGGTGGCGAAGGGCGGGCTTTATGCGCGGCTGGCGAAGCTGCAATTCAGCGAGGTATCGTGATGGCGAAACAGCAGCCGATCTACCGCAGGCCCGATGGAACAAAGAAGCCCGACCGGCTGATGCGGGCGGCGATCCTGGCCTGGGTCGTGGTCGGCGCGATCGTGCTGATGACGCTGTTCAAGGTGGTGCGGTCGGTGGGGCTGTTCAGCTTTGCCGGCTCGGTTTCGCCCGGTGCCTGCCGCGCCCTTCCCCTGGCCGGCGCCGGCGACCTGGCCTTTGAAAGCAAGAACAGCACGCTGTTCATCGCCGCCGCCCGGCAAGGCGCACCCGCCGCCGGCGACGGCATCTATGCCCTTAAACCGGGGGCGGCGCCGGTGAAACTCAAGGGCACGCCGTCCGACTTCCATCCCACAGCTCTTGGCCTTGGCTACAATATCGATGGTTCGCCGAGCCTGACGGCGGTGAACCGTCATGCCAACGGCACGGTCTCGGTCGACGTCTATAACGTCATCTATGACGCCACCGGCGCCAGCCTCGGCTACCAGGCCTCGGTGCAGGGCGGCCTGGCGCGGCGCGCGGCGGGGGTGGCCTCGCTCGGCAATGGCCGCTTCTATCTCGCCGCCACGCCCACCAGCAGCGAGTGGCTGGCCTGGGCCGACCGCTGGCTTCTGCTGGGGCGGGCCAATGTGCTGTTCTTCAATGGCGAGCTGTTCCGCCCGGCGGTGAACGGTCTTTCCGATCCTTCCGCCGTGGCGATGGCGCCTGACGGTTCGCGCCTGTTCGTGGCATCGCGCGGCGAGCGCCGGGTCATCGTCATGTCGCGCGACATCTATACCGGCGCCCTGACCGAGCAGGCTTCGATTTCGGTGCCGCTGCGGCCCGAACGGCTCAGCCTGGATGCGAACGGGGCGCTGTGGGTGGCCGGTCCCACCCGCCTGCCGGGCTTAAGCGCCGCTTCCACCGTGGTGCGGGTGGTGATCGGCACCGACGGCAAGGCGGCCGCCCAGGACACCGTCTATGCCGATGACGGGCAGGGGATCAGGGCGGCGACGGCGGCAGTGAAGGTGCCCGGCCATCTCTTCATCGGCTCGTCGCATGACGACAAGCTGCTGGATTGCGCGGTGAAGTAGAAAGCAGAAAGGCCGGTCTTGCGACCGGCCCTTCGAACGCCCCTTGAAAGGCAGATCAGGCGACCTGCGACTCTTCCGCCACGCCGCCATGCGGGTCGCGCAGCACATAGCCGCGGCCCCAGACGGTCTCGATATAGTTGGCGCCCTCGGTGGCGGCGGCCAGCTTCTTGCGCAGCTTGCAGATGAAGACGTCGATGATCTTGAGCTCCGGCTCGTCCATGCCGCCATAAAGATGGTTGAGGAACATCTCCTTGGTCAGGGTGGTGCCCTTCCTCAGCGAAAGCAGCTCCAGCATCTGATATTCCTTGCCCGTCAGGTGGACGCGGCTGCCTTCGACCTCGACCGTCTTGGCGTCGAGATTGACGATCAGCTTGCCGGTGGTGATCACCGACTGGCTGTGGCCCTTGGAGCGGCGGACCACCGCCTGGATGCGGGCGACCAGCTCGTCCTTGTGGAAGGGCTTGGTCATATAGTCGTCGGCGCCGAAGCCCAGCGCCTTGACCTTCGCTTCGACAATGGCGTTGCCGGAGAGGATCATCACCGGCGTCTGCACCTTGGCGGTGCGCAGCGCCTTGAGGACCTCGAAGCCGCTCATGTCGGGAAGCTGCAGGTCCAGGACCACGATGTCGTAGTCATAAAGCTTGCCCAGATCGATCCCTTCCTCGCCGAGATCGGTGGTGTAGACGTTAAGGCCTTCGCTGCGCAGCATCAGCTCGATGCTCCGCGCCATGGCGCTGTCGTCTTCAATCAGCAATACGCGCATGTCAGGCCCCTCTCGTAAGCGTCGGATCTGCCGCCGACACGGTTAACCGGTTGCCAGACGGTAAGCGCAAATGGTTAACAGCAGCTTTAACCTCTGCCGGACGCTTCAGGCCCCGCTCATTCCCCTTAAGGGGAGCTTCACGGCGGCGCGGCAGGGCTGATTCGACCCGCCCAGTTTACCGGCTGCCGGAACGAGAAAAACCCGCTGATTCAATTTGTTAAGTTTACCGAGACTTAAATTTTTGCGGTCAGGATGGGCCTTCGGAACCGGCAAAAGGCCAGTTCCCGACAGGTTTTGATGCGCGCGCTGCTGAAAGAAATCGAGGCCGTTCCAGCCCTTACCCGCTTTGGCCGGGTGGCGCGGATCGAGGGCCTGGCGGTGGAAGTCACCGGCGCCCTGGGGGCCGTCCGGCTGGGTGGCCAGGTCCATCTAAGTATCGGACACGGAAAGACAATTTCCTGCGAAGTGGTCGGCTTTCGCGACGGCCGCGCCCTGGTGATGCCGCTGGGACCGCTGGAGGGAATCGCCCTTGGCGCCCGCGCCGATTTCGAGGACCGGCCCGCCATCATCCGTCCCTCCTCCGCCTGGCTGGGCCGGGTGATCGATGGTTTCGGCAATGCGATGGACGGCAAGGGTCCCCTGCCGCAGGGGCCGCAGCCCTATCCACTGAAAGCCGCGCCGCCGCCGGCGACGCGCCGCGCCCGCATGGGCGGCAAGCTCGATCTGGGCGTGCGCGCCCTGAACGTCTTCACCACGCTCTGCGCCGGCCAGCGCATGGGCATCTTCTCCGGCTCCGGCGTCGGCAAGTCCACCCTGCTGGCGATGCTGGCGCGCAACAGCAAGGCCGACGCCATCGTCATCGGCCTGATCGGCGAGCGCGGCCGCGAAGTCAAGGAATTCATCGAGGACGACCTGGGCGCGGAAGGCCTGGCCCGTTCCGTCGTGATTGCCGCCACCTCCGACGAAGCGCCGCTGGTGCGCCGCCAGGCCGCCTATGTCGCCATGGCCGTGGCCGAGAAGCTGCGCGATGACGGCCTCAATGTGCTGCTGCTGATGGATTCGATCACCCGCTTCGCCATGGCCCAGCGCGAGATCGGTCTTTCCGCCGGCGAACCGCCGGCCAGCAAGGGTTACACCCCCACCGTCTTCGCCGAACTGCCGCGCCTGCTGGAACGGGCCGGCCCCGGCAGCGAGGAAGGGCAAGGCTCGATCACCGGCCTGTTTACCGTGCTGGTGGAAGGCGACGACCATAATGAGCCGGTTTCGGACGCGGTGCGCGGCATCCTGGACGGCCATATCGTGCTCGACCGTGCCATTGCGGAACGGGGCCGCTTTCCCGCCATCAACGTGCTGAAGAGCGTTTCGCGGGCCCAGCCGGCCTGCAACAGCGAGGACGAACAGGCGCTTATCCGGCGCGCGCGCGGGCCGATGACGGTTTACGAAGACATGGCCGAGCTGATCCGGGTCGGCGCCTACAAGGCTGGCACGAATCCTGAAGTGGATCATGCCGTAAAGCTTTATCCGCAGCTTGAGGCCTTCCTGGCTCAACGGAAGGACGAGGCCACGGATCTGGCTACCGGATATCAGTCGCTGTCGGCCATCCTCGACAGCGAAAGGAGAGCGTGATGAACCGCACTGACACGCTGCTGCGCCTGAAGCGCTTTCGCGTCGACGAGATGAAGCGCCGCATGGCCGCCATCGAGGCGATGAAGGCCGACCTGGAAAAGAAGCTCTCCGACCTGGACGACAATGTCGCGCGCGAGAAGCAGCGCGCCGGCGATTCCGACATCGGGCGCCTGGCCTTCCCGTCCTTCCTCAAGTCGATCGAAGTCCGCCGCGAGAATCTGCGCACCACGCTGAAGGACATCGAGAAGGAATACGCCGCCGCCCAGCTCGATCTCACCAATGCCTTCCAGGATCTCAAGAGCCTGGAGTTCGCCACCGAGCAGCAGGCCAAGCGCCTGGCCGAAATCCAGACGCGGCGCCAGCAGGCCCGGATGGACGAGATGGCGATGGTGCGCCATCTGCGCAAGCATTCGCTGCGCAGCGCCTAAGTTCCGCTGACCCGCAAAAGCCGCTAGATTCCGGCCACTGAGTCGGAGTGGGGCATGTCGTTTTCGGAAACCATCTCTCCTTTTCTGGGGCGCTGCGCCCTGGTCTGGTTCTTTGGCGCCGCCGCCATGAACATTGTCGGCGACTGGCCGCATGTCGCCGCCGCGCTGGAGGCGCGCCATGTCCCGCTCGCCCCCGCCCTGCTGCTGGTGGCGCTGGTCCTGATCTTCCTGGGCTGCATCTCGCTGTTCTTCGGCTACCACACCCGCCATGGCGCCGTGCTGCTGTTCGGCCTCACCATCGTGGCGGCCTTCACCCTGCATCCGGTCTGGACCATGGCCGACGGCGCGGCCCGCGAGGCCGAGTTCGCGATTTTCTCGCGCGACCTGGCGATCTGCGGCGGCCTGCTGCTGATGGTGGGCATGGGCCCCGGTCCCTTCGCGCTGGACAATCGCGCCAAGGGCGGCGGCAAGGGCAAGAAGCACTAGCGCGCGGCCCGGAAAAGCGTGAAGCGGTTTTCGCAAATGAAAAGGCGCGCGACCCGGAAGGATCGCGCGCCCGGAAACCTGAATTCAGCGCTGACTGATCAGCTGCTGGTGCCGGAGGTGGAGGTACCCTGCGTGGTTGAAGCGATGGCGGCGATGGCGCCGGCAACGGCGGCAAGGCCCAGCACCAGCAGCACGCCGCCCATTTGCAGCGCGGCCTGATGGACGCCGGCCGGCTTGCCGGGGGGCAGGGGCGTGGTGGCGGGCGTGGCGGCAAAGGCGCTGGTCATCAGCAGGGCCGTGGTGGCCAGGATCGCACCGGTCTTACGCATCTCGAAATCTCCCAAGGAAAGCGGCTATGGCTTGTTACGGGGGCTTTATCGCATGCGCCCGCTTAAAGAACCCTTGCCGCAGGCGCGCAATTGTCTTCAGCCCGGCGCCAGGAGCGCGGCGGCAAGATCGTCAGGGTAAAGATTTTCTAAAGAACCGTTCCGCAGCACATGCGCCAGCCGCGCCCCGCCGGTAACCGCGGCGGTCAGCGCCCCCAGGCGCCGGGCGCGGTCCAGGCCGGTGACGATCAGGCGGCGGAAGCGCAGCGCCTTCACCATTTCCGCCGCATCCTCGGCATCGCCGGCGGCGGACACCACGCCCACGGCCAGCACGTCTTCCATGTCGCCCAGGGCGGCGAAGGCGCCGCGCGCCTTGGGATTGAGGGGATGAAAGCCTTCCGCCTCCATCACCGCCAGCACGCCCGCCGGCAGGCTGCCGGCGCGCAGCCGCGCCAGGCCCTCGCGGGCGGGCAGCAAAAGGATTTCACGCCCGGCCCTGGCCGCAATGGCGGCAGCAGCGGCGCTCTTGCCGACGCCGCTTTCGCCGATCAGCAGAATCGGGCGCGCCGAGTCCAGGTTCAGCGGCTCGAGCGTCATGTGGGTGTCCAGCGCCTCGGCCAGGGCGGCCTGCGGATCGGGATTGCCGATGGCGGCGCGCAGCAGCTGCGCGGCCAGCTTTTCCGGCAGGCGATGGCGGCGCAGGGCCGCCGCGATCACGCCGGAGGAAAGGTTGTGCGCCGCCCCGGGAAAGGCGAGCAGGGTGGCGCTTTGCTGATGCCGGTGGAGCGCTGTCATGGCAGACCCGGCCTCCGCTAGACCTGGCCCAAGGTGCGCAGCCGCACCGAGGCGTGGATTTCGTTCTGGCTCATCACCACCGTGGCGGGGCGGAAGCGCTCGACAATGGAACGCACAAAGGGACGGATCTGCGGGCTGGTCAGCAGCACCGGCACTTCATTTTTGGCGCTGGCTTCGTCAAAGGCCTCGCGCACGGTCTGGATGAATTGCTGCAACTGGCTTGGCGCCATCGCCAGCTGGCGCTCCTCGCCCTGGCCGACCACGCTTTCGCTGAAGGCCTGCTCCCAATGCGGCGACAGGGCGATCAGCGGCAGATAGCCGCCCGCCGAGAGGTTGGCGTGGCAAAGCTGGCGCGCCAGGCGGCCGCGGACATGCTCGGTGATGTAGAGCGCGTTCTTGGTGTGGCCCACCGCCTCGGCGATGCCTTCCAGGATGGCGGGCAGGTCGCGGATCGAGACGCGTTCGGCCAGCAGGGTCTGCAGCACGCGCTGTACCCCGGTGACCGAGATCTGCGAGGGAATCAGTTCCTCCACCAGCTTCTTGTTCTCGGGCGGCAAATCGTCCAGCAGCTTCTTGGTCTCGGCATAGGAAAGCAGCTCGGCCATGTGCGCCTTCAACACCTCGGTCAGGTGCGTGGTCAGCACCGTGCCGGGATCGACCACGGTGAAGCCGCGGAAGGTGGCTTCTTCCTTCAGCGCGCCGGAAACCCAGGTGGCGGGCAGGCCGAAGGCGGGTTCGGTCGTGTGGGTGCCCGGCAGGTCGATCGGCAGGCCCTTGGGGTCCATCACCAGGAAGGCGCCGGGAAAGAGTTCGCCCTTGCCGGAATCAAACTCCTTGACCCGGATATGGTATTCGTTGGCGCCCAGCTGCATGTTGTCGAGAATGCGCACCGCGGGCATGACAAAGCCCATTTCCTGCGCCAGCTGGCGGCGCAGCGCCTTGATCTGGTCGGTGATCTTGTGGCCCTGCACATCGTTGATCAGCGGCAGCAGGCCATAGCCCAGTTCCACCCGCAGCAGGTCCATCGCCAGGGCGGTGGAGATCGGCTCCTCCTTGGGCGCGGTGTCGCTCTTGGCGACTTCGGCGGCTTCCCGCGCCACCCGGGCGTCCTTGCGCTTGTGGGCGTACCAGGCCAGGGCGCCAAAGCCGCCCGCCAGCGGTTCAAAGACGAAGAACGGCATGCCCTGCAGGATGCCGACCACGCCCAGCACGGCTGCAACCATGCCCAGCGCCTGGGGATAGAAGGACAATTGGCCCATCAGCGCCTTGTCGGCGGCGCCTTCGACGCCGGCCTTGGAAACCATCAGGCCGGCGGCGGTGGAAACGATCAGCGCGGGCATCTGCGACACCAGGCCCTCGCCGACGGTAAGCAGGGTGAAGGTGTGGGTGGCGTCGCCGAAGCTCATGCCCTTCTGGGCGACGGCGATGATGATGCCGCCGATGATGTTGATGGCGACGATCAAGAGGCCCGCCACGGCATCGCCGCGCACGAACTTGCTGGCGCCGTCCATGGCGCCGAAGAAATTGCTTTCGGCCTCGATTTCCTTGCGGCGGGCCTTGGCTTCCTTCTCGTCGATGAGGCCGGCGGAAAGATCGGCGTCGATCGCCATCTGCTTGCCCGGCATGGCGTCCAGGCTGAAGCGGGCGGCGACTTCGGCGATGCGGCCCGAACCCTTGGTGATGACGACGAAATTGACCACGATCAGGATGGCGAAGACGATGATGCCGATGACGAAATTGCCGCCCATGATGAGCGTGCCGAAGGCCTGGATGATGTAGCCCGAGGCGGCGGTGCCTTCATTGCCCTGGGACAGGATCAGGCGGGTGGAGGCGAGGTTGAGCGCCAGCCGCAGCATGGTGGTGATCAGCAGGATGGCCGGGAAGGAGCTGAACTCCAGCGGCTTTCTGATGAACACGGTGGTCATCAGGATCAGGATCGAGAAGCTCAGCGACAGCGCCAGCGCGAAATCCAGCAGCCAGGTCGGCAGCGGCAGGATCAGCACCACCAGGATGGCCATCATGCCGATGGCCAGGCCCAGTTCGCCGCGCTTGAGCAGGTTCACCAGCCCGCGCGGCGAGAAATCGAAGCCTGAAGCAATCCCCGGACTGGACATGGCGGGTTAGCTCGCGATCCGCTGCTCGCCATGCGCCGCCACCGGCACACCGGCATCCGAATATTCCCGCAGCTTGTTGCGCAGGGTGCGGATGGAGATGCCAAGGATGTTGGCGGCATGGGTGCGGTTGCCCAGGCAATGGTCCAGCGTGTCCAGGATCAGGTCGCGCTCGACATCGCTGACGGTGCGGCCGATCAGGCCGCGGGTGGTGGCGGCTGCATTGGTCACCGCGCTCTGCACGGAAACATTCTGCGGCATGACGGACTGCGTGGCGCCGGCCTGGCTGCCGCCCACTTGCGTGCCATCGGGCAGACGGATGGCTTCGGGCGCGATATCGGCTCCGGTCGCCAGCAGCACGGCGCGATGGATGGTGTTTTCCAGTTCGCGGACATTGCCCTTCCAGTAGTGGCCCAGCAGGGCCTGCTCGGTCTGGGCGGCGAGGGGGCGGAACGGCACGCCGTTCACTTCCGCGTATTTGCGGGCGAAGTGCTGGGCGAGGGCGCGAATGTCCCGGGGCCGCTCGCGCAGGGCGGGAATGCGCAGGTTCACGACATTGAGGCGATAGAGCAGGTCCTCGCGGAAAGTGCCGTGCCGGACCGCGTCGGCGAGGTCGCGGTTGGAGGTGGCGATGATGCGGATATCGACCTTGACCGGCTTGGTGCCGCCGACGCGGTCGATCTCGCGCTCCTGGATGGCGCGCAGCAGCTTGGCCTGCAGGCGGATGTCCATTTCGCTGATTTCGTCCAGCAGCAGGGTGCCGCCATTGGCTTCCTCGAACTTGCCGATGCGCCGCGCGATGGCGCCGGTGAAGGCGCCCTTCTCGTGGCCGAACAGTTCCGATTCCAGCAGATTTTCCGGACTGGCGGCGCAGTTCACCGAAATGAAGGGCTTTTCCGCCCGCGCCGACTTGCGGTGGACATAGCGCGCCAGCACCTCCTTGCCGGTGCCGCTTTCGCCGGTGATCAGGATCGAGGCTTCGCTGCCGGCGACCTGGTCGGCCAGGGCCAGCACGGCGGTCATCGCTTCGTCCTCATGCACCAGCTGGTGCGATTCGTCGGCCACCGCCGCCAGCACCGCCGCGATCAGTTCCGGGTCGGCGGGCAGGGGGAGATATTCCTTGGCGCCGGCGCGGATCGCGTCCACCGCGCGGCGCGTGTCGGTGCCGATGCCGCAGGCCACCACCGGGGTGCAGATGCGCTCGGCGGAAAGGCCCCGCACCAGCGCGCCGATATCCAGGGTGACGTCGCAGAACACCAGGTCGGCGCCGGCGCCGCCGCGCAGGCTGGCCAGCGCCATTTCGATATCCGCGGCGTGGGAAACCTTGGCGCCGCGCTCCATCGCGATCTTGGTGGCCAGTCCGATCTGGCCCTGCAGGCCGCCGACAATGAGAAGACGCATATTCGTGGCTCCTTACGCCAAATTTCTAGTTCTGACCGGTCTTGATGATTTCCGTCATGGTGATGCCGAGCCGGTCTTCCACCAGCACGACTTCACCGCGCGCCACCAGGCGGTCATTGACGTAGATGTCGATGGCTTCGCCGACCTTGCGGTCGAGCTCGAGGATGGTGCCCTTGCCCAGCTTGAGCAGCTGGCTGACTTCCATCGCGCTCTTGCCCAGCACCGCCGAGACGGTGACGGGAACGTCGAACACCGCCTCCAGGTCGGCGGCCGAACGCTTGGGCGCCGATTCCTGCGGCGCTTCGCTGTTCAGCAGGGCGCCGCCCTGGGCTTCGGGCGCCCCCTCATGGGAGAGATCGGGCAGATCGACATTGTCGGAGCCGGACATGGCTTATCCTTTCACGCGGGAAGAAAGTTCGGAGAAACGCTGTTCGATGATCTGGGCGAGGGCGGCTTCGATCGCCGCGAAACTGCGCTCGATGCCGCCGCCGCGCCATTCGATGCGGCAGTCGGCGCCGGAAAAATGCGGGTCGGCGGTGACGATCACCCTTCCGTCATAACCTTCCTCATGGCCGATCGCGGCGAGGCGGGGTTCGATCAGGGCGGCGATATCGGGGGCGGCGCGCAGCAGCAGCCGCGGCTCGCCGATGGCCTGGTGCATGGCGGCGCGCAGGGCTTCCTCGACATCGCCCTGCGGCAAGGCGGCGATGGCGATGGGGGCGAGCTTGCGGGCGGCGGCCAAAGCGAGGGCGGCGGCTTCGGCGCGCACCGTCTCGATTTCCACCTTGGCCTCGCCGGTGGCGGCGCGGACCGCGATCACCAGGGCGGACAGGGCGCGCTCGGCCGCCTCGGCGTTGCGGGCGGCGGCGCTCGACTGGCCTTCGGCACGGGCGGTGGCCTGCAGGGCCTCGATTTCCTCGACGGTGAGCGTCTTCCTGACCCGGCGCTCCGCCTCCGCCGTGCGGCGCTCATTGCCGGCGACGAACTCGGTGTCGAAGGTGAATTTGGCGTTGGCCATGCCGGGGTTGGGGCGCATCAATAGACCAGCTCGTCTTCGCTGCCGCCGCCGGCGATCATGATCTCGCCCTTGTTGGCGAGGTCCTTGGCGACGTTGACCATGCGCATCTGGGCCTCGTCCACGTCCTTGAGGCGGACCGGGCCCATCGCTTCCATGTCCTCGCGCAGGATCTTGCCGGCGCGCTCGCTCATGTTGGAGAAGAAGGTGTCGCGCAGCCCGTCGGTGGCGCCCTTGAGCGCCAGCGCCAGCTTGTCCTTCTCGACATTGCGCAGCAGGGTCTGGATCGAACCGGGGTCGAGCTTGCCCAGATCCTCGAAGGTGAACATCAGCGCCTTGATGCGTTCGGCGGAATCGCGGTTGCGCTCCTCCAGGGCGGTGATGAAGCGGCTTTCGGTCTGGCGGTCGAAATTGTTGAAGATTTCCGCCATCTGCTCATGGGCGTCGCGCTTGGCGGTGCGGGCGAGGTTGGACATGAACTCGACGCGCAGGGTCTGCTCGACCTTGTCGAGAATGTCCTTCTGCACGCTTTCCATGCGCAGCATGCGCTGCACCACTTCCAGGGCGAATTCCTCGGGCAGGGCGCCCAGCACGCGGGCGGCATGCTCGGCCTTGATCTTGGACAGCACCACCGAAACCGTCTGCGGATATTCGTTCTTGAGATAGTTGGCCAGCACGGTTTCGTTGACGTTGCCCAGCTTGTCCCACATGGTGCGGCCGGCGGGGCCGCGGATTTCCTCCATGATGCCGCCGACCTTGTCCTGCGGCAGGATGTTGGCCAGCAGGCGTTCGGTGGATTCATAGGAGCCCATCAGCGAGCCGGTGCCGGCCATCTGGCCGACGAACTCCACCAGCAGCTTTTCGATCACCACGGCCGAGACCGAACCGAGATTGGACATCACCTGGGAGATTTCCTTGATCTCCTCCTCGTCCAGCATCGTCCAGATCTTCTGGGAATGCTCCTCGCCCAGCGACAGCATGACGACGGCGGCGCGCTCGGCCCCGGAGAGGGAGCGGATGTCTTCCTTGACGGCGTTTTTCGCGGGCTTGGCCATGATCGCCTCTTACACCGGTTGATGCAGCCAGGTGCGGATGATGGAGAGCGCCTCTTCCGGATGCGCCGACACCACTTCACCGACCTTCTTGACGGAATTCTCGCCGAAGCCGCCCTCGATCTGCGACAGATCGATGCCGCCGGTCTTGGCCACGGCCACCAGGCGCTCGGCCTGCTGCACCGACTGGCTGGAAGCCCCGCCGGCGCCGCCGGCGGCGCCATGGCCGCCATGCGCGGCGGATGCGCCGGGCGCGCCCAGCGCCGCGGCGCCGGCATAGGCCGGCTGTCCGCCATTCAATGCGGCCTGGGTGTTGGCCAGGGCAGCCTGCAGGCCGCCGGGCGCGGGCAGGACGCCCGCAATCGGGCTGCCATTGGCCAAAAGCGCGGTGGCGCCGCCGGCCGCGCCGCCAAGACCGATGCCCTGGGCGGCGAACATGCGGTTGATCAGCGGGCGCATCACGAACAGTCCGATCAGCAGCGCGGTGACGCACAGGATCGCGGCCTCGATGATCTTGAACCAGTAGGCGCTGGACAGGCCCAGCAGCGGCTTTTCGACGGGCGTGGCGTCGCCGGCATCGAGCTTGGCGAAAGCCATGTTCTTGACCTGGAGCTGGTCGCCGCGGGCAGGGTCGAAACCCATCGCCGATTTCACCAGCGCCTCGATCTGCGCCATGTCGGCGGCGCTGCGCGGCTTGTCGCCATTGTCCACGACGACCGCGACGTTCAGGCGCTTCAGGGTGCCGCTGTCGTTGGTGCTGGTGGTGACGGTCTTGTTGATCTCGTAATTGGTGGTTTCCTCGGTCGAGCCGGAGGTGGACTTGCCATTGTCGCCGCCGGCGCCATTGGCCTGGCCGCCGCCCGGCAGATTGTTGGCGACCGACACCGCCGCACCGCCGCCGCTGCTGCTGTCGCTGGCATTGCGTTCGACGGTCTGGCTGGAACGCACCACCTTGCTGTCGGGATTGTATTCTTCCTTGGTGACGTTGGTGTGGTCGAAGGTCATTTCGGCGGTGACCTGGGCGCGGACATGGCCGGCGCCGACCACCGAGGTGACCAGGGATTCAATGCGGCCGCGCAGCCGTTCCTCGTAATCATCGGTCTGGCGGTCCTGGTCGGCGGCGGTGGCGGCGCCATCGGCGCGGCCGTCGCCGCCCGCCAGCAGGGTGCCGGCATCGTCAATGATGGCGACGCGCTGGGCCGAAAGCGCGGGCACGGCGGCGGCGACCAGGTGCTGGATGGCGCCGACCTGGCCGCGATCGAGCTTGGTGCGGGTCTTGAGCACCACCGAGGCGGATGGGCTCTGCTCCTCGCGGGCGAAAACCTGGCGTTCGGGAATGACGAGATGGACGCGGGCGCTCTGGATGCCCTCGATGGTCTGGACCGAGCGGGCCAGTTCGCCTTCCAGGGCGCGCAGCTGGTTGATGTTCTGGACGAAGGCGGTGGTGCCGAAAGCGTCCGACTTGTCGAAAATCTCGTAGCCGACGCCGGCGGCGGGCAGATTGTCCTGCGCCAGCTTCATGCGCAGATCGTTCACCCGGTCGGCGGGAACCAGGATGGAATCGCCCTTGATTTCATATTTCACGCTCAGCCCGTCCAGCTTGGCGGTGACAGCGGCGGCGTCGCGCGATTCCAGGCCGGAGAAGAGAATGGTCTTGGGCGGCTCGGTGACAACGCCGGCGACATAGAGAAAGAAGGCGGTCAGCGCCGCGGCCACGCCGGCCATGACGCCGAAGCGGGCCGCACCCACCTGTTTGAAGAAATCCGGCACTGGCAATGTCCTCCCCGCGAGGGACCGGGTCTTCCCGGTGCCTGCTAGGCAAACATTGCCGCCTGTAGGGTAAACGTGGCCTTAAGCCGTGGGGCCGTGTGCGACCATCATGTGCAGTTTTTTGCTTAACGCGCGTTTACGATTGCGTCCGCTGCGCGTCAGTTCCTGTACTGCTGCACGCGCGTCGCGCGCAGGCCGGCCAGGCCGAAACGGTCGATGGCATGCTGCCAGGCGAGGAATTCCTCCACCGTCAGCGTATAACGCTTGCAGGCATCGTCCAGGCTCAAAAGGCCGCCGCGCACGGCGGCGACGACTTCGGCCTTGCGGCGGATCACCCAGCGGCGTGTGGACGGCGGCGGCAGATCGGCGAGCGTCAGCGGCGACCCATCGGGTCCGATGACGTAGCTCACGCGCCCCTTGCGCTCTTCCAACATCACAAAACTCCCAACACGACCACGGCGAAATCTAAGCTCTGCGGCACTAAGAAAGGGCCAAGAACCGTGGTAAACGAAGTCATAAAAGCTTTCCTCGAATGCTCAGGAAAAGCCCGTTTCATTGGGCTTTTCCGTCACATTAGTTGGTCGGCAACTGTTCCAGCTGCTGCAGCATCTGGTCGGCGGTGGTGATGATGCGCGCCGACGCGGAATAGGCCCGCTGGGTGGTGATCAGGCTGGTGAACTCGCTGGCCAGGTCGACGGTCGAGCCTTCCAGCGACTTGGAGGCGACGGCGCCCGCCGAACCGGAGTCCGCGACGTTGATGTTGGCCGCGCCCGACGCCTTGTTGGCGACATAGGCGTTGCCCGACACCTGGGCCAGACCGTCCGGATTGGAGAAGGTCGCCAGCGGGATCTTGTAGACGTCCTGCGACAACCCGTTGGAGAACTGCGCCGTGACGGTGCCGTCCTTGCCGACGGTGACGCCGGTGACGCTGCCGAAGGGCGAGCCATCGACGGTCGAGGCATTCATCGTCGAGTTGGAGTCGTACTGGGTGACGCCGCTGGTGCCGTCCACCGTGCCCAGGTTGATGGTGATGGCCTGGGCCGCCAGGCCGGTGGTCGCCGCCCAGGGAATGTTCAGGGTGATGGAGCCTGTCGGCGTTGCCGAGGCGGTATCGGCGCTGGCCAGCGAACCGTCGCTGTTGAACTTCATCGTGCCGGAATAGAGCGCGCCGGTGCTGGAAACGTTGGCGCTGTTGCCGGCATAGCTGATTTCATAGTTCCAGGTGTTGGCCGCGGTCTTGACGAAGGAGAAGGTCAG